>NZ_DAIDJE010000001.1 GCF_027451485.1 Bradyrhizobium sp.
TTCTTGACCGGCCTGTCGAAGGTGTAGGCCTCGGCGATGAAGAGGTCGGCATCACGGCCCAGCGAAATCAGCGTCTCGGTCCATTCGGTATCGGCCGTATAGGCGATGATGCGCTCTTCCGCCTCGATCCGGTAACCGAGGAATGGACCACCGGATTGCCCATGCTCCACCGGAAACGGCGTGACGCTCACCTCTCCCAGGCGAACGGTCGCCTCGGGCGAGAGCGAAACGACCTTGAGATCAAAGCGCCGCTTGGTTTGCGACGAATTTTCGAACAGCGCCTCCATCACCTGGCCAAGCCGCATCTCGATGCCTTCGGGACCTGCGATCGTCAGAGGGCGCGTTCGGCGGGAAAACTGCGCATCGAGCAGCAGAAACGGCAGGCCGCCAAAGTGATCGCCATGAAAATGCGTGATCAGGACGAGCTCGATATCGTTGCGGACAATGTCCTGGCTTTTCAGCGCCGGCAGCGACGACGCCCCGCAATCGATCAGGAAGTTGACGCGTTCGCCGGTGTTGTGAAAGCAGGTGTTGAACCTGCCGCCGGAGCCGAACGCGTCGCCGCAGCCGATGAAACGCAATTGCATCGCTTGATCCTTCAGCCGGCAGCAACGATCGCAAGCTCTCCGAACGGCGCACGCATGCTGCGCTCGTTAGCGCCCGCGCGGCGCACCGAACAGCCGGGTCAACAGCCAGACCGGGACCACGACGACCGCGCCGAGCAGGAAATAGCGCCACAGCCAGTTGACGGCGTCGAAGCCGAGATCCCAGATCCGGCGAAACAACAGTTGGATGCTGTGCAGGATATTCCAGGGATCGAAACCGATTGCCGCCAGCACGATCCCGACCAGGATCGAGAGCAGAATCAGCCTAAACGCCACGGCCAAAGGCGAGCCGCCCAGGAAGCGGTACACGGCATCATTATTACTCGCCGGCAATTCTCTCGTGTCGTTCGGCATCAAATGGTCTCCCGCAGGCTGCCGACTTCATTCTAAGGCATGACCGGCAAGGGTGGGAACACGTTTTCCGCTCTTTCTATGGCAGTTTGTCAGTCCGGGGCGGCTTCCGCGGACTCCGATGCTTCGCTTTTCAATAGCCGCTCCAGCGTCTCCAGCCGGTCGGCTTCGCGCGGCGGCTTGTCCCAGCGCAGGCGGTTGATCCGCGGAAACCGCATCGCCACGCCGGATTTATGCCGCGTCGAACGTTGGAGCCCTTCGAACGCGACTTCCAGCACCAGCCCCTGGTCGGGCTCATGCACCACCTGCCGGACGGGACCGAATTTCTCGGTGGTGTTGCGGCGGACGAAGCGGTCGATTTGCAGGAGCTCCTCGTCGGTAAAGCCGAAATAGGCCTTGCCGACCGGTACGAGCTGCGCATCGCCGTCGTCACCGGTCCAGACCCCGAAAGTGTAATCGGAATAGAAAGACGAGCGTTTGCCGTGACCGCGTTGCGCATACATCAGCACGGCATCGACGATGTACGGATCGCGCTTCCACTTCCACCATTGGCCCTTGGGGCGTCCGGGCAGATAGAGCGCATCGCGGCGCTTGAGCATCACGCCTTCCACCGCTTCGGCGTCCGCACCGGCGCCCGCGCTCGCCGGCTCGCGCCGTGCCGCGGCCAGCGCCTCCCAGCTGTCGAAGGCGATTGTCGGTGAGAGGTCCACTCTGGGATCGCCAAGTCGTGCGATGAAGGCCAGAAGCCGCTCGCGCCGTTCCGCAAAGGTGAGATCGCGCAGGTCGGTCTCGTCGTCGGCCAGCAGATCGTAGGCGCGCAAGTGGATCGGATAATCCTTGATCAGCTTGGGCGAGACGACCTTGCGGTTGAGGCGCTGTTGCAGCACGTTGAAACTCTGCACGCGGCCCTGGCGCAACACCAGCAACTCGCCGTCGATGGCTCCGGGCAGATGCAGCGATGGCAACAAGTCCGGAAAGCTTTTGCTGATGTCTTCGCCGGTTCGCGAATAAAGCCGGCTGACGATGTGGCTTTGGGGGCCGCGGCCGCTGACGGCCTGGACGCGAATCCCGTCCCACTTCCATTCGGCGGCATAGTCGGCAGGATCGAGAGTGGCAAAATCGGCTTCTTCGACCGCATGCGCCAGCATCACCGGGCGGAACGGCGCCGGATCGCGATTGACCGGCTTTTCGCCGCAGCCTTCCAGCCAGGCGAACAGATTGAGATAGGGCGGGGCGAGGCCCGGCCAGAGCAGTTCGACCTCGTGAGCATCCTTGTCGCCGAGCGCCGCTGCCGCTGTCTTGGCGAGCCGGGCGGAAATGCCGATCCGCATCGCGCCGGTCACGAGTTTCAGCAGCGCCCAGCGGCCGGTCTCGTCGAGATCGTCGAGCCACCGCGAAAGCTGTTTCGGAATTTCGGTCTTGCCGAGTGTGCGCAGTGTCGTGACGACCTCGGTCAGCGTCGGCGGCGGCGGATTGTTGTGGAGAGGCTGATCGGATTGTCTCGGCCACATCAGCGCCACCGTTTCCGAGAGGTCGCCGACATAGTCATAGGACAAGGCAAACAGCATGGGATCGGTGCGTTCGGCGATCAGATCGCGGATCAGGCCCGGCTTGGCGTGCTTGAACGACAGCGCGCCGGTGAGCGCCGCGAGCGCATAGCCGCGGTCGGGATCCTCGACAGAGCGAAAGTAATTCGTGATCAGGCGCAGCTTGTTGTTGCGGCCGGGCTCATAGGCGAGGCGGTCGAGCAGTTCGGCGAAACGGTTCATGCGTCCTCGGCGTCGCTCGAGGCCACGTCGCCTTCGCCGCTGTCCTCGTCGCCATAGCCGACGAGATCAAGCGGGCGGGCTGCGAGCCCCTGCATCTTGCACCAATGCACCAGCGCGTCTTCCTGGCCATGGGTGACCCAGATCTCGCGCGCGCCGGTGGCCTTGATCGTTGCCGTCAGGCCGTCCCAGTCGGCGTGATCGGAGATCACCAGCGGCAGCTCGACGCCGCCCTGGCGGGCGCGGGCCCGTACGCGCATCCAGCCCGAGGCAAAGGCTGTGACCGGGTCGGGAAATCGCCGCGTCCAGATATCGGACGTCGCCGATGGCGGCGCGAGCGTGATGGTGCCGGCGAGCTCGGCCTTCTTCATGCCTTTGACGGCGCGGAGTTCGCCAAGATCGACGCCGCGGCTTTGGTAATAGCGGGTGATCTTTTCCATCGCGCCGTGCAGATAGATCGGCGCGTCGAAACCGGCTGCGCGCAACAATGCGATCACGCGCTGCGCCTTGCCGAGCGAATAGGCTCCAACCAGATGCGCGCGCTCCGGAAACAGTGTTAGCGAGGCAAGCAGCTTCCTGACTTCGTCAGCCGCATCGCCATGGCGGAACACCGGCAATCCGAACGTCGCTTCGGTGATGAAGATATCGCAGGGCACGACCTCGAACGGCATGCAGGTTGGATCCGGCGCATCCTTGTAATCGCCGGAGGCGACGATTTTCGTGTTGCCGCTTGTCACCGCGATCTGCGCCGAGCCGAGGACGTGCCCGGCGGGATGGAACTTGACCGCGACATCGCCGAGCCGCAGCTCCTCGCCATAGGCGACCGCCTGCGTCGAGCGCGCGAAATTCTCGCCGTAGCGCAGCCGCATCATGTCGAGCGTCTCTTGCGTGGCGAGCACCGCGCCGTGGCCGGCCCGGGCATGGTCGGAATGACCATGGGTAATCAGGGCGCGTTCGACCGGCCGCACCGGATCGATATGGAAACCGCCTGGCTTGCAGCACAGGCCGGCCGGTTGCGGCGTCAGGATGTCTTGCGGGCGCATGTCGTTTATATAGGCTGATCCGGAACTCATTCGAGTCCGGCTTGCAATGGATATCGGCCCTTAAGATGCCCGCGCGCCTGTTTCTGTCCTCCGGCGATCTGATTGCCGACCGCCGCTACGAATTCGCACGCGACCTGCAACTCAAGGACGACCTCGTCGCCGCGGCCGAGGTGTTGGAGCAGGCGATCGAGCTTGCCCCCGGGTTCGTCTCTGCCTGGTTTACGCTGGGCGAAATTCGTCAGCAACTCGGCCAGCAGGACGCGGCGATCGCCGCCTTTCGGAGGGCGCGCGATGCCGATGCCGCCGACCCCCATGGCGCCAGTCTGAAACTGATGCACCTGGGGGCTGAAGAACTGTCGGCGATGCCGCCGGCCTATGTGCGGACGCTGTTCGATCAATACGCGCCGCGCTTCGACCGCGCATTGATCGACGATCTCGGCTATCGCGGACCCTCGCTGCTGTTCAAGGCGGTCCTGGCGGCGCGCCACGCGGTACGGAAGCCTGCCTTCTTCAAGCGTGCCATCGATCTCGGCTGCGGCACTGGCCTTGCCGCGTCGGCCTTTGCCAGGGAGGTCGATCATTTCACCGGCATCGACCTGTCGCCGGGCATGATCGGGCAAGCGAGGCAGACCCGCCTTTATGCCGAGCTTGAGGTAGGCGACATGCTCGAGGGCTTGCGAACGAAGCCCGACGCCTGCGCCGACCTCGTGCTCGCCGCTGATGCCATGGTCTATGTTGCCGATCTCGTTCCCGTGCTGACGGAAATCCGCCGAGTACTTGCCGCCGGCGGCCTTGCGGCATTCACGCTGGAGCGCAATAGCGGTGAGGGCGTCATCCTTGGCTCGGGCCTGCGCTATGCCCACGGCGTGCCATATGTCCGCGCCTCGCTCGCAGCCGCCGGTCTTGAACTGTCGCAGATCGAGGAACAGTCGTTCCGCAACGAGAACAACAATCCGGTTCCCGGTCTCGTCGTCGTTGCGGCGAAATCGTGATCTGAAGTGGAAACGTCAGCCCAACCAGATCTGTTGACCGATGCGCTGCTGCCGGTGAATTTTCTGCGCTGGTTTGCCTTACGCGGATGGTCGCCGCGGGCGCATCAGCTGGCGCTGCTGGAAAAAGCACGCGAGGACCGCTCGGCGCTGCTGATCGCTCCGACCGGCGCCGGCAAGACGCTGGCGGGTTTCCTGCCGACGCTCGTCGAACTGTCTGCAGGCGGCACTTTCGCGTCCACCGGGCGCAGCGTGACGCGCAGCCGGGGTCTGCATACGCTCTACATCTCGCCGTTGAAGGCGCTCGCGGTTGATATCGCCCGCAACCTGGAAACGCCGATCGCCGAAATTGGTCTGCCGATCAAGGTCGAAACCCGCACCGGCGACACGCCAATGTCGCGGCGGCAGCGGCAGCGGCGCTATCCGCCGGATATTCTGCTCACCACGCCCGAGCAACTCGCGCTGCTGTTGTCGTCGGATGATGCGCCGTTTCTGTTTTCGTCGCTGAAGCGCATCGTGCTCGACGAGTTGCATGCGCTGGTGACCTCGAAACGGGGCGATCTGCTATCGCTCGGATTGGCGCGGCTGTGGCGGCTTGCGCCGCAGGTCCGCGCCATAGGGCTTTCGGCGACCGTCGCCGAGCCGGAGCAGCTGTCGCGATTTCTGGTGCCGCAACGCGACGGCAGGCAGCAATCCGCCGACATTGTCGTCGCCGGCGGCGCCGCCGCGCCTCAGGTCGAAATGCTGGATACGCGCGAACGCCTGCCCTGGGCCGGCCATACCGCGCGCCACGCGCTCGGCGAAATCTATGAACTCATCAAGCGCAACAAGACCACGCTTGTCTTTGTCAACACCCGCGCCCAGGCCGAGATGCTTTTCCAGGACCTGTGGCGGATCAACGACGAAGGGCTCGCGGTCGCACTGCATCACGGCTCGCTCGACGTGGCGCAACGCCGCAAGGTCGAGGACGCGATGACCAAGGGGAAATTGCGCGGCGTGGTCTGTACCTCCTCACTCGATCTCGGCGTCGACTGGGGGGACGTCGATCTCGTCATCAATGTCGGTGCGCCCAAGGGCGCCTCGCGGCTGATGCAGCGGATCGGCCGCGCCAATCACCGTCTCGACGAACCTTCGCGCGCGGTTCTGGTGCCGGCCAATCGTTTCGAGGTGCTGGAATGCCGCGTTGCAATCGATGCCGTGGCTGAGAATGCGCAGGATACGCCGCCGCTCCGCACCGGTGCGCTGGACGTGCTGGCGCAGCATGTCTTGGGCTGCGCCTGCGGCGAAGCGTTCCTGGCCGATCGGCTTTACGACGAAGTCCGCACGGCCGCGCCGTATGCGGAACTGAGCCGCGTCGATTTCGACGACGTGGTCGACTTCGTCGCGACCGGCGGCTACGCGCTGAAGACCTACGAGCGATTTGCGCGCATCAAGCAGGACAAGAATGGTCGCTGGCGCGTCGCGAACCCCAAGGTGCGACAGAGCTATCGCCTCAATGTCGGAACCATCGTCGAGGAGGCGATGCTGAAAGTGCGACTGGTGCGTTCGCGCGGCAGCGGATCGGGTTCGACCGGCGCGATCGCGCGCGGCGGCCGCCTGCTCGGCGAGATCGAGGAATATTTCATCGAGGGATTGTCGGTCGGCGATACCTTTGTGTTCGGTGGCGAGGTGGTGCGCTACGAGGTGCTCGCCGAAGACCAGGTCTACGTCTCGCGCGCGAACGATAGCGATCCGAAAGTACCGTCCTATATGGGCGGCAAGTTTCCGCTGTCGACCTATCTCGCCGAACGGGTGCGCAACCTTCTCGCCGACAAACGGGCATGGAAGGGCCTGCCCGAACAGGTGCGCGAATGGCTGTCGCTGCAGGCGCATTTTTCGCGTGTGCCGGAGACGCGCGAGCTGGTGGTCGAGACATTTCCGCGCGGCAACAAGCATTACCTGGTCTGCTATCCGTTCGAGGGACGGCTCGCGCATCAAACGCTCGGCATGCTGCTGACGCGGCGGCTGGAGCGAGCGCGGGCGCGGCCGCTCGGCTTTGTCGCCAATGAATACGCGCTGGCGATCTGGGGTCTCGGCGATGCCTCGTTCATGATCCGCCAGGGCAAGCTCGATCTGAACGCGCTGTTCGATCCGGACATGCTGGGCGATGATCTCGAAGCGTGGCTTGACGAATCGGCGCTGATGAAGCGCACCTTTCGTACCTGCGCGCTGATTTCCGGCCTGATCGCGCGGCGCTTTACCGACGAGGAGAAAACCCGCCGCCAGGTGCTGTTCTCGACCGATCTGATTTACGACGTGCTGCGCAAACACCAGGCCGATCATGTACTGCTGCGCGCCGCTCGCGCCGATGCGGCCGCGGGCTTGCTCGATCTCCGGCGATTGGGTGATATGCTGACGCGAATCAAGGGACGAATCACCCACCGGGAACTCGACCGCGTTTCGCCGCTGGCAGTGCCGGTGATGCTCGAAATCGGCCGTGAGGCCGTCTATGGCGAGGCGTCCGACGAACTTCTGGCGGAAGCCGCCGAGGAACTGGTCAAAGAGGCGACGGGATAGGGATACATCGGGTGGATAGAGACCTATCAACGTCGTCAAGCCCGGCCATGACGAGGACCTCCATTGAACTGGCCACGCGATCTTCAATGACTGTGGCTGGCGTGACGTTCTCCGCCGATCTGTCCGGCGCGCTGTTCTGGCAAGAGCAAAGCCTGCTGGTGGTGTCCGATCTTCATCTCGAAAAGGGATCGAGCTTTGCGGCACGCGGCGTCCTTCTGCCGCCGTATGATACGCTCGCGACGCTGGGCCGGCTCGCGTCGGTGGTTGCCCGCTTCGATCCGAAAACCGTGATCGCATTGGGCGACAGCTTTCACGACCGCACCGCCCATCAGCGTTTGTCGACGGCGAATCGCGAAGCGATCGCTGCACTGCAGGCGCGGCGCGACTGGATCTGGATTTCCGGCAATCACGATCCGGCGTTGCCGTCCGATCTCGGCGGCGCCATCGCGAGCGAAGTCGCGATCGGTCCGATCGTGTTCCGCCATGAGCCGACGGGGGCAATGGGCGAAATCGCCGGCCACCTGCATCCCAAGGCGCGGGTCGCGACGCGGGCGCGCTGGCTGGAACGGCGTTGTTTTGCCAGCGACGGCGAGCGCGCGGTGATGCCGGCCTTCGGCGCCTATGCCGGGGGCCTGAGCATCCGCGACGAGGCGTTTGCGAAAATCTTCCGCAGCCCAGGTTTCATGGCGCACGTGCTTGGCGATCGCCGGATGCACACGATCTCCGCTTCACGGTGCCACTGATCACGGCACTGCTTGCGGGAGGCAAGCCAGGTGAGTAGCCGGCAAGCTGCGTCATTTGGATAAATCGTTGCGGCGTTAGCAAGTCTCTCGATTGCGTCCCCCTTGCTGGATTTGGCCCGGCCCCGTGCTATCTCGGCCGCGGCGGCGATCGCGCGCAACCGCCTGATTCCAGACCCATTCTCACCCGCGGGAGCTTTACGTCCCGGGCTGGGGTTCTTGCATTCGTTCGCAACTCGTATGTTCAAATTTGAACAGAACGCGTCCAACGAATCTGCCACTTCGTGCCGGGTGAGTGGCGCGAACGCTGGTGCGAGTCTCGCCTGAACCGATTTGGCTCCAGAGATCATCTTGAGGTTCAATTGGACGAGAGTCTGCGGCTAGTTCGCGCCATGGCCGCACATGGCTGTCGGCCGGGCGTCGATATTCAAACGCGAGAGGTCGTTCAGTGGCTTCGCGAAAGCGGCATGGATGAGCACGATATTATGATCGGGCTTGTGCAGGCGAGCGTCCGCAAATGGGTTGTTGCGTGGACGTTCGGCACCCTCAGGATCACCGAGGACGGTGCGGCCGCAGGAGCGGAGCACGGACCCAATTGATTTTGCAACCGACCTTCTCTCCATCCCCTCGCGCGCTCCAGCTGCGGGGAAAGCAGCCGCGTAAGACGCACGACGGCACCCAACGCCAGAACTTTAAACTGATCGGGCCACAACTCGGTGCAGCGCACTTTTGCTGGATCTTCCTGGTGCCCGAGGTAGTTAGCGATCGGGTTTTGCCATCGACGGGTTGGATCGCTGGCGCGCCGCCGCATTCACGAGGCATCTTCCACGAGGGCGAACATCGCGGCACCGCCGTGCCGGACCTGTTGCAGCGAATCCCGACGATGCAACTGCGGAGGAATCGCCCTTCCGCGAATGATGGCCGGGATCATCTCCAGGAGATGGATCGCTGAAGCGTCCGTGAGTGTGTAGAAGACCAGCTTGTGCTCGCGCCTGGTCGTCACGAGGGCCGCCTCGCGCAGTTCGCCAAGGTGCTGCGACAGGCTTGGTTGGCGGATCTCGAGCACGCGCTCCATTTCGGCGACCGACGACTCTCCGCCTGCCAGATGCAACGCGAGACGCAGCCGCGTTGGATGCGACAGGATCTTCATCAGCTCGGATGCGCGCTTGAACTCGTCTTCGGACAACGCCTTCGCCGTCATTCCCATGCGGCTCCTTCGAGCGCATCCAGCGGGAATTTCAGATAGCGGCGGCCGTTGGCTTCGGGTTCGGGCAGTTGCCCTCCGCGGATGTTCACCTGCAAGGCGTGCAGGATGAGTTTTGGCATCGGCAGCGAGGCGTCTTTCGCATGTCGGAACCGGACGAACTCGTCCTCGCTCTTGCACTTCATATGGATGTTCGACGCGATCTGCTCGGCAACTGTACTCTCCCATAACGCCTTGCGGCCTCCAGGCCGGTAATCGTGGCCGGTGAAGACACGCGTCTCCGCGGGTAACGAGAGGATATTCTGGATCGATTGCCACAACATGGCCGCATCGCCGCCCGGAAAGTCGGCGCGGGCGGTGCCCGAGTCCGGCATAAAGAGCGTATCGTGGACGAACGCGGCGTCACCAATCACGTAAGTGATCGAAGCCAGCGTGTGACCGGGTGAAAACATGACCCGGCCGGTCAGATCGCCGACCGTAAACGTGTCGCCGTCCGCGAAGGTTCGGTCCCACTGCGAGCCATCGACCGGCAGATCCGGAAAGTTGTAAATGCGCTTCCATAGCTCTTGCACTTTCACAACCCGTTCACCGATGGCGGTGGGCGCCGCCACTTTACCCTTCAGGTATTGCGCGGCGGAAAAATGGTCGGCGTGCGGATGGGTGTCCAGAATCCACTCAACGGTCATGTCGTTGTCCCGGACATAAGCGAGAATCGCGTCGGCGTTGCGTGTTGCCGTCGCTCCCGACTTCTCGTCGAAATCCAGCACCGGATCGATGATTGCGCAGCGTCGGGTGACCGGGCAGGCTGCCACGTATTGGATGCTCCCGGTGCGCCTGTCGTAGAACCCTTTGACGGTGGGACGAAGTTCGGACTTTTTCAGCATGTCACAGGTTCCCGAGCCGATAGTACCAATCGCCGGACTTGTCCTCATGATGAGGTTGGTCGGCTCCCCCAAAGGTCAGCGGCGGCGGCACGAGGATCTGATTGCCCGGGCGCCAGCCCTCCGGAGTCAGGACGTTTGAGCGATCGGTGACGCGCAACGCCTCGAGCAGACGTAAAATTTCCTCCACGTTCCGTCCAACCGTCATGGGATAGGTGATCGTTGCGCGTATCATTCCCTCCGGATCGATGACGAACGTGGTCCGCACGGTGGCGCTCGATCTGGCCTCAGGCGGCAACATTCCGTAGGCGCGCGCGATCGCCATTGAGGGGTCCTCAAGCATGGGAAACGGCACTCTGATTCCGAAGCGAACTTCGATGTCGCGCGCCCAGGCGAGATGTGATGACAGGCTGTCGACCGACAGCCCCAGCAGTTCGCAGTCCAGCGCCTTGAACCGATCATAGGCACGCGAAAAGGCAATGAACTCGCTGGTACATACGGGGGTGAAATCCGCTGGATGCGAGAACAACACGATCCAGCGGCCTCGAAAATCCTCGAGTTTGCGCTCGCCCATTGTACTGCGGGTTCGAAACGGCGGCGCCCTCTCCCCGATCACCGGCGGCCGCACCGGCAGCCCGGAAAGCGGCTGCCGAAGCTCGATATGTGATTCCATATATTGAACTCGCACGTTTAGTTGATTTGTCAGAACGTTCAGTTGATCTCTGGAACGATCGCGTTGGTTTAGTGGTTTGCACTGTCGACAACGAATTCCGCGGCGATTGTTTCAATATGCGTGATCACATAATGACGAGCGGTTTTTGGCAGCGAACAGCTTGCCTGCTCTCGCACACTCAGATCGCGGAAGTGGCCCGCTACGAGATGACCTCCGCCGCTATCGCGGCGAGCGACGTGGCGCAGTGCGGCGGGAGCCGCGGAGGCCTGCCGGACGCGACGCGAATGCCGGCATTGAAGAAGTTTTGCGCGCGGAGGTGCCCATGAAAGTCGAAACGGATCGAAGGACAGTACTGAAGACCATAGGCATGGCGACAGGTGCCGGTGCGCTGTCGGTCGGTGCCGCCGGTGCTGTGGAAGCCGGAGCGCCCTCGGATGAAGGCAGGCTGCTCAAATCCTTGATGATGGAGCTGACGCGCACAACTGCCCACCGGGATTACAAGACCGTCCCGATGATCCTCAATGAGCGCTCGCAATGGGATGCCGACGCGATCGAGTTGCTCAAGAACTATCGAGGTGAGCCGAAGCAGGTCTGGGACCAGACCGAGATCGACGGTCCATGGCTCAACCTGATGCGCAATTCCTTGAACGCACAGGTTTGGTCGTTTAGGCACCCGGATTTCCTCGTGGTCTCCGCAACGCACGGGTCGGCCCATCTTGCGCTGTTTGATCAGGCGATGTGGGACAAATACCGCCTGGCAGAAATGACCAAGGGGAAGATGAAGAACAACGCGCTGATCGAGGCCTCATCCACGCCAACGTCGACCGACTATGAAGATCCGAAGGGAGCCTATTCCGCCGCCGCCAACTCGATCCCTGCTCTTCAGCGCCGTGGCGTGGTGTTTCTCGGCTGTCATAATGCGATATGGGAAGTGGCGGGCAAGCTGATCAAGGCCGATATCAATCCTGACCACCTTGCGCAGGATGCGCTGGCGGCCGAACTGACCAACCACTTGATTCCACGGGCGGTACTAAGCCCTGGAGCGGTGGCAACCATACCCGAGCTGCAGCGCGCCGGATTTTTCTACATCAAGTGAGGCGTCAGATGCTTCACAAAGGCAAAAAGCTGCCCGTTGCCGCCAATATTGCAGCTGGATTTGTTGCCGCCGGATCGCTCTTTGCGACGGCAGCGTCTGCCCAGCCGCCTGATCGCGCGAGTATCGACCCGCCATGGCAACATGGCGAAAACAATGATGCGATCGATCGCGGCCTGGATTTTACCGTCCCCGGGATCGACAGTCTTGCCGATTTTCACGGTGACCTGACGAACTCCCGCCTGGTCCTGTTTGTCGGCGGCAATTATTACTTCGCCATGGCGCCGTTGGTGCGGGCCTTCGAAGAGCAACACCCCGACTATCGCGGACGCATTTACTGGGAGACGCTTCCGCCGGGCCTTCTCGTTGATCAGATTAAACACGGCGGGCGGGTCACCTCCGGCAACATGACCTGGCAGATCAAGCCAGATGCGTATCTCGCAGGGCTGCGCAAGATCCGCGAACTGGTGAAGGACGGGACGCTCACGGGCCCTCCGGTGCCCTATGTTACCAACACCCTCACCATCATGGTTCCGCGAGGCAATCCCGGCAACGTCCATGATCTGGCCGATCTCGGTCGGCCGGACATTCGTCTCGCGATGCCGAACCCGGAATACGAGGGGATCGCCAGGCAGATCAAGCTTGCTCTGGCAAAGACCGGCGGTCCGAAATTGGCCGACGCCGTTTACGGCGACAAGGTCCGCGACGGCACCACCAAGCTCACCCGCATACACCATCGGCAGACGCCGCTGTTCCTGATGCAGCAAAGTGCGCAAGCCGGCGTGACGTGGCAGTCGGAGGCGATCTTTCAGGAGCAGATCGGCAATCCGATCGCGCATATCGACATTCCCGCCGAACAGAATGCGACCGCCATTTACGCCGGAGCCACGGTGAACGGAGCCAACAATCCGGACGGCGCAAAAGCATGGCTCGACTTCATTCGCTCGCCCGAGGCCATGCGCATCTTTGCGCGCTATGGTTTCAAGCCCTACGCCGGGGAGGAGCCCAGCCATGAATGAATTAGCTCGTCCTTCGCTCCGGGCGATCACGATCGATGAGAAGGCCAATTGGCGGATGCTGGCCTTGTCGCTGCTCTCCGTCCGCTTCATCCAGGGCTTCATCTATTGGGGTGGCGGGTCGAGGCGCTTTATCTACGCGCCGGCGAAGCTTGATCCCTCGGCACCACACTGGATGGCCAACAAGTCCCAGTCGGCGATGCCCGGCGCGATTCTTGGGACGGGTCACATCATCTCCTGGCTGCTCCAGCATTTCGTGGCGCTCTATGCCGGCCTCATCGTCTTCAGCGCGCTTGAGCTGTTGTGCGGTCTCGGCTTGATGGCCGGCTTTTTGACCCGGCTGTCCGCGCTCGGCAGTGTCTGCTTTTCGATTGTCCTGATGCTCATGTTCGGCTGGCAGGGCGCAACCTGCATCGACGAGTGGACGATGGCGGCCTGCAATCTGGCGATGGGGATGACGCTGGTGCTGGCTGGCGCCGGCGTCTACAGCCTGGACAATGTCCTGCTGGCACGCAGGCCCTGGCTTGCCAGCCGTTTCTGGTTTCGCTGGGCATGCGGCAGCCTGCCGCTGCCGCTTTCCGGACCCGCGTTTCTGAAGCTCAGCGTGGCCGTGTTTGCTCTCACCGTGGTCTTCAACGTGGGGACCTATAACTATTACCGCGGATCGGTATTCACGCCGTTCCACGCGGGACCGACCAGTCCGAGCAAACATCATTTCTCACTGGACGGCCTGAACGTCACTGCTGATGGGTCGGTAGGCTTCCACCTTTACCTCGATGGCGGCACGCCGGAAGCGCCGGCGCATGTCATGGAGGTGACGCTTCAGGATTCGACCGGGAAGAAGGTCGAAGTCTGGAATGCAGATCAACTCTCTCACCTGCCCAAGGAAGCGATTCAGAACGATTATTCGTACAATCAGATCAAGCCGGGCCGATACGGCCTCAGCGCCGAAATGGGCGCCGCGGCGACAATCCACTTGTCCATGCCGGCTGATCGCATGGATGGAGCAAAGCCGTTCAAAATAGTCGTGACGGATATCGAAGGCCGATCATTCTCGGACTGAGCGTCGAGCATCGAGCCGGAAAAATATCAGGAGCAAGAGAAGAAGTCATCCACTGTCGTCTCCGTGCCAATGGCCGCCTCCGAAGTGGCACTGGACGGTAGCGACGAACGCGCACCGAGCGGCCTCAGCTCGCCAATGGCGGCGAGACAGCTGCCGGCACATTCGCTGCAATCACACAAAGCGGAGAAAAAATGCCAAAGACAATCACCCGCCGTCATCTGCTGACCACAGCAAGCGCTGCCGCACTGGCCCTGAGCTTTACGCCTGCCACAAAAGCCCAGAACCTGGACGTGCGTCAGGGCAAGCGCGTGACCCTGCTGCATTTCACGGATTCGCACGCGCAACTCGAAACCCATCTCGATTATCTCCCGGGAGCTGTACCTCAGTTCCAGATGATGGGCGGCTTTGCGCGCCTCAAGACCGCGATCGATCTTGAAAAGTCACGAGGGAAGGTTCCCTACTTCGTTCTCGACGGAGGCGACGATTTCCAGGGCTCGGGCCCGGCCGCATGGTCGAAGGGCGCCGCGATTCTAGAACCATTGAAGGCAATGGGGCTTGATGTTTTTACGCCTGGAAATTGGGAGCCGGCGTATGGGCCGGAAATCTTCAAAGACACCATGGCCAAGCTCGGCTGCCCGGTGGTCTGCTACAATCTGACCGACACGGATACCGGCAAACGTCTCTATCCTGCGTCGGTCATTCTCGAACGAAACGGCGTCAGGATGGCCGTCGTCGGCATCACCGACATCGGTGCGAGCAAGCGCCAACCCCCTGACGAATGGCGCGGCATGGACACCAGCAGGATGGCGGGCCTCCGCGAATATGTTCAGGATTTGCGCGCACGAGAAAAGCCTGACCTCGTCGTCGCGCTGACGCATACCGGCCTGACCATCGCACGAAGCATTGCGCGGAAGATGCCTGAATTTGACGTTATCCTCTCCGGCCACACACACGAGCGTACGTCCCGGCCGATCATCGAAGGCAACGTGCTCGTCGTCGAACCAGGGGCTTTCGGCTCGTGGCTCGGCCGGCTCGATCTGGTTTTGAAGCCGGGCGGCGGAATCGCCGCGCACGAATTCCAGCTCATCCCGGTTCTTGCGAACAGATATGCCGAAGACCCGGCGGTGAAAAGTCTGGTCGATGCCTCGCTGAAACCTCATCGCGAGCGCATGGCTCGCGAACTCGGCAAGACTGACACCGTTCTCATGCGCTACGACGTGCTCGAAACTTCGGCAGACGACTTCGTTTCGGATGCGATCAAGGCGGTGAGCGGGGCAGATATCGGGCTCACGAATGGATTCAGGTTCGGTGTGCCAGTCAATTTGAGCATCACGGAAGCTGCTCTGTGGAACATCCTGCCCATGGATGCGCGAATGAAGAAGGGTTGGGTGACCGGCAAGGAATTGAGAGATTACTGGGAAGACGAGCTCGAGATGGTCTATTCCAAGTCACCGATGAAACTCAATGGTGGCTGGGGCCCGAGGGCCTCAGGCATGGACATCGTCTTCGACGCCCATGCCGAGCACGGTCATCGCGTCATCTCGATCAAGGTTGGAAACAAGGACATTGCCGATGACGGACACTATACGATCGCGGGCTGTGAACGGGAGGGAGAGCCGGTCGACGTCATTTGCCGCCATCGCAATACCCACGACGCGGAGATACTCCCGTTCTCGATTCATGAGGCGCTCAGCCAATATCTCAAGAGCAACCCGGTGATCTCGCCGAAGCCTGACGGTCGCGAGAAGGCTCGCGACTTGCCGGCAAGGGTGTTCAGCCAGGATGCGGTACTGGCGGGCGGCAAACTGGACGACGCTCCGACGACACCGGAGGGATTGCCGCCGATTCCAGACGGATTTTCGCGGGGCTAGTACCGCCGCGCCGGTAACTTTTGCCCCGTTCCGACGAACCATGGAACGGATCAGGAAGAAAGGCGAACGGCGCGCAACATGACAAAGGCTTCGCCGCGGTCGATCCGTATCACGCACTGGCCAAGCGGCGAGGTCATCGCCGAAGGGCCGCTCGGCGTCTGGGGCATCATGCCGTTTGAAGGCAACTACTATATCAGCCGGAAATGCCTGAAAACGAAGTCGCTGCGGTCGAGCTGGGTACCCGGGCTTTGCATCTACAAGTTCCTCTATGTCTGGCTTGACCTGCGGCTGCCCGACGGAACGCGCGAGCCCTTCATGGGATGGATGTACTGGTTGCCGAATCCGCTATTGCCATTCATAGCCTTTCGTCCGGCAGTTTCACCAGCGTCGCCATCCCTGCAGATCGAAGAGATCGAGGCCTGATGTGGACACGGCGGCAACTTGGCCTCGCCGGGCTGGCCGCCGCGTTGGCCAGCCCAAAGCGATACGCGTCGGCAGCAATGCCCGAAGACGCCGACATGCCCGTGTTTCATTCCGGCCGATATCAATTCACCATCTTGCGGCCGCAGCCGGAATTGCCGCCGATCCGCCTGTTTCGTCTCCAGGGCGGAACGCTTGATTTGAATTCGCTTCGCGGCAAACCGGTGTTGCTTAACTTCTGGGCCTCCTGGTGCGCGGCCTGTCGAGCCGAACTGCCAATGCTGGAGCAGCAACTCGAAAATGTCTGGCGTGGCAGCGTCCAGGTCCTCGCCGTGTCCGAGGACCGAGGCGACCGGTTCATGGTGGAGCGCTTCGCGAAAGCGCTTCGGCTGCGAAGCCTGCCGCTTTTTTTCGATCCGAACGGATACGTCGCATCTTTCGACGGCGAGAACCGCAGGAATGCGCCGTTTGCGCTTTACGGGATGCCGATCAGCTATCTCGTGTCGGCTTCGGGATTGATCGTCGGATACATGCAAGGCGCTGCGGATTGGTCGTCGGCGTCCGCCAGCGACCTGATCGACTACTTCCGCGACAGATGATGTCGCCGCTCGCCGAACGGCACGGCGTAACCTTTTTCTCCATCGCAGCGAACGGCTTGTCAGGCGGGGCAAGTGGCTTGCCCGACTGCTGACCCTGCGCTTCGCATGGTTTAAACCCGAACACCGGAGGAATTTGAATGTCCAATCCTACGCTTTCCGCAATGGTCGGCGGCGCGTTCGCAGTCGCTTTTGGATCGCTGGCCGCCACGTCCGCCGCGGCGCAAATGAGCAAAGGCGACATGGAAAAGATGATGAAAGAGAAGCAGGCCATGACCATGAAGGCGATGGCGGGCGGCAAGATGGAGAAGTGCTTCGGCGTCGCGCTCAAGGGACAGAACGATTGCTATGCCGGAGCGGGAACGACCTGCGCCGGAACGAGCCATGCGGACTATCAGGGCAATGCATTCAAGCTCGAGCCGAAGGGCACCTGCACCACCATGAACACGCCGAACGGTCACGGCAGCCTCACGCCCAAGGCCTGACCGCCGATGACGGGGCGGGCCGCGCGCCCGCTCCGTTTCCTGCACTTTGCGGAGTCCGCCGTGCCGTTTCCCCCTTCACAATCGCAGGATCGCGTTCCACCGCGGGGTGGCGTCGGCCTCAAGGCCGAGCACTATCGCACGATCATCGAAACGCTGCCCGACGTCGGCTTCTTCGAGGTTCATGCCGAGAATTACATGGGCGCCGGTGGCCCCCCGCATCGCTATCTGTCGGCGATCCGAGAGCGATACCGCCTGTCGCTCCACGGCGTCGGACTGTCGATCGGCGCGGACCGGCCGCTCGATCGGGATCATCTACAGCGCCTTGCCCAGTTGATCGATCGCTATCGGCCGGGGCTGTTCTCCGAGCACCTTGCGTGGTCGTCGCACGGTGCAAGCTTCTTCAACGACCTGTTGCCCATCCCCTACACCAACGCCTCACTGGTCCGCGTCGCTGATCATATCGACGAGGTGCAGGCGGCGCTTGGCCGCCAGATGCTGCTCGAAAATCCATCGACCTACGTGGCCTTCGCCGAAAGCAGCTATTCCGAAACCGATTTCATCGCGGAGGTCGTGCGACGCACGGGATGTGGCCTGCTTCTCGACGTCAACAACGTTTACATCGCTTGCACCAATCAGCAGTGGGACCCGGTTGCATATCTTGAGGGTTTTCCGCTTCAGCACGTCCGGGAAATTCATCTCGCGGGCTACACCAGTGAGGCTGACGAAAAGGGCCGGCGGCTGCTGATCGATACTCATGACCGTCCGGTCGCCGAAATTGTCTGGTTTCTTTTTGCCCGCGCCGTCAGGCGCACGGGTGCAGTGCCGACGCTCATCGAGTGGGATAAGGACGTACCGGCATGGCCTGATCTCAAGCGGGAAGCCGAGCGCGCCGAAGCGGTCATGCGTTTTGTCGGATCGGAGGCTGCCTGACATGCAGCTTTGCGAATTACAGCACGAATTCGCGGCGGCGTTGCTCGACCCGGGACGGCCGACCCCGGCCGGTCTGGTCGGGCCGGACGGCGTGACCAGCGCGAGACGCTTTGCCGTCTATCGCAACAACATCGTGGCCGGCCTGGTCGAGACGCTGCGGGCGGCGTTCCCGGCGGTTCATCGCATTGTCGGCGCAGATTTCTTTTTTGCCATGGCACGCGCCTATGTCGTGAAGAACCCGCCCCGTTCGCCGGTCATGCTCGACTATGGCGCGGGCTTTGCGGATTTCATCGCCCGGTTCGAGCCCGCCGCGACGCTGCCCTACCTCGTGGATGTCGCGCGCATCGAGCGCGCCTGGTCCGAGTCCTATCACGCGCGCGAGGCGATACCGATCGATCCGTGCGAATTCAGCGCGATCAGGCCGGACAGGCTGCCAACGATGCGACTTGCCGTTCACCCGTCGCTTCGCGTCGTCCGCTCGCGTTTTCCGGCGCTCACGATATGGCAGATGAACATCGAAGGCGGCGCGCCGGCGCCGGTCGATCTGTCGCTCGGCGAGAACACGCTGGTGCTTCGTCCGGGAAGCGAGGTCGAGGTGCGGCTGATTCCGAAGGGCAGCGCGGAATTCACCGAAGCGCTGATCGAGAAAAGGCCGGTTCTCAAGGCTCTGGAGGCTGCCCTGATGGTCAACTCCGGCTTCGACCTCGCCGGCAATCTTTTCGACCTCATAAAGGCCGGCGCGCTCACCGGTTATGATCTTGCAGGCGCGGCGAGGTGAAGATGAGTGTGCTCACATGCCTGGCGGAAAACGCTGTGCGAGCAATCGTCGGTGGGCTGCCCCGGCTGGCCTTTGTCGCTGCGCCCCCGGTGTTGAGGATCGCGCTGGCGGTGCCCTTCTTCAGGTCCGGACTGACCAAGTGGAATGGCTTGCTGACGCTGTCTCCGGCCGCTGCCTATCTTTTCGAAGACGAATTCAAGCTGCATCTATTCGGCCGCGCCTATGACTTTCCGTTTCCGCTTGCCGTCGCCTGGCTCGATGGTCTCGTCGAGATCGTGCTGCCCGTGCTACTCGTCGCGGGGCTTGCGACGCGGTTCAGCGCATTTGCGATTCTGATAATGGTCGGCGTTATTCAACTCGTCGTGCCCGACGGCTGGGCAAACTTTCATCTGCCATGGGCGGCCATGGCGATCGCGCTCGTCGCGCTCGGACCCGGCCGGCTGTCGCTCGATTACCTCGTGACGCGTGCGTGCGATGCGATCGGCCGCAAGTCTTCTGGAGCCTTTTCTCGATGAGCGGCGATCGTGGCAGCCAGACGCCGGTGCTGAAACTCGTCGCGGGCGGCGAGCGCATCGATGTCAGCACCAGCCCGCCCAACCGTGACCTGGACTGGGCCATTCTCATGGCGCGCGCCCAGGATGGCGACGGCGCCGCCTATCAGCGGCTTTTGCAGGAGATCACGCCCTACTTGCGCTCGCTCGCCGCGCGAAGGCATCGCAGCGCCGACGATATCGAAGACGCGGTGCAGGACATCCTGCTGACCATTCATTCCATCCGCCACACCTACGATCCGACGCGACCGTTCGGTCCGTGGCTGGCGACGATTGGCGAGCGGCGCTCGATCGATCGGCTGCGGCGGCGAAGCCGCCACCAGCGCCGGGAGACGCCTCTCCAGCCGGAGCACGAGGCAGTCGCGGACGTTGGTGTGGATATGGAAGGGAAATCGAACCGGCGAGAGCTGGAACGGGCCATCAGCGATCTTCCGCCAGCACAACAGATGGCCATTGAATTATTGAAACTGAAGGAGATGTCATTGAAGGACGCGGCGAGCGCAAGCGGAATGTCCATCAACTCGCTCAAGGTCAATACCCATCGCGCCCTGAAGAATCTTCGAAAAATCCTCCTTGGCCGGAACGAGTTATGATCAAGACACCCGATCTCATCGCATCACTTTCCACAAATTTGACGCCGGTGCGGCGGCTGCGGCCGCCGTTGATGAGGGCTTTCGGCTGGCTCCTGCTGGCCGCGATGGTCCTCACGCTGCTTGCCGTCGCTCAGGGAATCCGGCCCGATCTCGCGCAGCGTTTGCGCGATCCGGCGTTCGCGTCCTGTATGGCGGCCTCCGCGCTGACCGGCATTCTGGCGGCGGTTGCGGCCTTCCTCGTCAGCCTCCCGGATCGTTCGCGGCTCTGGTTGATGTTGCCGCTGCCGTCGCTGATCCTGTGGCTTTCCAACATCGGCTATCAGTGCCTCGCCGATTGGGTCTCGATCGGGCCCGAGGGTATCGGCATGGGCGAGGCCGCGCGCTGTTTTGCAACTCTCGTGCTGACCAGCTTGCCGCTGTCGCTGGCGCTATTGGTCATGCTGCGCTACGCAGCGCCGCTGCGGCCCACGGCTGTCACCATCATGGGCAGCCTTGCGGTCGCGGCGATCACGGCGACGGCTCTGTCTTTCTTTCACACCATGGACGCCACGGTGATGATCCTGATGTGGAATATCGGAACGGCCGTTATTTTCGTAGGATTTGCCGGGACCTTCGGTCGGACCATTTTTCGTTGGGTCACCCCACGTGTCGACGCGCCGCATTGATTACGCCGGAAGGGGCAGCCCCGGGACAAAATGCGACTTGACCGGGCTGACAGATCACGACCGCCTCCGTCCTTGAACCGGAGACATCAGTCGCTCAATAAGATCGGTTCGGCCGATTTGCCTTCGCCGTCCAGTCCTTCACAGAAAAATATTTCGCTTCCGCCGACGGGCAAATCAGTGGTTCTTCTTCGCGCGTCCCGCGCCCTTGAACGAGGGGCGTATCGCGATCGTCACGAACGTTGGTCGGAAGATGCGGTTGTGGACGCTTGCCATGCGCAGGACGAACGCATGTGACGGGCGGACGGCGAAGTAGTAGCGTCCTGATACCCCGACGCTGGCGTCAACCGGCGATGATGTTTCGCATCACGCCGGGATGGTGACAAAAGAGCCCGATCGCCGGAGAGAGCACGGAGTAAGTCGTAAACCATCGGGCAGGGAATGCCGGAATGTTTCGGCGAACCTGTGGTGACTAACTCGTGTGCTTTCCATCTTTGCACGCGAGGCTGCGGGTGAGCCTGACACCCCCGGCATTCCCTGCGCCCTCGCTTCCTTCTGGGGACAACGTTTGAGCAAGACTCAAGGCGAGGTCCGCCGTGAGAATGCGAACGCGTATCCGCAGTTTGAAAATTGAATCGGAAATCGCGAGCGATCTCACCAATAGACGCCGAACTTCGCGGCAATCCGGCGCGCCTTCTGTTCGGCGGTCTCATGGCGCGCGGGGCGCGACTTGGCCTTTTTGGGCTGCGGCTTGGTTTCCGCAACGGCCGCGGACGCGGCGGGCTTCGCCGGCTCGGCGGCTGACTTTGTCGGCTCTAAGGGCTTTGGTGCCTCAGCAGACTTCGCTGCCTCAACCGGCTTCGGCTGTACCGGTTGAGGCTGTTCGGTGGGTTCGGTCATAATAACTGCAGGCGGCGGTGCTGTCGGCTGATCGTTTTGTGCAAGCCGAAGAGAAGGGGCGGCTTGAGCTGCGGTGGAAATCACCAGAGTTGCGATGGCGAGGAGAGGCTTGCGCATGGGGTCACTCTCTTGATGGTGCTGCCTTACCTGAAACCTCTGCGAAGCAGGCAGCCTGAAACGACGTGCATCGCTGTCTGCAGTTCCATACTTCTCGACGACTGATGCTCGGTGGTCACGGCCCTGCGTTCGGCCAAGCCTGACCTCCGGGCAAGGATGATGCGCTTATGTTGGGGGAAGTATAGCCGAAGCTGATATGGCGGTCGATGTTGGGTTTGTCGGCCGCGCTTTTGGAGTTATCGCGGCCCGCCGGGGGACCCGCCGGTTCCGCGTCGGTTCCATAGTCCGTTCCGGCCAAATGGTTGCAGCTGGCAATCACAGCCGCCGCCCGCCAGCCAACGCTGCACTACATCCGCATCACCGCCTGGCGGTCGATCTTGCCGGTGCCGGTCTTCGGCAATTCTCGGGCGAATTTGATTTCGCGCGGATATTTGTACGGCAGGAGCCTGGCCTTGACGAAATCCTGAAGCGCTTTGATCGCGCCGCCCTCATCGCCGGGGGCCCTGTTCATGACGACCACGGCCTTGAGCGTCATGCGCCGGTCCGGCAGCTCGGCGGCGAAGACGGCGCATTCGCGAACATCGGGATGCTCGGCCAAGCAGAGTTCGACTTCGAGCGGATAGACCCACTGGCCGGAAATCTTGATCAGGTCGTCGGCGCGGCCGCGGAAGAAATAGAAGCCGTCCGCGTCGCGGACAAAGCGATCGCCGGTATAGATCCAGCCGCCTTGACGGATCGTCTCGGCCGATTTGTCCGGCCGGTTCCAGTAGAGCGGCGTGTTGGAATCGCCGCGCACCCACAAGATGCCCTCCGCATGCTCGCCCACCTCCTCGCCATCGCTGTTTTTCAGCGCGATGTCATAGCCGGGAACGCGAAGGCCGGCGGCGCCGAGCTTTTTGTTTTCGGCGCGGTTGGAGAGATAAATGTGCAGCACCTCGGTCGAACCCAGGCCTTCCATGATCTCGACGCCCGTCAATTTCTTCCAGCCGTTGAATACCTCGGCCGACAACACCTCGGCGGCGGACACGGCCATGCGCAGTGACGAAAAATCGGCTCCCTCGGCACCTTCGGCCTTGGTCAGCGAGGTGTAGAGCGTGGGCAGCCCGAAGAAGACGGTCGGCCGATAGCGCGCGATCGCCTCGAAAATCGCGCTTGGCTTCGGCTGGCCCGGCAGCAGCAGCGTCGCCGCGCCGACCGAGAACGGGAAAGTGACGGAATTGCCGAAGCCATAGGCGAAGAACATCTTCGGCACGGAAAAGCAGATGTCCTCCGGGGTGAGCTTCAGAATATTCTTTGCAAAGGCCTGATCGCTATAGGCCATGTCATGCTGAAGGTGGACGATGCCCTTGGGTCTCCCGGTCGAGCCGGACGAATACATCCAGAACGCCATTTCGTTGCGATGGGTGTCTGCCTCGGCGAGATGCGAGGCGAAGCCTGACAGCCATTCCCCGGCAGTCATCGTTTTGGGGACCGCGTGGTGGCCGGCTTCGCCATTGACGACGATGAGCGTGTGCAGCGCCGTCTCCTTGCAGGCGGTGGCGTCGAAACGCGCGGAGAATTCCGCATCGGCAACGGCGACGGTCGCGGCGGAATCGGCGAGATAGAATTGCAGAAGATCCGGCGGCGTCAGCGTGTTGATCAGGAGCGGCACAAAGCCGGCACGTACCGCGCCGAAAAACGCTGCCGGGTAAGCCGGCGTATCGTCCAGAAACATCAGCACGCGGTCGCCGCGTCTGAGCCCTAGCGAGATCAGGCCATGGCCCCAGCGCGAAGCCTCCGCGCACAACTCGGCATAGCTCATTTCGCCGAGCGGGCCGGTCAGCGCGAGACGATCGCCGTTTCCCTTGTCGAGATTGTCAAAAAGAACGCGGCTCGCATTATAGGTCTCGGGAATCGAAAAGCCGATTTCGCGTGCACCGGGGCTGTCGCCCGGCACCTGATCGGCGATCTGCCGGCGATCGGTTGACGTCATGCCCCGCCCCCGCTGGCCGAACGCACTCGCGACGCTTCGTAGCGCGCCATGAAGGCGGGAGCCATCGCGCGCAGGCGCGCATCATCGATCCGGCCTGAGCGGGTGATGTAGCTGTAGGCAAAATCCATCAGGTCGAGTTTCATGTGATCGGCGAAATCGCCGTACCAGTCGGCGCTGGCGCGCGCCGCCGTCACCAGCTTTTTCACAATGGGCTGGCGCTCGCTCTGATAACGGGACAGCGCGTTATCGAGATTGCGCTCCGCCTCAAGGGCCTTGGTGAGCGCGATCGCGTCCTCGATCGCAAGCCGCGTTCCCGAGCCGATCGAGAAGTGCGCTGAATGAAGCGCGTCGCCAAGCAGAACCATATTCTTGAAGAACCAGCGCTCGTTCCAGACCCAGGGAAAATTCCGCCACACCGATTTGTTCGAGACGAGTTCATGGCCGTCAAGAGTGTCGGCAAACACCAGCTCGCAGATGGCTTTGGATTGTTCGACCGTCTTGTCGGCGAAGCCGTAGGCCTGCCACGTCGCAAGATCGCATTCGACCAGGAACGTGCTCATGCCGGGCGCATAGCGGTAATGATGGGCGTTGAAGCTGCCGCGGTCGGTGGCCACGAAGGTCTGCGACAGGGTCTCGAAACGCCGCGAAGTGCCGTACCAGGCAAATTTGTTGCTCGAATAGGACAGCGATGTGCCGAAATCGCCCTCGAAGGCACGGCGCACCGGCGAATTGAGGCCGTCGGCCGCGACGACCAGGTCATATCCCGCCAGTTGATCGAGCGATGCCTGCGTATCGAAATGCAAGGTCACGCCGACGGACGCGGCTCGTCCTTGCAGGATTTTCAGCAAATCGAGCCGGCCGATCGCTGAAAATCCGACGCCGTCGATCTCGACGCTCTCGCCTCGCAGATTGAGCGTGATGTTCTTCCAGCTTTCCATTCTCGGTGCGATCTCCTCGACCGTGTCGGGATCGTCGGCGCGCAAAAACTCAAGTGCGGAATCGGAAAAGACGACGCCGAAACCCCAGGTGGCTCCGGTCGGGTTTTGTTCGAACAGGTCGATCTGCGCGTCCGGATGGCGCTTCTTCCAGAAGGTGCTGAAATAGAGCCCGCCGGGGCCCCCGCCAATGACCGCGATACGCACGATTGTTAGTCCCTTACACGCTGATCATTCTCTTGCCGCGGTTCTCGCCGGCAAGCAAGCCGATCAGCGCCCTCGGCGTGTTCTCGAGTCCTGCGATCACATCCTCCTGCACCTTGAGCGCGCCCGAAGTGACCCAGGATTGCAGGTCGCGTAGCGCCTCGTGCCGCCGCTCCATGTAGTCGGTTACGATGAAGCCCTGCATAATGAGGCGCTTGACGACGATCAGGCCCGGCACGCCGCGTGGTCCACTGCCGGAGGGTATGCCATCATATTGCGAGATTGCGCCGCAACAGACTATTCGGCCGCGAAGGTTCATTTGCCCCAGGCATGCTTCGAGAACTTCACCGCCAACGTTGTCGAAATATACGTCGATGCCATTGGGCGCCGCCGCCTTCAGCGCCTTGAACACCGCGCCATCCTTGTAGTCGACCGCGGCATCGAAGCCGAGTTCAGAGGTCAGCCAGTCGCACTTGTTCTTGCCGCCGGCAATCCCGACGACCCGGCAGCCCGTGATCCTGGCGATCTGGCCTACGATCGACCCGACCGAGCCCGCGGCAGCCGAGACGACAACGGTCTCGCCGACCTTGGGCTTGCCGACATCAAGAAGTCCGAAATAGGCGGTGAGACCGGCAATGCCGTAGACGCTGAGCAGGTAAGTCATCGGCTCGATCTTCGGCATTTTGGTGAGATGCTTTGCGGGCACCGCCGCATAGTCCTGCCATCCGGTGTCCCCGAACACAATGTCGCCTCTGGCGAGCTCTGGCGCTTTCGATGCGATGACTTCGGCGATGCCGCCGCCAGCCATCACAGTGTTGGCCTCGACCGCCGCGCGATAGGTCGCCCCGTGCATCCATGCGCGGTTGGCCGCATCGAGCGAGATGTAGCGCACCCGCAGCAAGGCCTCGCCATCGCGCGGCTCCGGGATGGTTCCATGCCTCATCTTGAAGTGCTCGCTGCCGAGTTTCCCGGCTGGCTTTTCCACCAGCAGTATCTGGCGATTGATGTTGTCGCTCATGGCGCTCTCTCCCGGTGATCTCGTCTGCCCACGGGCAAACGAATGAACGTCGCCATCTCGCCCCAGCTAGTGACGCTTTCAAGGCGTTGGACGATTCCGAGGGCGTCAACGATTAGTGCAGCGAATTTGCCACGGAGCGCCGCAGCCTCGAAGCGGAATGTTTGTCATCCCGCGTCGCCTGCATTCGCGGTCGCTGCGCTTGCCTCGATCGGACCCTACTTGATGTTGAAAAAAGACTTCGTCGCGTTGATCGCATTGTTGAAGGTTGCCTTGGTCTGACCTGCCACCGTCGTTGCCTCGTAGGTGGCCCCCGCCGAGAAGCCGGTCTTCGATCGCAACCCGACCGCGACCTCGGTCTGGCGGAGAAGATTGCCGAACGTGGAGGATGTCGGCGGTTCGGCCTGATTGCGATTCGTCGGCCTGCTGATCACGGCAGGCGCTGGAGTCGGAACGGGTAATATGCTGCTCATGCGGTGCTCCGAGAGTGCAGCACCATCGGCCGGTTATGGTTAATGAATCGTTAGCGGCAGCGCTTGGTCTCAGAGGAACGGCAATGTCGTCGCTTCGAGCCCCCGCACAAGAGCCGCAAATTCGATCGCCGTGAACAGGCCGCCGGCGACATAGATTCGACTATGCCGCGATTGAGCCAGCGCCTTGCTCGCGCTGAATGCCTGCTCGATCGTGGCGGCGATTTCGACATGCGCGTGCGGATTGATCCGGTGCATGGTCGCGGCCAGTGCGGCAGGGTCGCCGCCTTTGTGGTGGGCGGCAGTGCAGATGATGGTGTCGAATTCCATGGCAAGCGCAGCGCCGACTTCCGCGGTGTTCTTGTCGAACGACACGCCTGCGACGAGAATCCAGTTTTGCTTGCCGTAGATCTGCTGGAGAGAGGCGAGCGCCTGACGGATTCCGTCCGGCGTATGGCCGACGTCGATGACAGTGAAGGGGTCTTGTGAGATGACCTCCAGCCGGCCCGGCCAGCGCGCCTCACGCAGGCCGTTCCGAACCGCGCTCTCGATGCCGACGGCTGGCTCGCCGGGCCGCGCGCGCTCGGTCCAGCGAAGGAACAGTGCGGCTGCAATCGCGGCATTGTTGAGTTGGAAGCTGCCGGCCAGCGCGACCTCCATCGCGCGGAAATCATGAGCGCCAAAAGCGAAATCGAAGCGTTGCCTGTCCGTCGCGGCGGATTCGCCGCCGATCCTGATTTCGTCGCGGACGAACAGGCTTTCGACTTTCCGGTTGCGATTGTATTCCATGAGGTGGGGACGCAAGGCGCGGCAATTCTCGCCATAGATGATCGTGCCGCCGGCTGCGCAGGCGTCACTTTTGTCGGACACGATCAGTTCCAATGAATTTCCCAGCAACACGACGTGCTCGTAGTCAACCGACGTGACCGTCGTGATGTAGCTTCCCACGAGGCGAACCGGATCGTAGCGGCCGCCGATGCCGGCCTCGAACACCACGAATTCGCAGTCGCGTTCTTCGAAATACAGACAGGCCAGCGCGAACATGGCCTCGAACGCGCCGAACCGTTCGCCGCGCTTGTCTGAAACAGCTGTGATCGCGGTTGCGATCCGGTCAGACAACCCGTCGAGCTCGTGATCGGAAATCGGTACGCCGTCGATCTGAAATCGTTCGTTGACGTGAAACAGATGCGGGGAGGTGAACAGGCCGGTGCGCAGGCCGAAAGCGTGTCCGATCGCGGCGCAAAAGGCCGCCGTCGATCCCTTGCCGTTGGATCCCGTGATCGCGAGCGATCGTTCCTGCAATCTCGCCCGATCGATGCAAAGCCGCTCGAGCAGTTCAGCCATTCGCGCGAGACAAATGCCGTCGCCAAATTTCGGCAGATCAAACATCTAATAATCCAACCGCGCAAAACGCGTGGCGCCAGATTTTCAGGATCAGGTCGGGCCGTTGCAAGTCCTGCAGCAGCCGGATCGAAGGATTGGAGTTGACCTCGATAACGGCGATCTGGTGCGGTTTTCCATCGATGTCGGTGAACAGGTCGACGGCGGCAGCGCGCAGTCCAAGTGCGCGAACGGCGTCGCGAGCCATGGCGATCGCGGCCAAAGGGGGCGAGGCAAACGCCATGTGGCCGCCTGCGCTGAGATTCGTCCGGCCCGGAATTTCGAAGCGTTCGCCGGCGGGCAAGACCCGATCGAGCGCGGCTTGCGGGATCGCCCCTGGATCGATCCCCGAAAGACCGCGGCCCTTCAGCGCGGAATTGTGCGAGCCAAGGAGATCGCGCAGGCGGCGCGTGCCGTCGCCCTCGACAACAGGCGGAGATTTTCGCGCGGAATAAACCACTTCGTCGTCGAGCATGAAGATCCGGTATTCGTGGCCGCTGACGACCGGCTGCATCACCACCGCGTCGTAATGCGGCGCGACCTCGTCGAGATACCGTCCAAGCGAGACCTCATCTGTGATGGCTTGGGCGAAATCGCCGCGCGATCCCGTGAGCGGCTTGAGGAAGGCGCGCCCGTTCAGCTTCCTGAAATAGTGGAAGGCATCGTCGCGCTCGTGGCCGGCGGGACGGAGCGCGCGGTGTCTTGCGGTCAAAAAGAAATAGCTGCCGCCAAGGTTCGGGATATCGGCCTTGTGAAGGATTCGATTGGCAAAATATTTGTCGGAAGCGAGCGTCGCTGATGTCGCATTGTTTTGCGGATACCATGAGCACCGGCCGGCGCCGAAATACACCGCTTTGACTTCCGAGGTGACGCGAAAGATGAGGCCGGTGCCGCCGTCGACGTCTTCGAACCCAAGCCCCAACGCGGCGCAGGCAAAGGCGGCATACACAGCCTGGTCCGGATAGAAGGCGGGCTTCCCTTCGCGAAATTCCTGCAAATTCGCCATGCGATACCGGCGCGACCCGTCGTTTTCGAATTTTGAAGAACATCTCTAACCAATTTTCCCGCCCAAAGGCGGCATTAATCGGCTGAATTGGAGGGCCATCAGGCAAGTTAATTGCTCAGTCCAGCGGCCCGGGAGAAGGTTTTGGCAGATGGCCTGTCAAACGAGCCAGACCTGCAATTTTCGAACGGATATCTTGCAGTGCAGCATGTTGACACTCCGGTAAAATCGGTTAGTTGAAGAGCGGCAATTCCTCAATCGCCACAGAGGCTTCTGCCGATTCGAACGGGAAGTCCCGGCTGGCTCTTTTTGCAAGACGGAAGCGGAAAATCAGATGAGCGCGTTTCATCGAGAGAAGGTTCTTTCTGTGCGGCACTGGACCGATTCATTGTTCAGCTTCCGTGCTACCCGCAACACCGGCTTCCGGTTTCAGAACGGCCAGTTCGCGATGATCGGACTCGAGGTCGACGGGCGTCCGTTAATGCGCGCTTATTCGATGGCGAGCGCCAACCACGAGGAAGAGCTCGAATTCTTTTCGATCAAGGTCGCCGACGGTCCGCTGACCTCGCGTCTGCAAAAGATCAAGGAAGGCGACACCATCCTGGTCGGGCGCAAAGCCACCGGCACCCTGATCGCTGACAATCTGTTTCCCGGAAAGCGCCTGCTGTTGCTCTCGACTGGCACGGGACTCGCCCCGTTTGCCAGCCTGATCAAGGATCCCGATGTCTATGACCGGTTCGAGCAGATCGTACTTGTGCATGGCTGCCGGCATGTCTCGGAGCTCGCTTATGGCGAGCAGCTGGTGGCGAAGCTGAGGGATGACGAGTTGTTCGGACCGTTGCTCGCCGAGAAGCTTACCTACTATCCGACGGTCACCCGCGAGCCGTTCCGCAACCGCGGTCGCATCACCGACCTGATCACCTCCAAGCAGCTGTTCAACGACATCGGCCAGGAGCCACTGAATATCGAGGACGACCGCATCATGATGTGCGGCAGTCCGGCGATGCTGGAAGAGCTGCGTCAGATGTTCGATGCCCGCGGCTTCGCGGAAGGAAACCACAGCGAGCCTGGTCACTTTGTGATCGAGAAGGCGTTTGTCGAGCGCTGAGCTCCCGATACCGTTGGGCCTTCTCAGTCGACGATGAAGAGCTTCGCTCCCGTTTCGGTCGATGAGCGGTGCGGCGCATCGCCGAAATCTGAAACCTGATAGCTCATTCCGGGCCGCAGCCTAAAACTGCGGCCGTCGCTCAATTCGGTGTTCAGCTCGCCTTCCAGCACGTAGAGCACGTGACCCCGATCACACCAGTGGTCGGCGAGATATCCAGGGGTGTACTCGACCATGCGGATACGGATGTCGCCGATGTTGAGAGTACGCCAGAGCGCCTGACCGGTTTCACCGGGGTGAATGGTGGTCGCAACCTCGCTCCAGTCGGTCACCGTGAAGGGCAGCTGCGGAATCTTCATCTCTCGATGTCCTTTGTCTTCTGCAAAGCGCCAAGGCCGGCGTATCATGATGCCCAGAGCATATCCCCGGTGCACCACAAGCGCATAACTACCGAGCGCTGTTGATCCGACGATTGTGCGAAAAGCCGCTACGTTGCGGTGCGAAAAGCGCCGGGACCGATCGGGCCCGGCCGCCAGCCGGATTGATTATTCTTCGGCTGATTGGGTAGCTTGGCCCAAAGGCAAATCACCGGCAGCCCAATTGTCACATCCGTGATCGTTGCCGCCGGTAATGTGATTGGCCAATTCGCGCAGGCGCGTCAGGCTGCAAATGCGAAAGGCGCCTGACTCATCACCGAGGGGACCCCATGGAAACGCTGATGCTGCCGTTCTCGCCACGTTTTATCGTATTGACGATATGCGCGGTGGTGACAGCGCTGCTGCTCGGCATCGGTCTCGCCGATCACAAGGCATTCGATCTGGTGCTGATCCCGCTGTTGATCTTTGGCGCGCTTACGCTGCTTGGCATTCGCGATCTGATGCAGAAGAGCCATGCCGTGCTGCGCAACTATCCGATATCGGCCCATTTGCGTTTTCTGCTTGAGGAGATCCGCCCCGAGATGCGGCAATACTTTTTCGAGAGCGAAAAGGACGGCATGCCGTTCTCGCGCGATACCCGCGCCGTGGTCTATCAGCGCGCGAAAATGGTGCTCGACAAGCGGCCGTTCGGCACCCAGGAGGACGTCTATCGCGAAGGCTATGAATGGATTCATCACTCGGTGGCACCGAAGGTTCATGCCGACCAGAAATTCCGCATCACCATCGGCGGCCCGGATTGCACGAAGCCGTATTCAGCTTCGGTATTCAACATTTCGGCGATGAGTTTCGGCGCGCTCAGCCCAAACGCGGTGCGCGCGCTTAATGCGGGCGCGAAGAAGGGCGGCTTTGCGCATGATACGGGCGAGGGAGGTGTCAGCCCCTATCACCGCGAAAACGGCGGCGACCTGATCTGGGAAATCGGCTCCGGCTATTTCGGCTGCCGTAACCTCGACGGCTCCTTCAATGCAGATGAGTTTGCGCGCATTGCCGTCGACCCGCAGATCAAGATGGTCGAGCTCAAGATGAGCCAGGGCGCCAAGCCGGGCCACGGCGGCGTGTTGCCGGCAGCCAAAGTCTCGCAGGAGATTTCACGTATCCGCGGCGTTGCGATGAACGAGGACTGCATCTCGCCGGCGACGCACCGGGCATTTTCGACACCGCTTCAGATGATGGCCTTTATCGGCGAAATGCGACGCCTGTCCGGCGGCAAGCCGGCGGGCTTCAAATTGTGCATTGGTCACCCCTGGGAGTTCCTGGCAATCTGCAAGGCGATGCTGGAGACCGGCATCTATCCCGATTTCATCGTAGTCGACGGCAACGAAGGCGGTACCGGCGCGGCGCCGCTCGAGTTCATGGATCACTTGGGCATGCCGATGCGCGAGGGCGTCAATTTCGTCCACAATGCGCTCGTCGGCATCAATGCGCGAAACCGCATCCGCATCGGTGCGTCCGGCAAGATCGCGACCGCCTTCGACATGGCCCGCGCCATGGCGATCGGCGCCGACTGGTGCAATTCGGCACGAGGCTTCATGTTCGCACTCGGCTGCATCCAGTCGCTGAGCTGCCATACCGATCGCTGCCCGACCGGGGTGACGACGCAGGATCCCTCGCGCAACCGCGCGCTGGTGGTGCCGCACAAGGTTGAGCGGGTGTTCAACTATCACCATGCCACGCTGCACGCGCTGGCGGAGCTTCTGGCTGCCGCCGGGCTCGATCATCCGCAGGACCTTCGGCCGATCCACTTCTCGCAGCGGACCTCGACGACCGAAGTGCTGACCTTTGCCAAGCTCTACCCCGCGCTTCGTCCGGGCGAGCTAATTGACGGTACGAGCGATCCGCGCTTCGCCGAGGCCTGGGCGATGGCGCGGCCGGATAGCTTTGCGCCGGTGATTTGAACAGGTGCGGGGCGTCCTCTCGAAAGCAGCGCGTGCGCAGGAACTACGCTCGTGGCTAGTACCGCCGATCTGAAGTCCCTGCACCACAAGCGGCGAATTCGATCAGGGACTTCAGATCGATAACGCGGTACTCGAATCAGTAAATTAGCCAGTGCCCATGACTTTCCGAAGTTCGTGAAAGTGGGTGCTGAGGTGTCACGAGAACTTCGGAAAGCGGGCGCTAGTGCGGATTTTCGAGGCTAAAGGTCTCCGACTGTTCGTCATAGGCGAACAGCTCGGCGTAACGTCCCCATGACACGATGGTCTTGAGGGTTTCGTCTGCCGCCTGCTCGCTCATGTAGTCTTCCAGCTCATTGCGGAAGCGCGCCTCGGGTGCGGTGTGCGAAGGCCGTTCGTCGAGCACCCGCCGCACCAGGCCGATCACCGGCACGTAGTTGATCATGTGCTCGGCGAACAGCCGTTTGCGCGCGTCGGTTTCCATGTTGGCAAAGCGCTTGCCGGCATCAGTCAGCATCAGATCGCCCTCGCTCAACTGGGCGAAGCGTAAAAGCTGCAGTGACTCGCCGAGGTGGAAGATTTCGTCCGCCTCGAGTTGCAAGTGGCCCGCGAGAACCGGCAGGTCCGCATGCCCGTTATAGGGCGGCGCGGCCAGCGTCTCGATCAGGCCCGACAGCACGTTGGAGGAGACGTGGTTGAGAACCATGCCGACGCCGGTACCATGAATGCCTTCGAGGGTCGGCGCCTTCGGTTCGGGGCGCTGCGTCATGCGAGCATAGATGCTGTCGACCAGCTGGCGGAAGGCCGGGTCGAGCCGATTGCGCGGATGCGGCAGGTCCACCTTGATCTCGGAAGCGACGCGGCCGGGATTGGAGGAAAACACCAGGATGCGGTCGCACATCAGCACGGCTTCCTCGATGTTGTGCGTCACCATCAAGACCGATTTGATCGGCAGGCGGCCTTCGATCCAGAGATCTATCAGATCGGTACGGAGGGTTTCGGCCGTCAGCACGTCAAGCGCCGAAAACGGCTCGTCCATCAAGAGCAGGTCTGGATGTACGACCAGTGCGCGGGCGAAGCCGACGCGCTGGCGCATTCCGCCTGACAATTCCTTCGGATAGGCGGATTCAAATCCATCGAGGCCGATCAGGTCGATCGCCGCCAATGCGCGCTTGCGGCGCTCGGCGTTCTCGATGCCCAGCGCCTCCAGGCCGAGTTCGACGTTTTGCAACACCGTCAGCCACGGAAACAGGGCGAAGGACTGGAACACCATCGAGACGCCGTTCGGAGGTCCGATGATGGTTTCTCCTCGGCATCTGGCATCGCCCGCCGTCGGCGCGATGAGACCTGCGATTATGCGCAACAGCGTGGACTTGCCGGAACCGGAGCGGCCGAGCAGGCCGACGATCTCGCCAGACCGGATCGTCAGGTCGACCTTTTCGAGAACCAGGATCTCCTCGCCGCTGCCCTTCGGGAAAGAGCGGCAGACGCCACGGATATCGAGCAGGTTGGCTTCTTTGGAGGTGTCGAGCATAAGGATTCCCTAGCATTATCCGAGGCGAAGGCGGCGTTCTCCGAAGGCGTAGAGCGGTCTCCAGATCAGCCGGTTGGACAACGTGACGATGACGCACATCACGACGATGCCGAGCACGACGCGTGGAAAATCGCCGGCCGCCGTCGCTTGCGCAATATAGGAACCAAGCCCCCTGGCCATCAGGTGAGTGTTGCCCCAGCTCGCCACTTCCGCGACGATGGAAGCGTTCCACGATCCACCCGAGGCGGTGATGGCACCGGTGATGTAATAGGGAAAGATTCCGGGCAGGATCACTTTGGTCCACCACCGCCATCCCTGCAGGTGGAAGCTGCCGGCTGCCTCGCGAAGATCGCTCGGGAAAGCACTGGCGCCCGCAATCACATTGAACAGGATGTACCACTGGGTGCCGAGGATCATCAGTGGGCTCAGCCAGATGTTGGCATTGAGGTCGTAGCGCACAATGATCACCACGAACACCGGAAAGGCGAGGTTAGCCGGAAAAGCGGCCAGGAATTGCGCCAGGGGCTGCACGCGTTCGGCGAATTTCGGCCGCAGGCCGATCCAGACGCCGATTGGTACCCAGATCAGCGAGGCCAGCGAGATCAGCACAAGGACGCGGACGAGCGTGATGAAGCCGTCGCCCACCGCAGCAAACAGGTCCCCCAGGTTCAGCGTCCTCGACATGAACCGGTAGGCGAGCCAGCCGGCATAGCCGGTCGCGACCGCGATCAAGGCGAGCCAGAGCGCATCGACGAGGCGCGACGGCGAGCGGGTGGTCACGGGCAACCGCAGCCCTTCCGGCAATCTCACGTGGAGGTTTGAAAACGCCCTGTTGGTAGCCGCGAAGGGCGCAGTGAGTGCCCGCAAGGCACGCGTGCGGCGGAACAGATCGAGCATCCAGGAACTTGGTGCGGCGCCGGACGCCGTCTGCTCGAAGCGAAACTTGTCGGCCCAGGCTACTACGGGACGGAAAAGAAACTGGTCATAGGCAATGATCACGAGCAGCATGGTCAGTATGGCATAGCCGATCGCCGGCAGGTCCTGCTTCTCGATCCCGAGAGCGACATAGGAGCCGATCCCGGGCAAGGTGACCGTGGTGTTGCCGACGGTGATCGCCTCCGAGGCCACGACAAAGAACCACCCGCCTGACATCGACATCATCGTATTCCAGATCAGGCCGGGCATGGCGAAAGGCACGTCGAGGCGCCAGAAACGCTGCCATCCCGAGAGATGAAAGCTCTGCGAGGCCTCCTCGAGATCCTTTGGTACGTTGCGGATCGACTGGTACAGGCTGAAGGTCATGTTCCAGGCCTGGCTGGTGAAGATCGCAAACACGCAGGCCAATTCGGCCCCGAACACCTGACCAGGAAACAGATTCAGAAAGAATACGACCGTAAAGGTGAGGAAGCCCAGGATCGGCACCGATTGCAGGATGTCGAGCAGCGGGATCAGCACCATCTCCGCCCGGCGGCTCTTGGCAGCGAGCGTGGCGTAGCAAAGGGTGAAGATGATCGAGCACACGATGGCGAGCAGCATGCGCATGGTCGTGCGCAGCGCGTACACCGGCAGATGGGCCGGATCGAGTGAAACCGGCGAGGCGTCCAGCGCCGACAGCGGAAGTGTCGTCTGCGCGCCGCCATAGACAATGAGTACCATCGCCCCGACGACGAGCACGAGCGCGACGATGTCCCAAATGTTCGGCCGCAGCGCCTGTCCCAGCCTCGGCGTCAGGATATCGTCCAGCGTCATGCGGACTGCCTTCCCGCCGGGAACCCCTGGCTGTTCACTTTAGACATCGCTCACTTCCATTTCCGCGATCAGCGCGGCTGGCCGGAGAGCGAACAGTCCTTTAGGCCGGACCGCCAATCCTCACGCGGCTTAAGCGAGCGCGATCAATTCTGAATGTTGCCGGCTCCGCCGTCCCGGTCAGAGCCGGGTTGACGTCGCCGAAGGCGGTACTGCCCATGGCCGGTTGATATGCCTGCTTGTCAGGATTGGAGGATTTAGTTGACACTAATTTTACAGTGACGCGCGGCACCTACGCCCGGCGCTTGCTGCTGTCAACCGCCGATTTACGGGCGGTGCTGAACTTCGACGGTGACATGCGACAAGTCGGCAAGATGCGCCAGCCGCTGCCGGTAATGGGCAGGCCCGCGCTGTGCCGATGTCGCGATCGAAACGATCGCGCCGAGATGCCCCGGCCCCAGCCGCCAGAGGTGCAGGTCGGTGACCCGGTCGCCCTCGCTTTCGATGGCGCGCCTGACCTTCTCGGCCATCCCGGCGTCTGGCACGCGGTCGAGCAGGATCGCCCCGGTGTCGCGCACCAGCCCAACCGACCAGCTTGCGATCACCAGCGCACCGATCAGTCCGGCGAGCGGATCCATCCAGAGCCAGCCAAACGTGCGGGCCAAGAGCAGGCCGATAATGACCAGAACCGAGACCGCGGCATCGGCCGCGACGTGAACCACAGCCGCGCGCATGTTGTTGTCATGGTGGTGGCGCGCGCGGGCGTGGTCATGATCGTGGTCGTGGTGATGGTCGTCGTCATGGTCGTGGTCGTGCGGATGATCGTGGTGATGCGCGTGGCCGTGACCATGGCCGTGCCCGTGGTCATGGCCGCCGGCCAAGAGCCAGGCGCTGGCGATATTGACCAGAAGACCGAGCGCCGCGATCACGATCGCCTCGTTGAAGGCGATCGGAACCGGATTGAGGAAACGAAGCACTGCTTCATAGCCGATCAGAAGCGCAATCATCGCCAGGACGATGGCGCTGGAGTATCCGGCGAGGTCGCCGAACTTCCCGGTTCCGAAGGTGAAATTGGGGTCGAACGCGTATCTGCGCGCCAAGGTATAGGCGAGCGCGGCGAGCAGCAGCGCGCCGGCATGGGTCGACATGTGAAGACCGTCGGCGATCAAGGCCAGCGACCCGAAGAGCGCTCCGCCGACGATCTCGGCCACCATCATGGCCGTGCAGAGGACAATCACCGCCCAGGTCCGCCGCTCTGCGCGCGCGTGGTCACGGCCCAAAAACACGTGGTCGTGGGGCGGCGCCTGTAAGACTGTGCCTTGCTCCGTCATGTTCGTCTCACTTCAGATAGGTGTGAACCACATCGATGAGTTGATCGGCGGCTTCCGAGTTGAGGGCGCCTGGATTCCTCTCCGGGTCCACCAGATGGGTGCGAATATGGTCCTCGACCACCTCGGCCATCAATCCGGCAACGCTGCCGCGGACCCCCGCGATCAAATGCATGATGCGTTCGCATCCAGCCTCTTCCGCCAGCGCCCGCTCGATCGCTTCCACTTGGCCGCGGATGCGGCCGACGCGCGCGATCAGCTTCCTTTTCTCTTTGATAGTGTGGGACATTGTCGGACGAACATAGGGTACCCCCCTATTCTATGTCAATCGGCCCCCGTGAGGGATGCGCCCGGTGCCGCCCGCCGGCGGGCCCAGAACGGAACTCAGCGTTGCGGACGGTTGGACAAACGCTCCAGGTCGAACCGGTCGACCTCGGTCAGCAATTCGCAGAAGCTGCGCGCGCCCTGATCGATCAGGCCCTCCCCCTTCTCCGCGGAGGCGAGCGTCGCGTTGCCCACCGCGCCGCTAGGATGAAGGTCCTGGGTCTGCCAGGCAAATGGGGCGGGCCGCTGCGCGGAGAGCCAGCGAAACTCGTTCTTCATGGCGATCGTTGAGGGACGAAAATCGGCCATCGCTTCGCGCCGCACGTGTTCGCCGTGGCGCGCCAGCATGATCGACGTCTCGACAGCGCCCCCGTGAATGCCGTGCTCGATTTCCTCAGCGGGAAACAGTTGCTCAGGCGCCGAGAGCCGGCCCCAGGCGGTTGTCACCACCAGCATCCTGGCATGGGTGCGCAGCTCCTGCGCCACCAGGCTCATCGCCGCGCTGTTGCCGCCATGGCTGGTGACGATGACGAGCTTTCTGAGGCCGGCGTTCGCGACGCTCTCGCCGAGTCCGATCCAGTTCTTGATGGCGGTTTGCGGCGACAGCGTCAGCGTCCCCGGGAAGTCGGTATGCTCGGACGAGATTCCGATCGGCTCGATCGGAAGAAAGGTCACCGGCATTGTATCGGCGAGCAGTTCGCGTACGCGAGCCAGATAGGCCTGCGCAATCAAGACGTCCGTTTCAAGTGGGAGATGCGGTCCATGCTGCTCGGTCGCGGCCAGCGGCAGCACGGCGATCCAGCGCGCGCGATCGTCACCCGCCGGATCGAGCCGGCCAAGGTCATTCCAGTCGCGGGGCGGGAGGGTTGAAGTCATGGCGCAAAGATAGTTTGTATGGGGTATCCGATCGCGCCCATCATGCGGCCAAACGGCCAACGGAGTCCAACCATGAAGCTATCCTTCCGGCCGCCGATGTTAGCGGCTTTCCTGGTGGCCATGGTGGTAGCGGGAGCGCCGGGATACGCCCAGACCAAGCTGGACAAGGTGTCTTTTGGCACCAACTGGGTGCCCGAAGCGGAGCATGGCGGGTTCTATCAGGCTTTGGCCGACGGCACGTACGAGAAATATGGCCTCGACGTTACGATCGTGCCCGGCGGTCCGAACGAGAACAACCGCATGCTCCTGATCGCGGGCAGGATCGACTTCTTCATGGCCGCCAATACGCTGATGTCGTTCGATGCGGTTGCCAACAACGTGCCGGTGGTCACGGTGGCGGCCATCTTCCAGAAGGATCCGCAGGTATTCCTGACCCATCCGGAGTCCAGGATCACAAAGCTCGAGGAGCTCAAGCCGTTGACGCTGTTCGTCTCAAAGGAGGGCATTTCGAGCTATTTCCAGTGGCTGAAGTCGGAATATGGATTTAGCGAAGACCACGTGAAACCCTACACCTTCAATTCCCAGCCGTTTATTGCCGACAAGCACAGTGCGATGCAGGGCTATGTCACTTCGGAGCCCTATGGAGTCGAGAAGGCAGCCGGGTTCAAGCCCGGCATCATCCTGCTCGCCGACTACGGCTGGAATACCTATTCGACCCTGATCGAAACGCGCCGCGATATCATCGACAAGAAGCCTGATCTGGTACAGCGCTTTGTGAGCGCTTCGATGATCGGTTGGTACAATTACCTTTATGGCAACAACACTGCGGCGAACGCGATGATCAAGAAGCTCAATCCGGAAATGACCGACGAAATGCTCGCATTCTCCGTCGCGAAGATGAAGGAATACGGGATCGTCGATTCCGGCGATGCCTTGCACGACGGTATCGGCGCCATCAACGATGCGCGGATGGCGAGCTTCTTCGACAAGATGGTGCGGGCCCATGTCGTCCGCTCCGATATCGACTATCGCAAGTCCTACACGCTACGTTTTGTCAACAAGGGCGTCGGCCTCGACCTGCGGCCGAAGAATTAGGCTGCCGCGAATGGCGAACTCGGCGGCTTCCAGAGGGTCAGACGTTGATCCCGCAGGCCTTGCGGTCGATCTGCGCGATGTCGTCAAGGCATATGACAACGGCGTCGTCGCGCTCGGGCCGATCGATCTTGCGGTGCGCCGCGGCGAATTCGTGTCCCTGCTCGGGCCATCCGGCTGCGGCAAGTCCACCGCGCTCCGCCTGATTGCCGGCCTCAGCGGCCCGACCTCGGGCACCGTCAATGTGACGCGGCCGGCTCGCACGGAGAACGGGCGCCATCCGATCGGCTTCGTGTTTCAGGAGCCGACGCTGATGCCGTGGACGACCGTGCGCGAGAATGTGCGGCTGCCGCTGAAACTGGCGCATGTGCCGCCTTTGGAATCCAGAGAACGCATCGACGCGGCGTTGGCGCAGGTCGGGCTTCGCGAATTTGCTGACAGCTACCCCCGCGAATTATCGGGCGGAATGAAGATGCGGGTGTCGCTTGCCCGTGCGCTCGTCACCGATCCCGATATCCTCCTCATGGACGAGCCGTTCGCGGCGCTCGACGAGATCACGCGCTTCCGCCTCAACAACGATCTTCTGGCGTTATGGCGTAGCCTGCAAAAGACCGTCATTTTCGTCACTCATTCCGTCTTCGAGTCAGTCTATCTGTCGCAGCGGATAATGGTGATGACGTCGCGGCCCGGACGCGTTGCCGCTGAAATTGCCATCGAAGCCGCCGAGCCGCGCGGCGAGGCGTTTCGCACCTCCGCCGACTATGCGGGCTATTGCCGCAAGGTGTCGGAGACGCTGGCGCCTGCCTATTCGGAGCGATCCTCGTGAGCCCGCCCAAGGCCGCTCCCTCGCCTGCCGCTGTCCCCGCGAGTCAGGATAGTGGCAGCTTGCGCCTCGTTCGCCTTGCGCTTCCCATCCTTGTGCTCGCGGCCGGCATCGCCATGTGGGAGCTGGTGGTGCGGGTCAACGACATCCCGCCTTACGTCCTGCCTGCTCCATCGGCCATCTTCGCTACGCTGGTCCGTGATTGGGGCGTGCTGTCGCAATCGCTGCTCACCACGCTGTTGACCACCTTCGAAGGTTTTATCGCGGCCGCGATCGGCGGCATCGCCCTGGCGCTGCTGTTCAATCTCTCGAGGTGGCTGGAATACTCGCTGTTTCCCTACGCGGTGGTGTTGCAGGTCACCCCTGTCATCGCGATCGCGCCGCTGCTGTTGATTTACCTGTCGCAAGCCACCGCCGTGGTGGTCTGCGCCTTCATCGTCGCCTTCTTCCCCGTGTTGTCCAACACGACGCTCGGTCTGAACTCGGTGGATCGAAATCTCGCCGGCCTGTTCCAGCTTTATGGCGCCTCGCGCCTGCAAACCCTGTGTCTTCTCAAACTGCCGGCTGCGCTGCCGTTCATGCTTGGCGGGCTTCGCATCGCGGGCGGCCTGTCACTGATTGGTGCCGTCGTGGCGGAAATTGCGGCGGGCTCCGCTGGCGCGGGATCGGGACTCGCCTATCGGATCGCCGAGTCCGGCTACCGGCTCAACATTCCCAGAATGTTCGCGGCCTTGCTGTTGCTCTCGGCTGCCGGAATTGTCATTTATGGCCTGCTGGCGCTAACCTCGCACCTGTTGCTGCGGCGCTGGCACGAAAGTGCGATTGGAAAGGAAAGTTAAATGGCGGGCGGAAATATTTCATCGGAGAAGATCGATCTTCTGATCTATGGCCCGAGCAAGCCGATCATCGACAAAGGGTTTTCCGATCAATACGTGCTTCATCCCGCAGAGACGCGCGCGGATCTCGAGCGCATCAGCCCGGCAGTCGCCGCAAAGATCAGAGGCGCCGCGGTGACCTACAGCACCGCCCGATGCGACGGGGGCGTGATGGCGATGTTCCCGAAGCTCGAAATCGTCGCGTCCTTCGGCGTCGGCTACGATCACGTCGAGGCAAACTATGCGCGCGAGCATAACATTATCGTGACCAATACGCCGGACGTTCTCACGGAGGAGGTCGCCGACATCGCGATGGGCCTTTTGATCGCGACCTTGCGCGAATTCGTCAAGGCCGACCGCTACCTGCGCTCCGGGCTTTGGACCACGCAGCAATACCCATTGAGCGTCGGCTCGCTGCGCGACCGTACGGTCGGGTTCGTCGGCATGGGCCGGATCGGCCAGGCGATCGCGCGGCGCTTGGAGGCATCGCTGGTACCGGTGGTCTATCATACGCGCAATCCGGTCGCGGGTCTCAAATACAAGCACTATCCCGACCTGCTCGAGATGGCGAAAGCCGTTGACACGCTGATGGTAATCGTACCCGGCGGTCCGTCGACGGCGAAAATGATCAACGCCGATGTGTTCAAGGCGCTCGGCCCGCGCGGCGTCATCATCAATGTCGCGCGCGGCTCGGTCGTCGATGAAGAGGCAATGATCGCGGCATTGAAGTCGGGAACGATTCTGGCCGCGGGTCTCGATGTGTTCGCCAACGAGCCCGACGTACCGGACGAACTGAAGGCGATGCAGAATGTGGTGCTGCTCCCGCATATCGGCTCCGCGTCCGTCGTCACCCGCAACGCCATGGATCAGCTCGTGGTCGACAACCTGAAAGCCTGGTTCGCAGGCAAGCTGCCGCTGACCCCGATTGCGGAAACTCCGGTGACGGGGCGCTGATGCGGCGCGCTGCGGCCATCATCCTGGCGGCGCCGCTTGTCTGCGGACACCCGGTCGCCGCGCAGGATGCGGCAGCGCTGAAAAAGGACATGATCGGCCAGTGGGAACTGGCCACCGCGGACCGCAGCAGGACCTGCGTCGTGACGTTGCAAGGCGACGCGACACCGCAGGGCCTGAAACTCGAGCTTGAGCCAGGCTGCGCCAAGGCGTTGCCCTTCGCCAAGGATATCGCTGCCTGGAGCGTCAAGGGGCTTGATATCGTCCGCTTGCAGGATGCGGGCGGCGAGCCGGTGGTCGACTTCACCGAGGTCGAAAGCGGCATCTTCGAAGGGGTGCGGCAGGGCGAGGGCGTCTTTATCCTGCAGAACCTCGTTGCGGCGCGCTCGCTCGCGAAATCGATGGACCAGATGATCGGCGACTGGGCGATGGTGCGCGGCAACGGTCAGACCATTTGCGGCCTGACGTTGACCAATACCGATGCTGGCCAGAACGATTTTCAGGTGTTCCTGAAGCCGAAATGCGATCCGGTGGTCGCCGCGTTCGCGCCGACGCACTGGAGGCTCGATCACGGCCAGATCCTGCTGATGTCCGACAAGGGCGAGACCTGGCAGTTCGAGGCCGACGACAACGCGCAGTGGCGCCTCGTGCCCGACAGCGCCGATCCGCTGATCATGGTACGGCAGTAAGACCGTCCGCTTCGCCGTTCGCTGAGCTATCCGGGTGAGTAACGTCGATCGCGATCTGGTCGCTCAATTCATCGACCCAATCCAGGAACTTGTCGATCAGGCGCGCCGGATCCAACAGCCGTCGCGCCGCGCCGTGTAGTCGCTCAATTGTGTGCATCACATCGATCCCCGCTCAGTCGATGAGTGAGGTACTCTCTCACGCATTCCGGAAAACGCGAAGCGGAGAGTTAACGGATGGTAAATGCACGAAGCCGAGCGGGCGCGCAGGCTAGATTCAGCCGCATCCCTTTCAGGCTGGCGTGCCCGTTTTTGCCGACGATGATGTGGTCGTGCACGGAAATGCCGAGCGGGCTTGCAATGCCGATGATTGCCTTCGTCATCTGGATATCCGCCTGCGAGGGCGAGGGATCGCCGGAGGGGTGGTTGTGGACGAGGATCACGGCAGTTGCGGATAATTCCAGCGCCCGCTTGATCACCTCGCGCGGATAGACCGGCGTATGATCCACCGTGCCGGTCTGCTGCACCTCGTCGGCGATCAGCTGATTGCGCTTGTCGAGAAAAAGGATGCGAAACTGCTCCTTCTCGGCAAACGCCATGTCGCTGCGGCAATAGGCGATGACGTCATTCCAGGACGACAGGGCGAGGCTTCGCTTGATCTCGCCTTTGGCGATGCGTCCCGCCGCCGCGGCCAGCAACTTGAGCTGGGTAATCGAGGCCTCACCGATGCCGTCGACTTCGCGCAGCAGGTTTTCCGGCGCGTGCACGACCTCGGCGAAGGAGCCGAATCTTTTCAGGAGCGCCTTGGCAAGCGGCTTGGTGTCGCGCCGCGGCAATGCCGCAAACAGCGCCATTTCCAACAGCTCATAATCGCTCAGCGCATCTGCCCCCGCGTCGTGGAAACGCGCGCGTAGCCGCTCGCGATGGCCGTGATAGTGCGGCGGCTCGTCGCGTGCCGGCTTTTTGTCAACAGGATCGGTACTCTCGCTGCCCATCGGCCCCAATGTGCCGTGGCGGGCGAGTTTTGCAACCGGGAAGTACGGTCATGGCCGGGCTGCGGCCGGTCACAATGCAACTCCGCGCGCTTCAGGCTTGCGTCCTGCGCCTCAGATAAAACTCGCCGGTGAGGCGCCAGGTCTGCCGCTCGTCGATCGATTCGCGGCTGACCCAATGAAAGGAATTGGCCGTGATCTCGAAGAAGCACCATTGGCAGATCGCGCCATCAGCCTTGCGGTACTCCTGGATAATGTCGGGGCCGGCCTGGCGGCCAATCATCCGGTCGTGTGTTTGCCGGACCGGATCGACGAAAGTGATGTCCCAGCAATCGTGCTGCGGATCATAGATGCGCAACGTCGTGCCGAACATTCTGTCGGGCTCACCGGGAGTGCGGCCAAGACGCGAGGGCACGATCCAGACGTCCTGAATGGCGCGTCCTTCGAGCGCCCAACCGAAATGCACTTCCGCACTTGAATCGAATCGCTCGCCGTTGGCGCCATATCTCGTGACCGTTCCGTCCCATGCGCCGACGAACCTCCCGTAAAGCATCATCTTGTCGGCACGATCCGGCGCCGGACCATCGGTGCCGGACAGCGCTTCGATGAAGGAGAGGGAAGCTTTTGCCATGATGTTCTCCAGGAGATGCCTCGTTCTGCGGCTAGTCCCGCCGATCTGAAATCCCTGCACCACAAGCGGCGAATTCAATCAGGGAGTTCAGATCGATAAAGCGGTACTCGGATCAACAGGTGTACGAGTGCCCATGACTTTCCGACGTTCGTGAAAGTGGTTGCTGCGATGGAGCACGAACTTCGGAGAGCGGGCACTAGGCTCGCCGCAAACCGAGGTCATGGCTTGGAGAAAATTGCTGGGTGAGCGGCTATGTCGCCGCAGCAAGTCACGCCTGCGCCGGCGGCTTTTCCTTGTGACGTTCCGACAGCGTGAACACTTCGACGCCGGTTGTGGTCACGCCGACCGAATGCTCGAATTGGGCGGAAAGCGAGCGATCCCGCGTCACGGCGGTCCATCCGTCGGACAGGATCTTCACGTGCGGCTTGCCAAGATTGATCATCGGCTCGATGGTGAAGAACATGCCGGGCCGGAGCGGTACGCCTTCGCCGGGCCGGCCGACATGAATGATGTTCGGCTCGTCGTGGAACAGCCGCCCCAGTCCATGGCCGCAGAAATCCCGCACCACGCTCATGCCTTGCGGCTCGACGTAGCTCTGGATGGCATAGCCGATGTCACCGGTGGTGGCGCCCGGCTTGACGGCGGCGATGCCGCGCATCATGGCCTCGTAGGTCACCTCGATCAGCCGCTCGGCCTTTCGCGCGATCGGCTGGATCGCATACATCCGGCTGGAATCGCCGTACCAGCCATCGACGATGAAGGTGACGTCGATGTTGACGATGTCGCCTTCCTTGAGGGCGCGGTCACCGGGCATGCCATGGCACACCACATGGTTGATCGACGTGCAGGTCGAGTAGCGATAGCCGCGATACATCAGCGTCGCCGGAAAGGCGCCATGGCTGAAGGCAAATTCGCGGACGAAATCATCGATTTTCGAGGTCGGCATCCCGGCCTTGACGATGTCCGTCAGTTCGTCGAGGCATTTTGCCACCAGCGCGCCCGCCTTGCGCATGCCGGCAAAGGCACCCGCGCCATGCAGCTTGATCTGCCCGGTTTTGCGCAGGGAGGTATCTGACGCCTCGACATAGCTCATGGATGGATCGTGTCTCGTGGGGAGGGCTGGCCAATGCGCCTAATTTAGTGATTAGCGCCGGCAGTGCAAGTTGGACGGAGCTCCGGAACCCCCGGTAGCGGTGTCAATCCGGGACTTCCACCGACGTGTCCACCGGCAGAGCACCGCCGCGGATCCGGAGCTCGCGCACCGGGTAAGGCACCTTGATGCCCTCGCGCCTGAACGTGTCCCACAGCATCAGCATCACCTCGCTCTTGACGGTGTCCATGCCGTCGGGGTCTGCGATCCAGAAGGTCAGGGAGAACTTCATGCCGGTCTCGGCAAAATCGGTGAGGATGCAGTTCGGTGGCTTTGACTTGATGGCGCGGGGGGCCGCCGCCGCGATTTCGACGGCGAACTGGCACACTCGCCGCGGGTCGGACTCATAGTTGGTGCCGAATGTCACCTTCACCAGCGTGTTCTTGTCGGTGTAGGTCCAGTTCGTGACCTTCTGCGTCACGAGGTCCTCGTTCGGAATCAGGAATTCGCGGCCATCGCCGGCGGCCACCGAAATATAGCGCGTCTTCATCGCGCTGATGCGCCCGGAGCTGTCACCGATGGTGACGAGATCGCCGGGTTTAACCGACTTGTCGGCGAGCAGAATGATGCCGCTGATGAAGTTGGCGACGATCTTCTGCAGGCCGAAACCGATGCCGACGCCGACCGCGCCCGAGAACACGGCCAGCGCGGACAGGTTGATGCCGACGGCACTGAGCGCGACCGCGACCGCGAGCACCATCAACCCGATGCGGATGATCTTCACCAGCAGCACCTGGACCGACGGGGTCAGGTCCGAAGACTGGTTGATGCGGCTTTCGACAAAATTGCTGGCGATATTGGTGACCCAGAGTGCGGCGATCAGGATCAGACCGAGCTTGATCACGAGCAGCGGCGTCAGGCGCAGCCCGCCCAGAACGACCGAAACCGAATCGAGCGCCTCGGCCATCGGATCGAGCTGGTTGATGACGCTCAGCGCCGCGATCACCCAGGCCGTGATCGAGACCAGCTTGACCAGGAACGCGTTGCGGATAATCGACGTCATCAGGCGGATGATCAGCCAGGCCAGCGCGAGCTTGGCCGCCACAACCAGCATGTAGCTGCGGCTCGGCCAAGTGGAATGGTACATCACGATCCGCGCGGCGATGACCAGGACCGCGAATACGACGGTGGAAAGGCTTTGCACCAGCACATACGCCAGTCGCCGCAGCGGAAGCGGCCATCGCTTGGCGAGCGAAGTGGTATCGACGCGCGCCCGAAATGCGGCGTTGGCGGCCAGCGCCATCGCGGCGGCAACCAGGATCAGACCGAATTGGAGATAGAAAAAGGGGGAGGAGATTTCGGCGCCGACGGAGCGCGCCACCATTCGCAGGTATTCGATGATGTCGTTCAAAGCCATCGTCAAATCTCATCTCGGGCAGAAGGCCGCGAGGCGCGGCGTGATTCGGGCGATTCTCACATAACCACTCCACTGGCGCTATCGCCGTGACGCGGTTTGATGCGTAATGAAGCGAAAAAGCAAGCCCGGGCAGAAATCGGTTGGCGTCCAACCGCGGCGACGATAAGGATGCGCTCACAAGGATTTACGTAACGCTCATGGCTTCTCTCGATCAGGTCAGCATAGCCATCCTGCTCGGTGCGGTGCTTGTCATGGCTGGCATCCTGTCGAGCCTGCTGGCGCTTCGCTTCGGCGCGCCGTTGTTGCTGGTATTTCTCCTGATCGGCGTTCTGGCCGGGGATTCCGGCCCGGGGCAGCTCGAGTTCAACGATTTGCGCAGCACCTATCTGGTCGGATCGGTGGCGCTCGCGCTGATCCTGTTCGATGGCGGCCTGCGAACCCGTCTGCAAAGCATCAGCGCGGTTCTGGCGCCATCCGTGGTGCTTGCGACCGCCGGCGTGCTGCTGACAGCGCTGATCACCGCACCCGTTGCCAGGTTTATCCTCGATCTGAGCTGGACCGAAGCGCTCCTGGTCGGCGCGGTAGTGGCTTCGACTGACGCGGCAGCGGTATTCCTGCTGGTGCATGCGCAGGGCCTGCGGCTGCGGCCGCGCGTCGGTGCGACCTTGGAGGCGGAGTCCGGCACCAACGATCCGTTCGCTGTCTTTCTCACCTTGATGCTGGTCGAGCTGATTTCCTCCGGCGGCAGTTCTTTCGCCCATGTCGCGATGGAACTCGGCCGGGAGGCGGTGTTGGGCGCGGTGGCTGGAATTGCCGGCGGCAGGCTGGTGGTGCTGGCGCTCAATCGCGTGGCCCTGCCGCAGGGTTTGCACGCACCTTTCGTGCTGACGGCCGCGCTCGTGATATTCGGCGCCGCGCAAATCGCCCACGCTTCGGGGTTTCTGGCGGTCTATCTCGCCGGCATTATCATCGGCAACCGGCCGACGCGCGCGCATAATGCGTTGGTGACGTTCCTGGATGCCGCGACCTGGCTGGCGCAGATCATCATGTTCGTGCTGCTCGGGCTTCTCGCCTCGCCGCAGCGCCTGATGGTGAGCATTGGACCTGCCATTGTCATCGCGCTTGTCCTGATGCTGGTGGCGCGTCCGCTCGCGGTGTTTCTGTGTCTGCAGCCGTTTCGCTTCAATTGGCGCGAGAAACTCTTCATCGCCTGGACCGGCTTGCGCGGCGCGGTCGCGATCTTTCTTGCATCGATCCCGATGCTGGTCGGGCTCTCAAAAGCCTATCTTTACTTCGACGTTGCTTTCGTCATCGTGGTGATTTCACTCTTGTTGCAGGGCTGGACGCTGGCGCCTGCCGCGCGGCGGCTCCATGTCGCGCTGCCGCGTTCTGACCGCGGTCCCCGCCGGGTCGAGCTCGACCTTCCCGGCCAACTCGAGCAGCAACTGGTCGGCTATCCGGTCCGGCCGAAAAGCCTGTTTTTCCGGCGCGGTCTCACGCCGTCCTGGTCCAAGGCGACGCTGGTGATCCGCGAAGAGCACATTCTCTCGCCCGCGGAGGCCGATCCGGTTCGGCCTGGCGATTACATCTACCTGCTCGCGCCGCCGGAGAAGGCGGAGGCGCTCGACCGCTTCTTCGTCGACATGCCGCCGAGTTCAGCTCCCGACCCGCATCTGCTCGGCGATTTCACGGTGTCCGGTGAGCATACGTTAAGCGAACTGGCCGAAGTCTACGGCGTCAGAATCAATCCCGACGAAACCGCCCTCACGCTCGCCGATTATTTCGACATCCATCTCGACCACGCACCAAGAGAGGGCGCCGCGCTCGAGCTCGACAGCATCGTTCTGGTCGCGCGCAGCATCAGCGGCGGAAGGGTAAACATGATCGGCCTTCGCCTGCCCGAAGATCCGGAAGAGGTGCCGCCACCGACGCCACCGCTTGCATTACTCAAGCAGAAACTGGCCGGCTTCTGGTCGTC
>NZ_DAIDJE010000002.1 GCF_027451485.1 Bradyrhizobium sp.
CGAATGGGATCGTGCGGTTAGCGATGGGGTCGATCGACAGGTATATCTTTCGCACGACGCTGGCGTCGTTTGCGGTGGTCCTGGTCAGTCTGACCGGCGTCATCTGGATCACGCAGGCGCTCCGCGGCATCGACTTGATGACAAGCCAGGGCCAGACGATCCTGACCTTTCTCGGCATCACGAGTCTCGTCATTCCGGCGCTGGTCCTGATTATCTCACCCATCGCATTGATGATCGCGGTCTCGCACACGCTGAACAAGCTGGCGACCGATTCGGAAATCATCGTCATGAATGCGGCCGGCTTTTCACCTGTGCGGCTGTTTCGGCCATTTCTCTTCGCAACGCTCGTGGTCGCGCTGATGGTCGCCTTTATCGCCGCCTATCTCGCCCCCGAAGGACTGCGGCGGATCAAGCAATGGGACGCGGAAATCACCGCTGACGTGCTGACCAACGTCCTGCAACCGGGGCGCTTCGCCCAGCTTGACCAGAATCTGACCATTCGAATCCGCGAACGGCTTCCTGGTGGCCTGCTGAAGGGCATCTTCATCGATGACCGCCGCGATCCTAAGGAACGGGTCAGCATAGTCGCCGACCACGGCACCGTCGTGAAGAACCAGGACGGATCGTTCCTGATTCTCGAAGATGGAAATCTCGAGCGTTTCGAGGTGGGCAAACGCGATCCGGCGTTGGTCGCGTTCGGCCGCTACGGCTTCGATATGTCCAAATTCAACCAGAGCCACGACGTGACGCTTGGCATTCGCGAACGGTATCTCTGGGAGTTGATGTCCCCGCAAGAATCCGATCCGATCTACAAGCAACTGCCCGGACAATTTCGCGCCGAATTGCACGATCGCTTCATGTCGCCGATCTATCCGTTTGCATTTGCCGCTCTCACCTTCGCCTTCCTGGGTGCGCCGCGTACCACCCGGCAAAGCCGGAACTTCTCGATCGGCGGCTCGATCCTTGCGGTCTTCGGATTACGGATGGCGGGATTCGCCTGTTCGGTCCTGACGGTGAAATCGCCGACCGCCGCACTCGTTCAATATCTGATGCTGTTTGCCGCGATCGGCATCAGTTTCTGGATTATCCTCGCCGGCGTCGTGATCGAACCGCCCGCCGGCCTGATTGAAGCCCTCAATCGATCAAATGAGCGAATTCTGCGGCTCTTTAGGCGGCCGGCCGTCGCATGAGCATGGTTACCAACACGCTTGGACGCTATTTCGCCGGCCGCTTCGTGGTATCGGCGCTCGGCGTCTTTGTTGCCATCTTCGTGCTGCTGGTGCTCGTCGACTACATCGAAATGGTGCGGAAAACCTCCGGACTTGTGGATGTTTCGGCCATCGCGGTTGCTGAAACATCGCTGTTTCGGGTCCCTCAGCTGCTCGAGAAGATGATGCCGTTTTGCATCCTGATCGGGGCCATGACCTGCTACCTGGCGCTGTCGCGACGTCTTGAACTCGTGGTGGCGCGCGCAGCCGGCGTTTCGGCGTGGCAGTTCATCGCCCCTGCTCTCGCCAGCGCGCTCGTGATGGGGGTCCTGGCGACAACCGCTTACAACCCGATGTCCGCGTACCTTCGCGAGGTTTCCAAGCGAATGGAAGCAAAGCTGTTCGGTAGCGCGCCGGGCGGTGGCGTGCAGGATGCGGCGGGGTTCTGGATCAATCAGGTCAACAGCGACGGACAGGCCATTATCAACGCCGCCCGCAGTGAACAACAGGGCGTTCGACTAACCGGACTGACCGTTTTCCGCTTTGACAATGATAACCAGTTCAAGGAACGAATCGAGGCGCGACAGGCGACTCTCGAAAAGGGACATTGGCTGTTCAAATCGGTCCGCCGCTTCACACTGAACGGACCACCGGTCGACCAGGACACCTTTACGCTGGCCACCAGTCTTTCGCCTGCCCAGGTCCGGAACAGCTTCTCCACCCCGGAAACTGTGTCTTTTTGGCAACTCCCCGACTACATCCGCTCGTCCGAGAGTTCGGGATTTGCGACCGCCGGCTATCGGCTGCAATACCATAAGCTCATCGCGCAGCCTTTTTTGCTTGCTGCGATGGTTATGCTGGCCGCCAGCGTGAGCCTTCGCTTCTTCCGTTTTGGCGGTGTCCAGAAGATGGTTTTGAGTGGCGTGGGCGCGGGCTTTCTGCTCTACGTTCTATCCAAAGTAACCGAGGATTTGAGCAAGGCTGAGTTGATGCATCCGATCGCTTCGGCGTGGCTGCCCGTATGCGTTGGCGGCCTCACCGGCTTTTTGGCCTTGTTGTACCAGGAGGACGGCTAGTGGCTGCGCCCGCCGCCCTCCGAAGAGGACTGCTTGCGTTTCGCCAGAGTGGTGCCGGACGCGGCGCGCGCGCTTGCGCGACTGGCATCCGCAAGGTGATTCTTGCCGTTGCGCTTGGTCTGCTGCTGTCGGCTGCCCTTGGACTGACAACGCCGCGCGCCGCTTTCGCGCAAAGCTTTAGCTACAATCCGAGACCGCCCAAGCCGGTCACGCAGCGACCGGCCAATGACGGCCAGATGCTCGTTCAGGCCAACGAGGTCGATTACGACTACAACAATTCGCGGGTGTCGGCGGTCGGTAACGTCCAGCTGTTCTACAACGGCACCAGCGTGGAAGCGGACAGGGTCATCTACGATCAGAAGACCAAGCGGCTGCATGCTGAAGGCAACATCCGCATGACTGATGTGGATGGCAAGATCACCTATGCCGACGTCATCGATCTCAGTGACGACTATCGCGACGGCTTTGTCGATTCGCTTCACGTCGACACAGCCGACTCCACGCGCATGGCGGCGACCCGCGCGGACCGCTCGAACGGCAACTACACGGTCTTCGAAAACGGCGTCTACACGGCGTGTGCGCCGTGTAGGGACGACCCGAAGAAGCCGCCGCTATGGCAGGTCAAGGCTGTTCGCATCATCCACGACCAACTCGACAAGATGCTCTACTTCGAGAACGCCCAACTCGAGTTCTTCGGCGTTCCGATGGCCTACCTGCCCTATTTCTCCGCCCCCGATCCGACTGTGAAGCGCAAGAGCGGTTTCCTGACGCCGGCCTTTTCGGAAACTCCCCAGTACGGATATGCGATGGAGACCCCGTACTATTGGGCGATTGCACCAGACATGGACGCGACTTTCACTCCGCGTTTCATGACCCAGCAAGGCGTGCTGCTCCAGGGTGAGTTCCGTCAGCGCTTGTTGGACGGCTCGTACCAAATTCGCGCCTACGGCATCGATCAACTCGATCCAGGCGCCTATGCCGGGCAGCCGGGTGACAAGCAATTCCGCGGCGGCGTTGAAACCAAGGGTGAGTTTGCCCTGAACGACAAATGGGTCTGGGGCTGGGAAGGTGTTGCGTTATCGGACTACAACATGCTGTTCGATTACCGCCTCTCCGTCTACCAGGACGTGTTTAACTCATTCCTGGCGCTTCCGACGGAGGCGCCCTCGCAGCTTTACCTGACGGGGGTGGGCAACCGCAGCTACTTCGACGCGCGAACGATCTATTATCTCAGCCTTTCCGGCAACCAGTCGCAGGTGCCGGTGATCTGGCCGGTGGTCGACTACGCCAACGTGTTCAACCATTCGATCCTGGGCGGCGAGGTCAGCTACAAGACCAACTTCATCAACATGAGCCGCTCTGATGCGGCGTTCGACCCGACAACTCTGGCTGCGGCCGCCAACGGAACATGCCTGCTCAATACCGCCGACACGGCGCAAAGCATCACCCGTGCGAACTGCCTGCTGCGGGGCATGCCGGGCACCTATTCGCGGCTCTCGGGCGAAGTCGATTGGCGGCGTTCGTTCACGGACTCGGCCGGCGAAATCTGGACGCCTTTCGCTAGCGTGCGCGCCGATGCCATCAACGCCGATATTTCCAACCAGCCGGGTGTCTCGAACTTCCTCCCCACCGGCGACACCCAGGCGCTGCGGGTGATGCCGGCGGTCGGCATGGAATATCGCTATCCGTTCATCAATGTTCAGCCGTGGGGCTCGACCACCATCGAGCCGATCGCCCAAGTCATCATTCGCCCCAACGAATCCTATGCCGGCAAGCTGCCGAACGAAGACGCCCAGAGCATGGTGTTTGATACCTCCAACCTGTTCGAGGTGAACAAGTTCTCCGGCTGGGACCGCGTCGAGGGCGGCGGGCGCGCGAATGCCGGCGTCGAGGCGACGACCCAGTTCGACCGTGGCGGATCGGTCACCGCGGTGTTCGGCCAGTCCTACCAGCTATTCGGCCTCAACTCCTACGCGGTGCAGGACATGGCCAATTCGGGGGTCGATTCCGGACTGCAGACGCCGATATCGGACTATGTGGCGAGCGTGAGCTACTCGCCGAACCGCATCTACACGATCTCGACACGGGCGCGATTCGACCAGGCAACCGGCAATATCCAACGCTTCGAGACCGAAGCGTCGGCCAATTTCGATCGCTGGTCGATCAGCGTCCTTTATGGCGACTATGCAGCGCAGCCTGATATCGGATACCTGACGCGCCGTGAGGGCATTCTGGTTTCCGGCTCGGTCAAGCTTGCGACGAACTGGGTCGCCCAAGGCGCTGCCCGCTGGGACCTCGTGGCCAACCAGATTAATCAGTATGTCGTCGGTGCCGGTTATGTCGATGATTGCTTCGTGCTGGCGGCCAATTACGTGACCTCGTACGAGTATGCGACAGCGACGTCGCCGCCCATACTTGGCCATGCTTTCATGTTGCAGCTCGGCTTGCGCACCCTTGCCAATACGATGCAAGGGTCGCAGTAAGTCCTTGGCCCGAGGGAATAAGCTTGGCCGGAGGCACGCTCAGGCGTCGTGACAGTGTCGGGCAAGCCGCCGCTGCAATCTAGAAGTGAGGTCTACTTTGCGGAACCGAACGGCAAGAAGCGCCGGCACGCAAGGAATTCCAGCGGGGGCTTAGGACTAGCGAACGCCTTGCGAATCTGCGGGTCGCGACGTGATCTCAGGGCTGCTTCATCCGACTTGGGCTAACTTACCGAAGATGACCATGACCGTTAAATTCATCAGAAGGCTTTCAACGCTCATCCTGGGCAGCGGCACCGTCCTTATTTTGGCTTCCGCATCTCCATTGCCGGTCTGGGCGCAGCAGGTCGCCTGCATGGTCAACGGAGATCCCATCACCGATTTCGATATCGAGCAGCGCTCGAAGCTGCTGATGCTCAGCACCCATAAAATGCCGGATCGCAAGGACGTGCTCAACGAGCTGATCGACGAGAAGGTGAAGATCAGGGAAGGAAAGAAATTCAGCATCGATCCTTCGGCCAGCGATGTCGACCAATCCTATGCCGCCATGAGCGGTCGGATGCATCTGTCGCCGGACCAACTGACGAAGTCGCTCGAATCGCAGGGAATTCGTGTCGAGACGCTCAAACAGCGTATCAAGGCTGATATGGTCTGGAGCAATCTGGTCCGCGGCCGATACAAGGAAAGCCTCCAGGTCGGAGAGAAGGAAGTCGAGGAAAAAGTCAAGGAACAGGGTGGCGAACAAGCGCCCGATAACACCCAAGGCTTCGAATACAAGATGCAGCCGATTGTGCTGGTCGTGCCGCGCGGCTCATCGCAAGAGGTCATCGAGTCGCGCAAAAAGGAAGCCGAGGCTCTGCGAGCGCGCATCCAGACCTGCACGGAGGCAAACGCGTTCTTCAAAAGCATGCAGAATGCGGCCATACGCGAAACCGTTATCAAGACTTCGGCCGACCTGCCTCCCTCGCTCCGCGAAATCCTGGACAACACGCCGGTCGGTCATCTGACGCCACCCGAAATAACCAGGCAGGGCATCGAGATGGTTGCGCTGTGCGCAAAGGAACCGACGAAGGTCGATACGCCGAAGAAGAGGGAAATTCGCGAAAAGATGTACAACGAAAAATACGACGCGAAGTCGAAATCGTATCTGGCCGAAGTCCGCAAGGCCGCGATGATTGAATGCCATTGACCGATGGCAAAGCCCCTCGCGCTGACCTCGGGCGAACCCGCAGGTATTGGATCTGACATCACGCTGAAGGCATGGCTGTGTCGTGACGAACTCAAGCTGCCTGCCTTCTATTGGCTCGGGGATTCCGCCTCTCTCGCTCGTCGGGCGAAGCTTCTTGGCTTGAATATCCCGCTGGCCGAGCTTCGCCCTGAAGATGCCGCCAGCGCGTTCGCGCAAGCTTTGCCCGTGGTGTCCACTGGTCAGGTTGCAACCGCCCAACCTGGTCGCCCCGACGATAGCAGCGCAGACGCGGCCCTGACCTCTATCCGCCACGCGGTCGCGGACGTCACGGCCGGGCGGGCGGGCGCAGTCGTCACCAATCCGATTGCCAAGAACGTGCTTTACCGTGCCGGGTTTCGCCATCCCGGCCATACCGAATACCTGGCCGAGCTCGCTGCCACAAAGGGCTCGACGCCGCAGCCTGTCATGATGTTGTGGTCGCCAACGCTCGCGGTCGTACCCGTGACTATTCATGTCTCATTGCGTGAGGCACTGGCGCAGCTTTCGGCCGACCTCATCGTCTCGACGGTACGCATCGTCGTGGCGGCTCTGAAATCCCGTTTCGGGATCGCGCGCCCCCGCCTGGCAGTGTCCGGATTAAACCCGCATGCGGGCGAGGACGGCTCGCTGGGCACGGAGGAGCAGACGATCATTGCGCCCGCTCTCGACATCCTGCGCAAGGAAGGCTTTCAGATTCGCGGACCGCTGCCGGCCGATACGATGTTCCACGAAGCGGCGCGGCAAACCTATGACTGCGCGATCTGCATGTACCACGATCAGGCGCTGATCCCGATCAAGACGCTGGCCTTCGAGGATGCCGTCAACGTCACCTTGGGGCTGCCGCTCATTCGCACTTCGCCTGATCACGGAACGGCTTTCGATATCGCCGGAACCGGCAAGGCCAACCCGGCAAGCCTGATTGCGGCTCTCCGGCTGGCCGCCCGCATGGCTGACGCTCGACCCGCATGAGCGCTATCGACGACCTTCCGCCGCTTCGCGAGGTCATTCGCCGGTATTCGCTTTCGGCTCGCAAATCTCTCGGGCAAAATTTCCTTCTCGACCTCAATCTCACCGGCAAGATTGCGCGCGCCGCAGGCCCGCTTGATGATGCGACCGTGGTCGAGATCGGGCCCGGACCCGGCGGACTGACACGTGCGCTTCTGGCCATGGGCGCACGTCATGTGATTGCGGTCGAACGCGACGAGCGCGCTTTGCCCGCGCTTGAGGAAATTTCCGCGCGATATCCGGGGCGGCTGGAGATCGTCTGCGCCGACGCGCAGCATTTCGATCCGCGCCCATGGCTTGGCTCCACGCGTGCCAAGATCGTTGCCAACCTGCCCTACAACATCGCGACCGCGCTTTTAGTCGAGTGGCTGTCCATCGAACCATGGCCGCCCTGGTATGATATGATGGTGTTGATGTTTCAGCGCGAAGTCGCCGAGCGTATCGTGGCGCGCGAAAACGAGGAAGCCTATGGACGGCTGGGCGTGCTCGCCAATTGGCGCGCCGAAACCAAGATCCTGTTCGATATTTCGCCTGCCGCCTTCGTGCCGCAGCCGAAGGTCACCTCCTCTGTCGTGCGATTGACGCCGCGACAGGCGCCGGACATCTGCGAGCGCCCCGCGCTGGAGCAGGTCGCGGCCGCCGCCTTCGGCCAGCGGCGCAAGATGTTGCGTCAAAGCCTGAAATCGCTGGCCGTCGATCCAGCCCGGCTGGCCGCCGCGGCGCAGGTCGACCTTACCCGGCGTGCCGAGACCATCCCCGTCTCCGGCTTTGTTGCCATGGCGCGGGAATTGACCCATATACGCAATACTACCTGAAGCTCTTGCCGGAGAGATCTCATGCCGCTCATGCGTCGCCAATCCCTGGTCAAGTTTGATGCGCCGCTGTGCGAAACGGTGATCGAGGCGCCTAAGCCTGTTGGCCGTGAGGTTCTGGTCCGGATCGAGCGGTGCGGACTTTGCCACTCCGATCTTCATATCCAGGACGGCTATGCCGATCTCGGCGGCGGCAGGAAGCTCGACACCACGCGCGGCATGACCTTGCCGTTCACGCTTGGCCACGAGATCGCGGGCATCGTCGAGGAAGTTGGTGCCGACGTTTCGAATGATCTGATCGGCGCAAAACGGGCGGTATTTCCCTGGATCGGCTGCGGTCAGTGCCGCGAGTGTCTGGCAGGTGACGAGAACCTCTGCGCCAAACAGCGGTTTCTTGGCGTCACCATCGATGGCGGCTTCGCAACTCACGTCCTCGTGCCGGACGCCAAATACCTGCTGGAGTACGATCCGCTGCCGGTCAATCAGGCTGCAACGTTGATGTGCTCGGGGGTCACTGCATACGGCGCCCTGAAGCGACTGGTCGACCGCCCGCGCCAGCGCAACCTCTTGCTGATCGGCCTCGGTGGCGTCGGCATGATGGGACTCGCGTTTGCGAAAGCGATGTTCAAGCAACCGATCACGGTCGCAGACCTGAGCGCAGCGGCGCGCGAGACCGCGCTCAAGAACGGCGCCGCCGTCGCCTATGATCCGTCGGAGCCGGAGATCAGCCGTCGCATCCTCAAGGAAACCGAAGGTGGCTTCGACGAAATTGTCGACTTTGCCGGCAACGAAAAGTCGATGGCTTTCGCGGTTTCGGTTCTGGGCCGCGGCGGCAAGATCGTGGTCTCGGGTCTCATGGGCGGCAATTTCAGCCTGCCCATGGTGCAATGGGTCTATAAGCGGATGACCGTCGAAGGTTTCATGGTCGGCACGCTTGCAGAGGCGCACGAGCTGATGGCCCTGGCGCGCGCCGGCGAGGTCAATCCGACGCCGATGCGGGAAGAGCCCATGGCCGACGTCCAGAAATGGATCGATGCATTGCGAGCTGGACAGGTCGTCGGACGAATTGTGCTGAAAAATTAAGGCAGGATTTGTCTGTTCTGTCGGCCTTTGCAGCGACGGGTGCGAGCCCGAATTAAGCCCCATGCTGTCCGGATTTGCGGCGTATTACGACCCAAGTTTTTGGCGAGGTTAGTCTGGTGAAAAGTATTGCGTTCACCGGAGAGTCGCATGCCAAACCGAACCGCAAAATTCGCAGCAATCGCTTTCGTCAACGTTCTCGCGAGTTTTCCGCTTGTCACATTGGCGCGCGCGGAGACGGCAGCGCCTGACAATTGTCTTTCCGCCCCCAAGGGCGAAACGCCTGCGGGCAGCCGTTGGCGATATCGTGTCGACCACGTCAACAAGCGCAATTGCTGGTACCTTCGTCCCGAAGGCGGCGCCCAGGCGCAGGCGCTGCCGCAGAACGGTACGGCGGTATTCACACCGCCCGCCAAGCCCTCCGTTTCGGACGCACGCGCCGAATTCCGTCCTCCGGACAATACTCTGGCCGACCCGTCCGGCAGCCAAGCCAGCCCCTCTGCCGGAAGCAGCGCCAGCGAGACAAGCTCTGCGAGCGCCTCGATCTGGAATGCAGCCCCACCTGTCGCCACGCGCTGGCCAGACGTTCCGGTCGCGAGCAGCTCGGCCAACCCTGCGCCTGCCGCGCCACCTCCCGTCAGCGAGCCTACGCAGGCTTCTGCCGAGCCAGGTCAGCCCGCTCACGCGGTCGCGCCATCAGCACCCGTCGCCAATCCGCCGGCTCCAATTCAGCCGGAAACGCTTCGGACGCTGATCGCTGCCGCGCTTAGTGCCCTGGCATTCGCTGGCGCCGCCGCTCTCATCGTCAGGCGGCGAGGCCTCGGCCGCCGTCTGCGCCGTCGCGTTGCCCAATCCGCGAGAGGACCGATCTGGGAGACAACGGATGATGATCGCATCATTCTGTCGGATCATCGCTATCAGGACATGCGGGATTATCGGCCACGATTTGCCCGTGGCGCCGGAGTTGCCTCGGCATCAAGCAACCGAAAGCCCGAGCCTAGCCGGCGCGCGCCCAGATACGCCCAGCGGTGACAACAGCTAATTCCCCAGTTGCCGCTGCAATTCGCGGACGAACGTCGTCAGTCCGGTGCGGCGCTCCCGCTTGAGCCGCTCCGCTTTGAGAATCGATTGGACCTCGGCGAATGCGTCGTCGACGGCGTGATTGATGACGATGTAATCGTATTCCGCCCAGTGACTGAGCTCATGGGTGGCGCGGCTCATGCGCGAACGAATAATGGCATCGCTGTCCTGGGCGCGGGTGTGCAGCCGCTTTTCGAGGTCGGCGGCCGAGGGCGGCAGGATGAAGACACTCACCACATCCGCCCGGGCCTTCTCGCGCAATTGCTGCGTGCCCTGCCAGTCGATGTCAAACAAGACATCCTGTCCTGCTGACAGGGCTGCCTCGACAGGATCGCGCGGGGTGCCATAGCTGTTGTCGAATACGGTCGCCCATTCGAGAAGTTCGTTGCGATCGACCATCTCCTTGAAACGGGCCGGGTCCACGAACAGATAGTCCCGGCCGTTCACCTCACCAGGCCTCATCGGCCGTGTCGTTGCCGAGACCGACATTTTCAAGCCAGGCATCTGCTCGATCAAAAGACGCGACAACGTCGTCTTGCCCGCACCCGAGGGCGAGGACAGGACGAACATCAACCCGCGTCGTTCAACTGACATCGCCGCGCTCACGATCCGTCATGCCTCACTCCAGATTCTGCACTTGTTCGCGGAATTGCTCCACCACGTTTTTCATCTCGAGGCCGGTGTTGGTCAATTCGATATCGTTCGACTTCGAGCAACAGGTGTTGACCTCGCGATTGAATTCCTGCGCAAGGAAATCAAGTCGCCGGCCAACGGGGCCGCCCTTGGCAATCATATCTCGCGCCTGGGCCACATGTGATGCGATGCGGTCGAGTTCCTCGCGCACATCGGCTTTTGCAGCGATCAGGAGCGCTTCCTGATTGAGACGATCGGGATCAAAGCGGTCCGATGTCTCGAGTAGCGCGGCAATCTGCTCAGCAAGACGAGCCTTGACTGCGTCCGGCTTGCGTCCCGGCGTGGCCTCGGCCTTTTTCGCCAGCTGTTCGATCTCGTCCATGCGTTGCTCCAGGATCTGGCCCAGCGCCGCCCCCTCGCGGCGGCGCATGTCGAGAAGTTGGGCCAGGGCCCGATCGAACGCGGCAGCTGCGGCATCCTTGGCAGCCTTGTCCTCCACCTCGTCGTTTTCCGGCTCGACCACCTCGATCACACCCTTGATGGCGAGCAAACCGTCGATGCTGGGGGCGACTGCGTCGATCTTGCCGGCGAGCGTTGCGGCAACGCGCACGATGGAGGCCAGAACATCTTCGTTGACACGAACTGTCGACAATGCGTTCGCGCGCTTGACATTGAGACTGGCGTATATCGTGCCGCGAGACAGTACCTCGGCCGCTCGCTTCTTGGCGAAAGCCTCCAGTTCGTCCCATCCGGGCGGCAGACGCAGGCGCAGATCCAGGCCTTTGGCATTGACCGACTTCAGTTCCCACTCGAACGTATAGGGCCCGCTGGCGCCGTGACTGCGGGCAAAGCCGGTCATGCTCGACAAGACCATCGCGTAAAACTCTCCAAAACGGAAGCTTTGGGCCAGGGGATTCGCTGGCCGACCACCAGCAAGCTTAGCGCGTCTGACGCAAAAGTGGAATTTGCGGTCTCCAATGCCGATCCGCCAGGAATCGAATTGAGCTCATGCTTCGGACGCTACTGCTGAGCCACTGGAGCGGACGCCGAGGAGTGCGATGCGCCTTGGTGGCCACGCGGCCTTCTGGCCGGCTTTGCCGGCGCAGGCGCCGGCGGCGTGTCCGCTGACGCATTGGCCGCTGCGGGCGGGATATCTTCGGCCGGCTCGACTGTATCGTTCTGTATCTGCTTTTCCATCGCCCTCAGCTTGGCAACGTTCTTCTGGTGTTGGTCATAGGATTCGCTGAAGGCGTGACCGCCGGTGCCATCGGCCACAAAATACAGGTCACGCGTCCGCGCAGGATTGGCCGCGGCCTCGAGCGAAGCTCGGCCCGGATTTGCGATCGGCCCGGGCGGCAACCCCTCGATCACATAGGTGTTGTAGGGCGAAGGCTGCTGAATTTCACTCCGCTTGATAGGCCGGCCCAACGTTCCCTTGCCGCCAACCAGCCCGTAGATAATGGTCGGGTCCGATTGCAATTTGATCTTCTGCCGCAGTCGATTAACGAACACCGCTGCAACCCGGCTGCGCTCGTCCGCTTTACCGGTTTCCTTTTCGACAATCGAAGCAAGCGTCACCAGCTGCTCGGGGGTCTTGATCGGAAGATCGGGGCTGCGTCGTTCCCAGAGTTCGGCGAGCACGCGCTTCTGCGCCTGCTGCATTCTGGCGATGACCTGCTCTCTCGGAGTGCCCCGCGGAAACTTGTACGTCTCAGGCAGCAACGTTCCTTCGCGCGGTATTTCGCGCACCGACCCAGAGAAAATATCGTTGTCGGAAAGGCGGGCGACGATCTGCTCCGAGGTCAGGCCTTCGGGGATCGTGACGGAATGCTGCACCACCTTGCCGTCGACGATGGTGCTGATGACTTCCCTTAAGCTGGCGTTCTTCTGAAACTGATATTCGCCTGGCTTGAGCTCCGAGCGTGCCCTAAGGGCAAATACGCTGCCGATGAATGCCCAGCGATTGCTGTCGATAACTCCTTCGCGCTGCAAGATATCGGCAATATCGGTTACGCCCGCGCGCGTCGGAATATTGACGATCTTGTCCGCCTGCAGCGGACCAGGCGCTTCGATCTTTTGCTTGCCGTAAATATAGATTCCGCCCACCGCGATCATCACGAACAGGATGAACGTGATGATCGCATTGCCGACCACGATAAACGGATTGCGGGCACGCTCAGACCGCTTGGGCGGCGGTGGAAGCTGTTCGGGCTCCAGCGCGGCGCGCGGACTCCTTGGCGAAATGGGCGGCCTTTCACTCATCGATGCAACCTGAATCCTGTCGGTTCAATCGTGGCCTTGAAACGCGCGTCGGCCGGTGGTCTCGCCCGGATCTAGGAATCGTCACCGAATGCGGCGAAACGGTGAAGTTCTGCGCGATCGGGACGCGCCGTTAACCTGATTCTAACCTTCGCATTGCGCGCCTGCGATGGCCAGACCACTAACGTTAATCGGTCACGCGCCGTAGAACCACGGACGCGTTTGTACCTCCGAAACCGAAAGAATTCGACAACACGACATTGATTTCGCGCTCGCGGGGCGTTTTCGGCACCAGATCGATCGCAGTTTCCACCGACGGGTTGTCGAGGTTGATCGTCGGCGGCGCGATGTTATCGCGAATAGCCAGAACACTGAAAATCGCTTCGATTGCACCGGCCGCGCCAAGCAGATGCCCGGTGGACGACTTGGTCGAGGACATCGAGACCCGGGACGCGGCATTGCCGAGCAACCGCTCCACGGCACCCAGTTCGATCTCGTCACCGACCTGCGTCGAGGTGCCGTGGGCGTTGATATAATCGAGATCGGAGGCCGAGATTCCCGCGCGCTTCAGCGCGGCACTCATGCTACGGAAGCCGCCATCGCCATCCGGAGACGGCGATGTGATGTGATAGGCATCGGCCGACAGTCCGTAGCCGACCAGTTCCGCGTACATCCTGGCGCCGCGCCGTTTGGCGTGCTCATATTCCTCGAGCACAACGACGCCAGCTCCCTCTCCCATGACGAAGCCATCGCGATCCTTGTCATAGGGGCGCGAAGCTCTTTCGGGCGTTTCGTTGAAGGACGTCGACAGAGCCCGTGCGGCACAGAAGCCTGCCATTCCGATCCGGCAAATCGGAGATTCGGTGCCCCCTGCAACCATGACGTCCGCATCGCCCAGGGCAATCAGCCGGCCCGCGTCGCCAAGCGCATGCGCTCCGGTCGAACAGGCGGTGACGACAGAATGATTGGGCCCCTTGAGTCCGTGCTCGATCGACACGTAGCCGGAGGCGAGATTGATCAGGCGGCCCGGTATGAAGAACGGGGACACCTTGCGCGGCCCCCGCTCCTTCAAAAGGATCGAAGTGTCGGCAATGCCGGACAGACCGCCGATTCCGGAACCGATCATGGTACCGGTGGCGCATCTGTCTTCCTCGCTTTCGGGATGCCAGTTGGCATCATCGAGTGCCTGTCGCGCCGCTGCCATGGCAAAGATGATGAAGTCGTCGACCTTGCGCTGGTCTTTCGGCTCCATCCACTGGTCAGCGTTGAAAGTATCGTTGCTGCCGTCGCCGCGCGGCACCACACAAGCAATCTGGCAGGTCAGATCAGAGACATCGAAGGTCTCGATCTTCCGGGCGCCGCTTTCGCCATTCAGGATCCGCTTCCAGGCCGGCTCGGTACCACAGCCAAGCGGCGAGACCATTCCCAGGCCCGTGACGACAACCCGCCTCATTCGTTCACTCCAGCCAACGATTCGCGGTCACCGGCAACGAACGGAGGGACCGCGAGGCCACGGTCCCTTCCGTCCTCTCAGCTCCGCGCGCGGGCGTCAGCTCTTCGCGTTCTTTTCGAGAAATTTGGTCGCATCGCCGACGGTCAAGATTGTCTCGGCGGCATCATCGGGAATCTCACAGCCGAATTCTTCTTCAAAGGCCATCACGAGTTCGACCGTATCGAGACTGTCGGCACCGAGATCGTCAATAAAGCTCGCATTGTCGACCACCTTTTCGGGCTCGACACCAAGGTGTTCGACCACGATCTTCTTAACCCGCTCGCCAATCTCACTCATCGCTCAACCTCGTGCTGTTCCATTGGACCGACCCAAGACGTACGAGCCATCGTGGTCGTGAATTTCATTCGCTATCGCGCACAGTCTTTGGGCCCGTCACGGCCGATCCGGACCCGGCGCACGATGACAGGCTCTGCATCGCCAATATACAGGGTTTCCATATCCTGCAATGGTGTTCTTTGCCCCTCACCGGCGTTCGGTTACCATACTTCCAATGCCTTGACTACAAGCCTCGGCCGCCGTCCCGGCCGACGTTTCGCCCCGTCACGGCATCTGACTCAAGTCGCTAAATCATCGCCATTCCGCCGTTCACGTGAATGGTCTGACCAGTCACGTAGGCGGCTTCGTTCGAGCTGAGATAGACCGCGGCAGCAGCGATGTCTTCCGGTGTGCCCAGCCGCGCCGCCGGAACCTTGGACAGGATCGCTTCACGCTGTTTCTCGTTCAATGCATCGGTCATCGGCGTGGCGATGAAGCCCGGCGCGATACAGTTGGCCGTGACGTTGCGGCGGGCATATTCCGCGCCAACGGTCTTGATCAGGCCGATCAGGCCGGCCTTTGAGGCGGTGTAATTGGCTTGGCCGGGATTGCCGGTGACGCCCACCACCGATGTCACCGCGATGATGCGGCCGAAGCGCTTGCGCATCATCAGCTTGGTCGCGGCACGGGCAAGCCGGAAAGTCGCAGTGAGATTGACGTTGATCACGTCGTCCCAGTCCTCATCACGCAGTTGCACAAAAAGATTGTCGCGCGTGATGCCGGCATTGGCGACAAGGATATCGACCTGTCCCATGGCGGTCTCAGCGGAAGGTACGAGCGCCTCGACCTCGGCTTTGTCGGAAAGATTACACGGCAGAACAAAAACCCGCTCACCGAGCTTGGCGGCGAGCGTATCCAATGCCTCGCGCCTCGTGCCGGAAATCGCAACGGTCGCGCCTTGCGCGTGCAGCGCTTGCGCGATTGCACCGCCAATGCCGCCGCTTGCGCCGGTGACCAGCGCCTTCCTGCCGGTGAGATCAAACATGGTTTTTTCCTTTAGCTCAGGATGACTGCGCTGCCGCGAGCGCATCCTTCGCGGCAACAATATCATTCGGTCCGCCGACCGAGACGCCAACCGCACCGTCGGCGATGCGCTTGACCAACCCGCTGAGCACCTTGCCGGAGCCGATCTCGAAAAAGCGCGTCACGCCATGCTCCGCCATATACGCCACCGACTCGCGCCAGCGCACCGTACCCGTGACCTGCTCGATCAGTCTGCGGCGGATCTCGTCGGGCTCGCTGATCGGAGCCGCCAATACGTTCGACACAACCGGCACGGCAGGCGGCTTGATCGTAACGCCGGCCAATGCCTCCGCCATCGCATTCGCAGCCGGCTGCATCAACCGGCAATGGAAGGGTGCGGACACCGGCAGCAGCATCGCGCGCTTGGCGCCCCTGGTTTTCGCGATCTCGACCGCCCTCTCGACGGCGGCCTTGTCTCCGGAAACCACCACTTGGCCGCCGCCATTATCGTTGGCGGCCTGACACACCTCTCCCTGAGCGGCCTCGTCTGCTACGGCGACCGCCGTGTCGTAATCGAGACCGAGTAAGGCGGCCATCGCTCCAACCCCGACCGGAACTGCCTTTTGCATTGCAAGGCCACGAACCCGAAGCAGCCGCGCAGTATCGCTGACGGAAAGGCTGCCGGCCGCGGCCAGTGCGGAATATTCGCCCAGCGAATGCCCGGCGACAAAGGCGGCGTGTTTAGCAACGGAAAAACCGGCTTCGCTTTCCAGCACCCGCATCGTGGCCAATGAGACCGCCATCAGCGCAGGCTGGGCATTTTCGGTGAGCTGCAGCGTCTCGCCCGGCCCGTCCCAGATGATGGCTGTCAACTTTTCGCCGAGCGCCGCATCGACCTCCTCGAACACGGCGCGAGCGGCGGGGAAAGCCTCGGCGAGTGCCTTGCCCATGCCGACGGCCTGGGAGCCCTGCCCCGGAAATATGAATGCTGCCGTCATGAGAGCCCTCGGAGATCCAATCCTGCCGCCACATCAGCGGATGGCGGTCAGATTATAATTATTTATCAATGCCTTGCCAGAATTTCCGGAACCGGAATAGCGCACCCAGCTGCAGATCGCGCCCGCAAGCCGCGGCCGAAAGACACCGCGGGAGCGCCCGATGTCAAGCCACCATCCTCGGCGCAAGACGCTTCGGCAGCTCCGGTCCACCCGGCTTTCGCTTGCCAGCGCGCCCAAAATGCTTATAACGCGGCGCATCCGTGGGTCCCGGCCGGGAGCTGAACGGACGGTCTCAGCAACTTCACCTTTTATCGGTGTTTTGATGCGGCAGGGCCAGTTGGCCCGTCGTCCCGTGCTCCCGCCTTCTTGAGCTTGATCCGAGTCCTTTCCGAAGGGTTCGAAGGGCTTGCCGCCGGGATCCGCGCCAACACAAGGAAAGGATATCCATGCCTCTATATGAGCATGTCTTTCTCGCGCGTCAGGACGCGAGCACCCAGCAGGTCGAAGAACTGACTGCCCAGATGACCGGCATCGTCGAACAGGCGGGCGGCAAGGTTACCAAGACCGAGAACTGGGGCGTACGTTCGCTCACTTATCGCATGAACAAGAATCGCAAGGCGCATTTCGTGCTCCTCAACATCGACGCGCCCTCGGCTGCCGTCGCCGAAGTCGAACGCCAGGAGCGGATCAGCGAAGACGTGATCCGCTATCTCACCGTCCGTGTCGAGGAGCTTGAAGAGGGTCCGTCGGCGATGATGCGCAAGGCCGACCGAGACCGCGAGCGGGACGACCGTGGCGGCGGCTTCCGTGGTGACCGCGAAGGCGGCTTCCGTGGCGATCGTGACGGCGGCTTCCGCGGCGATCGCGGGCCGCGCCGCCCCCGCGATGATGCCGACGCAGCGGAAGAGGAGTAAGATAAATGGCTGAAGCTGGTGCACGCCGTCCGTTTTTCCGCCGCCGCAAGACCTGCCCGTTCACGGGTCCCAATGCGCCGAAAATCGACTTCAAGGATTCCAAGCTGCTGATGCGCTACGTCTCCGAGCGCGGCAAGATCGTGCCGAGCCGGATCACCGCGGTTTCCGCCAAGAAGCAGCGCGAACTCGCGCGCGCCATCAAGCGTGCTCGTTTCCTCGGGCTGCTGCCGTACGTCATTCGCTGACGACAAATTGGCGCGATCCGCGGTGACAACGCCGCGGATCGACCAAGTTCATTCATAAGGCTTCCGGTCATCCGGCTGCCGATGGTTGGGGTCGATTGGACCTCTAACCGCTCGAAAGGGGCGGGACAGCTGATGATCGCGACCTTATCCATAGCGCTCGCTGCCGGCCTTGCGTCGGCCTTGATGTTCGCCTCGATCACGTCGGGCGAGGCGATCTCGCTGCTTTTGATCAATCTTGCACCGCTGCCGCTGATGGTGGTGGGACTGGTTTGGGGTCCCTTGGGCGCAGCCGTCGGCGGCACTGTTGCGACCATCGTCATCGCCTCGCTGTCCGGTTTTTCTTATTGTGGCGTCTTTGCGGTGGCGAACGCGCTGCCGGCCTGGTGGCTGGCACATCTCGTCCTGCTGGCGCGGCCGCGAGAGGAGACCGGCGCAGCCGGCCGGGACGATGAGCTGGAATGGTATCCCGTCGGCAGGATCCTGCTCTGGATCGTGGTGTTTGCCACGATCATCACGGCGACGATGCTGCTGATGATGGGCTCCGACGCCGCGTCGATTCACAACACCCTTCGCAAGGGCTGGGATGATCTCTTCGAATCGTCAGGGCTGGCGCTAAACGATTCTACTCTTGATGCATTGGTAGTGATCGCTCCGATCGGCGCCGAAATGGCCGTCGTGGCCGTGCTGGCCCTCAACCTTTGGCTCGCAGCGAAGATCGCCACGACATCCGGAAGGCTGCACCGTCCCTGGCCGGATCTGAAAACCGTGACGCTGCCGAGATTGACAGTCGCGGCCCTCGTTGCCGCCGCTGCTCTCTGTTTTTCCGGCGGCCTTCTGTCCATTCTGGCGCAGGTCGTGGCAGCCGGCCTGTCGGTCGCCTATGCGATGGCCGGTTTTGCCGTGCTGCACACTCTGACGCTCACCATGAAGGGCCGCGTATTGTGGCTTGGCTGCGCCTATGCGGTGGTTGCGGGCTTCGCCTGGGCGCTGATCGCCGTCGCACTGCTGGGGATAGCGGACGCCCTGTTCGGACTCCGGCAGCGGTACTTGCGCGCAAGGCCGCCGCCACTTCCAAAAACCTGAAATCGAAACTGCAATCCTGAAATGATCTGAAAGGAAAACGAATATGGAAGTCATTCTGTTGGAACGCGTTGCCAAGCTTGGCCAGATGGGTGAGATCGTTCGCGTCAAAGACGGATATGCCCGCAACTTTCTGCTCAAGCGCGGCAAGGCTCTACGCGCGACCGCCGACAACCGCGCCAAGTTTGATGGCATGAAGGCCGAACTCGAGGCCAACAACATCAAGGCCAAGGGCGAAGCTGGCAAGGTCGCCGAGAAGATCGATGGGCGCGAGATCGTCATTATCCGCCAGGCGTCCGAATCCGGCCAACTGTTCGGCTCGGTCTCGGTGCGTGACATCGTGCTGGCTCTCGCCGCCGACGGCATCACCGTTTCGCGGCCGCAGGTCTGGCTTAATGCGCCGATCAAGGCGATCGGCCAGCAGAAGGTCACGATTGCCGTGCATCCGGAGATCGAAGCGACCATTTCGGTGACGGTGGCGCGCAACGCCGACGAGGCAGAACGCATCAAGCGCGGCGAGGATATCTCGACCCGCCAGGAAGATCGGGACGCAGCCGCCGAGGCTATCGCCGCCGCTGGCGAATTCTTCGACCCGGAGGCGCTTCCGACCGAACTGACGCCGGAGCAGAGCGCCGCGCCAGAGCAGTAGGCAACAGCCTTATCGGCATGGAAAAGCCCGGCCGATCAGCCGGGCTTTTTTTGTATTGGCCACAGTCATCATTGCGAGATGGGAGGTGCCGGCGGTCCCGCTGGCCGGGGCGGCAAAGGCGCCGAAGCCGATACGGCTTGCGGCTCGGTCGTTGCTGTCGCTCGAGATGAGGCCGGCTCGGACGGCGGTTCGGTGGCAATGGCTGAGGTTGGAGCAGGCGCAGTGGCCGACACCGCGGCAGCCGGCGCGGCTGTCATGGGCGATGCCGGATCGCGACGGACGTCAGACTTATCGCCTGCGGTGCTATCCGCGGGCGCCTCGGTTCTGGCCGTCTCGGACTTGTCTGGTTCGGATTTCACCTCATCCCGCGGCTTCTCATCGCGCGGCTTCGTCTCGGCTTGGGCCTTGGCCGCAGCTTTATCCATCTCCTGCCCGGGCTCAATTTTTGCCTTCTCGTCCGTGTCCGGCTCCGCCTTCGGCGCCTCGGTGTTCGGAGGTTCATTGGCCATCGAAGGCGCCTGCGCACCGGGCGGCTTGCCGGGCTTATTCCGCTGCTTGGCCGAAAGCCGGCGGCCATTGGGACCGCGCGCTGGGTTCTCCTGAGCGGGCGCATCAACGACAGGCTTGCCCTCCTCCGAGGGCGCGGCGGAATGTGCCTGCCGTTTGCGGCTTTGCCGCCCACCCTCGGCCGGCAGCGGCATATCGTCCGGACGGCCGGCCTCCTGGCTCGGCGCATTCCTGTTCTTGCGGCCATGCTCGGGCTGTTCGTTGCCGCCCTGCCCTTGTTTGTCCGCGCCCTGCTTGGCCTGCCGGCTATCGCCTGCACCGTTGGAGATCACATAGGTGGCGAGTTGCGAAGCCATGTCGCCGCTTGTCGTGTAATGCTCCTTCAGGAAGCCGGAGAGCGCGCTGGACGCGACCGTCTTCAGCAGACCGCGCGGAGACTTGTGGCAGGCGCTGCATGCGCCTGCAAAAAGCTGGGAAGGGCTTTTACCTGCATCGAGGTTTTGAGCCTGGGCCCACGCCGCCGGGCCAATGAGACAACTAATCGAAAGCGTGACCGCCGCAAAAGTACGCGCTCGGCTCGACATTCCCTGTTCTCCAGACGCGGAAGACGCTTCCAGCCCCCTTCCGCAGGGCGCTCGGGGCGTCACCTTTTAGCCAATTCTCCCGCGAATGGAAGCGGGCTTACGACGAAAGGCGGAGTCGACCTGATTCCGGGAATATCTGCTTTGTATACAATACAGTAGCGTACGCACGCGCATTGCTTTTATGATTTGTCAAGACGCGCAGGTATCAGGAACCAATTTGTTCCCCGCGCGTCGGATGTGACGACTGTCTGGTTTTTCGATCGCTTCTTTTGGTGGTTTCGATGGACCGTTTGTTGCGTTACTTCCTTCAGGAGTTCATTCGCCGCGGTGCGATTACCTTTACCACCGCCAACGGAGAAAAGTTCACCTGCGGCGACGGCACTGGCCCTCATGTGTTCGTACGCTTCCTGACGGCTGACGCGGAGCGGAGGGTGCTTCGCAACCCCGAACTGGCGCTCGGCGAAATCTACATGGACGGTAACTTCGTGGTCGAAAACGGTTCGATCGCGGACGCCCTTTCCGTTCTGATGGATCAGCCGCAGGCTTTGCCCCGCTGGGCCAAGCCGTACTGGCGGCTGCGCTATCTGGCGAGGCATTTTCGCCAATTCAATCTACGCAGCCGTTCAAAGAACAACGTCGCTCATCATTACGACCTGGACGGCAGGCTCTATTCGCTCTTCCTTGATTCCGACAAACAATATAGCTGCGCCTATTTCGCGCATCCGGATATGACGCTGGACGACGCCCAGCTGGCCAAGAAGCGCCATATCACGGCCAAGCTTCTGGTCCGGCCAGGGGACCGGGTGCTCGATATCGGGTCTGGTTGGGGCGGCCTTGGGCTTTACCTTGCGGAAACAACCGGCGCCAGCGTCACCGGAGTGACCCTGTCGGCCGAGCAGCTGCGGGTCTCGAATGCCCGCGCGGAAGAGAAAAATCTCAGCCGGTCGGCCAGGTTTCTGCTTGAGGATTACCGCGACATTCCCGGTCCGTTTGAGCGGATCGTTTCCGTGGGCATGTTCGAACATGTCGGCGTCGACTTCTATGACACCTATTTCAAACGCTGTGCCGAACTGCTGACTGACGACGGCGTAATGCTGCTGCACTCGATCGGCCGTTCAGAGGGGCCCGACGCCACCAATCCCTGGATTGCAAAGTACATTTTCCCGGGCGGCTATATCCCGGCCCTGTCCGAGGCCCTGGCATCGATCGAGCGCGCCGGATTGCTGGTATGTGATGTCGAAATCCTGCGGCTCCACTATGCGGAAACGTTGAAGGCCTGGCGCGAGCGCTTCATGGCGCGCCGCGACGAAGCCATCCAGCTCTACGATGAGCGTTTCGCGCGAATGTGGGAATTCTATCTCGCCTCATCCGAGATGGCCTTCCGCAAACAGAACCTCATGAATATCCAGATCCAGCTCACCAAGCGCCAAGGCATCGTGCCGATGACGCGCGACTACATCACACATGAGGAAGCCAAGCTGCGGCGCGCGGAGCTTGGAAAGAGGCCGCGCCTCCAGATCGCCGGTGGATAGATCACCGCGTCCGTCAGTTCCGCAGGCTGAACCGAGAAGCATATGCCGGATGAGCCATAGCGGGCTTTCCAAGCCGGGCGCTCAGCGCCGCCAGTTCGCGCCGATCAACCGGACGGCTCCGCCATTCGGGACGGGAAAATTTTTCCATCTCATCGATGAGAATCGACAGCCACAAGGTCTGGTCCTTCTGGGTCCGCCATGACGAAAGTTGTTGGCTCATAGCCCGCTCCACCCTGCCGGCCTGAAAACCGCGCTCGTCGATAATCCCGCTGGCGCCATCTCGTTCCAGCCAGATCCTCCGAAAGAATCCCGGCCAGGTGTGACCTGCTTCACAAGTGACTCCGACGGCCTGCCCTAAACTAGCGAAATGGCTCGAAAAACCTCACCATCATCGCAAGAGGCGCGCTCGGACGAAGGCACCGATCTTGCGCTGATTGCCGCGGCCGCCGGGGCCGCCGTCCTCGCCCTGATCTATCTCGTCCTGCTCTGAGCGATTTGCCCGCCCAGGGGGCCGGAAAGCGCCAATGCAGCTTGCCGGTCCTTTGCGTTGGCAGGCCATGCGCCGGAGCGACGTCAAGCGCGGTTGCGACACAGTTGCAACATTTCCCAACTGCGATTGTGTGAATCGTGCATAAGGCCGTTTGTCGCTTCCGCTTGGCGCGAGACAGGCGCTTTATCGCTGCCCCTTATCTGCCTCACTTCCGCGAACACTGGATCTCATGCCCTCGCTCGATTCGAACGTTCTGAAACTCGCCCCCGAGGCGGGAACTCCCGCTTACCGCAGCGCACCTCACAACATCGAGGCGGAACAGAGCCTTCTAGGTGCGATTCTCGTCAACAATGATGCATTTTACCGGGTTTCGGACTTCCTTGAGGCGCGCCATTTCTTCGAGCCGATCCATCAGACCATCTTTGAAACCGCCGGCAGCCTGATTCGGATGGGCAAGGTCGCCACACCGGTGACCCTGAAGACCTTTCTTCCGGCGGATACGGACCTCGGTGGGATCACCGTCAGCCAATACCTGGCACGGCTTGCGGCGGAGGCGACCACCATCATCAATGCGCAGGACTATGGGCGCACCATCTACGAGTTGTCGCTACGCCGTGACCTCATCCGGATCGGCGAAGACATGGTCAATGTGGCCTTTGACGCCCCGGTCGATTTCGCGCCCCGCGCCCAGATCGAGGACGCCGAGCGGCGCCTTTATGAACTGGCTGAGTCCGGACGTTACGATGGCGGGTTTCAGAAGTTTTCTCAAGCGCTGACGGTTGCCGTCGACATGGCCGCCAAGGCCTTCCAGCGCGACGGCAAATTGTCCGGCATCGCGACCGGCCTGCGCGATCTTGATGTCAAGATGGGGGGACTACAACCATCTGACTTGATTGTTCTGGCAGGACGCCCGGGCATGGGCAAGACCGCGCTGGCCACCAACATCGCCTACAACGTAGCCCAAGCCCATCAGGACGAACTCCAGGCCGACGGCACGAGGAAAACGGTCAATGGCGGCATTGTCGGCTTCTTCTCCTGCGAAATGTCGGCCGAACAGCTGGCTACACGTATCATTGCCGAACGCACCGGCATTCCCTCAAGCAGCATCCGCCGCGGCGGCATCGCCGAGCGCGATTTTGAGAAGATCCGCGACGCTTCAATCGAGATGCAGTCTCTACCGTTCTATGTCGACGAGACCGGCGGCCTGTCGATTGCACAACTAATGGCCCGCGCAAGGAGGTTGAAGCGGCAGAAAGGGCTGGATCTTCTGGTCGTCGACTACATTCAGCTCTTGCAGGGATCGAGCAAACGCTCCGACAACCGTGTGCAGGAAGTTACTGAGATCACCACCAGCCTGAAAGCGCTCGCCAAGGAACTCACGGTCCCCATTATCGCATTGTCGCAACTGTCACGTCAGGTCGAAAGCCGCGACGACAAGCGGCCGCAATTATCGGACTTGCGCGAATCCGGTTCGATCGAGCAGGACGCAGACGTCGTGATGTTCGTGTTCCGCGAGGAATATTATCTTGCCATGAAGCAACCCATCCCCGGTACGGATGATCACATCAAATGGCAGGCCGAGATGGATCGCGCATTAGGCAAGGCCGAGGTTATCATCGGCAAGCAGCGTCACGGTCCAACCGGCACGGTCGAACTCCATTTCGAATCCAGCGTGACTCGTTTCGGCAATCTCACTCCTGACGGCCATTTGCCGACTCGAACCGACTAAAGGGCCACTCTCTCGGGTTGAACGGCCGCGCCCCCGTGCCTAAAATGCGGCATGAACATCGCCTCCGATCCAAGGTCGCTGTCGGCCGATTCTCTCCTCTCTCCGGAAGCCAATCAGGCGGCGGCCCTGGCCGCTGCCAATGGCGTACTCACCATTGATCTCGATGCTCTGGTCGCCAACTGGCGCAAGCTCGAAAAGACGGCCGTGCCGGCCGAATGTTCAGCGGTGATCAAGGCCAATGCCTACGGGTGCGGCGTGGCCCCGGTGGCCCGGGCGCTGGCCGCAGCCGGTTGCAAGACCTTTTTCGTTGCAACTCCAGAAGAAGCTGCCGCGGCGCGGGCGGTACTACCCTCTGCTATCATCTATGTCCTCAACGGACTGATCCAGAACAATGGCGATGCTTACGCGAGGATCGACGCCAGGCCCGTGATTGGAGATCTCAACGAACTTGCCGAATGGGACGTCTTCTGTCGCCGCACTGGCTGGGCGGGCGGCGCGGCCATTCACATCGATACCGGCATGCAACGGCTCGGACTCACAATCACCGAGGCGCAAGGCCTGATTCCGCGGATCCATGCCGGCGATCACGGCATATCGCTTGTCATGAGCCATCTCGCCTGCGCCGAGAACCTTCATCATCCGATGAATGCCAGACAGCTCGCAGCCTTTCGCGGCATCGCGAGCGAGTTTTCCGGCGTGCCGGCATCGCTCGCAAATTCGTCAGGGATCTTTTTGGGAAGCGCGTTTCAGTTCGACATTGTGCGGCCGGGCGCAGCCCTCTATGGCGTCAACCCGACGCCCGAAGCCGACAATCCCATGTTACCGGTCGTGGACCTGAAGGCCCGCGTGGTGCAAATCCGCGATGTCGAACGCGGCGAAGGCGTCGGATATGGCGGAAACTGGACCGCCCGCCGCCCCACCCGGCTTGCCATTGTCTCCGCGGGTTATGCCGACGGCTATTTCCGAGCCGGCAGCAGCAATGACGGTACGCGCGGCGCCGATGTCATCATTGCTGGCAAGCGTTGCCCGGTCGCCGGACGCATTTCGATGGACCTGATGGCCGTCGACGTCACCGATCTGGAAAGGAACATGGTGCGGCGCGGCCATCAGGCGACGCTGATCGGTGGGGGCATCACGGTGGACGAACTCGCCCACCACTTCGGCACCATCGGCTATGAGGTCCTCACCAGCCTCGGGACGCGCTACGCGCGGGTCTACAAGAGCGAGACCACCGGGAGCTAGCCGCAGTTTTCCGCCATCAATGCTTCGCCCCGGCATCGAGCGCTTTCCGGCAGGCGTCGCTGAGCTGGTCGTGCTGCTTGTTCAGACATGCAACGATACGGCCCCCGCCAGGTGAGACCCCAGAACAGTATTTTGCATAATCGGCCTTGCATGCTTCCCGTGTCGCGCTCTGCGCAAAAACGGACGTCGAAAATCCGAAGACGCAGGCGATCACAGCGATTGGAAGTCTGACCATGAAAGCTCCTCTTTTGTCCGATGGACTCTTGCAGATTGGCCGATGAAAGTCGCCACCTTCAACATCAACAATATCAACCGGCGCCTACCTAACCTTCTGGTGTGGCTCAAGCAAGCCAAGCCGGACGTCGTTGCCCTCCAGGAACTGAAATCGACCGATCACGATTTCCCGCAAGCAGCCATCGAGAAGGCCGGCTTTGGCGCGGTATGGCGCGGACAAAAGACCTGGAATGGCGTCGCGATCCTTGCGCGAAACGCCGACCCCGTGCTGATCCGCGACTCTCTGCCGGGCAACGGCCGCGATCACGAGGCTCGCTACATCGAAGCCGCTGTCAAGGGCATCATTGTAACGAGCATCTATCTACCCAATGGCAATCCGCAGCCAGGGCCGAAATTCGATTACAAACTCGACTGGTTCAAAAAACTTCGGACACACGCGGCCACATTCATCAAAAACGATGTGCCGGTCGTGCTCGCCGGCGACTACAACGTCGCGCCCACCGCGCTCGATATCTACCCCACTAAGTCATGGGACAAGGATGCACTGGTCCAGCCGGAGAGTCGCGCAGCATTCAAATCGCTCGTCGCGCAAGGCTGGACGGATGCCATCCGCGCGCTCCATCCCTCAGCACCGATGTTCACGTTCTGGGATTACAAGCGCAACCGATGGCGGCGCGATGCCGGCCTCAGGCTCGATCATCTTTTGATAAGCCCTGCACTGGCATCGCGGCTCAAGAAGGCAGGGGTTGATCGTCTGGTGCGTGGCGAGGAAGGCGCGAGCGACCATGCGCCGG
>NZ_DAIDJE010000003.1 GCF_027451485.1 Bradyrhizobium sp.
AATGTCACTCGCACATGCGCCGGATCAGGGCCGTGTAGATTTCGAAGGCCTCGTCGATCCGGTGGACGTAGCAGAACTCGTCCGTCTGATGGCATTGATCGGCTTCGCCGGGTCCGATGACCACCGTTGCTGCATGATCAAAGCCAGGCACCAGCGCCGACGCATCGGTGAAGTATGGTGCTCCAACGGCCTCAGGACGCCTTCCCAGACGATCCTCCAATACATTCATGAGCGGCTCGATGGCGCTGTGATCGGGTGCGGTTGCAAAGCCCTTGAAGTCTGTCACGATTTCGATTCCGGCTTCGTCGCCGCATAGGCGCCGGATCTCGGCGACCAGTTCGCCATGGTCGTGCGATGGCACGGTTCGAAAGTCCACGGTGAAGCTGGCGGAATCGGGGACCGAATTGATGTTCTGGCCGCCGAACACCATGGTGACAGCGGCGGTCGTATGACCCAAGAGCGGATGGGATTGGTTCTCGAAGCGCAGCGCTTTGATGAGGCCGATCCATTCCACAACCTTGTAGATCGCATTGTCACCCAATTCGGGCATCGAAGAGTGAGCCGACTTTCCTCTGGCGGTGATCCGCAGCCTCACTGATCCCTTGTGCGCAATGATCGGCATGTTCGAGGTCGGCTCGGCGACGATCAATAGCTCTGCAGTACCCAAGGCTCCTGCTTTCGCCAGATGAAAAGCCCCTTCGCAACCGGTCTCCTCTCCGGCCGTAATCACCAGAGTGATGCCTCGCGCCGGCTTGCTCCGTTTCGCCTGCGCGATGGTCGCGGTCACGAAGGCTGCAACACCGGACTTCATATCGCTTGAGCCCCGCCCGATCAGCCTCCCATCACGAACTTCACCGGCGAAAGGTGGTGTTGACCAGGGCTTCTCACCGAGCGGCACGACGTCGAGGTGTCCGGTAAAGGCGAGAGGCTTCAGGTGCTCAGTCCCGCGCAACCGGGCAACCATGGAAGGACGTCCGGGCACGAACTCATGCGTCTCCACCTCAAGACCCGCCTGCCTGAGCAAATGGGCGAGGTAATCCGCGCAGGGCTTCTCCTCTCCGGGCGGATTGAGCGATGCAAACTGTACCAGCCTTCTCGCAAGCGCGACGCTGTCGCTGACCCTTTCGTGCATGATGTCCTTTGCTTTCCGCCGATCGGGTTGAGGGCGTCCGCGCCCACTAAGACCCTCGTCACTCTCTGCCGGTGCAGGATGCGATGAAGGCCATCACACAGCAAGCCGACGACATGATGACGGCCGGCAAAGTCGTGTGGTTCCGGGTCTCGATGCTGGCCTTGAGTTGGCGAAACAATCCCGGACCATAGTGGCAAGAAAGCCCGGTCCAATGAGACAGTCGCCCGGTCGGATTCATCACGCCGCGCGGACGTTGTCGAGAAAGCGTTCGACGTCCTTCTTCAGCCGCTCGGATTGTTTTGACAACTCGCTGGCCGAATTGAGCACCTGGCTCGACGCGGCGCCGACCTCGCCGGAGGCGCGGGTCACGCCGGCGATATTGGAGGAGACTTCATTGGTCCCCGCGGCCGCCTGATTGACGCTGGTGGCGATCTCCCGGGTCGCAGCGCCCTGCTGATCGACGGCAGACGCGATCGCGGAAGCGATCTCGTTGATCTGCCCGATCGTCTCGCCGATGCTCTGGATCGCCGTGACGGCTTCGCCGGTGACGTTCTGAATCGAGGCAATCTGGCTGGTAATCTCCTCGGTCGCCGTCGCCGTCCGGCTGGCGAGATTTTTGACCTCGGAGGCGACCACGGCAAAGCCCCTGCCCGCCTCGCCGGCGCGCGCCGCCTCGATGGTAGCGTTCAGCGCCAGCAGATTGGTCTGGCTTGCGATCTGCTGGATCAGGCCCACGACCTCGCCGATCGTCTGCGCGCTCTGGGCGAGGCTATTCACCGTATCGTTGGTGCGCTTTGCCTGATCGACCGCCTTCACGGCGATCGCCGAGGATTGCGCCACCTGGCGCCCGATCTCGCTGATGGAAGCGGAGAGCTCTTCCGCCGCAGTCGCAACGGTCTCGACGTTGCTGGTCGCCCGACCCGCGGCACCCGTCACCGCATCCGCCTGGCGGCTCGCCTCTTCCGCGGTCGCGCTCAGCGACTGCGCGGCGCCCTGCATCTCGGTCGCCGTGGAAGCGACGGTATTGATGATTCCGCCGACGCTCGCGCTGAACTCGTCGGCCATCCGGATCAGCGCCTCCTTCTGCCCGGCGGCTGCGCTTGCCTTTTGCTGCTCCTGCTCGTGGCGCAGGCGATCCGCCTCGATCATGTTGTTTTTGAAAACCCTGACGGCGCGAGCCATCTCGCCGATCTCGTCCTCGCGGCCGGTTGCCGGGACCTCGGCCGCGGTTTCGCCGCCGGCGAGCCTCGTCATCGCGCCGGTGAGCGCGCGGACGGGCCTGACCAGGCCTCGTGCAAGCCACCAGGAGCTGACGCCGAGCAGCGCCAGGATTGCCGTCACGATCTCCAGCATATGGAAAATGCGGATCCGGAACATCGCGTCGACGTCGTCGATGTAGACGCCACTGCCCACCGCCCACTGCCACTCGCGGACCGGCGCTGCATAGGCCAGCTTCGGCGAAGGCGTGTCGTGCCCGGCACGCGGAAACATGAATTCGGTGAACCCGCCACCGGCCTGTGCGGCGGCGATCACGTTGGCGTTCAAACGAACGCCGTTGGAATCGACCTGGTCGATGAAGTTCTTGCCCTCGCGGTCAGGCTTGAGGCCGTGGACGACGTTCACGCCGTCATAGCGATAAACGTAGATATAGTCGCCTTCGCCGAAACGCATCGAGCGCAGCGCCGTGCGCGCGCGTTGCTGTGCCTCGGCCTCGGTGAGATGTCCGGCGGCGGCCTCCGCAACGTAGTGCTGCGCAATCGAAACCGCGCTCTGGACCTCATTGCGGACGGCGTCGCGCCGTCCCTCGAGCAGCGTGTCGCGAATGGTGAGGAGTTGAACGACAAACCCGCCCAGCATCAGGAGGGCAGCGGCTCCGACCAGCAGCGCCAGCCTGCGGGAGATCGTCAGCCGAAGCCGCGGGAAACGCGAGCCGGAGGCAGAAGTCATCGTTTTTCCCCGTCAGAGAACAACAGATTACCTGTCTACCCTTCAATTCTTACAAAGACGTTCACGTCGCCTTTGCCACCAGAGCGTGTCGGCCGCCGGGACCCCACCGAACAGGGCGACGAGCACGAACGGCAGGCTGCGGCGACACGGATTCGCAGGCGGTCCAGCAAAACAAAAACGCCGGCAGCGATGTTTTGCTTTGCGAAAAAGACGGAGCATCGTCCGCCCAGCGGTACCTGCACATGAACAGCGGATGAACGGCTGACACCGGCAGGCGCCGATCCGGCTGAACCCTTCAGCATTTTTCTGCGTGCGACGATCGCGCGCGGAACGCGCGCCAGCTGTCGAACGTTCCGCTTCTTTGAGGAGGAACGTGTCATGAAACTCAAGGCAGTCTTGACGGCAGCACTGCTGCTCGCGCCGACCGCCGCGCTCGCGGCGCCCGGCATCGTTACTGAATCGGCCAGCCTGAGGGCCGGTCCCGGGTTCGGCTTTCCGACCGTCGATCGCATTCCCGGCGGCGCCCGCGTCTATGTCCACGGATGCCTAAGGGGCGATGCCTGGTGCGATGTCAGCTGGTCCGACGACCGCGGCTGGGTATCGTCGCAATATCTCGAATATCTCTACCACAACGCCTACGTCTATCTCCCCGACTATGCCGATGAGGTCGACGTGCCCATCGTGCCGTTCGTGTTGAGCTCATACTGGTCGAGCTATTATGCGGGACGGCCCTGGTATCACCGCCGGGCCTACTGGAACAACTACTGGACCTCCCATCAACGCGCCGCGACGCGGATGACGCTCAATCCCTCCGCTGCCCGCATCGGTCGTGCGGCGACGCGTAACGGCAGTGCCGCGATCGCCGCGGGACGCAACCCGCGCACTGGTCTTGCCGGCCGCGCGGCGACGCGCGGGCAGAACGCCGCGCAGATTCGCGGCTCCCGAGAAATGGGCGGACGTCAGGCTGCGACCCAGGCCCGCATCGGCCAGGAGCGTATAGGGCACGGTCACCTCGCCAATCAAAGAGGCGCCGTCCGCGCCAATGCCCGCATGCAGCCGCCTGCGGCCAACGCCCGCCATGCGACGCGCTTCTCCGCGACACCGGCCGCCCGACCGATGCAGCATCTCGCGCAGCCGAACGTCGGCCGCGGTTCGCCGATGAACGCGCATGCGCAGACGCCGATGCCGCATGCGGCGCCTAACATGCCACATGGTGGCGGCGCACCGCACATCAACACCGCGCCGCGTGGTGGACCGGCTGGTGGCGGCGGCCCCGGCCACGAACGACGCTAGATGACGAAAGGCCCGGCCTCGCGCCGGGCTTTTTTCGCGTGACGGAGCCGGAACCGAAAAGGCCGCCTCGGACTTCTTACCTGCGAGACCGTTGCCCGCCGTTATAATGACGGCGCATGTAGCGGATAGCCAAAGGTCTCCTGACCCGCTGTTCAAAAGCAAGCGCGCGCACAGATAGCCAAAGGCGACGGTCTCGGCTCTCTTCAATTCATCAATGGCGGATCCTGGACACGATGGTCGACGACACGCATGCCCGCGCCATTTGCGAGGAGATTGGGGAACGGCTGCGGACGCTTCTAAGCTCGTCGCCGCCTGACCAAACGACAGACCTCAACGACAAGTTGCATCAGCTTTCAGACAGTGAGGCAGAGCCCCGGAGCACGGCAGCTTCTTAGATCACCGGATGCGGGCAGCGGGACGCGATGCAACCCGCGCACTTCTTTTTCGTAACCGCAATGGCCAGTCGACGCTTCCGTTCCAACCGGCCCCGGCCGCCGCGGCCACCATATCGCGGCAACAAATCCCGTGCTGCTTCAATGGTGGCCCCGGAGTTTTCATGTCTTGCTAGCTTCCGGAGGGACGGAAGGTCGGGTCCTCGCCGCCTACTCTGGACGGATCGCTTCGGCTTGCGCCGAGGCCGTTATTGTCCCAGATGTAACGGCTCGTGGGGGCCACGCCCTGCGAGCCGTTCGTCATCTGATCATAGGCCCGGCGAAACCGCGCCTGGTGTTCGGAGGCCGTAACGGTTTGAACTGCCAATCCCGAGATCAGCAGCGAACTGAAAATAGTCAAAGCTGTTTTCTGCATGCTCGTCTCCATCGGTTGAAAATTGGCGGAGGCAGTTGCGCCTCGTAGCCGTTGTCGGTGTGTCCTCATTGCAATGAACTTTTTTCGAATGACTTTTCTTCACATCATCGACACGTCCATCATGAGTCCGAGGTTCGCAAACGCGTGTCTGCCATCTCACATTTCACGAACTCTTGAGAGCATCACCATCGTCGCTTTGAAGCTCACCCAGGCTGCGCGGTGAAAGCTTGACTTCGCTGCGGACCGATTGCGCGCAAAAGCGAATTTCGTTCGCCAAATCAACGGAGATTCTACTGTCCACTCTCCTTCGAAAAAATATTTCGCTCTACCGGTCGGGCAAATCATCTCTAAAAGCTCGCGCCATCCCGCGCCCTCAATGAGGGACGTTTCGCGATCGTCACAAAACGTTGGCGCGGGATGCGATGGACGCGGCGTCGTCAACTGACGAGTGACGGCGCAGCGGACGGCGAAGCCGTGTGGTCCTGACTTCTCGACGCCGAAGTCAACCCGGTGAGAATGCTCCGCATCGTACCGGGGATGGTGACAAGAAAGCCCGATCACCAGGGAGAGCCCGGAGGAAGCCGTAAAACCATCGCGCAGGGAATGCCGGAATGTTCGGCCGACCTGTGGTGACTAACTCGTGTGCTTTTTGCTTTGCGCACGAGGCTGCGGGTGCGGCGAGCACCCGGCATTCCCTGCGCCCTCCTTCTATGGGCGGACGACAACAAACCCATGACCCGGATGCAGATCGCCTCGCGGGAAGGCGGTTTCGCGTCATTGGCAGGAGCGGAAGCCACGACGCACAATCCAGGTTTCGAGCGCCATTGACGTTTCTGGATCGCTTCACCGCCGCTCGCGAAGACCGTGGGTTGAGCCCCGCACTGACCGCGGAGGGGCCGGGTTCGCAGAAAAAGGTATTGTCCAAACGCCGATTTCGCGCAATTTCAACTCCCCACATCTCGTCAACAGGTCGCCATGTCCGTCACGATCGATCCCATCACGCGCTCCGTCGTCCAGCACCGGCTCTCCTCGATCGTCGCCGAGATGGGCGAAGCCATGCTGCGCACCTCCTATTCGCAGATCCTCAATTCCAGCCGCGACTTCTCACTCGCGATCACCGACACCAGGGGGCGCCTGATCGCGCAGGCCGACCATATCCCCGTGCATGTCGGCGCCCTGCCCTGGGCCACCCTTGCCGTCGAGAAGCGCTTCAACGATATCAAACCGGGTGACGTCATCCTCCTGAACGACCCTTATCACGGCGGCAGCCACCTGCCGGATGTGACCGCCTTTGTCCCGATTTTCGACGGCGAAACGCGCCTGTACTGGACGATCGTGCGCGCGCATCAAAGCGACATCGGCGGCGCCACGCATGGCGCCTATAATCCTGACGCCACCGAGATCTGGCAGGAGGGCCTGCGCATCCCGCCGATCAAGCTGTATGAAGCCGGGCGCCTGCGCGACGACCTTCTGGACATGCTGGCGCTGAACACCCGCAATGCGCGCGACTTTCGCGGCGACCTCGCAGCCATGGTGGGCGCAGCACATCTTGGCGAGCGGCGCATGGCGCGCCTGTTTGCGGAATTCGGCGCTCCGACCGTCGCGGGCGCCGTCGAATTGATCCTCGATGCCGCCGAGCAGCAGGCGCGCGCGGTGGTCTCGTCCTGGAAGGACGGCGTCTTCTACGGCGAGGCGTTCCTCGACGATGACGGTCGCGGCAACGACGACATCCGGATCGCCGCGAAGGTCACCAAGAGCGGCAGCAACATCGAGGTTGATCTTTCCGACTCCGATCCGCAGACCCGAAGCTTCGTCAATTCGTCTCACGCCAATACGCAGGCTGCTGTGTCCATGGCCTTCGCCTATCTGATCGATGCCGACATTCCGAAGAATTCCGGCGCGCTGCGTCCGCTGAGAATCGTCACCCGGAAGGGCACCATCGTCGATGCCGACGATGGGCGGCCCGTCACGCTCTGCACCAGCCATCCATCGAACGAGATTGTCGAGGCCGTTATCAAGGCGCTGTCAGCATCCTGCCCGGAGCGCGCCATGGCCGGCTGGAGCCGCAGGTTTCGCATCGCAATCCAGGGCGAGGATCCGCGCAGCGGGCGCCATTTCATCTGGCATTTGTTCCAGGCGCGCCCGGGCGGCGGCGCGTCCGCGGGCGGCGACGGCTGGTCGTCGATCGGCGAATGGCATTCCGCGGGCGGGATCAAGTTCGGCAGTATCGAAGTCGACGAGGTGCGCTTTCCGCTGCACTTCCGCCGTCACGAATTCCGCGCTGATTCCGGCGGCGGTGGCCAGCACCGCGGCGGTCTCGGGGTCTCGCTCGATCTTGTGATCGAAACCGCCAAGCCCGTGGTCGGCAATACCGCCGGCGACGGCATGCGCCACGGTCCTTGCGGGCTGCTCGGCGGCAAGGACGGCGTGCCGCACGACTATCGCCTCGTCTCGAATGGACGCGCGCCGCGCCGGCTGCGCACCAAGGAAGCCGGCATCGAAATTCTGCCCGGCGACTGCCTCGAGATCCGCTCATCGGGCGGCGGCGGGTGGGGACCACCCGACAAACGGTCAAAATCGGCACGCGATCGCGACCTCGCGCAAGGTCTCGTGACCGGCAGCGCCGTGCGAGACGCCTGATGTTCACCATCGGTATCGACGTCGGAGGCACGTTCACGGACCTGGTCGCGATCGACGAGACAGGGCGGACGGTTTTCGCCAAATCGCCATCCACCCCAAGTGACCAGTCCATCGGTGTGATGGCCGGGCTCGACGAACTGGCGCGGCGGCTCGATCTGTCGCGCGCGGACATGCTGGGCAAGACCCAGCGGCTCATTCACGGCACGACGGTTGCGACCAACGCGCTGCTGGAGCGCAAGGGCGCGAAGGTCGCCCTGCTGACGACCGAAGGCCACCGCGACGTCATCGAGATGCGCGAGGGCCTCAAGGGCAACCGCTACGATTTGCGCACGCCGCCGCCGGAGCCATTGGTGCCGCGCGAATTGCGCCTGGGCATACGCGAACGGCTGCGCCCGAACGGCGAGGTTCTGACGCCGCTTGATGCGTCCTCTCTGGCAAATGCGATCGAGATCATTCGCAGATCGGCGGTGACATCCGTTGCTGTCTGCTTCCTGCATGCCTATCGCAATCCCGCACACGAGATCGCCGCGGTCGAGACCATCCGGCGCGAACTTCCCGGCGTCTATGTGTCGCGGTCCAGCGACGTGCTGCCCCAGATCAAGGAATACGAGCGCGTTTCAACCACGATCGTGAACGCTTATGTCGGGCCGTTGGTCCGCCTCTATCTGAACCGGCTAGAACAACGCCTCGCAGACGCGGGATTTGAAGGCTCTCTCTTCATCATTCTGTCGCACGGCGGCATGGCGCCAGTGGATGAAGCGGTACGGCTCGCCGCGGGCACGGTGCTGTCGGGGCCGGCCGGCGGCGTCTCCGGCAGCCGCCGCTGCGCCGAGCTATTGAATATTCCCAACCTGGTCCCGTTCGACATGGGCGGCACCTCGACGGACATCTCGCTGATCTCAGGCGGCCGGGCCTCGCTGTCGGCCGCCGGGAGTCTCGCCGGCGAACGCATCGCGCTACGCAGCCTCGATATCGCGAGCATCGCTGCCGGCGGCGGCTCGATCGCCCAGGTCGATGCCGGCGGGACCTTCCATGTCGGCCCCGAAAGCGCGGGCGCCCTGCCCGGGCCTGCCTGCTATGGCAATGGCGGTACGGCATCCACCGTGACCGACGCCAATGTCGTCCTCGGCTACCTGGACGTCGCCGCTTTCATGGGCGGAAAGCGCCCGCTCGATTTCACCGCCGCGGAAGCGGCCGTCGACCGTCTTGCGGCTTCGCTCAAGCTGTCCCGCATTGAAGCTGCGGCCGGTATCTACCGGCTGGTCAACCTGAAGATGGCCGACGGCATCCGGTTGATGACGCTGCGACGCGGCGTCGATCCGCGCAAATTCACGCTGCTCAGCTTCGGCGGCGCGGCCGGATTGCACGCGGTCGAGATCGCGCGCGAACTCGAGATCGGACGCATCATCGTGCCGACCATTGCTTCGGTGCTGTCGGCATGGGGCATGCTGACGAGCGATTTGCGTTACGAGGCAAGCCAGACCCAGATGGGTGCCAGTGCGGGCGTTGCGGCCAATGACGTGCGCGACCTCTTCGCGCGGCTGGAGCAGCAGGCGGCTGGCCGTCTCAGGTCATGGTTCGACGGACCGCTTCGCATCGAACGTACTGCGGAAATGCGCTACGGCGCGCAGGTTTACGAAATCGACGTGCCGCTCGACGGCGTCGATTGGCAGGCGCCGGCGCTCGCCGAGGAAATTGAGCGCCGGTTTCACGACCGTCACGAAGAGCTTTACACCTATGCCTCGCGCGACCAGGAGGTGGTGTTCGTCAACGCCCGCGTCGCGGCCGTCGGCCGGGTCACACCAGGTAAACAGCCGCGGCATCTTGCAGCCTCATCCGCCGCTTGCGCGCCACGCTCGATGCGCAAGGCCTATTTCGGCACGTGGCGGGATGTTCCCGTCTATGCGTTGGAGACGCTCGAACCGGGGCACGCAATCGACGGCCCCGCCATCGTCGAGGCCGAAACGACAACCGTCGTGATCAATTCCGGCGACAGGCTCACCGTCAATGATCTCGGCTGGCTGGATATTCAGGTGCGGCTGACGTGAGTAACCCTGGACGGGACGCGATCAGTGTTCACGACCGCGTCAGACGAACGGGCTTTTTGACATTCGAGCAGGAGAGCACGACGCGCGGGGCCGCGGCCCGCCGAGAGCTCCGATTCCGAGGTTCGCGTCGTATCACGGCGATCTCCGATGCGAACTTCGGAATCGAAAGAGTTCTACCGAACTGATCGATTCCAGGACCGCTCTATCGATCTGAAGTCCGTAATCGAATTCGCCGCTTGTGGTGCAGGGATCTCAGATCGGCGGTCCTAGTCGACATGAGCGACGACGGCGAGCTTGCGGATGCCCATGTTATGGTAGGCGCTGAGGAAAGCGTTGTAATCGCGGAACGAGACGCAGCCGTTGGAATCGCCGTTCGGACCGAGCATGAAGCTGTGCGCGAGCAGACCTTCGCGGCCGAAGATCGTTTCCTCGCCGCCGATCGGCGTCAGGCGGAGCGCCGCAACGCCGTGGAACAGCGCTTCGCGCGGCTTCAGCGTATAGATGTGCGGCGGCGTCACGCCGCGCATGCGGATGCGCGAGGAGCGCGGGTCGTCGAGATACTGCCCAAGGCCGGAATGCGCTTCGAGCTTGGTGCCATCGGGCAGATATACGGTGTGGGCTGCGATGTCGTAGACGGCCGTGTCACGGTCGTACGGCGGCGATCCGCCGAGCATCGGGTTCTGTTCGCGGCCGATGCTGCCGGTCACGCTGCCCGCGTCGGCCGAGGCATAGGCGAGGACCGGATTATGCAAGCCTTCCTTGCCCCACAGCTTGTCGACGATGGACTTCCTGTCGCTCGATGCAATCGACAGGATTGCGTTCTTCGCGCGCTGGGCCATGTCGCGGAAAATGCCCCGTGGCGGCTCCTCCGATTGTGCGGCCGGCGTTGCCGATGCGAACTGGAGCTTCGATCCTTCCTTCGTGTCCTTCGCCCTGGCAGTGTCGGCCTTCTTTGCCGGCTCGATCTTGCTCTTCGGTGCTTCGGCAAGCTTCAGAGGCTCGGGCTCCGGCGCGACGGCAAGCTTCACAGGCTCCGGCGGCGCGGGTGCCGGTTCTACGCCCTGCGGCGAGGCGGCGGCGAAACGATCGGTGAAAGAAAGCTCCGGCTGAGCCGGCAGGGCGGGTTCGGCGGCGGCGATGACCACCTCTTCGCGCCGTACGACGGGGTGGATCGCGATGGCAAACCGGCGCGCGACCGGCGCATCGAAATTGACGCTGCCGATTTCCGGATAGGGGCTGGCAGCAAAAATGTTGGCGTAGACCGTCCAGGCGCAGCCGATGACGAGCGCGATCACCGCTGTCGCGGTGAACAAGCGCTGCACGGTCTCATTGCGGGCTGGTCGTTTAGAAGTGGGTGCCGCGAACTCAAAACACGCAACTGTACTCGTACTCATCCGCCTTGCATCCGGACTGATTTCCCCTCGTTCCCCTCTGACCCCCGTCCGGCGAGGTGCACGGCGTGGGCACCTCCGAACGGCGGCCAATACACGATCGTCCGCCGAATTACGTGGGCAGCGTTTCGCAGAGGCGCAGGTCGTCATTAAGGCAAGTTTTAGTTAAATGGGGATTAAGTGCGGGGCGGTTCTAAGGCAGTCTCATTTTGAGACGGATTTGCGGCAATTTAGCCCCGTAACCTTCCGGACCAGCTCGCAACTTCCGTCCTTGAATCCGCCATTTTTAACAAGGCCAAAACCGCTACTGCAATTCCGGCGGCGGCGAATTGTCGAGCACAGGACGCTTCGGTTGCTCGAGCAGATCGAGCGCGTAGGTCTCGATCACCAACGGCCCGCGCATGCGCTTGAATTCGCCGACGCGTCCGACTTTCGCAAACGTCTGCGCCACGTAAGGCTGGATCGAAGCGCGCACCTCGTCGACCCACAGAAGCTTGCCCGACAATTTAGCCGGATCCGGCTCGTCCATATTGACCCAGCGAATGCGCTGCGTCGGCTGTATCACGCAGGTACCTTTCGGCAGGTAGAAGGTAAGCCAGCTCGCGGTGCCGTAGTCGGGGGCGAGCACGCAGCTTGCGCCCACACGCGCGCGTGTGGCTTCAATGTTGGCGGCGAGCGTTCTCCATCCGACCCCGACGCTACGCACTGTGGCGTCGCGGCGAAAGCCGGTGAGAATTCCGGTGTTGGCCTGAAGGATCAAGCAGGCGAACATCACGATGCCGACCGGCGACGCCCAGCGCAGGCAAAAGTTCACCACGCGTTGCGAGCGGCGTCCCCAAAGGGTGACGTCGACGGCTGCCGCCGCGGCAATGGCGAGCGGCGGGTACACCGGCGCAAACCAGTTCGCCTCGACACGCGCGTGCAGCGAGTGCCAGAGGAAATACAGCGTGATCGTCCAGAACATCGCGTTGACCAGCGCACGCGATGCCAGCGCCCCGCCATCGCGCCTCGACAGTGCGTAGAGGCCCATCGCGCCGAGAACGAAGACGAACGGCGTCGCAAACGCGATCTGGGTTGGAATCAATTCGCCGATGAAAGCGGGCTTGAACTGGATCACCTCGGACCGGCCGAGTTGCTTGATGAAGGAAACCCAGTGATGATCCGCATTCCAGAGAATGACCGGTGAAAATACCGCAAGCGCCGTCAGTCCGCCGAGATAAAGCCAGGGCGAGGCAAACCAGCGGCGCAGTTTCGGAACGCTGATCAGCCAGATCACGATCGCAGGTCCGAAAAACATCGCAGTGTATTTTGAAGCCAACGCCAGGCCCGTGGCGACACCGACCGCGAGCCACCATGCGCCGCGTCCGCTCTCCAGCACCTTGGCGAGGAAGAACAGCACAAAGCTCGAGGTCACCAGCAAAGGCGAATCCGGCGTCACGATCAGCGTACCGACCGCGGCCATCAGCGTGACGTTAAGGAGAATGGTGGCATTGGCGGCCACGCGCCTTCCGAACAGGATTTCAGCCGTGCGAAACACGGCGAAGCTCATCGGCAGCGCGAGCAGGATCGATATCAGCCGCACGCCAAGCTCGGTATCGCCGGCAATCATGGTGCCGAGGCGGATAACGAGGGCCACGCCTGGCGGGTGATCGTAGTAACCGAAGGCGAGATGCTTCGACCAGATCCAGTAATAGGCCTCGTCGAAGGTCAGCGGCGTCCATGCGGCGGCGACGAGCCGCAGCACCACGAGCGCCATCACGGTCAGCGTCGTGTTGCGGACGAGCCGATCCTCGTTCGGACTCATGAAAGATTCATCGCTTGCGCCAGACGAACAGTCCGGACATCGCGTAGTTCCAGACCACGCCCATCAGCGCGCCTGCCGCGCCCGCGAGCCACCAAATTGGCTGCTGGTCATAGACCGAGAACGCGACACCGACATTGGCGAAAAGACCGACGCTACAAACGAGATAGAACAGGAGCAGACCGCGTAGAATCGCCAGGCCCTTGAGCCGCTGGTCGCGATAGGTGAGGAAATTGTTCAGGATGAAGTTGCTGGTCATGGCACAAATCGCGCCGACGGCCTGCGCCTCCGCAAACGGAAAGCGGAAAATCCTCAGCGCCGTGTAAAGACCGGCAAAATGCACGACGACGCCGAGCGAACCGACCAGCGCAAACAGCAGAAATCGCAGCGACACCACGTCGCCGGTCAGCTTCGCCAGCACCAGACCGAGAAAATCCAGCGCGACCATGGAGTCGAGCTTGCTCTCGCCGTGAAGCCGCGAGCCGAAAGTGTAGGGTATTTCCTTGATGCGGAGCGCACCGTGAGCGGTCGCTACCACATCGAGCAGAATCTTGAAACCTTGTGTGGAGAGCTGCGGCGCAAGTTTTTCGAAACAGTCGCGGCGGATCATGAAGAAGCCGCTCATTGGATCGGCGATCTCGACCCGCAGCACGCGCTTGGCGACTTCCGTGGCGAGCGCACTGGCCCCTGCCCGCTGGCGATTGAAACTTTCGGCGCTGCCGCCTTCGATGTAGCGGCTGCCCACCACCAGATCGAATTGGCCGCCTTGCAGCAGGGCAAGCATTTTCGGCAGCTGCGTCTCGTCGTGCTGCAGATCGGCATCCATGACCGCCGCGCACGGCGCGCTCGAGGCCAGGATGCCCTCGATACAGGCGCCCGACAAGCCGCGCCGGCCGATCCGCCGGATGCAGCGAACCCGGTCGTCCTCCCGAGAGAGCGCACGCAGAACCTGCCAGGTCCCGTCGGGCGAGTTGTCGTCGACGAAAACTGCTTCGAATGGGATGCCGGCCAGCGTTTGTTCCAGTCGCCGGAACAACGTGACGACATTATCCCGCTCATTGAACGTCGGAATCACAACAGAAAGTTGAGGCAATCCAACGATTTGGGCCGGATTCTTGACGGCGATTTGCGAGACGTCGTTCATGACGCCAGCGTATATCCGATGATTTAAGGAGATGCCAAGAGAATGGCCGGTGACGGCTCGTCGGGCCTAAAAATGCCAACGACCACCAACAGGCGGCGCGCTTACATCCGGCGCTGCCGAGCTATTGAGTCGTCGTCCCAGCGACGGAGCCCCGGGGGGAAGGCATCAACGTCGCCGTTGCATCCAAGATAGGAACCATTCCGCTCAATGCAAGGGCTCGGATGAGATCGGTCAGGCGAGCCGAACTGGTCAATTCGAACGGGCTTGACTACGCTGACGCCCTCCCTGCACCTGAGCGAGACTGCCCCGTGAGCAAAGCCAACGCCTCCAAAACCGCTTCCGCGAAGTCCGGCCGGATATTCATCGGCATCGGCGGTTGGACTTTCGAGCCATGGCGCGGCGTGTTTTATCCCGAAAAACTCGCACAGGCGAAAGAGTTGCAATACGCCGCCTCCAAACTCACCTCGATCGAGATCAACGGTACCTATTACGGCTCGCAAAAGCCGGAGAGTTTTCGCAAATGGGCAAACGAGGTGCCGGACGGCTTTGTGTTCTCAGTCAAGGGCCCGCGCTTTGCCACCAACCGCCGCGTGCTGGCCGAGGCTGGCGACTCCGTGCAGCGGTTTTACGACTCCGGCGTACTCGAACTCGGCGACCGCCTGGGACCCGTGCTTTGGCAATTCGCGCCGACCAAGAAATTCGATGAAGCCGATTTCGGCAAGTTTCTCGAGCTTTTACCGCGCGAACTCGAGGGGCGGCACCTGCGGCATGTGGTCGAAGTCCGCCACGATTCCTTTTGCGTGCCCGCATTCGTGGCGCTGATCCGGAAATTCGAAACGCCTGTGGTTTTCGCCGAGCACGGAAAATATCCGGCGATTGCCGATGTCGCCGGCGATTTCGTTTATGCGCGGCTGCAAAAAGGCAACGACGAAATCAAGACCTGTTATCCGCCGAAGCAGCTCGACGCCTGGGCAAAGAAACTCCAATTGTGGGCGGAAGGCGGAGAACCAGACGACTTGCCGCACGTCGATTCCACCAAACCAAAGAAGATGCCGCGCGACGTCTTCGCCTATGTGATCCACGAGGGCAAGATTCGCGCACCTGCCGGCGCGATGGAACTGATCGCGCGCGTGAGTTGATCGAAGTGGCCCGACGCAAGAAGCTCTTCACCATCGGCTATGAGCAGACGCCGGCACAGGCTGTGCTCGATGAGCTCGAACAGGCCGGCGTGAAGCTACTGGTCGACGTCCGCGCGGTCGCATCATCGCGCCGCCCCGGATTTTCGAAGAGCCAGCTCGCCGCAGGGCTCGACGAACGCGGCATCGGCTACGTGCATTTGCGAGGGCTCGGCACTCCGAAGGAAGGTCGCCTCGCCGCCCGTGCAGGCCAATACGAGACGCTGCAAAAGGTCTACGCGAAACATCTTGAGACCGCGCAGACCAGGGAAGAACTGGACGAGCTTTCTTCGCTGGTGAAGAAATCAGGCCCGGTCTGCATTCTCTGCTATGAGCGCGACCACCGCCATTGTCACCGGCGATGGATCGCCGAAATCATTGAAGAGCGCGATGGAGTGGCAGTCGAGAACCTGACCGCGCGACAGGTGTAGATGGGCCACCCTTCGCCGTCATCAGTCGAGCGTCCGGCGGAAGCGCAGCACAGCGATCGTCATCGCCACCAGCATCAGCAACGCGAGCGCGATCGAATCATATTCGAGGTTGTGCAGGGTTGCGCCCTTCAGCATGATGGCGCGGACTATTCGCAAGTAATGAGTCAGCGGCAGGCCTTCACCAATATATTGCGCCCACACCGGCATGCCCAGAAATGGAAACATGAAGCCGGACAACAGAATGCTGGGCAAGAAGAACATGATCGACATCTGCATCGCTTGAAGCTGGTTTTGTGCGAGCGTCGAGAAGGTGTAGCCTATGGAAAGATTGGTCGTAATGAAGAGCGTCGACAGCAACGCCAGCATGACCAGACTACCCAGCACCGGAACTCCGAACACCAACACACCGATACCAAGGATCAGCGCGGCCTGGAGGAAACCCACCAGGATATAAGGTACGATCTTGCCGAGCATGACCTCAACCGGGGTAATCGGCATCGAGAGCAAGCTCTCCATCGTGCCGCGCTCAATCTCGCGCGTCACCGACAGCGCGGTAAAGATCAGCATGGTCATTGTGAGAATGGTGCCGACCAGACCCGGCACGATATTGAGCCGCGAAGACGCCGCCGGATTGTAGCGCGCATGCGCCCTGATCTCGAACGGCATCACCGGCGGATCACCCGTGTAAAGATCATGCGAGAGCGCGGTCTGCACAAGGACGCCGAGCGATGAAAGGGCTGAGCCTGCCGCCACCGGGTCGGTAGCGTCGGCTGCTACCAACAGGGCAGGATAATCGCCGCGCCGAACGGCGCGCTCAAAGCCGCGCGGGATTTCGACGCCGAACAGCACCTTGCCGGACGTCAGGAGGTCGTCGAACTCCTTTTCGGAGTGTACTTCCCGCACGAAACGAAAATAAGCGGTATTTTCCAGCGCCTTGAGGATCGAGCGGCTGAGATCGCTGTCCTCCTGCAAGAGCACTTCCGTGGGAAGATTATGCGGCGTGGTATTGATCGCGTAGCCAAACAAGAGCAGCTGCATCACCGGAATCATCACGATCATGGCAAAGGAGATGCGGTCGCGACGGAGCTGGATGAATTCCTTCACCGTCATCGCATAGCAACGCCGCCAGAAGCCGAAGCGCGGCTCGCGGATGTCGCCTCGATGATCGCCGGTTTCCGTCATGCTCACTGGAAATTATCCTTCGAGCGCGTCATCAGTTCGATGAAAACATCCTCCAGCGACGGTTCGCTGGCCTCCCAGTGCAAAGTCTTGTCCTCCCGCCACGGCGCGATACTGGCTTCGAGTGCTGCCCGGTCACGTCCCGAGACGTGCAGGCTCGCGCCGAACGGCGCAATCATGTCGATCCCCGGTTTGCCCGTGAGGCGTTCCTGCAACGAATGCACGTCGTCGCCAGTCACCGTAAAAGTCGAGAGCGCCGACTTGGCGATGACGTCTTCGACGGTCCCGTGTGTCAGCAGATGGCCATAGGCGATGTAGGCGATCTCGTGGCAACGTTCGGCCTCATCCATGTAGTGCGTCGAGACCAGGACAGTGAGGCCTTCGGCTGCAAGAGCGTGGATCTCGTTCCAGAAGTCGCGCCGCGCCTTGGGATCGACGCCAGCGGTCGGCTCGTCCAGAAGCAGGAGTTGCGGGCTGGGCAAGGTGCAGGCGCCAAGCGCAAGGCGTTGCTTCCAGCCCCCGGACAATTCGCCCGCTAGCTGCCTGTCGCGACCGCTCAGGCCGAGACGCTCGATCATATTGCGCGCGGCCGCCGTCGGATCAGGCATGCCGTAGAGCCGCGCGACGAATTCGAGATTTTCCCGAACGGAGAGATCCTGGTACAGCGAAAAGCGCTGTGTCATGTAGCCGACCCGGCGCTTGATCTTGTCGGCATCGCGCCGGATATCGTAACCGAGGCACTCGCCCTCGCCGCTGTCCGGCGTCAACAGCCCGCAGAGCATGCGAATGGTCGTGGTCTTGCCGCTGCCGTTCGGTCCGAGGAAACCGTAAATCGAGCCGCGCTTCACCTGCATGCTGAGCTCATGCACGACCTCGCGGCCCTCGAAGGATTTCGAAAGTCCACGAACGTCGATGGCGATATCGGGGGACGACGTTGTCATCGCTGTCACCGCTTGTCTGCGACGGGGGTCTTTGGCCGTAAGAAAACGCTGATCGGCTGCCCGACCCGCAAGGCATCGGGGCGCGAGGGCCTCGCCTGCACGAGGTAGACCAGCTTGTTGCGTTCATCGAGGCTGTAGATAACCGGCGGGGTATATTCAGCTGTGGTGGAGAGAAAGTAGATTCTTGCAGTCAAATCGGCCGAGCAATTGTCGCAGGAAACCCGCACCTCCTCGCCGATCGCAAGCTTCGGTAAGTCGGCCTCGGGGATATAGAATCTCACCTTCATGTTGCCGGGCGGCATGATCGACAACACCGGCCGCTGAGCTCCGACCGTCTCGCCGACGCGAAAGTAGATCTGTTGCACAGTACCGGCGATCGGCGCGTAGCCAATGCGCCGCGCAAGCCGCGTCTCCGACGTAAGGACCTGGGCTTGGGCGACACGGAGCGCCGACACGGCCGCATCAAGCGCGGCCTGCGTGCCAGCTCCCGTTTTCGCCAGCGAGGAGGCACGGTCATAACTCTGCTGGGCGTTGACGAGCGTCGCCTTGCTTTGATTGAGGTTCGCCTGCTGCAAATCGTCGTCGACCGAAAAAAGCTGATCGCCGGGCTTGACCTCGTCTCCTTCGCGCACGTTGAGCTTGGTCACGCGTCCGTATTCGTCGGGGCTGACGAAAATCATGTCGGCTTCGACCCAGCCCTGATAGCCGGGGTTGCGGGCCTCGTTGCATCCACCCAGCAGTGCCGTCAGCGCCAGCGCTGCCAGGCCGCGCCATATCGCCTGCGACAAGATCATTCCCCGCTCCCTTCGCCAAAAATCAAATCGAGATGAACGCGGAGCATGGCGGCGACATCGAGCGGAGCGAAACGTCCGAACAATCCCTGCCAAATCACGGCGACCATCGCCGGTGCCACCACAATCTGCGGAAAATCCTTCAGGCCGACCTGCTTGATCTCGCCTCTGGCAATGCCGAGCTCGATCAGCGCGCGCATCCCGGCCATCCCCCGCGAGACCACTTCGCGATAATAGAAGTCGGCGATCGCCGGAAAGCGCGGTCCCTCCGCAATGACCAGCCGCACGATCGCGCCTCGCCGCGTGCTGGTGACTTCGCGGACAAAATTGGCGGCAAAACTCTCCAGCACCGCGCGGATCGAACCGGTTGCGGGCGGCGGGGCTGCAAGCCTGGACGCGACAGGCACGATCGCATTGCGGACCAGTTCCTCGAACAGCGCGTGCTTATCCTTGAAGTGAAGGTAGATCGTTCCTTTGGCGACGGCGGCCCGTTTGGCGACGTCATCGAGACGAGTGGCGGCATAGCCCTGCTCGATGAAGGTTTCGAAGGCGGCTTCGATGATCGCCTGACGCCGGTCGGCGGCGCGTGCGGCACGG
>NZ_DAIDJE010000004.1 GCF_027451485.1 Bradyrhizobium sp.
GCAATTGGTGGATTCGCTCAGGCGTCTCGAATATCGTGGCTATGATTCAGCCGGGGTCGCGACGCTGGAGGGCGATCACCTCGAGCGCCGCCGCGCCGAAGGCAAGCTCAAGAACCTCGATGCGCGCTTGCGGGAGGCGCCGCTTAAGGGCCACACAGGCATCGGCCATACACGCTGGGCCACCCACGGCAAGCCGACCGAGAGCAATGCCCATCCCCACGCCACCGAGAACGTCGCCGTGGTTCACAACGGCATTATCGAGAATTTCCGCGAACTGCGGCAAAGCCTCCAAAAGCAGGGCGCGAATTTTGCCAGCGAAACCGACACCGAAGTCGTCGCCCATCTGGTCAACTCATACCTTCTGAAAGGCGCGTCGCCGCAGGAAGCGGTGAGGGCGACGCTGCCGCAGCTTCGCGGCGCGTTTGCGCTTGCCTTCGTCTTCCGCCGCCATGATGATCTGCTGATCGGTGCGCGGCGCGGCTCGCCGCTCGCGATCGGCTACGGCAAGGGCGAGATGTATCTCGGCTCGGACGCCATTGCGCTGGCGCCTCTCACCGACACGATCAGCTATCTCGAGGACGGCGATTGGGCTGTGCTCACGCGAGAGGCTGCCGTCGTCTACGACGCCCTGAACGAACGCGTCCATCGCGAGGTTCTGAAGTCAGGGGCCTCCTCGTTCCTGGTCGACAAGGCCAATTTTCGCCATTTCATGGCCAAGGAAATTCACGAGCAGCCGGAAGTGGTCGGGCACACGCTGGCGCGGTACGTCGATATGGCGACCGAGCGGGTTTCGCTGCCGCTGAACCTGCCGTTTGAGTTCAAGGATATTCAGCGCATTTCCATTACCGCCTGCGGTACCGCAAGCTATGCTGGCTTCATCGCCAAATACTGGTTCGAGCGGCTGGCGCGGATACCGGTCGAGCTCGACGTCGCCTCGGAATTTCGCTATCGCGAGCCGCCGCTCTTCAAGAACGATCTTGCGATTTTCATTTCGCAGTCGGGCGAGACCGCCGACACCCTGGCTGCCCTGCGTTATGCGAAGTCGCAAGGCTTGCACACGCTCTCGGTTGTCAACGTGCCGACCTCGACGATCGCGCGGGAAAGCGAAACCGTGCTGCCGACCCTCGCAGGTCCCGAGATCGGCGTCGCGTCGACCAAGGCCTTCACTTGTCAGCTGATGGTGCTGGCGGCGCTGTCGATTGCAGCGGCGAAAGCCCGTGGTGCCCTGTCCGATACAGACGAAACCAGGCTCGTTCACGGCCTCATCGAAATTCCGCGCCTGATGGCGGCCGCGCTGGCAACGGAGCCGCAGGTCGAAAAGCTCGCGCGAGAGATCTCGAAATCCAGGGACGTGCTCTACCTCGGCCGCGGCACCAGCTATCCGCTGGCACTGGAAGGAGCGCTGAAACTCAAGGAAATTTCCTACATCCATGCCGAAGGCTACGCCGCCGGTGAACTCAAGCATGGCCCGATCGCCTTGATCGACGAGAAGATGCCGGTCGTGGTGATCGCGCCTCACGACCAGGTGTTCGAGAAGACGGTCTCCAACATGCAGGAAGTGGCCGCGCGCGGCGGCCAGATCATCCTGATGACGGACGCCAGGGGAGCGGCGGAAGCGACCATCGAGTCGCTCGTAACCATCGTGCTGCCGGATATGGGGGCAATTTTCGCCTCGATGGTCTATGCCATTCCGGTGCAACTGTTGGCCTATCATACCGCCGTGGTCATGGGCACGGACGTCGACCAGCCGCGAAATCTCGCCAAATCGGTAACCGTCGAATAACGCGTTTCCGCGTTGTTCCTGCGTTAACGGCCTCAGGGTCTTCAAAACTCTGCTAGGATGCCTAGCTGGCATGCTAGGAGTGCCGCTGCATCTGCCTGGAACCCCTTATGAACCGCGACGATCTGCCTCCGCCTGAGCTCCCGGCTGAACCAGCGCCGGAGGTCCACAGCGGCTTTGTGGCCCGAATACGCAACTACTTCCTCACGGGTCTGATCGTCGCCGGCCCGATCGCAATCACCTTTTACCTGACGTGGTGGTTTGTCACCTGGGTCGACGGTCTTGTGCGGCCCTTTGTTCCCATCGCCTATCGGCCGGAAACGTATTTGCCGTTCGGCCTGCCGGGTTCAGGGCTTGTCGTCGCGGTGTTCGCGCTGACGCTGCTCGGCTTTCTCACCGCCAACCTGATCGGGCGCTCGCTTGTCGATCTGAGCGAACGGCTTCTCGGCCGAATTCCTGCGGTGCGCGCGATTTACCGCGCGATGAAGCAGGTATTCGAGACGCTGTTCTCGGGCAAGGGATCGAGCTTTCGGCGTGTCGGCCTGGTCGAATTTCCCTCGCCCGGCATGTGGTCGATCGTCCTGATCTCACAGCCGCCGAGCGAAGAGATTGCGGAGAGCATTCCCGGCAAGGAAGAGCACATTTCGGTGTTCCTGCCGTGCGCGCCGAACCCGACCACCGGGTTCTTCTTTTACGTGCCGAAGAGCAAGGTTGTTGAAGTCGACATGAGCGCGGAAGACGCCGCAACCCTCATCATGTCGTGCGGCGTGGTGCAGCCGGGTTCGGACTCGCAAAGGAAGGTGGCGGCGCTCGCCGGAATGGCGCAGGCTGCACAGGCGGCCAATGCCGCCGCGCGGCTGCCGGAGCCGGTGAAGGCGGATTGACTTACCCCGCGCCCATCAACGGCAGCGCTTCGCCGCGCTCAAAGAGGTAGAGCAGACAGCGGAGCGCCTCGCCGCGCGATCCCGTCAGCTTGGGATTTTCCTTCATGATGCGCAGCGCTTCGTCGCGAGCCTGCGCGATAAGCTGGCCGTGGACGTCCGATCGAGCGATACGATAGCCGGGCAGGCCGCTTTGCCGGATCCCGAGGACATCGCCTTCGCCGCGCAGTCGCAGATCCTCCTCCGCGATACGAAAGCCGTCGGTGGTCTCGCGTATCACGGTCAGCCGCGCCTTCGACATCTCGCTGAGCGGCTCGCGATAGAGCAGCAGGCAGGTCGAGGCCTCCGAGCCGCGACCGATCCGTCCGCGCAGCTGATGCAATTGGGCAAGCCCGAAACGTTCGGCGTTCTCGATAACCATGATCGTCGCCTCGGGCACGTCGACGCCGACTTCAACGACCGTCGTTGCCACCAGCAGGCTGATCTCGCCGGCGGCAAACTGCGCCATGGTGTGGTCCTTGTCGGTTCCACGCATTTTGCCGTGGACGAGACCGGCCTTTTCACCAAAACGCTCTCTCAGGCTGGCGAACCGCCCGTCGGCATCGGTCAAGGCGACGGACTCGGACTCTTCCACCAGCGGCACGATCCAATAGACGCGTTTGCCCCTGTCGACCGCCCGCCCAACCGCATCAATCACCTCGGCGAGCCGGCTCATCGGCACGGCCCGGGTGTCGATCGGCTGCCGCCCGGCCGGCTTTTCGCGTAATTCTGAAACGTCCATGTCGCCAAAATAGGTCAAGACCAGCGTGCGGGGGATCGGCGTCGCGCTCAACACCAGCACGTCGACCGCCTCGCCCTTGGCTGTGAGCGCAAGCCGTTCGCGCACACCGAACCGATGCTGTTCGTCCACAACCGCAAGCGCAAGAGACTTGAAGGTCACATCGTCCTGGATGAGAGCATGGGTGCCGACCAGAAAATCGATTTCGCCGGCCTCGAGCCGCCTCAGGATGTCGCGACGTTCCTTGCCTTTTTCGCGTCCGGTGAGGATCGCAACCCTCAGCCCGGCGGGTTCGGCGAGGGAGGTAATGGTCTTGATGTGCTGCCGCGCCAGAATTTCCGTCGGCGCCATCAGTGCGGCCTGCTTGCCGACTTCGGCGGCGGCTGCGGCTGCGAGCAGTGCAACCGCCGTCTTCCCGGAGCCGACGTCGCCTTGCAACAGCCGCAGCATGCGGACGGGTTGGCGCAGATCGTCAGCGATGGCTGCTGCTGCCTCTCGCTGCGAGGAGGTGAGCGCATAGGGCAGCGCGTCGATGATTTTCCGCCGCAAGTGGCCATCGCCGGCATGACGGTTGCCGGCAGGACGCCGCAGCTGCGCGCGCACCAACGCGAGCGCCAACTGACCGGCGAGCAGTTCATCGAAGGCCAGCCGCGACCAGAATGGTCCATCCGGCAGGATATCGGTCAGCTCGATCGGAATGTGGACGCGGTTCAACGCCTCCTTTATCGATGGGAACCCGCAGCGCCGGATAACTTCAGGACTGATCCATTCCGGCAGATCGGGCAGCTTTTGCAGTGCGTGTCCGATTGCCCGTCGCAGGGAGCCAAGCGCCAGTCCTTCCGTCAAAGGGTAGACCGGATCGATCCCGGACAGCTTCGCAAAGCCGGCCTCATCGACGACGCGGTCGGGATGCACGATCTGTGGCACGCCGTCGAACATCTGCAAGGTGCCGGAGACGTAACGCTTGGCGCCGATCGGAAGCAGTTTCTGGATGTAATCGGCCTTGGCGCGGAAATAGGTCAGGATGACGTCGCCGGTATCGTCGCTGGCATACACAAGATAGGGCGCTCGCGCATTGCGGGGCGGCGAGGGCCGATGGCCATCGATCGTGACCTCCAGTGTGACCACGGTTCCCGGCACGGCATCGCGAATTTTCGGCCGGGCGCGGCGATCGATCACGCTTGACGGCAGATGCAGCAATAGGTCGAGGAGCCGCGGCGTCTCATCGCGTCCGAGCAGGTAACGAAACAGCTTGTCCTGCTTCGGACCGACCCCGGGAAGGCTCGTGACCGACGCAAACAAGGGATTGAGCACAGCAGGGCGCATCGAAGCTCAAAGCGATTGGCGGATCAAATGGGCATGGCTGGTACCGTTGATAATCGCGAATGAGATGGGCTGACAACGGGCATTCGGGTCGCTATATCAACGCCGCCCGGCACGTCCGGGCTTTTGGCGTTGATTGGAATTGAAGAATGACGGGCATGACACGATCGAGCGGTGGTCTCGATGACCGCCGCAAGCGGCTTTTATTTCGCTGCTGGCATCGCGGCACCCGTGAGATGGATCTCATCCTCGGCCGCTTTGCCGAAACGGCTATCGCGAGCCTCACGGATGATGAACTCGCTGAGCTCGAGCACCTGATTGAGGTCCCCGACCCGGACCTTTATGCCGCCCTCTCAGGCGATATCGCTATGGGTTCGCGGTATAGCGGGCCGCTGTTCGACCGGATCAAGGCGTTCCGCCCGGGAGAGCAGGGCGAATGAAACAACCAGGCCAATCCCCGGCGCAATCGCTTATTCCCGGCCGCGCGATAACCTTCGCCAACGTTGCCGAGGGCGCCGAAGGTCTCATTCTGTCGGACCTTGCCCGTGCGGTTGCCGCACGGCCCAAGGGGCCAGCCGTCAGCATTGCAGTGGTCTGCCGCGACGGTCCGCGGATGCAGCAACTTGCCCGCGCCCTGTCGTTTTTCGCGCCGGACTTATCCGTGCTGCATTTTCCGGCCTGGGACTGCCAACCTTATGACCGGGTATCGCCGCATGGCGGCATCCAGTCCCAGCGGATGACGACGCTTGCGCAACTCTCGCGCCTCGTCGGCAGCGAAAAGCCGCTGATCGTGCTGACGACGGTCAATGCCATCGTGCAAAGGGTCCCAGCCCGCGAATTGGTTGCGGCGCAAGCGCTCTCGGTGGCGCCCGGCCACGTCGTGCCGATGGATTCCATCGTCGCCTGGCTGGAGCACAATGGCTACAGCCGCTCGTCCACCGTCCGTGAACCCGGCGAATACGCCGTGCGCGGCGGTATTCTCGATCTGTTTCCGGCGGGGCTCGATCAGCCGGTGCGCTTTGATTTCTTCGGCGACAGTCTGGAATCGATCCGCAGCTTCGATGCCGAAACCCAGCGGACGCTGCTCGACATGCGTTCGCTCGATCTGGTGCCGATTTCTGAATTCCAACTGACCACCGAAACCATCCGGCGCTTTCGCATGGGTTATGTTGCGGCCTTTGGTGCGCCAGAACGTGACGATCAGCTCTACGAAGCCGTCAGCGAAGGCCGCCGCCATCCCGGCATGGAACATTGGCTGCCGCTGTTCCAGGAGCGCATGGATACGCTGTTTGATTATCTCGGCGATGCCCCGATTGCGATCGAGCCGCAGAGTGAAGATGCAACAACCGAGCGTTTCAAGCAGATTGCCGACTATTACGATGCCCGGCGCGAAGCGCTCGAACATCCCGGCGGCGGCGCAATTTATAAGCCCTTGCCGCCGGATCGGCTCTATCTGACCGAAGACGAATGGAAGAAGCGGTTGCAAGAGGCAGCCATGGCCCGGCTTACGCCGTTCGCTGTACCCGAAGGCAGTGCCGACACACTCGATGCCGGTGCGCGGCAGGGGCGAAATTTTGCGCCCGAACGCAATGACAGTGCCGTGAACGTATTCGAAGCGATCGTCGCACACGTCCAGGCTTTGCAGGCCGAACGCAAGAAGGTTGTCATCGCGCTTTGGAGCGAAGGCTCGCGCGATCGCATGGAGAGCATGCTGCGCGATCACAAGCTGCTCAACCTGACCAGCGTCAATACCTGGCGTGCTGTCCAGGCCACCCCGCGCAACCAGACCATGCTGGCGGTTGTCGGCATGGAAGCCGGGTTCGAGACCGACCAGGTCGCGGTCATCACCGAGCAGGACATCCTGGGCGACCGTCTGGTGCGGCCGCGCAAGGCGAGCCGAAAGCTTGACAACTTCATCTCGGAAGTCACGAGCCTTGCGACCGGCGATATCGTCGTCCATGTCGAGCACGGGATCGGACGCTTTGTCGGGTTACAGACGCTCGACGTCGCGGGCGCGCCGCACGACTGTCTTGAACTGCACTATGCCGCCGATACCAAGCTGTTCCTCCCGGTCGAGAACATCGAACTGCTGTCGCGATATGGTTCCGACAGTGCCAGCGTGGAGCTCGACCGGCTTGGAGGCAGCGGCTGGCAGGCCCGAAAAGCGAAGCTGAAGAGCCGCATCCGCGAGATAGCCGGCGAATTGATCAAGATCGCTGCGGAACGACATTTGCATGAGGCGCCGAAACTGCCGGTGCAGCCCCGCGTCTACGACGAATTCTGCGCGCGCTTTCCCTATGAAGAGACCGAAGACCAGCTCAACGCGATCAATGCGACGCTGAAGGACCTCGAAATTGGCCGACCCATGGACCGGCTGATCTGCGGCGATGTCGGATTCGGCAAGACCGAAGTGGCCTTGCGGGCGGCGTTTGCGACCGCGCTTGACGGCAAGCAGGTCGCCGTCGTCGTGCCGACGACGCTGCTGGCGCGCCAGCACGCGAAGACGTTTACCGAGCGCTTCCGCGGCTTTCCGGTAAAGGTCGCGCAGGCCTCGCGCCTGATCGCTGCCAAGGAATTGACGCAGGTCAAGAAGGGACTTGCTGACGGTTCGATCGACATTGTGGTCGGAACGCACGCATTGCTCGGCAAATCGATCAAGTTCCGCGACCTCGGACTGCTTATCGTCGACGAGGAACAGCACTTCGGTGTCAGCCACAAGGAGCGGCTGAAACAACTGCGTGCCGAAGTTCACGTGCTTACGCTGAGTGCGACGCCGATCCCGCGCACCCTGCAACTCGCGCTCACCGGCGTCCGTGAACTCTCGATCATTGCTTCGCCGCCAGTTGATCGCCTGGCGGTTCGCACCTTCGTGGCGCCGCACGATCCGCTGATGATCCGTGAAGCACTGCTGCGCGAGCGCTATCGCGGCGGCCAGGCATTCTATGTCGTGCCGCGTATCGAAGACCTGGCCGGCGTGAAGGAATTTCTGGACAAGAACGTGCCGGAGATGAAGGTCGCTGTCGCGCATGGCCAGATGCCGCCGTCTGTGATCGAAGACATCATGTCGGCGTTCTACGACGGCAAGTACGACATCCTGCTTTCGACGACGATCGTCGAATCCGGCCTCGACATTCCGAATGCCAATACGCTGATTGTCCATCGCGCCGACATGTTCGGTCTCGCCCAGCTCTATCAGTTGCGGGGCCGGGTGGGACGCTCAAAGCTGCGCGCCTATGCGCTCTTCACGCTGCCGGCACAGCAGAAGATCACCCCGCAAGCCGAGCGGCGGCTGAAGGTGCTGCAATCGCTTGAGACGTTGGGGGCGGGCTTCCAGCTTGCGTCGCACGATCTCGATATCCGCGGCGCTGGCAATCTGCTCGGCGAAGAACAGTCCGGCCATATCAAGGAAGTCGGCTTCGAGCTCTACCAGTCGATGCTGGAAGAGGCGATCGTGAATCTCAAGGCTGGCGTGGTCGAGCCCGCGGCGGACCGCTGGTCGCCGCAAATCACCATCGGCATGCCGGTGTTGATCCCGGAAGATTATGTTGCGGACCTGTCGGTTCGCCTGTCGCTGTATCGTCGGCTTGCCGATCTCGAGACCGACGAGGAGATCGAGAATTTCGCCGCCGAGTTGCGTGATCGCTTTGGTGTATTGCCGGACGAGGTGCGCTATCTCTTCAAGGTCGCGGCGATCAAAAACTACTGCCGCAGGGCCAACGTCGAGAAGGTCGATGCCGGACCAAAAGGCGCAGTGATCACCTTCAGGGATAATAAGTTCGCCCAACCCGACCGTCTGGTGCTCTTCATTCGTCAGCATGGACAGGCCGCGCGGGTGCGGCCAGACATGAAAGTGGTGTTCTTCCAGGAATGGGAAACGGCCGAGCAACGCCTTGCAGGCACCACGGAAATCCTGCGCCAACTCGCCAACCTTGCCGAAGATCGCAAGGCTGCCTGAGGGCTTCAAGACGCTACGCGACGGCCTTCCTCGTTGAGGCGGGCAAGCAGCGATTGCGCGGTGTCGTAAGGCTCGAGCGCCGCGATCGAAACGGCGGGTTCATTGCGCCGCCTGGCCTTGGCTTCATAGGCCGTATGCCGCATGACGCTGCAAAGACGGCGCGCGATCATCTGCGCGGTCGGCAAATCGGTCTCGGTAAGCACGACCAGCGCGGATCCGTCGTCGTACAGCGTTCCAAAATCCATCTGCCGCATCAGCCGGCTGAGAAGCCGTGCGCCATCGAACTGCGCCCGTGAATTGGCGGGGTCGAACGCAAAGCGTGCGATCGACATTCCGCTGCCGTTCGCGAGCGTCTGGCGGACGGCGGTTGCAAAATCACGATCAAAAGCCTCCGTCGTCAACAATCCCGTCAGAGGATCAAGCAGCCCGCCGGCATCGAGCGAGCGCAGCGTCCGGCTCAAATGAGCTTCAAAGGCCCGCTGGCGGATCAGGGGCAAGGCATTGGCCGCGATATAGACGGGATCACCGCTGATGACTTCCAGGTTCGGCAAATCATAGGCGGGCACGAGGTTGGAAGGAGTTACCACGATCGGCAAATTGCGAAACCGCGGATCTTCACTAAGGACCGTGAGGAAGGCATCGACCACCCGATCCGTAAATCCTTCTCCGAGCACAACGCCATCGATATCGCGCGTGTTGAGATGCTTGGCCGCGGCCTCGATGCTGAGCGCTCCGACAACGCCCATCCGCTCGCCGAGCGCCACCGAAAGCGCGGGATAGCCGCCGCCGCGTCCGACCAGGAGCACCGTTGCATCCCGCACCGGATCGATCTCGGCGATTGCCGCCTTCACGGGCTGATCGTTGAGCCGACGCAGGACGGTCCCGTGCAGGGTTCTCACCCTGAGCGCGGCGCGTAAACGCGGGATCAGGCGATCCCATTTGCCTCGGCCAGACGAAAACGGAAGGGCATTTTCGGGCAGCGCAATCTTCGGATTGATCGCCAGCAACGGCAGATAAGGCTGAACGGCGTTGATCTGTTCGGCCAGCGCGTCCAGCCTGCCGTCGGCGCTTTCGGTCGGAGCGGCAATAACGACAGTGGGATGCAACTGCATGACCGCGCCCGTTGCGTCGGACCAACCTGTCTCGATCACTGGAAACATCGCCTCGCCGAGCGCCGCCGCAAAGGCCGGCGGCTCGTCATCAGACACGATGAGGATCAGGCCTTGCTGCTGGGACATCTCAAATTTCGGATCAATGCGATGCGCTTGGTGGCGCGATCCTAGTTTGGCGGGCTTAACGTCTTGTCAACGAAACGATCGGGTCGGATCCTCAGCCGATGATCGTGCGATCCCGAAAGGCTTCCGCCATCAGCGGGTTAAGGCCGAGTTGGTTCAGAGCCTCACGGCCCCGCGCATTGTCCTGGGCGCGCCCGGCCAGACGGTATCCGCAAAGACGATCGGGGAGTGCTGTGAGCAAGGCTCCCTGTCCGAGCCGCTTTGCCCATTCCTGGAGGTCCTGCGACAGGAAACGGTAGCCACCTACGGCGACGATGCCTGAGGGCGGGGAGGTGATGCAGAGTGCGCCGGATGATCGGTCGAGCCGGGCCGCATAACCCGTATCGGCGTAGTCAGGTGGGGGGGGCGGGGCCGTCAAGGAACCCATCGGCGGGGTTGGCGGCGCATAGGCGGCGACTGTCACCATAGGTCCCCGCAAGGCCAGCGTGCCCTTCGGCGTCAGCAGGGTTTCGCCAGCGATCGAGGTGCCGGGGATATCCCGCGGTGCACCATGCGGACCCGGCATGATCGGGACCGGCATGCCGTCCGCGGTGCGCCGCGCACCGAACAGGCCAACCTCCCCGAACAGATAGACGTCCGTGAACCTCGCCTGTTCCGCCGTCCATTGCGCGCTGGAGGCGATCTGTTCCGGCATACGCCACAGCCCAATGACGTGACGCAGCGACGGCACGCGCGCGGTCATGTCGACCTCGTTGAGCCGCAGCGCCATTGGCGCCGGCGCGACCAGGGTGTCGCAGGCCTCCGCGTTGATTTGCCGGCCCAGCGCTTCTCCGTCAAAGGGGTGATGCAGAGCGAGCGTTCCGCCCGACAAAAGCCAGAGCAGAAGCGACGCGGTCAAACCTGCGAAGGAAGCGGGTGCAAATGCCGACATCACCCGCGCCCCCTGAGGCATCCGGCTTTCCAGGAATACGGCAAGCCCGCCGGCGATCAGGTTGAGATGGGTCCGTGGCACCGCGCGAAGTCCGTCAGCCGTCACATCGAAAGAGATCAGCGCTGCCTTGCGCCCGTCCTGCACCACAATGCGGTCGGTTGACGATTCGCTGGTCATGGCAAGGTCGAGAGAGGCCATTCCTTCCGGCAGATCCTCGCCGAAACCGCAGACGTGACGGATCGAGAAGGCCTCCGCCGCCGCGTTCATCGCGAGGTCCGCGTGACTGACGCCGTCGATCTTCGACATTGTCACTATCGCTCTCGCGCCGGTACGGTTGAGCGCTGCGGTCAGTTCCGCCTGCCGCCACAGCTGCGGCAGCAGCGCCACGATCAATCCGGCACGATGGGCTGCCAGCAGGGTGAGCATGAACTCGACGGTATTGGGCAGTTGAACCCCGATCACCGCGTTGATGGGCAGGCCAGCCTCGACGAAATGCGCCGCCAAGGCCGAGATCGCCCGGTCAGCCTGGGCGAAGGTCAGGCGCCGCGGCGCGTGCCCGGTGATCCGGGACTTGTTGATCGGATCAACCAGCGCAAGCGCATCCGGCTGGCGGGCCAAGATCCGCTGGAACAGCCCGTCGAGCGTCGGCGATACGTTGCTGGTCGGCATCACGGAAATTGGCTCGCCTGCGAATCGTTTGACTCGAGACTACTTCGGTTGCTGCGGTCGATACCACCAGGTTTCCGGAAGATAACCGGTCAAAGCTGTGGTTTGTGGACGTTCTATCCGATTCCAGCGCGCGATCCATTGCTCGCGGATGTTAAAAACCGGGATGGCGTAAAAGCCGGACATCAGGACGCGATCGAGCGCACGCACAGCGGAGACGAAGACGCTGTGATCGCGCGCCGCCAGCATGTCATTGATGATGGTGTCGATGGCCGGATCCTTGGCGCCCATGTAGTTGCGCGTACCCGGCGTATCGGCGGCCTCGCTACCCCAGTAGAAGAACTGTTCGTTGCCGGGTGACAGCGACTGATCGAGGCGGTTCTGGATCATGTCGAAATCAAAGCCTTGTCGCCGCTGATCGAACTGCACGGGATCGACCGCCCGAACCCTGGCTTCGATGCCCGCGCGCTTGAGATCGCGTGAAAAAGCAAGCGCAATCCGCTCCTGGTCGCGCGTGCTCACCAAAATCTCGAAACTGAGCGGCGTTCCGCTGCCGCGCTGGCGGAGCACGGCGCCGTCGAGTTCGTAGCCGGCTTGCGACAGCAAATTCAGCGCCCGTCGTAAGCCGGCGCGATCGCGGCCCGAACCGTCGGTAACGGGCAGGCGGTAGCTGCCGTCGAGAATGTTTGGCGCGACGTGCGAAGCGAACGGCTTCAAAAATTCCAGTTCGCTCGTGTCTGCCGCGTGACCATAGGCCGAAAGCTCGGAGCCAGGGAAGTAACCTGCCGAGCGGCCATAGAGGCCGAAGAAATAGTTGCGGTTGATCCACTCGAAATCGAACAGCAGCGTCAGCGCCTGACGGACGCGAATGTCCGCAAAAACCCGCCGGCGCGTGTTGAAAACCAGGAACTGGGAGGGCTGAGGCGTACCGGGCGTGATCGTGTCCCTCAGTACCTGACCGTTGCGCGCGGCCGGAAAATCGTACGCCTCGTGCCAGCGCAGCGGTTCGGTCTCGACGCGGAAATCGTACAGGCCGCGTTTGAAGGCTTCGAAATAACCGTTGGCCTCGCGATAGTAATCGAGCCTGACCTCGTCGAAATTCCAGAGTCCGCGGTTGACCGGCAGGTCGCGCCCCCAATAGTCGGGGTTCCGCGTCAACATGACGCTCACGCCTGGATTTACTGCAGTGACCCGGTATGGCCCCGAACCGATCGGAGCCGCCATCGACGTCGCCTCGAAGGTTGCGGGATCGACGGCATGGCGCGGCAGGATCGGCATCAGAGCGAGGATCAAGGGCAGTTCACGGTCCTGCGCACTGCCGAAATCGAACGTGACAGTGAGCGGGTCCGGTGCCTCCGCCTTTGCTACTTTTGAATAATACTGCCGATAGTTGGGGCGACCCTTGTCGCGCAGCAACCCCCAGGAGAACAGCACGTCATCCGCGGTTACCGGTTGTCCGTCGGAGAAGCGGGCGTGCGGATCGAGGCGGAAGGTGACGTAGCGCCTTTCCTCATCGGTCTCGATGCTGCGGGCGAGTAGTCCGTATAACGTGAAGGCCTCGTCGTCACCTCGCGCCATCAGGCTTTCGACCACGTATCCCCTGATCTGATGGACCGGCAATCCTTTCACGATCAGCGGATTGAGACTGTCGAAGGTGCCGAGAATGCCCTGTACCAGCCGTCCGCCTTTGGGGGCATCAGCCCTCGCATAAGGCATGTGAGTAAAGGTCGGCGGCAGCGCTGGCGCACCGTGCATGGCAATCGCGTAGCTCTCACTCGCAAGAGCCCTGTGGTGATCGGTCAGAGGAGCGAAAAGGAGCAGGCCGACTACTACCGCTGCGATACGGCCGCCGACCGGAACCCGCCATTGCGCCCATCGATTTGATTCGATCTGCTTCACGATCAAGCTGTAGCACGGGCCCCGGTCCGGCACGGACACACGCCGTAATGTGCCCCGTCGGCATTGATCTTTTCGTCCGCCTCTGTATGAAGACGTCCAATTGACCAATCGGGCAGGGCTGGTCACGCATCCGCCTCAATTGGCAAGGAGACAGCCGCCAAGATGGCCGGGTTTTCAGTGCCTAGAGCGGTTTTCGGCGCTTCCGTTCAGAAAGGGTTTTCTGCAATGAATTTCCGTATGTTGGCCGCGCCAGTCTGGCCGCGTAAGCGCGCTTTCGCCGTGATGGTGGCGACCGCGTTGGGGGCCACCTTCCTTGCGTCCGGCGTCTCGGCCCAGGCACCGGCGCCTACGGCTGCGCCGAAGGCCAAGTCGAGGGCGCCCAAGGCGGCGCCGGCTCCCGCACCGTCGGCGCAGCCTGCAGCACCTGCCGCGCCCTCTGCCCAGCCCCCGGCCGACCAGCAGGTCCAGTTGATCTACGCCCCGTGGACGAAGTTCTGTCTTAAGGGGCAGGACGCCAACGCCAAGCAGGTTTGCTTCACTGGCAAGGACGGCCGCATCGAGTCCGGCCAGCCGGTAATCGCCGCGGTCGTGATCGAACCGGAAGGTGAGCCGAAGAAGATACTTCGTGTTACGCTGCCGCTTGGCATGCTGCTCGTCCATGGCACACGAATCATCATCGACAACAATCCGCCCGCGCAGAGTCCCTTCGTGGTCTGCTTCCAGAACGGCTGCATGTCGGACTATGACGTGACGCCGGAAATGCTGAATCAGATGAAGAAGGGCCAGAACCTCGTCGTTCAGGCAATCTCGTCCAACAATCAGCCGATCACGCTGCCGCTGCCCCTTGGCGATTTCGCCAAGGCCTATGACGGCCCCCCGACCGATCCGAAGCAGTTTGAGGAAAATCAGAAGAAGCTTCAGGAAGAACTGCAGAAGCGTGCGGAGGAAGCCCGCAAGAAGCTTGAACAGAGCGGCCAGGCTCCGGGTGCGCCGCAGGCTGCGAAGTAAGTCACCTCGCATAGTCGAGAAAAAAGGCGCTTCGCGAAAGAAGCGCCTTTTTTATCGGCCATGTCCTGGCCGAACCAACGACAAGGCCGGAGCTAAAGTCAGATCCGCACAGCTAATTGAGAGAGGGGTTACGCGGCCGGTAGCCGCCCGATTTGTCCTTCACGAAAATCTCAGCCACCTGCGAATGGCGGATCGGCTGGCCGGAATCGTCGGGTAAAAGATTCTGTTCCGAGACGTAGGCCACGTACTCGGACTCGGAGTTTTCGGCCAGCAGATGATAGAACGGCTGATCCTTGTGCGGACGGACCTCTTCCGGAATCGACAACCACCACTCCTCGGTATTGTTGAATTCGGGATCGATGTCGAAAATCACGCCACGGAAGGAAAATATCCGGTGGCGGACGATCTGCCCGATCTGGAACTTGGCGGTGCGCGTTTTGATCATAGCTCGTCGAATAGACCATGATTGCCGCCGATGCTAGTGGCTAGTGGTGGGGGCTGGATTTCCATTTGCCGCTTGCGACAAGCTACCAAGCGAACGTTCAAATCCAAAACTCCACTAGAAACCTATATTTGCTGGCAGTCCTTCAATTCCGATATCCGTGATGCGAGGGGCCGTTAGCGGTGAATTAACGTTAGCCGGCCGCCGCCAGATCGGTGCCAACAACGACGAAACTGCGCCGGAATGGCCGACGTTCTCAACCTTGCGCTTCCTTATTTCAGCCTGATCTTCATCGGCTTCGCCTGCGGCAGGTTCCGCCCCTTGCCGGAGCAGGGTCTGACGTGGATGAACTTCTTCCTGCTTTACGTTTCGCTGCCGGCCCTGCTTTTCGGGATCACGTCAAGAACCCCTTTTGAAGAGCTCAACAATCCGCCATTTCTGATCGCCACGACCTGCGGTACAGCGCTGGCGTTCTTCCTCGCGATGGCCGCTGGGCGGGTAGCGGGAGGGTTATCGTTCCGAGACGCCACGTTGGCCGGGCTCTCCGGCGGCTATGGCAACATCGGCTACATGGGACCGGGACTCGCCTTGGCGGTGCTTGGTGCAAAAGCTTCGGCGCCGACGGCACTGATCTTTTGCTGTGACAGTATTTTTCTGTTTTCGGTGGTGCCGTTTCTGATCGCCCTTACGGATCATAGCGACCATCATTGGCTGCATGCGCTGGGCCTGTTGATCAAACAAATCGCGCTAAATCCGCTGATCGTATCGGCATGCGCGGGCGCGCTCGCTGCCGCCGTTCATTTTCATCCGCCGGTGGCGATCGACAACACGTTGTCGTTCCTGCAAAACGCCGCGGCGCCGACGGCGCTGTTCGTGCTCGGGGTGACCGTCGCGCTGCGTCCGTTCGGTCGCATTCCCTGGGAGGTGCCCGCGGTGGTCGCGGTGAAACTTCTCATACACCCGCTGATCGTCTTCGCGCTAATGCTGCTGCTTGGTCCGTTTCCGAACTCGTGGGCTGCGACGGCTGTCCTGATGGCATCGCTTCCGCCGGCACTGAACGTCTTTGTGATCGCGCGGCAGAACGATGCCTGGATCGAACCGGCCTCCGTCGCTGTCATGGTCGGCACTTTCGCCTCGGTGGTCACGCTGACGACAGCGATGTGGCTTATTCAGAGCGGCCGGCTGGCGTTTCCCTAGCGCCGCGGGCGGCTTGCGAAGCTCGCCATGACGGTGCCAGCCCCTCGCGCATGGCCAGTCGCCGCAGCGGCCCGAACGAGCCGATTAGATGCAATCCGCCGGCGCGCAACGATTGCACCGGCAGAAAAGCGCTGAGGAGAGAGCGGTTGGCAAGATCAATGGCAAGCGTTCGGCTCACGACGTCGGGGCGCCGCGCGGACGCGTAGCGGCCAAGGACCCCGCCCGAGCCGGGATCTTCTCCCGCGGCGAGTGCCTCCCGTACGATATGGGCGATATCGGCCGCATCGCGCAGCCCCATGTTGAGGCCTTGCGCGCCGATCGGGGGCACCACATGGGCGGCTTCGCCGACAAGTGCGACACGCGCTTTTGCAAAACTGAGGGGCTGTTCGATCACAAGCGGAAACCGGCTCCGGCCGGGCTCAACGCACATCCGTCCCAGGATCGAATGTGAGCGTGCCTCGGCCGCTTCCGATAAACCCTCATCGCTCAGCGCCATCAATTGATCGACTTCCCCTGGCTCGGATACCCACACCACGCTGGATCGGTCGCCGGGCAGCGGCACAAAGACGCACGGTCCGTGCGTCGTATGAAATTCGGTCGAGATATTGCGATGGGGGCGGGAATGGCCGACGTTGAAGGTCAGCGCAGCCTGACCAAGATCGCGATGCCGGACCTTGATTCCTGCGGCTTCACGGCAAAGCGAGTGTCTGCCGTCGGCGGCCACCACCAGCCGTGCCGACAATGACTTCCCGCTCACGAGCGCAATCGCGACGCTATCTTCCATGCAATGGATCTTGGCGGCCTCGTCATCAAACCGCGTCAAAGCAGATTGAACGGCTGCGCGTTCTTCCAGGGCCGAAACGAGGGTCCGATTTTCGATGTTATAGCCGAAGACATCAAGGCCGATCTCGTCGCAGGAAAACTTGACCTCCGGAGCCCGGATCAGGCGGTCGGTATCGTCGACGAGCCGCATGACCCGCAGTTCGGCCGCTCTCGCCTTGCAAGTCGGCCAAACCTCCAGCCTCTGCAGGAAATCGATTGATCCGCCGAGAAGCGCCGTTGTCCTGTTGTCGGCATATGGCGAGCAGCGGGCAACCAAAGCCGTGTTTGCACCGGACTGAGCAAGCGCAATCGCCGCGGCCAACCCCGCCGGACCGCCGCCGACTACGGCAACGTCAAAGATCGAGGAATTCTCGTTCATACTTACGACATTTGACATTCCCCGCGGTATTTTCAAGCCCGGCGTTTGGTGTGACGTTTCGGAACGCGAGATGTGTGCAAAGCTGGCGATTCCTGATAGCAGTGAACACAAACGGACGCATTTCAGCTAAATGGATCAAGGGACCGAACCTCAGCAATCGGAAGCCAAGCGGGGCCGGCGCATAGCCGCATTTTCCGTGCATGTATTCACTGCATTGGGGGCCGGTGTTGCACTGCTTGCGCTGATGGAAGCGGTTCGCGAACATTGGCCGGCGATGTTCTGGTGGCTCGGCATCGCGCTTGTCATTGATGGTGTGGACGGGCCGATGGCGCGGCGTCTGGATGTTGCGCGCCTTCAGCCGAACTGGTCGGGCGATGTGCTCGATCTCGTGGTCGATTTCGTCACCTACGTTTTCGTTCCGGCCTATGCCATCGCCGCGAGCGGCCTGCTGTGGCCGTTGGCCGCTCCCGTGCTGGGGGTCGGAATTGCGGTCTCGGGGGCGCTCTATTTTGCCGATCGTCGCATGAAATCGGATGACAATCATTTCCGCGGCTTTCCAGGCCTGTGGAACTTGGCTGCGTTCTATCTATTTCTGTTGCGCTGGCCGCCTGCGGCATCGACCCTCGCAGTTGCCGTCCTGATTGCTCTTACCTTCATGCCGTTTCACGTCGTCCATCCCGTCCGCGTCGCTCGCCTGCGGTGGGTGACGCTCAGCCTGGTAGGCGCCGGAATCGCCCTGGTGGTGGTGGCATTGATCGACGATCTTGAACCGGGAATCGCTGTGACATCGGCTCTTTGTGCGATCGGGCTTTACGTGGTCGGCAGCGACAGTGCTATCCGATTGGTGAGGTCGCTCAAGACATGATTGCGCTGATCACCAGCCCGGAAGCCTGGGCCGCTCTCTTTACCCTGACGGCGCTTGAGATTGTTCTCGGCATCGATAACGTCATATTTCTCTCCGTCGTTGTTTCCGGCATTCCGCCCGTACAAGCCAGGCGCGCCCGCCAGATCGGCCTCGCGCTCGCGCTGGTCTTTCGGATTCTGCTGCTGAGCGCTCTCGTATGGCTGATCGGCCTCACCCGCGCCGTGGTCACCGTTCAGGAATTTGCATTTTCCTGGCGCGATATCATCCTGATTGCCGGCGGACTATTCCTGATCGCGAAGGCAACGCACGAAATCCATCAGGAGGTCGAAGCGCGCGATGAAACGCGACCCGCCGCTTCCAGCGGCGCGGCTTTTTTCAAGGTGATCGTGGAGATCATCGTCATCGATGTCGTATTCTCACTAGATTCGATCATTACCGCGATCGGCATGGCGCAAGATCTTTCGATCATGGTCGTGGCCGTCGTGATTGCCTGTGTGGTTATGTATGCCGCCTCGGGGCCGGTCGGCCGATTCGTCGCGGCGCATCCGACTACCAAAATGCTGGCGCTGGCGTTTCTGGTTCTGATCGGGGTTGCGCTGGTGGCCGACGGATTCAAATTTCACATTCCGCGCGGCTACATCTACTTCGCGATTGCGTTTTCAACGGCCGTGGAATTCTTCAATGTACTGGCGCGGCGCAACCGCAGCAAAGGGGCGGGCCATTAGCCGGCTGCGGAGGGTGCGCAGAGTTGACAATGAGACGTCAATGTCATTCGCTTGAGCGGAGCGAGGACCCGATGGGAGATGGGAGTAAGGGTGATGACGAAGGCCGTGCGGGTGCACAAGGTTGGCGGTCCGGAGGTCCTCGTCTATGAGGATACGGAAGTGCCCGCGCCGGGACCCGGCGAGGTCCGTATCCGCCAGCATGCGGTCGGCCTGAATTTCATCGATACTTACTACCGCTCCGGTCTCTACAAGGCGCCGGGCCTGCCCTTCATCATCGGCAACGAAGCGGCGGGCGAGGTCGTGTCGGTAGGCCCCGGGGTGACTCATTTCCATCCCGGCGATCGCGTCGCCTATTACGTGAATCTCGGCGCCTATGCCGGGGAACGCAACATCCCCTGGGAGCGACTGGTCAAGCTGCCCGATCACATCACCTACGAGCAGGGTGCGGTGCTGATGCTGAAGGGGCTGACGGTCTGGTACCTGCTGCACAAGACTTTCAAGGTCGAACCGCATCATCGCGTGTTGATCCATGCCGCCGCCGGTGGCATCGGGCTGCTCGCCTGCCAATGGGCGAGGGCGCTCGGCGCGCACGTCATCGGCACCGTAGGTTCCAAGGCCAAGGCGGATCTGGCGCTCGCCAATGGCTGCGATCATGTCATCCTCTATAACGAGGAGGATTTCGTCGCGCGGGTCAAACAGATCAGCCGCAACGAACTCTGTGACGTGGTCTACGACGGTGTCGGCAAATCGACCTTTCCGGGTTCGTTGTCGTGCCTCAAACCGCGCGGCCTGTTTGTGAGCTTCGGCAACGCCTCGGGACCGGTGCCGCCGTTCGCGATCGCCGAACTCAACAATCACGGCTCCCTGTTTGCGACCCGGCCCAAACTCAACGACTATATCGGCAAGCGTTCCGAACTGCTCGAAGGCGCCGACACGCTGTTTGCCGCCGTTATCAACGGCAAACTGCACGTGCCGATCAATCATGCCTACGCGCTCAAGGATGCCGCCAAGGCCCATGCCGATCTCGAGAGCCGATCAACCACCGGCGCATCGATCCTCAAGCCGTATTGAGCTCAGGCCACCCGGCGCGCAACGCCGGCTTTGGCCAGCACGGCATCGAGACAGTCGACCATCAGATCAATCTGTTGGCGGGTGACATTGAGTGCCGGCATGAACCGCAAGGTGTCGTGACGGGGTGCGTTCAGGAGGACGCCAGCGTCCAATGCCGCGGCCACGATTGACGGCGCGATCGGAATCCGCAAATCGAGCGCGAGCAGCAATCCCCGGCCGCGTACCTCGCCGAGACCGTGGCGCGCCGAGAGGCGTTGAAGTTCGCTCTCGAGGTAAAGCCCGTTCTCCACTACCGCCTTTAAAAAAACCGGCGCAGCGACCTGGTCGATCACCGCCAAACCCGCCGCGCACATCAGCGCATTGCCGCTGAACGTTCCGCCCTGGTCGCCGTGTGCGAAGCAGGAGACAGCCTCGGTGGCGAGCAGCGCAGCCAGCGGTACGCCGCCGCCAATGCCCTTGCCGAGGGTCATGATATCGGGTGCAATCCCCGTGTGCTCATAGTGGAAGAGCCTGCCGGTACGGCCTATTCCGGTCTGGATTTCGTCGAAGATCAGCAAGAGGCCGTGGGCCGAGGTCAGCGCCCGCAGGTCGCGCAGGAATTGATCGCTCGCGGGCCAGACGCCTGCCTCCCCCTGGATCGGTTCGAGCATCACGGCGATACTGCTATCGGTGATCAGTTCTTCCACAGAGGCGAGGTCGTTCCATCTCGCTTTGGGGAAGCCGGAAACCTTGGGCTCGAACAAGGGCTCGAAGGCCTTCTTGCCGGAGGCCGACATGGTTGCCAGCGTCCGGCCGTGAAAGCCTCCTTCGAAGGTGATGATCTCATACGCGCCCTTCTTGTGGAGGGACCCGTACTTGCGCGCGAGCTTGATCGCGCCTTCGTTGGCCTCTGCGCCGGAATTGGCGAAGAACACCCGGTCGAAGCAACTCAAGTCGGTTAGCGCTTCGGCGAGCTTCAGGCTGGCATCGTTGTGGAAGGCGGGGCTTGGCGTGATAAGCCGTTTGGCCTGCGCTGAAATTGCTTCCGCAAGCAGACGCGGGGAGTGGCCGAGGCAGTTCACGGCCCAGCCCTGGATGAAATCGAGATAGCGCTTTCCCGTATCGTCCCAGAGATACGAGCCTTTGCCGCGCACGAAGGCGATCGGCGGGCGGGCGGTGATTTCCATCAGCGCGTCGAACGAAGGCGTGAGCGGGATCATGTCGAACTCTCATTGCGGTTTTTACGGGAAGGGACGGGCCGAAAAGCAAGAAGGCCGCATCCTTTCGGGTGCGGCCTTCTCGAGAACCTGGCTGATTTACTGGATCAGCGTCGTCGTCGGACATGGCGCACCGTCTCATCGTCACGGCGGTGACGACGGCAGCCGGCGCGAGCGATGGTCCGGTTCAACATCATGGGGCGCGCTGATACAGCCGAGCGGCGAGCTCTGTCAAGCGTCTCAAAATCCTGCGGCCGATCCATGCAGGTCGTATTCGTCGGATCGCTCGATCTTTGCGGTGACGATTTCGCCGACTTTCAAGGGCCTGCGGCTCGTGACATAGACCGCACCGTCGATCTCCGGCGCGTCGGCCTTTGAGCGTCCCTTGGCAACGGTCGGACCGACTTCGTCGATGATGACCTGCTGTCGGCTGCCGACCTTGCGCTTCAAACGCCGCGCCGAGATCTTCTGCTGGCGCGCCATGAGCGCATTCCAGCGCTCCTGCTTGACGTCGTCAGGCACAGCTGGGCCAAGCGCGTTCGCGGGCGCGCCAGACACAGGCTCGTATTTGAAGCAGCCCAGACGGTCGATTTCGGCTTCCTCGAGCCAATCGAGCAACTCGGCGAAATCGGCATCGGTCTCGCCAGGAAAACCGACGATAAAGGTGGACCGCAAGGCAAGCTCCGGGCACTCCGCCCGCCAGCTCTTGATACGTGCCAGCGTCTTCTCCTGCGCTGCCGGCCGCTTCATCGCCTTGAGAACGGCCGGGCTTGCGTGCTGGAACGGGATATCGAGATAGGGCAGCACTTTGCCCTCGTTCATGAGGCCGATGACCTCGTCGACATGGGGGTAGGGATAGACATATTGGAGCCGCACCCATACGCCGAATTGGCCGAGCGCCTGGGCCAGATCGAAGAACCTCGCGCGGACCTCTTGGTCCCTCCAGGCGCTTGACGCATATTTGATGTCGACGCCATAGGCTGACGTGTCCTGGGAGATCACCAGCAATTCCTTGACGCCGGCATTGACCAGTCGTTCGGCTTCGCGGAGCACGTCACAGGCGGGTCGCGACACCAGATCTCCACGCAATTTAGGGATGATGCAGAAGGAGCAGCGATTGTTGCAGCCTTCGGAGATTTTGAGATAGGCATAGTGCCGCGGCGTCAGTTTAATGCCTTGCGGCGGCACCAGATCAATGTGCGGATTATGCACCGGCGGCAACGCCCTGTGCACGGCTTCGAGAACGCTTTCATATTGCTGAGGTCCCGAGATTGAGAGCACGTCGGGATAGGCCTTCTCGATCTGATCGGGCTCGGCGCCCATGCAGCCGGTAACGATCACCTTGCCGTTTTCAGCCATCGCATCGCCAATCGCAGAGAGTGATTCCTGCTTGGCGCTGTCGAGAAAACCACAAGTATTAACAATAACGAGATCGGCGCCGTCGTGCTTGCGCGCCAGTTCATAGCCCTCGGCGCGCAGCCGTGTGATGATGCGCTCGGAATCCACCAAGGCTTTGGGGCATCCAAGCGAGACAAAGCTGACTTTAGGCGCGGTGGCCTGCGACATTTTTGGGCTGTCCAGATAAATAATGGGCAGGAGCTAATGCCAATCGTGCTTAAATACAAGGCTTTGAGAGCGGTCGTCTCGACGTGCTATCTATTAGTAGAGTGGATTTGAAGGTTCGCTGTCCCATAGGTGGCGCGTTCGCATTGCGAATGTCAAATCTCAAAGGCCACTGGAAACTCCAGGTTTGCTGGTGGTTCCTGGTTCTGACCGTTGCAGAGCGCCTGCCGGCGCGCCGGACAAGCGTTAGGGTGGGACCACCAGGAATGCAGGAAAGCGATGGGCGGCGAGTCGTCTCCAAAAATTGCGATTGTCGACGAAAGCCCAATCCGCGCCGCTCTTCTCGAAGAGGGATTGCGGGAAGCGGGGTACACCGATGTGGTGCGCATCGGCGAAATGCAGAGCCTGCTGAATCGCATCTACGCGCTCGATCCCGACGTCATCGTCATCGACCTGGAAAATCCAAGTCGTGATGTGCTGGAGCAAATGTTTCAAGTCAGCCGCGCAGTGCGGCGGCCGATTGCGATGTTCGTCGATCAAAGCGACGCCGCCTCGATCCAGGCGTCCGTCGATGCCGGCGTTTCCGCCTATATTGTCGACGGATTAAAGAAGGAGCGCCTGAAGCCGATCCTCGATCTTTGCATCTCGCGTTTCAACGCCTTCGCCAAGCTGCAGAATGAGCTCGACCGCGCCAGGTCTGCGCTGGAAGACCGCAAGGTGATCGACCGAGCCAAGGGAATCCTGATGAAACTGAAGGGGCTGACCGAAGACGAGGCCTATGTGCTGTTGCGGTCAACCGCCATGCGCGAAAAGAAAAAAATCGGCGACATCGCTCAGTCGATCCTGACGGCATCGGAGCTACTCAAGTGACAGCACCACTCCGGATAGGCTTCATTCCCCTGATCGACGCAGCCGGTCTTATCGTCGCGGTCGAGAAGGGGTTTGTGCGGGTCGAGGGGCTTGACGTGCAACTCGTTCGGGAGGTGTCGTGGTCGAACGTTCGCGACAAGCTCAATATCGGCCTGTTCGACGCCGCGCACAGCCTGGCGCCGGTTCCGATCGCTTCAAGTCTTGGAATTGGGCATATCAAGGTGCCGATCGTTGCGCCGCTCACACTCAGTCTCAATGGCAATGCCGTTACTGTATCGCCACCGCTTTACGCCGCGATCGTGCATGAACTTGACGGTGATCGCCTTGATCCAATGGCGACCGCACGGGCGCTCGCCCGCGTCGTCGCCGCGCGCCGCCGCAGCGGAAGCGCGCCGCTGACCTTTGGCATGACTTTTCCGTTTTCGGCGCACAACTATTTGTTGCGCTTCTGGATGGCGGCTGGTCACGTTGATCCTGACGAGGACGTGCGCCTGGTCGTGTTGCCGCCGCCGTTCATGGTTGACAGCATGGCCAGCGGCCAAATCGACGGGTTTTGCGTCGGCGCACCCTGGAACTCGATTGCCGTCGATCGCGGCGTCGGGCGGGTCCTGCATTTCGGCTCGGACATCGTGCAGCGTGCAGCCGAGAAGGTGCTGGCGGTACGGCAGATATGGGCGGACAAAAATCCGCACGTATTGGCGGCCCTGGTTCGTGCCGTCTTCCGCGCCGCCGAATTCGCGGAGGTGCCGGAGAATCGGACTGAGGTCGCGCAGATTCTGGCGCGAGACGAATATATCGGCGTCGATGCCGGCGTGATTTTGCGAACGCTGGAGGGACGACTCAAGGTCGCCTCCGACGGCACGAGCCGCGAAGACAGCCGTTTCATGATGCTGGCAAGGGAAGATGCTTCCGCGCCGGACCCGCTCCAGGCCGCGTGGCTTTATGCGCAAATGGTGCGCTGGAAGCAGACGCCGATGAATCGGGAAGGCTTGAAGAGGGCACAGGCGGTGTTCAGACCTGATCTGTTTGAGGCCGCCCTGGGGCGCGCCAACGCGCAGCAAACGGGATCAAGCGCGATGGGTGCATTTGCCGGGCCGGTCTTCGCCCCCGAGACGATCGAAGCCTATTTCGCAGCCCTAAGTGCCGAACCAGGAAGTCGCTAAGAATCGACCGGATTAAATAATGGGCAGATATCTGGTCTGTCTAAATTTTCAGCGATCTGCCCAAATTCCATGAGCGGGCTTGGCTGAACAGAACCTCATTCCTTGCCCTAACCCGTTGAAAGAACAACGCGCAGGGCCGCGAATGGATGTGGCATGCAATTTGAATATTGCAGTGCAGCCAGCCCCACAGAGGGGGTTGGCTTGGTCCGCGATGGACTCCGCAGCAACGGTGCTGGCCGGATCGCATAAGTGAAGCTCAACAAGGCGCGGGCCGCCTGCGCCGCACTTCCGCGATCGAACAATTTGCCCGTCGTGTCCCACGCACGCGCGTGGCAACTGGAGCCTCGACATGGATTATGTAAGACCCGCCGAAGTTGTTAATTCGATGATCGATGCCAGCCTGGAGAAGCTGGCGCTTCCCCCGCGCGACCTTCTGATCCGCGGAATTTTGGCTGGAGCGCTGCTCGGTGCGGCGACCACGCTTGCCTTCACCGGTGCGACGACGACCGGTCAGCCAATCGTGGGCGCGCTGATCTTCCCGGTCGCTCTCGCCATCATCGTTCTGCTCAATCTCGAACTCGTCACCGGCAGCTTCGCAATCGTGCCGATGGCGCGTCTCGAAGGCAAAGCAAAGTGGGGCGAAGTCCTGGCCAACTGGACCTGGGTCTATCTGGCAAACCTCATCGGCAGCATCGCTTTCGGCGTGCTGATCGCAGGATCGCTCACCAACATGGGTAAGATTGCCGTGGCTGGCGTCGCCGCGCGGATCGTCGCGGCCGCCGAGGCCAAGACGATCGCCAATGAAGCCATTGGCGCGGCCGGAATGCTGAGTCTTTTCGTGAAAGGCATTCTCTGCAACTGGCTGGTTAGCCTTGGTGTCATCCTTTCCATGACGTCCAACTCGACCGTCGGAAAAGTTACCGCAACCTGGATTGCCATCTTCCTGTTCTTCGCGCTCGGATTCGAACACGCCGTGGTCAATATGTTCCTGATTCCGACCGGCATGCTGCTTGGCGCCAAGGTCAGCTTTTACGATTGGTGGGTATGGAATCAGATCCCGGTCACGCTGGGCAACCTTGTCGGCGGATTCGTGTGCACCGGTCTTGCGCTCTACACGACCTACAAGCCGCGCGGCCAGCTTGCCCCCGCGGCTCAAGCCGTCGCTCAGCCAGCCGAATGACGGTGCGTGATACCGATGAAGCTTGCACCGATCTCCGTCGAATTCACTGACGAACAAAAGCGCTACTTCGAAGGCTTTGCAGCCGGCGTACAGATGCTGCGCAATGGCCGTGGCCTTTCCGGCGCTTCCATCAAGACTACCGTAGCCAACGGCGAACCGACGGGACCCGACGCGGCGCACGTCCGGGCACAGGACCAGGTCCTGGCATCCGGCAGAAAACTCGCCGACCAGGAAAAGTTCAAGCGCGAGGAGCATCCGTTCGATGCCTATCCGCGACTGAAGCAGCAAGCGCTCACCAATGCGCCGCCGTCACCGGCGGACAACTTCCGCTGGCGCTATTATGGCTTGTTCTACGTCGCGCCTGCGCAGGATTCCTATATGTGCCGCCTGCGTATTCCCAACGGGGTTCTCAAGCACTGGCAACTTGCAGGCCTCGCTGACCTCGCCGAGCGCTTCGCCGGCCCCTATTGCCATGTCACGACCCGCGCCAATATTCAGCTTCGCGAAATTTCGCCGAAGAATGCCGTTGCGCTGATCGAGGGCATTCAAGACCTTGGCCTTTGCTCGCGCGGATCAGGCGCTGACAATATTCGCAATGTCACGGGTACGCCGACCGCGGGTATCGATCCGCAGGAGCTGATCGATACCCGCGAATACGCCCGCGAATGGCATTTTCATATTCTCAATGACCGCTCGCTCTATGGCCTGCCGCGCAAATTCAACGTCGCATTCGACGGTGCAGGCAAGATTGCGGTGCTCGAAGATACCAACGATATCGCCTTCGCTGCGGTCGACGTGAAGGACGGCTTTGGCATCGAACCAGGCGTCTGGTTTCGTCTCGGCATCGGCGGCATCACCGGGCACAAGGATTTCGCCAAGGAGACCGGAATCATTGTCAGGCCGGTCGATGCGACGAAGGTGGCCGACGCGATCGTTCGCGCTTTCATCGACACCGGCGACCGCACCAATCGTCTCAAGGCGCGACTGAAATATGTCATCGACAAGATCGGAATGGACACATTCCTGGTGCTTGTCGAACAGAAGCTTGGCCATGCGTTGACCCGTGTCCCGCCGGAGGCGCTCGCACCGCGGCCAGCCTTTGACCGGATGGCCCATATCGGCGTTCACAAGCAGAAGCAGGATGGCCTGAACTGGATCGGCGTCGCGCTGCCGGTCGGCAAGCTCACCTGCGAGCAGATGCGCAACCTTGCGAGGGTCGCGGCCGATCTTGGCGACGGCGAGATACGGCTGACCGTCTGGCAAAACCTTCTGATTTCAGGCGTAAGCGATGCCAAAGTCGAGACGGCGATCAAGGCGGTCGAGGCGAGCGGGCTTTCGATCGAAGCCTCGAACATTCGCGCCGGCCTCATCGCCTGCACCGGGAACGCCGGCTGCAAGTTTGCGGCCGCCAACACCAAGGCGCATGCGGCGGCCATCGCTGACTGGTGCGATGGGCGTGTCGATGTCGACAGCCCCCTCAACATTCATCTGACCGGCTGCCATCATTCCTGTGCGCAGCACTACATCAGCGACATCGGCCTGATCGCCGCCAAGGTGCCCGCCGGCGACGGCGAAGACACGGTCGAGGGTTATCATCTGTTTGCCGGCGGCGGTTTCGGCCCGGATGCCGATATCGGGCAGGAGGTCTATCGCGACCTCAGGGCTGCGGACGCGCCGCAAACGGTCGAGAAACTGGTCAAAGCCTACCTGACGCACCGCGCCGATCCATCCGAGACCTTTCTGACATTTGCCCGCCGGCACGACGGCGCGACGCTCCGTAAATTGGCGGAAGAAGAGCTTTCCTCATGAACCAGATCACGCCTCCGCCTAGAATCGAGATCATCCCGGCGGGCGCGCCGTTCTCCGAATCGCAACGCTCCTGGCTGAACGGCTTCTTTGCAGGACTGCTGAGTGAAGCTCCAACGCCGCTCTCCGCCGAGCAGGGCGCAGCCATCATGCAGGGACCGGCTGGTGATGGTGACGACGGCGAAGCGCCCTGGCACGATCAGACGCTGCCGATCGCCGAGCGCATGAAACTGGCCGAGGGACGCCCGTTGCGCCGTCGCATGATGGCGGCCATGGCCCAGCAGGATTGCGGGCAGTGCGGCTACAATTGCCATGACTATTCCGAAGCGATTGCTGGCAAGGCCGAAGGGCGGCTCAATCTTTGCGTTCCAGGCGGCAAGGAAACCGCCCGGATGCTGAAGACGCTCTATGAGGAAATGGACAAGGCTCCTTCGGCAGTTGCAGCCGCGCCGGCAGCCGTTCCGGGCGTACAGGCTGCGGCGCCCCTCGTCGAAATTGGCCGTTCGCGCGATTACCCGGCGCAGGCGACGTTCGTCTCAAGACGTCTGCTCAATAAGCCGGGCTCGGAGAAGGAAACCTGGCACGTCGAATTTGATCTCGCGCAGAGCGGTCTCGATTACGTCGTCGGCGATTCCTTTGGCATTTTCGCCAAAAATGAACTTGGTCACGTCGACCAGATCATCGCGCTGCTCGGCGCGTCCCACACCACCGAAGTGCGGGGGAGAACGTTGCGAGAGGTCCTCGCCGATGAAGTCTCGCTCGCGCCCGCGCCGGATTCCCTGTTCGAACTCATCTCCTTCATCACCGGCGGTGCCCAGCGCGAGAAGGCGAGGGCGCTGGCGCAGGGCGACGATCCCGACGGCGATGCGGCAACGCTTGATGTGATGGCAGCGTTGCAGAAATTTTCCGGGGTCCGGCCGCATCCGGAAGCCTTTGTCGAAGCGCTCGAACCTTTGCAGCCGCGGCTTTATTCGATTTCATCCTCGCATAACGCAACCCCCGGCAAACTGTCGCTGACGGTCGATTGTGTGCGCTACGTCATCGGCAAGCGTAAGCGGCTCGGGCTTGCGTCCACCTTCCTTGCCGAGCGTGTGCAACCCGGCGATCAGGTGAAGGTTTATGTGCAGAAGGCGCATGGATTCGCCCTACCTCAGGATTCCAAGGTGCCGATCATCATGATCGGACCTGGCACCGGGGTTGCGCCATTCCGCGCCTTCCTGCTTGACCGCCGCGCCACGGGAGCCACGGGACGCAACTGGCTGTTCTTTGGCCATCAACGCTCTGGTTGCGATTTCTTCTACTCCGATGAACTCAACGCAATGAAGACTGCCGGCCTTCTGACTCGTCTGTCGCTCGCATGGTCACGCGATGGTGAGAAGAAATTCTACGTGCAGGACCGCATGCGCGAAGTCGGGCGGGAGTTGTGGGCATGGCTTGCTGAAGGAGCCTACGTCTATGTCTGCGGCGATGCCAAGCGCATGGCGAAAGACGTCGAGCGTGCGCTGGTCGACATCGTGGCCCAACACGGGGCGCGCTCAACCGATGAAGCCATCAGCTTTGTCGGCGAGCTCAAGAAGAAAGGCCGCTATCAGCAGGACGTCTATTGAGAGCGTATGCTAGAGGTCTTTCGATCCTGACATTGCGGAAGTGCATGCCAAAGCGCGGGGCGAATGTGAGATCAGGGCCAACGAACTGGAGATTGGCCATGCGCCAACCCTCGGAATCTCACTTAAACCTGCATGCACATTCACTGTCCCGCAGGACCGATTCAACCTTCCAGGCTTCGGTGCGTTATGGCGCCTTCTCATTGATCGCAGGCGTTCTGTTCGGAAAGCTTTCCGCACCCCTTCTGATGCCTGAGCGGAGCAGCGCTTAGCCGTGCTTGAACGGTGCGACCTCGATGCCGGCATCGTTCAAAGCCTGGCGCACGCCACGCGCGATTTCGACCGCGCCGGGCGTATCGCCGTGTATGCAGATTGTGTCCGTTCGCATCTTGATCACCTTGCCGGTGACCGACACCACAGCGGAATCCTGCACCATCCGGACAACCCGCTCTGCAATCTGCCTGGGATCGTGCAGGACCGAGCCCGGCTTCTTGCGCGAGACCAGATTGCCGTCGTCCTCGTAAGCGCGGTCGGCGAACACTTCGTGCGCCATCGGCAGGTTCGCCGCTTCACCGGCTGATACCAGCTTCGAATTCGCAAGCACGACAAACACGAGATTTGAATCGACGGCCTTGATGCCGGCCGCAATCGCACGGGCGGTCGCGTCGTCCTCACAGGCGACGTTCGATAACGCGCCATGCGCCTTGACGTGGGTGACCTTGTAGTTGGACAGGGCTGCGACTCCTTGTAGCGCCCCGATCTGGTAGGCGACCAGGTTTTCGATTTCGCGCCCGCTCATGCCGTAGAACGGCCGGCGCCCAAAACCGTGGATGTCGCGGTAGCCGGGATGCGCCCCGACGCTGACCCCGCGGGCTTTCGCGAGTTCCACCGTCTTGCGCATGGTGTCGTAGTCGCCGCCATGAAAGCCGCAAGCGACGTTCACGGAAGTCGCAACTTCGATCATGGCAGCATCATTGCCCATCTGCCACGCCCCGAAGGACTCGCCAAGATCACTGTTCAGGTCGACCGATTTCATGTTGCTTTCCGTTCCCTGGTTAGAAGTTTTCCTGGACCAGCGCATCTGCAGCTTGCCAGGTCCCGGCGTCCATCGCGCTGACGGCAACCCCTGCGACATTGGCATCCTGAAGCGCATCGACGTTGAGATCAAAGCTTTCGATCGAGCCGAGCCGATCGGGCAGGGTGCGCAGCAACTCGGCGAACTTGCGCGCTTCCGCCTGCGCCTCTTCCATGCTGACGGCCCTGAATCGGAAGCTCGTTCCGGCGGGAATCTGAGCAAACCGTCCGAAATCGGCCGTGATCACCGTCGCGATTTTGGGGTAGCCGCCGCTGGTACCACGGTCGGACATCAGCACAATCGGCTGGCCGTTGCCGGGCACCTGGATGCTGCCGTTCACCGTGCCATCGGAGACAATATTGTGGCCGTGCAGATGTTCGATGTCCGGCCCTTCGAGCCGATAACCCATCCGGTCGCTTGTGGCCGAGATCTTCCACTCGCTATCGAGAAACTGCTTGATCGCTTCTTCGCTGAACTCATCGTCCTGCGGTCCGGGCGTTACACGGATCGGCCCGGCACCGGCCGCCGGCAAATCGATCCGTCGCTCAGGGCCCGCGCTTGCCGCCGACACGCCCAGTTCATCTCCGGCCTGCAGCGGCCGGGGATAAGGACTGCCGAGGCCGGCGCGTGCATTGACTGCGAGACTGCCGAACGTGGGCTCGCCCTTGATGGCGCCCTCGATCGCGAGATAGCTGAATGATCCGCCGCGTGCCATTCCGAGCTTTAGCGTTTCACCGTCGGCAATCGTGACGGAAGTATCCCACCCCGCGCTGCGACCGCCGACCTCGGCGCTGCGCGGCGCCCCTGAAAACGCCACGCGTACGGCACCATCGCGCGCCGTAAACGCTGCACCATAGGGACCAATTTCGATAGCCGGCGCCATCGGTGCATTTCCAACCAGACAATTGGCGGCGGCGAGACCGAGCCGGTCCATGGCGCCGCTTGGGGTCAGACCATAGCGCTGGGCGCCGAAACGACCGCCATCCTGCACCGAACTTGCCGGGCTGATCGATGAAATCACGAGCTTCGTCATGCCGCGAATAGCGCTCCGATTCCGAAGTTCGCAAACTTTGGGGGCGCCTCCGATGCGAACTTCGGAATCAAAGGAGCTCTATCAAAAATATAGTCTCTAGTGCGGCCTTTAAATTTGAAGTTCCCTTAGCGCGCTCGCGGCGCAACCGCAGGAACTTCAAATTTGCCGCACTAGCTCAGCAATGATCTCGCCACGCTCGGCCGCTCGTTCCTGCTCCGCATAGGTCTTGGCGTCGATCTGGTAGAACTTCACGCGGTCGCCGGGCTCGAGCAGGAAAGTGGGTTCGCGATGCAGCTGATAGGTTCGCACCGGCGTGCAGCCCAGCAGATGCCAGCCGCTTGGACCGGCGAGGCATTGGATTCCGGCCTGCACCCCGCCGACCGAGATCGTCCCGGCGGGGGTCAACAGCCTGGGATTCTGTCGGCGCGGCATATGCAAGGTCTCCGGTAACCCGCTGAGATAGGACCATCCCGGCGTGAACCCAAGCATGGCGACGCGGTAGTCACCAGCGATGTGCCGTGCCACCACATCCTCGGGCGTCGTGCCAAGTGTCTTGGCGACGTCCTCAAGATCAATGCCATATTCGCCGCCATAGGCAACGGGAACGCGCCATAGCCGACTTCTCTCTGAAGACGACACCGGGCGCTCTGCCAATTGAGCCAGTTTCCGGCCAAGCGTTGGGAAATCGATTTCCGTCGGGTCGTAATGGACAAGGAGAGATCGATACGTCGGCACAGTCTCGGTCACACCGGCAATGGGTTCTTGTGCCAACGTGCGGTCGAGGGCCAGCACGCGCCGATTGGCCTCATCGTCGATCTTGCGGCTGAACTCCACTGTGATGGCGCTATCGCCACTGGGCAGAAGGCGTGGAGGGGTGCGTGGCGGAACCATGGCCTGGCAGCTCAGTCTGATTCTTGTGCCCGATGGTCTGGCCCAGTCCGGGCCGGGGAGGACTTTGTTAAAGTATATCACCGAAGCGGCCCCAGGGCGACCCATCGCCGCAAAAAATGCCTGTTACTTCAATAAGCTAATGCAGCAACCTTCGATAAGATGTCATAATCGCGGCGCCCTCCTTTGAAAAGGCCGCCGCTAAGATGGGAGGAACGTCCGAGACGTCTCATCAGCGACGTCCAGGAATGCCCAAGAGCCCTTGACGCAGTGCCCGCGTCTCGCAAGATGCGCGCCAACTCATCCCACCGGAGTCTATCGTTCTATGTCCCTGAGCCCCGAAGCTGTCAAAACCCTCTCGCATATCACGACCGCCACCATCACGACTGTCCTGCTGAAGAAGGGCTTGCGCAACGTCTGGCTGCGCGGGACGAAGCCATTGCGGCCGGGGCAGAAGCGTCTGGTTGGGCCGGCATTCACGCTGCGCTTCGTCCCCGCCCGTGAAGATCTTGCAACGCCCGAGTCCTGGTCGAAGCCAATCTCGACGAGAGGCGCCATCGAGGCGATGCCGGAAGGCTGTATCGCCGTCGTGGACGCCATGGGCGTCACCGATGCGGGCATTTTCGGCGACATTCTCTGCGCGCGCATGGTCAAGCGCGGGGTTTCGGCGCTGATTACCGACGGCGTGGTGCGTGACGTCGAAGGCGTGCTCGGCACCGGCTTGCCGGTTTGGTGCGACGGCTATGCCGCGCCGCCTTCAGTCGCAGGCCTGACCTTTGTCGGTTGGGGAGAGCCGATCGGCTGCGGCGGCGTTGCGATTTTCCCGGATGACGTGATCGTTGCCGATCAGGATGGTGCCGTCGTGATCCCGCAGGCGTTCGTCGATCATGTTCTGGCCGAAGGGGTCGAGCAGGAGCGAATGGAGGCCTGGATCGTTAACGAGGTCAATAATGGCGCCGTGTTGCCCGGCCTTTACCCGATGAATGCCGAGACCAAAGCGCGCTACGCGGCTTCAAAAAAATGAGCCTGCAGAAGACAGTCTGACAAAGGAGGAAAGCCATGGACATCCATTTGGCCGGTTCGCGGCCGAGCCGACGCGCGCCGAAGGAGAGCTTTACCGGGACGGTCTGGCAGGACCCGATTGTTGAAGCACCTGCGCCGGCCCGTATCCGGGCCAGCCGCGTGTCCTTCGAGCCGGGCGCGCGGACCAACTGGCATACGCACCCTCTCGGGCAAACGCTCTATGTCATTTCGGGCGTAGGCCGATTCCAGACCAAGGGTGGCCCGGTGCGGGAAATCCGACCGGGCGACGTGATCTGGATTCCGCCAGGGGAGAAGCACTGGCATGGCGGATCGCCGACCAACGCCATGACCCACATCGCCATGCAGGAAGCGCTCGACGGCAGTCACGTGACCTGGATGGAGCCGGTCACGGACGAGGAATATCAGGCCAAGGTGGGCTAATCCGCGTTTGACGCGAGGCGCCTATTCGAACCAGGCGGCATATATCTTGGCAAAGCGGCCGTCCTTGTTGGCCTTCGCGATCCAGTTGTCGACAAAAGCTTTGAGCGCGGCATCGCGTTGCAGCCAGTAGGCCTTTTGCGCGTGGTCAAACGGCTGATCGGGATGAACGGCGCAGAGCACGCCGGGATGCAGCTTTTGCTGATACCGCGTCTCGGAGGCATCCGTGATCATCAGATCGGCACGCCCGTCAGCGATTTCGTTGAATATCCCGACGTTATCGGGATAGATCGTGATTTCCGCATTCTTGATGTGGGCGCGGGCAAACTGTTCATTGGTCCCGCCGGGATTGACGATCACCCGTGTGCCTGGCCGGTCGATATCCGTCAGGGTCTCGTATTTGTTGACATCCTTGCAGCGGGCGACCGGCGTCTTGCCTTCCTGCATGATCGGCGTCGAGAAGAGCCCCTTGCTCTGTCGCTCCGGCGTGATCGAGATGCCGCCCATCGCGATGTCGAAACGGTCTGCGGTGAAGTCCTGCGTCAGCTTCGGCCATGTAGTGCGCACATATTCGACGCGCACGCCCAGCGTACGCGCAAGGCCGTCCGCCATGTCGACGTCGAAGCCGCGAAAGGTCGATGTTGCAGAGTCAAAGGCGGTGAAAGGCGCATAGTCGCCGGTCATTCCGACTCGCAAGGTGCCTCGCTCGACGATCGCCTCGAGCCGCGATGGCGACTGGGCGTGCGCAGTCGACCCAACGAGTATCCATGAGGCGGCAACGCAGCAGGCGATCCGGCGCCACAGCATTGCGGTCAGCTTTCGTCGCTGCCCCGACGGAGGATATCGGCCGCCGCAGCTCGGCCGGCCATTTCGTTCCGCAGCGCTTCAAATCGTTGCCGCGCCTCGCTCGCCTGATCGTCGACGAACCGGACCGCCGCATCCGCCGACATCGGCCCACTGGAGATGGAGCGGGAATTCTCACCGATCGTCTCATCGACGAAATACCTGCCGCTCCCATCGTTCCGCACCGTCCATTTGAAACGAATCGCTCCCATCGGCCCCGGTCCGGACTTCGAATAGCCCTCGACAATATCGAGCGGCGCCTCCTGATCCGGCAGCGTGCTGACGGCGGCCTTTGCCGTCGCCTCGGGCGGGAATGCTGGTTGATCGAGAATGCTCGCAATGGTTGCGAGCGCCTCATCAGTGGGATCACTTCCGGTCAATCACTCGGCTCCAGCTCTCTCCGCCTAAGTTAGCACGTCCTGGTTAATGACGTTCTGCCGGATCGGCTCACCATCCAGCGCGCTCAGGATATTTCGCGCGGTCTGTTCGCTCATTCGGTCCACGGCTTCCCACGTCACGCCGGCAACGTGCGGAGCAATGATCACATTGGGCAATTCGAACAACGGATTTGGAACTGGCGGCGGCTCCTGCGCGAAAACATCAAGGCCGGCGCCGGCCAGTCGGCCCGACGTGAGGGCGTCATACAGCGCGGCTTCGTCAATGAGACCGCCCCTCGCGGTATTGATGAGATAGGCCGATGGCTTCATGCGCCGCAACCGCGTCGCATTGAACATGCCGAGCGTTTCCGACGTCTTGGGGCAGTGAATGCTGACGAAGTCCGCTCGCGGCAGCGCCGCGTCGAGATCAGCAACCGCCTCGTATCCCGCCTTTTTGATTTCGCCCGCCGGAAGATACGGGTCATAGACCAGCACGTTCATTTCCATCGCAAGACATCGCCTGGCAGTGCGCGTGCCGATCCGCCCAAAGCCCAGGATTAAAACCGTCTTGCCGAAGAGGTCATAGGGCAGTTTGCCGAGCCGCGAGCTCCATTGACCCTCCTTGACCAGCGCATGCAGTTCATTGGCTCGCTTGGCGAGCATCAGCATCATGAACAAGGCCTGCTCGGCAACGGAGGGGGAATTTGCCGTTCCCACTACCATCAATGGAATCTTGCGGCGGCTGAGCGCAGGGACATCGACCGCGTCATAACCGACACCGATCCGTGTCACGACCTTCATGTCCCTGGCCGCGTCCAGTTCGGCTTCACCGAAGCGGGTGGCGCCGAGTGCAACCCCGTGGACCGGCGCATGCGCTTTCAACAACGCTTCGAAATCCGCGGCTGAAATCAGGTTGGGGAATTCGACGAGTTCGATGTCCTCGCGTTCCTGGAGGAGGGCGCGTCCACACGGCGCCAGCGTCTGGGTGACAAAGATTTTCTTCTTGTTGGTTGTCATTCCGCGAGCCTTTTCCGCCGGCGGTGCAACCTTCAGATAACGGCGCCGGTGGCCTCATTTAGCAGATGCATGTTGTTGAGGTCCACTGCCAGGCGGAGTGGCTGGCCATCGCGGGCGGGGGCGTTGGGATTGACCCTTCCACAAACCTGCTTGCCAGCGAGGTTGAAGTAAATCAGCGTTTCCATCCCCATGGGTTCGGTAACATCCAGCGTTGCATCGAATGGCTCGATCCCGGGTTCGGCGTGGGGCTTTGCCTCGGTAATGTGCTCCGGGCGCAATCCCAGCAGTAGCTGTTGACCGGGATTGGCATTTCGATAGCGCGCGGCGCGGTCGGACGGTAGCGGAAAGGCGATCTGCTCGGTCAGCCGCACATGCAGCCTCCCAGCGGCCTCTTCAAGACGGCAAGGGAGGAAATTCATCGCGGGCGAGCCGATAAAGGCGGCCACAAATCGCGTGGCTGGCTTGTGATAAAGGTCATTCGGCGTCCCGATCTGTTCAATGCGCCCCTTGTTCATGACCACGACCCGGTCGGCGAGCGTCATGGCCTCGACCTGATCGTGGGTGACATACACGGTGGTGGTGCGCACTTTCTGGTGAACCTTCTTGATTTCAATCCGCATCTGCACCCGCAGCTTGGCGTCGAGATTAGAGAGAGGCTCGTCAAACAGAAAAACCTTCGGATTGCGGACGATCGCGCGCCCCATCGCCACACGCTGCCGCTGGCCGCCCGACAATTGCTTGGGCTTGCGGTCGATCAGTTCGACGATATCAAGCATGCGGGCCGCTTCGTCGATCCGCGCCTTGATCTCCGCTTTTGGATAGCGTTTCAGCCGCAGCCCGAATGACATGTTCTCCGCGACCGTCATGTGCGGATAGAGCGCGTAGTTCTGGAACACCATCGCAATGTCGCGATCCTTTGGCGGAACATCATTGACGACGTCTCCACCGATCATGATGTCGCCATCGGTGATGTCCTCAAGGCCTGCGATCATGCGCAGCGTGGTGGATTTGCCGCAGCCCGACGGCCCTACCAGAACGACGAACTCGTGATCGGCGATGTCGAGATCGATGCCGCGGACGGCTTCGACATCGTCGTAGCGCTTGACGACCTTGCGCAGGTTTACTTCGGCCATCGGCTTCAACCCTTCGTCGCACCGGCGGTGAGGCCGGCAATGTAGTAATCCATCAGAAACGCATAGATGACGAGCGGCGGCGCGGCGCCGAGCAGGGCGCCGGTCATGATCTGCCCCCAATTGAAGACATCGCCCTTGATCAGCGTCGTGATGATGCCGACCGGCAGGACCAACTGATCGGTCGATGTCGTGAATACCAGCGGATAGAGAAACTGCGCCCATGAGACGGTGAAGGCGAAAATGGTGGCCGCAATCAGACCGGGCAAGGCAACCGGAATGAAGATACGCGTCAGGGTCTGAAACCATGAGGCGCCATCGATGATGGCCGCCTCGTCAAGTTCCTTCGGAATGGACGCGAAATAGCCGATCATGATCCAGGTGCAGAACGGCACGGTCAGTGTCGGATAGATGAATATCAGAACGTACCACCGGTTGATCAGCTGGATGCCAGTCCAGTCGCCGAACAAAGCGAACATCTTGAACAACGGAATGAACAGGAGACTGTCTGGAATCAGGTAAGTCAGGAACACCCCCGTTGCGAGCGTGGCCGATCCCCAGAATTTCATTCGGGATAAAGCGAATGCGGCTGGAATGCTGATCGCCATGGTGATGGCGACGACGGCGATCGAGATTGCCGCCGAGTTCCCGAAGAAGCGCAGGAACTGGTTCGACGTGAGCAGCTCATGGTAGTTCGACAAGGTTGGATGAAAAACCCACCAGGGATTAGTCGCGGCGGAGATCTCCGCGCTGCTTTTGAGCGACGTGATTAGCATGTAGATTGGTGGCAAGAGTGCGATAATCGCAAACAGTGTCAGGAAAAAGTACGACCAGCGCAGTGCCCAGACGCGGTCGCGGCTCATGCTGCCGAATTTGACTTTGCGGCCAGGACCGGCCTTGTCGATGGCGAACGAGCTCATCAGGCTTCATTTCCCCGTTTGGTAACGTCGCGCAGAATGAAGTAGGCGGCGATCGCCAGGATGGGTGCCATGAAAAGCGAGATGCTGGCGCCGAGCGGAATGTCACTGCCTTCGATGCCGATCTTGAACGCCCAGGTCGCAAACAAGTGTGTCTGATCAAGGGGGCCACCGGATGTCAGGATTCGCACGATGTCGAAGTTCGCAAAGGTGACTATCAGCGAGAACAGCGTCGTAATCGCAATGATGTTGCGCATCATCGGCAGCGTCACATACCAGATGCGCTGCCACCAGTTGGCACCGTCAATAGCGGCGGCTTCATAGAGCTGATCCGGCACCGATTTCAGCGAGGCCAGGTACATGATCATGAAGAACGGTGCGCCATACCAGACATTGACGAGGATGACCGAGAAGCGCGCCCAGCCCACCTCGCCGAGCCATGAGACCGGTGCGATGCCGAACAGACCGAGTGTGTAATTGAACGCGCTGTAGGACGGATCGAACAGCCATAGCCAGGCGAGTGTGCTCATGGCGGGCGGGATCACCCAGGGTACCAGCAGCATCCCCCGCCATTTGCGCTGCTTCCCCGATGGAATGTTGTGCGCGAAGTGGGCGACGATGAAGCCGATGAGCGCCTTGAAGATCACAGCCGTGATCGCGAAGATGCAGGACTGCTCGACCACCATCCAGAAAGTATCGCGCTTGAACAGGAATCGAAAGTTGCCGAACCCGACGAACCGGGTCATCGACTTGTTCAACGTCGCGAGATGGATCGCATAAAAGGCGGGGTAGATGACCAGAACAGCAATGAGAAGGATCAGCGGCAAGGTCATCAAGAATGCCACCGTCGACTTGCGCTTCAGCGCGTAGCGCAGTCTCGTAGCGGCGGAAGCACGGCGAAGGTCCTTAACACTGCCTCGTCCAACAGCAACATCAACCATGGCGCGTCTTCCTCATGGATGTCATTCTCCGCGGAGCCGATGTTTCCGGCGATCAGCTCGGGAGGAAGTCGCCGCGACTACATGCGAGGCGATCGCGGCGACGGCCCTTGCTTCACGTTCGCATGAAGCCCTCACACTGGTCTTCGGCCCAGGCGAGCGTGTTTTCCATTTTTTCGCCTTGCGCATATTTGAGGCACATCTTCGTGAGTGTGGCCTGAGCATAGATTTGCTGGGCAATCTTCGGCGGGGCCGGTGAGGCCGCAATTGACAGCTTCTGTTGATGGTAGGGATCCGGATAGTGGTAGAGCGTCCCCTTCGGCGGTTCTTGCTCCGCCCAGACCTTCAGCGTTGTCAGCTTCTCGAAGGCCGGGAGATCATAGCCGCCACTTGCTTTCACCAACCTCTCGATCGAAGCGGGCTGAGACAGTTGCGTGAGCAAGCTCTTGGCTGCCGACTTGTTCTTGGAGAAGCTCCAGAGCGCGAGGAAGAAGGGCAGGAACGGCGCGAAACGGCCTTTCGGTCCGACAGGAAATCCATGAGTCCAGCACTTCGCCGCGATTTCCGGCGCGTCGCGTTTGGCTACCGCCCAGGCGCTCGGTGGATTCAGGATCATTGCGCCCTTGCCGGCGATTAACCACTTGTTGTTCGAGGCATCGTCCCACGCAGCGACGTCGGGTGGTAGGACGGAGATGAGCTTCTTGTAGTATTCGAGTGCTTGCCGAACGGCATCCGTCTTGACGGTGATGTCCCCTTTGGCATTGACGAGCTCGGCGCCAAAAGACTGAAACAAAGCACCCGCCGTATCGACGGAATCGGAAGTTTCACCAAGCCCGATGCCGAACGGATAGCCGCCTTTGTGGCAAGCCTCAGCCGCCTTGAGGAACGTGTCCGTGGTCCAGTTGTCGGCCTTCGGAGGGCTGCCGGCCGGGTACATCTCCTGGACGTCGATGTCGGCGTATCTCTTCATCAGATCGATGCGGGAGCAGGGGCCCTTGATTTGGCTGCCCATGCAGGTCGGAACACCGAGCCACTTGCCCTCGAGTTGTCCGAGATACTGCACGGTGCCGTTGACTGCCCCGTTCTGCTTGATCAGCGGTTCCATCACATCGTTGACTGGCTCAAGCTGATCGGAATTCGCGTGAGGCCACCACGTCGGCATCGCCAGAATGTCGTGGCCGGACTTCGCCTGCGCCTCTGCGGCGATGGTCACGAGGTTCTTATTGCCCTGACTGGTGATGTAATCGATGGAGACTTCGACCTTCTCTTTTTCCGCCCATTCGTTGACGAGGTTCGTCGAGGTCTTGTTGGCACCGGGCACCCAGTGGTCCCACAGACCGATCGCGAGCTTGCCGGCGGCGCCCGCCGCCCGGAGATAGGGCGCCGAGATCAGTGCGGCAGATGACAACGCAGTGGCGGCTACGAATTGCCGTCGAGAAAGTCTTCTCCTGGACATCGCGTTTCCTCCAAATGTTGCTTCTTCTAATTTGTACTTCGTCTGACCCACGTCGCGGGCGATCATTTCCTCCGAGGTGGGCGCGAAGTTTCAACAAGGATCAGACCAGAATTGCCCGCCGCTGTCGAGAATCAGCGTGACGGCAGTTCTAGAACTATTGTTGCGACGGGGCGCTTCTCTCAACGGGCGCGCGGCAATCTATTGCGCCGCAAACGCGGCGGTGAAACCCGGTTGAATGCATCGCCGCAAGGTCCAATCATCTGCTTGCCGAACGCGTCATCAGGATGCAGTGACCGGCGTCACCGTGGACTCGTCCGGCGCGGTAACGATAATGTCGCTCGAGGGTGATTCAAATTCCCAAGCAATCACAGTAGCCGAGCCAGATGGAGCCCGACATGATCCGCCCAACGCTGCGAGCCGGATTGTACTTTGCTGCGGTCATTACACTGATGCTGGGTACGCCTCAGGTGGTGCTTGCACAGGGACTCGTCAGGGGCATGCAGGACGGCGCAGAGGCCGGCAACAAGGCCGCCGGTCCGGTTGGTGGCGTGCTGGGCGGGGCGATCGGCGGAGTGGTTGGAGTCTTCGGCGGTGCGTTGGGGGTCAACAGCAACAGCGACAGGATCCAGGAACAGCCCGCCGCCGCCGCTGCCAAACCGGCTCCGACGGGTAGTTCCAAGCCGAGCAAGGCAAACAGAACGGCAAAGGCGATCCCGGCAGCACCCGCGACTTCACCTCCGAAGCCCGTGGAAGTCCTCACCCAGCCAGGCAAGCCCGCACTGACAGCTGAGCAGATCGTGGCCAACAGCGATGCCTATATCGATCGGATCAAGGCAGAATTGAATCTGACCCCCGAGCAGGAGAAGAACTGGTCGGCGTTCAACAGCGCCATGCACTATCTCGGGCACAACGGAGCCGAGCGCCTCAACCTGAGGATTGCCCGCGCCCAGCGCGATCCGCCGGACGACATTATCGAGCAGATGCGTAACGAGGCGCAGTTTCTCATCGACCGGGCTGCGGATCAGCGGGCGGTGGCGGATGCGGCCGAACCTTTGTTCGCGAGCCTCGACGACAAGCAGAAGTCGATCTTCATCGCGGAAATGGTACACTTGAGCCACGAACGCGGGCTGGATTAAGACAACAATGCGGCCGTCCGGCGAAGCGTAGGCTTGCCGGCGAAAGCTTGGCAGCTGCGAATAGCCGGGTACACAGGCCCTGGGGTAGGTGGAAGGCAAGGCACCCGGCTATCCTGCCGCAGCGGCGGCGAAGCTCAAATCGTCATGCAATCTTGAGGAAAAGCTGACCGCTTCGCGCCCGAGATATGGCCGCCCTATGACGTTGTCGGGACTGGCGGGAAGAATGAAGCTGCCCGCTAGAATCGTCTGTCAGTTCTTGGGAAAGTTCAGTTCCACGCCGACTCCATCGGGATCGTAGAGGAAGAATTGTGTATCGCCGGTACGCGGCACGACGCTTTCGCGGAACTTGATGTTTTTCGACTGAAGGCGCTTGCGCATTCCATCGACATCGCTTGCCGCAAAGGCGATGTGGTCGAGACGGCCGGTGTCCTCGTACTTCTTCTCCGTACCGCGGACGACGATGCCTTCGCGCGGTGTGCGCGTTCCCATCAAATGGACGGTGGCGACCCCGCCCGAATAGAGCCAGTAACCGGGGAAACCGAGGGGCGGGCGTTCGCCATTCTCAAGCCCGAGCACATCACAATAAAAATCCTTGGTGCGCTCAAGATCCGCAGGTTCGATCGTATAGTGCTGTAGGGGGCCAAGCGGCATGGTTATTCTCCTTCGATCAGTCCGTCCTGCGGGCTTCCCACCGCTGGCGGCTCACGTCATTGCATTTGCGAGGCTTTGCGATCTGCTCGATCGAACTCCCGTGTTTCGCTGCCGAAGAATAATACACCGCTCTCCCAAGCCGGAACCAGAATCCGACCTGAAGGAAGGCCTGAGGAAACTCCAGTAGGTCAGGCCTGTAATAATAAAGCCGCTCCTGTAATCGGCCACAGAACCGAACCTGGCTTCCGTCAAGGCGACATGCCGAATCCGCCCCGCAGGATTTCTTTCGAGGCTCTTGCAAGCAATTTCGTTAAGCTTTGGCGCTAAACTGTTTAACTGGGTCGATTCGGCATAAGCCTTCAATGGA
>NZ_DAIDJE010000005.1 GCF_027451485.1 Bradyrhizobium sp.
GTGGCCATGAGGGCCACAACTGCTGCCAAGCTCCAGAGGATCGATCCGTAGGTCGATCCCTTGACCTTCGGGCCGCCATCGTGATTTTTCAGAATGGCGTAACCTAACACGAACAGCGGAAATCCGGCGTGCCAGGCCATATAGATCCACGGCGCGGTTTGCGGGCCGGAATTGAGGAGCCCGTTGGCGGTCAAGAGACTGGGAAAAGTCAAAGCGTGAAGAACTGCCGCCAGCGCGGTGAAAAGATACCCGCTGGCAAGTGCGAGCAGCGCGCGCGATCTCAAAAGTGCAAATTGTGACAGCAGCAGTATCGTTGTGATCAGATCGCAAATGGCCAGTGCGGACTGATAGCTTGCGACAAAGGCGGGAACCGCCGGCATCGGCACCCGGGCAAAGGGGAGGGCAGCGGCAAAGAAAATGGCCGAGGCGGCGAGCACGCCAGAGGCAATCTTGCGGTCGCGGGCGGTGGCGGGCAGTGTCGAAAGAAAGATATTACGATCGTCGCCCGCTTCCACCTTTGTCTCCAGGCCTCTTGTGTCTCTCAGGCTCGCGGCCAGCGTTCCGGTTCTGACCGTCGCATCCGGTCACGTCCAATATTCTTACGAACGTCGGAACTGAAGCGACACTAGAAAATAGTTTGGCTTCAACTCCGAGGTGCTTTTGAACAGGACGCCGCAAGGCTGAAGCAACGTCAAAATCGCTGTCCTCGCTTGGCCTGCAGTGGCAAAGCGGTTTGTGGTCATGGTGTCCTTATTGCCGCTCAGAGGAAATGCCTGCCGGTATTCTTGAGTGCAAACCGGCCGGCAGCCGCGAACCCGATAGTATACCGTTGACCGTCCCGTCAGCGCGGAGGGCTTGAACGGTTTGGGCAGGCTCGAGACAGCTCCCAGTCTGGTCGCCATGTGCAGAAAATCCGGCGTCCGTTCGGACGAATAGCTGAACTGCTGTCCCGAAATGACGATGATCGGCATGTGTGGCCGCGACTGATGAACCAGTTTCATGGTCTCGAACCCGTCCATGCCGGGCATGAAGATATCGACGATGAGAAGGTCGAAGCTCTGAGCCTCGATCAATTGCAGGCCTGTGCAACTGTTGTCGACGGCTTCAACCGAGTGTGCCGCCCGTTCCAGCAAGATCTTGATCGTGCCAAGAACCGCCCGATCATCATCGATGACGAGAATGCTCGCCATGGGTTTCCTTGACGAATTCGCCTCTTCAACCCAAGGTTACACGATTTTTGATTCAGGCCAAGACCGATCCAGAACAGGATACTGACGCGGGACGTTGATGGTTGACGTCAACTTACCCCGATGCTGCGAAACTTCCAAACTGATTTGGTTTGTTTCAGTGATGGAACCTTGCGCAGTGCCGTCAAAATGAAAACGCCCCGGCGAGCCGGGGCGTTCGACGCATGGTTGGTTGGAGTTCAATCTTGGATCAAGACCCCTTCGGGCTGATCTCCGCATAACCGCCGTTGGCGTCCCACTTGTAGACGACGTAGTCGATCTGCTTGATGTCCCCCTTGGAGTCATAGTCGATTTTGCCGATGACGGTATCCCAGGATCCGCGCTTGATCGTATCCATGACTTTCTTCGGATCGGTCGTGCCGGCCTTGGCAGCGGCCTGAGACCAGACCTGTATCGCGGCGTAGGTGTAGAGCGTGTAGCCTTCCGGATCGATCTTGTTTGCCTTGAACTTCTCGACGATCGCCTTCGCCGTCGGCTTTTTGCGCGGGTCGGGACCGAAGGTGAAGAGGGTGCCTTCGCCCGCCGGTCCCGTGATGGAAGCGAATTCCTTGTCGGCAAGCGCGTCGCCCGACATCAACACGGTCTTCAGTCCCTGATCGCGCATCTGGCGCACCAGCAATCCGGCTTCCGGATGGTAGCCTCCGACATAGACCAAGTCGATGTTGTCGCGCTTCAAGCGGGAGACGATCGCCGTGAAGTCCTTGTCACCCTGATTGTAGGATTCAAACATCTTCTCCTTGATGCCGGCCGCGTTGAGCGCTTTCTTTGTTTCGTCGGCGAGGCCTTTGCCGTAGGTCGATTTGTCGTTCAGGATAGCGATATTCTTGCCTTTGTAGTTCTTGGCGATGAAGTCGCCGGCGACCTTGCCCTGCTGGTCATCGCGGCCGCATACGCGCGCAACGTTCCACAGCCCCCGGTCGGTGAACTTGACGGCCGTCGACGCCGGCGTGATTTCCAGCACGTTGCCGTCCGCATAGGCTTCGGAGGCCGGGATTGACGATGACGAGCAGTAGTGGCCGGCGACGAACGGAATTTTCGCCCCAGCGATCTTTTCGGCAACGGAACGCGCCTGCTTGGGATCGCACGCGTCATCTTCGACGTCCAGCAGCAGTTTTTTGCCGAGCACGCCGCCGGCTGCATTGAGGTCGGCGATCGCCATTTCGGCGCCGTTCTTCAACTGCCGGCCGAACGCCGCATAGCCCCCGGTCATCGGGCCCGCCACGGCGATGGTGAGGTCTTCAGCATACGCCGCGGTCGAGAGGGCGAGCGATACGCCGATTGCCAGGCCAAAGAGTCTTACTGATTTCATGAGGGATCCTCGCAGGTTCGCCATGGGATTTCCCGGCAGGCGGCCGGGTTGACGGAGCGTAGGGCATTCTCGGCTGATTTTGCGGCGAAGTCATCGGTAAATTTCGGGCAACGGGAGTTAAACGTGAGATCATTCCGATGCGGCGAGTGCAACGAGTACGCCTTTGCGCCCTTGAGAATCTCGAGATTTCGGGTCTGATGCCGGCACACGATCCCGAAATGATCCGGATCGCTCAATGCCGGCCGCCCTCGAGATAGGCTGCGCGGATTTCCGGACGTTGCAGCAATTCCGTTCCGGTTCCCTGGAGCGTGATGCGGCCGTTGACCATGACATAACCGCGATGCGCGAGCTTCAGCGCATGATTGGCGTTCTGTTCGACGATCAACACCGTGAGGCCGTCCTGCCGGTTCAGGGTGCGGATGGCGTCGAAAATCTGGCGCACGATCAGCGGGGCCAGCCCGAGCGAAGGCTCATCGAGCAGGAGCAGCCGGGGACGGCTCATCAGCGCCCGGCCAATCGCCAGCATCTGCTGTTCGCCGCCGGACAGTGTGCCGCCGCGCTGGGTCAGCCGCTCCTTGAGCCTCGGAAACAGCGCCAGCACGCGCTCCAGTGCGCTTGCGCGTTCGGCCTCACTCGACTCGGTGGCGTCCGCGCCCATTTGGAGGTTTTCCGCCACGCTCATGCGCGGGAAAATCCGCCGGCCCTCCGGCGATTGCGCGATGCGAAGCCGCGCGATCTGGTGGGTGGGCACGCCGGTGATGTCGCGGCCGTCGAACAGGATCTGGCCGGCCTTTGCTTTCGGCCTGCCGAAGATCGTCATCATCAGCGTCGACTTGCCGGCACCATTGGCGCCGATCAGTGCAACGATTTCGCCGGGCCGGATGTTGATATCGACACCCTTGAGTGCCTCGATCTTCCCATAGGCGGCATGAAGGCCACGGATCTCGAGCAGGGGAGAGGCCGACCCCGCACTGGTCATGCCCCGCTCTCCATGACGGCAGCGGCTTCCTCTTCATCGGCGCCGAGATAGGCGGCGACCACCTTCGCATCGTCGCGCACCACTTGTGGCGCGCCTTCGGCGATTTTCACGCCGTAATCCATCACCACGATCTGATCGGAGATCTCCATCACCACCGACATGTCATGCTCGATCAGAATAATCGAGGTGCCTTGACCGCGGATAGACAGCAATAGCTCGCTAAGGCCTGCGCTTTCGCGCGCATTGAGGCCGGCTGCGGGCTCGTCCAGACACAATAACGCCGGCTCAGTGCACATTGCGCGCGCAATTTCCAGACGGCGCTGATCGCCATAGGGCAGATTGCCGGCAGCGTCGTCGGCGCGATCAATGAGGCCGATCCGGTCGAGCCAATGCTTGGCCCGATCGATCGCGCGGCGTTCGGCGGCGCGATAGGAGGGTACGCCGATCAACCCCAGAAACGTGAACCCGGAAGCCTGCATCAGCGCGTTGTGCTGGGCGACCATCAGATTTTCTAGCGCCGTCATGCCGGGAAACAGGCGGATGTTCTGAAACGTGCGCGCAACCTTTGCCTTTTTGGAAATCCGGAAATCGTTCAGACGTTCGAGGTGGAAGTTGCGGCCGTCATCGTGGGTGAGGCGGATCACGCCCGAGGTCGGCTTGTAAAATCCAGTGATGCAGTTGAACACAGTGGTCTTGCCGGCGCCGTTGGGCCCGATCAACGCGGTGATCTTGCGCCGCTCGGCGGCAAACGACAGGCCGTTGACGGCTACCACTCCGCCGAAGCGCATGGTGAGCCCGTCAACGATGAGGATGCTCTCGTGGCTCATCCCCGACCTTCCTTGGCAAGCTCGGCTGAGATGGCCGTGTTTTGCTTGAGGAAAACCGTCGGCGCGCGATGGCCGATCAGGCCGCGCGGCCGCCAGATCATCAGCAGCACCATCGCCATGCCGAACACCAGCATGCGGTACTGGTCGAAACCGCGGAAAAGTTCGAAACCGCCGATCAGCGCTACCGCTGCAAGCGCGACGCCAAGCTGCGAGCCCATGCCGCCGAGCACGACGATCGCCAGCACCAGGGCCGATTCCTGGAAGGTGAAGGATTCAGGGCTGATAAAACCCTGTCGCGTGGCAAAGAAGGCACCGGCAAAACCGCCGAACATCGCGCCGGTGGCGAACGCCGTGAGCTTCGTTGTGGTGATGTTGATGCCGAGCGCGCGGCAGGCGACTTCATCCTCGCGCAACGCCTCCCAGGCGCGGCCGATCGGCAGGCGACGCAACCGAATCGTGACCCAATTGGTCAGAAGCGCGAGCGCCAGGATCACGTAGAACAGGAACACAATGCGGTGGGTCGGCGAGAATTCGATGCCGAGCCTGGCCGCAAACCCATCGTCGCCACGCGTGAACGGGATTCCGAAGAAGGTGGGCCTCGGAATGCTGCTGACGCCGTTCGGGCCGCCGGTGAGGCTCTCCCAGTTGAGCAGCACCAGGCGGATGATTTCGCCGAAGGCGAGCGTCACGATGGCAAGATAGTCGCCGCGCAGGCGCAGCACCGGAAAGCCGAGCAGCACGCCCCAGAAGGCGGCGAGAATGCCGGCGAGCGGCAGGCACATCCAGAACGACAGGTCGAAATTGGTCGACAGGAGCGCGTAGGAATAGGCGCCGACGGCGTAAAAGGCGACATAGCCGAGATCGAGCAGCCCCGCGAGGCCGACCACGACGTTCAATCCCCAGCCGAGCATCACATAGGTGAGGACCAGGATGCTGAGATCGAGAAGGTAGCGTTGATTGTAGAAGAGCACCGGTACCAGAAAGGCGAAGATCAGAAGCAGTGGCGGTGCGGCTTTGCCGGCGAAATCCAGCCCGCGCTGCACGGATGGCGCAATGGCGCCAACGACTCCGACTGGTCCCCACCATTGCCGCAGCAATTCGACGGCGATGCTTCCGGCGAAGACGACCGCGACGATGGTGGCGAGATCATCGAACCGCGTCCAGTAGATCAACTGCCCTGTCGGACCGGCCTCGGTGCGTACACCGATCATCAGCGAGAAGATCACCAGCGCAACAAAGGCGCTGATGAAGGCATTCTTGAGAATAAAGGCGATGGCTTCGCGGCGCGAGGCGTGCGTGAGATCGGGTGCAGACACCGTCACGCTCAAACTTTTTCGACTTCGGGACGGCCGAGCAGGCCAGTCGGCAGGAAGATCAGGACCACGATCAGGATCGAGAACGCCGCGACGTCTTTATATTCGACCGAGAAGTAGGCCGACCACATGGTTTCGATCAGCCCGATCAGAAGTCCGCCCAACATCGCGCCTGGCAACGAGCCGATGCCGCCGAGAACCGCAGCGGTGAACGCCTTGATGCCGGCGACAAAGCCCATGAAGAAATCGACGAGCCCGTAATAGAGCAAGTACATCATGCCGGCGACCGCCGCGAGCGCGGCGCCGATCACGAAGGTCATGGAGATGGTGCGGTCGACATCGACGCCAAGCAGCGCTGCCATCGTCTGGTCCTGTTCGCAGGCGCGCATGTCCCGTCCCAACCGCGTGCGCGATACCAGCCAGGTGAAGATGGCAAGCAGCACGATCGTGGTGAGCACGACGATGATCTGCGCGTTTGAGAGACGGACCACAAAACCATCGCTTTCGAGCAGGCTATAGCCGCCGGTGATGATCGGCGGTATCGGCTTCACCCGCGCGCCCTGGCTGACCTGGGAGAAGTTCATCAGCACAAACGACACGCCGATCGCCGACAGCATGGGCGCGAGACGGAAAGAATGCCGAAGCGGCCGATAGGCAATGCGCTCTACCGTCCAGCCATACAACGATGTGATCGCCATCGACACCAGCAGCACGATCAAAAGGATCAGAGGGACCGTGGTCAGTCCGATCGAGACCAGGATCAGGAAGGTGATCAGCGCGATGAAGCCACCGATCATGAAGATATCGCCATGGGCAAAGTTGATCATGCCCACGATACCGTAGACCATCGTGTAGCCGATGGCGATCAGGCCATAGATCGAGCCTAGGACGATGCCGTTGATCAGTTGCTGGGCGAAGTAATCCATGCGCTGCCGACCGTTGGCGCATTTTCCGGCTAAGCCGAATCCGGTCTGCCGCCGTTGAAAATGCCGATTCAACTCCTGACGCAGCGATGGCCCGGCAGCCCGACGCCGTGTCGATCCGTTTTCTAACAGCGGGAACTCATCGCGGCAACTCCACCCACTGAGGACGAAGGCCTTGTACGGGGATAGTTTTCGGCAGCGGCCTTTGACCGCGCAGGAACCGGCGCTGTTTGACCGGCCACAAGGCCGACGCGCAGCTGGTTCTCGCAACCAGACCGGGGTTCCCGGGTTTGTCGTCTTGCGACTTGAAGAAGGGAGATCGCAACGGCTAATCCGAATCAGAATCCCGGCCAGCAAAGCCAGAGCCCCGGACAGAAGCCGGGTCAGCAGCAACAGGGCGAGGGTCGGAAGCCAGGACACTAGCAGCAGGGTCCGAGCCGTCAGGGCCACGATCCCGGACAAGGTGGCTAGTGGCTGATGGCCTGACCTAGCCCCCAGCATGGATGTGAGCCACAAGGACAGTGACCCCGCCGCGAACGGCGGGGCCTTCCCTTATCGGGGTTCTTGGCCTTGTTGGGTTCTTGGTTTTCCGAGATGGGCACGACCCGTCAAATGGTGCAGCGGCATGATCTTCGTCGGACCGGCCAAGGAACCTTGAGCAGGTTCCCCAAAGTGATGGAGCCGATGTCCTGAAGCGGGCGTTGCGAGCGGAACACGCGTTTAAAGCGCACGGCGTAGTTTGGGGGCTGCGAAGCGCCAGGCATCTGACCGTCATGCGGCGGGCTTGATCCGCGCATATGGCCATTTTTCGAGAATCCGTCTTACGAAGTCTGAGAGGTCGGCGAGTCAAAGCCCGGCGACGACCCTGGTTTTTTCCGCACTAGCGTTCACCGCGCGCATCCGGATTAAGGTAAACAAAGGGTTTAAATTGCAGGTCGCAGTTTAACGGCGTTACCTCCCGAGCAAATCGCACCTGTTGCGGACAACGAGGGAAGCGTCATGTCAAACTGGCGTGTCAGTTCATTCGGCGGCGTTCTACTCGCCGGTTATTTCATTCCGACCTGGGCGACGATTGCCTGGCACATCGTGACCTCCCCGGTCCGCGGCCTTTTTGAGAGGCCGACAGTCTCGGTCGCGCTTTATGCGACCGATCACTTGCAACTCCCGACCATGGCCGCCGTGCGCTTTGCGTGGTTCCTGGCGCTCGGCCGCTTGACCGTGGTCGCCTTCTTTGCGCTGTTTATCCTGCTCACCCTGCGCAGCTTTATCCGCAAGCAGGGAAGCGGCAGCGAGGCCCTCGCCATTGCGCTTACCATCGGCAGCATCATTAGCTTCGGTAGTATGATCCTGGCTTCGCAGGTCGGCGAGATCGAAGCGCTTCGCTTGCACGCCTCCGAGCTTCTCGCGATGATCGGCACCGGTGTTGTGATGCTGTTCGACGTGCCTGCGCAACCGCGGGCCGTCGCGGCACCGGCCGACCTACCCGTTGAAGAGTCCCAGCTCAGTTACGATAGCTGAGGGCTTCTTTAGCGGCGTGTGATCGGCGGCCAGCACGCCGCAATATAACGCCTGCTGCAACTGTTTCCTTGATATCTTCAGGCGTAAAGCTGAGGGCGGCGCGAAACCCGTCTTACTGACTGAGCGCGACCATGAAGCCGATCACGAGCACGCGCAGCATGCGATGATCGAAATACGGCCGGTCCAGATCTCGCCCGGGGGAAGGCGGGTAATGAGATCGATGAAGTCGACGTCGAACAATTCCTGCATTGATCGATTTGTCACCCAGGGGTCTCCCCGCACTTTATGGCGCTGCGAAATGCCGTCATCGCGGCGCTCCTGGTCGTGTTGTTGAATTTCTGTCGTCCGGGATGGTGCGTTGAGGCAGACCGAGGCGCCCCGGAATGATGGGGTGAAAATTACTTCTGCGTCAGAAAGCCGATCAGCGCATCGGTGAAGGCGTGCGGCTGTTCGACATTGGAAATGTGCGCGGCATCCAGGATCGTCATCGACGCGCCGGGAATGTGGCTGCGGATCAATTCGCCGGCGGCAATCGGCGTTGAGGTGTCGTGACGACCGGCAATTACCAGCGTCGGGCTCTTGATCTTGGGCAGCAACGCACGCTGGTCGAGCGTCGAGAGCGCTTCGCAGCAGGCGATATAACCCGCCGGCGGTGAGGCGAGCAGCATGGCTTTCAGATTTTGCGTGACCTGCGGCTCGCGCTCGCGAAAATCCGCCGTCAGCCAGGCCGCAATGACGGTATCGGCAACAGCGGCGAGGTCGCCTTCCTTCACCGCCTTGATGCGGTTCAGCCAGTTGGTCGGATCGGGGTAGTAGCAGGAGGTATTGGAAAGGATGAGCTTGCCGAGACGCTCCGGCGCATTTGCTCCCAGCCACTGCCCGACCATGCCGCCCATCGACAGCCCGCACCAGTGCGTCTTCTCGATGTTGAGGTCATCGAGAATGGCCAGCACGTCGCGGCCAAAACGCTCCATCGAATAGGGCCCCGCCGGCACGCCCGATTTTCCGTGGCCGCGTCGGTCGTAGCGGACCACGCGAAACAACTGCGTGAGCGCCTTCATCTGCGGCTCCCACATCGCCATCGTCGTTCCTAGCGAGTTCGACAGCATCAAGGTGGGACCGCCGTCGCGGCCCTCGACCGAGACGTTGAGCAGGCAGCCGTCAGCGTCGATCATCGGCATGGAATCAAGTCCTCCGCTGTCATGCGCGGGCTCGACCCGCGCATCCATCAAGAAATTCAGTTCAGCAAGATGAATTGCCGGACCAGGTCCGGCAAGGACATCTCAGGGGTTTTCTTCACGCGAGGCAAGCAAACGCAACCCTGCCGCGCGGCAAATCCGTCGGTCCGATGTCTTCCTTTTCGCAGCTTCGTGCATTAGTTGGTAACGGAAGATTGGGCAAGCGAAGGAAGACGCACATGGCCATGACGATGCATGGGGAAGTCCAGCTTCCTGCCTCGCGCGAGGCGATTTGGGCCAAGCTGAACGACCCCGAAGTGCTCAAGGCTTGCATTCCCGGATGCGAGGAATTGGAAAAGACCGAGGACAACGGCTTTCGCGCAGCAGCAAAAATGAAGGTCGGTCCGGTGTCAGCCCGCTTCAAGGGGCGCGTCACGCTAAGCGATCTCGACCCGCCGAACGGCTACAAGATATCGGGTGAGGGCGAGGGCGGGGTGGCCGGCTTTGCCAAGGGCGGGGCGACGGTGGCGCTTTCGGAAAAGGACGGCGGGACGCTCCTGACCTATGACGTGGAGGCCCAGATCGGCGGCAAGCTTGCCCAGCTCGGGCAGCGCCTGATCAATGGCGCGGCCAAGAAGCTGGCCGATGAATTTTTCGCGAACTTTGCCAGGGCGGTGCAAGGCTGATCTGGTGACTGATACTGAAGCCTGATTCTCAAGGCCGTAGCCGACAGGGGAGAGGCCCGGTACGGTGTGTCCGTTGGTCTAATCAAGCCATGCGGCGATGAGGTTGCTCATTGCCCGCATGATCCATATTATGGCCCCGAAACAACTGAAATGACTGCGCCGCCGGGCAGCGCCGGCGCGGATAAAGAGAGCCCGGAATGGCGAAAATATCCCTGATCGTGAACGGCAATCCCGTTAATGCCAATGTCGATCCCCGCACGCTTCTCGTGCAATTCCTGCGCGAAAATCTGCGGCTGACTGGCACCCATGTCGGCTGCGATACCTCGCAATGCGGCGCATGCGTGGTCCATCTCGACGGCAAGGCAGTCAAATCCTGCACCACGCTTGCGGTCATGGCGGACGGCCACGAGGTCCGCACCATCGAGGGGCTGGCAGCCGACGGTGCGCCGCTGCATCCCATGCAGGAAGCCTTCCGCGAGCATCATGGTCTGCAATGCGGCTTCTGCACGCCCGGCATGATCATGACTGCGATCGACATCGTCCAGCGCAAGGGTCACGATCTCTCCGACCATACCATCCGCGAAGAGCTCGAAGGCAATCTGTGCCGCTGCACCGGTTACCAGAACATCGTGCAGTCGATCGCGGCCGGCGCCAAGGCGATGGCCAATTCCGACCTCGCTTAAAACGCGCGACCTCGATCAGGGACACCTCGGGGAAAATCCATGTATGAATTCAAATATCATCGCCCAGCGACGGTCCGGCAGGCCGCCAATCTCCTGGTCAAGAACGAGGACGCCAAGGTGATCGCGGGCGGACATACGCTCGTGCCGGTCATGAAGCAGCGGCTGGCAAGCCCGCCGCACCTGGTCGATCTCTCCCATATCGAGGGGCTCAACGGCATCGAGATGAAGGGCCGGTCGCTCGTCATCGGCGCGACCGCTTCCCATTATGAGGTGTCGACCTCTGCAATCGTCGGCGAAGCCATTCCTGCACTGGCCGAACTCGCCGGCATGATCGGCGACCCCGCTGTGCGTCATCGCGGCACCATCGGTGGCTCGCTCGCCAACAATGATCCGACCGCCGACTATCCGGCGGCTGTGCTGGCATTGGGCGCGACCATCGTCACCAACAAGCGTCGGCTGAAGGCGGAAGAGTTTTTCCAGGGCATGTTCGCGACTGCGCTCGAGAGCGACGAAATCATCACGAAGGTGATGTTCCCACTGCCGAAGAAGGCGGCTTACGTCAAATTCCGCAACCAGGCCTCGCGCTATGCGCTGGTGGGCGTATTCGTCGCCAGGCGCCCGTCGGATGTGCGTGTCGCCGTCACCGGCGCAGGCTCTGACGGCGTGTTCCGCCTGACTGCATTTGAAGACGCACTGAAGAAGCGGTTTTCGCCAAAGGCGCTCGATGGCCTGACGGTGCCCGCGGAAGGATTGAACAGCGATCTGCACGGGAGCGCCGAATATCGCGCGCATCTGATCGCCGTGATGGCGCGCCGCGCGGTCGAGGCCGCCACCGCTAAACCCTGAAAGACCGAGTTGTTCAGATAAGGTTTGCTTGCTCATGACCGCGTCGGCGCTGCCCAAATCCGTCGATGCCATGCTGGAGCTGCTGGCATCGCGCGGCTACTTGGCCGAGCGCTCGCTCGCGACCGTCACCTATCTGTCGCTGCGGATGGGCCGGCCGCTGTTTCTCGAAGGCGAAGCCGGCGTCGGCAAGACCGAGATCGCCAAGGTGCTGTCGGCAGGTCTCGGACGCAAGCTGATCCGCCTGCAGTGCTATGAGGGTCTGGACGCGGCCTCTGCCGTCTATGAGTGGAACAGCGCTGCGCAGATGATCGCGATCAGGCTCGCGGAAGCCGCAGGCGACACAGACCATGCGCAGCTCTCGAGCGACATCTTTGCCGAGCGCTTCCTGATCAAGCGGCCGCTGCTCCAGGCACTCGAGCCGGATGTCGCCGGCGCGCCGGTTCTCCTGATCGACGAACTCGACCGCGCCGACGAGGCCTTCGAGGCCTACTTGCTGGAAATCCTGTCGGACTTCCAGATCACGATTCCCGAATTCGGAACCGTGAAGGCGCCTCAGCCACCGATCGTGATCATCACCTCCAACCGCACGCGCGAGATCCATGATGCGCTGAAGCGACGCTGCCTCTATCACTGGGTCGATTACCCCAGCGCCGAGCGCGAGCTTGCGATCGTGAAGTCGCGCGTGCCCGGCATTTCGGAAAAGCTGTCGCAGCAGGTGGTGCGCTTCGTGCAGGCGCTGCGGCATCAGGATTTCTACAAGTCACCGGGCGTTGCCGAGACACTCGATTGGGCAACGGCGCTCCAGGAACTCGATGCGCGCTCGCTGACGCCGCAAGTGATCGGCGAGAGCTTGGGTGCGTTGCTCAAATACCAGGACGACATCGCGCGCGTGCAGGGCGAGACACTCCAGAAGGTTCTGAAGGAGGCGACTAGCGAGAATTGATCGCGCGCGCCAAAGGAATGCTCGTCATTGCGGATGTGCCGCAAGGCGCAGGTCCGGAGTCCATGGTGCCACGGATGCCAGCGAGAAATGGGTTCTCGGGTGCGCAATCGCGCACCGCAGCTAGCTCGTTTAACGCGCGCCCCGGAATTACGGGAATGGGATGAGTTGCGTATGGTCATCAATCACCTGAATCCCCCGACGGGTCAGGCAGCCGACAATATCGTCGGATTTGCCCGCGCCCTGCGCGCGGCGGGCGTACCGGTCGGCCCCGGAGCCGTGATCGATGCCATGAACGCGCTGCAGCTCGTCGATATCGGCAATCGGACGGATGTGTTCACGACGCTGGAGGCGATTTTCGTCAAGCGCCATGAACATGCGCTGATATTTGCGCAGGCCTTCGACCTGTTCTTCCGCGCGGCCGATGAATGGAAGCACATGCTGGATTCGGTGCCGCTGCCCGACCACGCCAAAAAGAAGCCGCCGCCGGCGTCACGCCGCGTGCAGGACGCGTTCTCGCAAACTCAGATGAGCGAGACGCCGCAGACGCAAGCAGATGAGGTTAGCCTTTCGGTGTCCGACCGGGAGATCCTGCAAAAGAAAGACTTCGCCCAAATGACGGCGGCCGAGATCGCCGAAGTCACGCGGGCCATCGCCAACATGAAACTGCCTCAGGCCGAGTTGCGCACGCGCCGCTATCGGCCGGATGCGCGCGGACTGCGGCTCGATATGCGGCGGACCCTGCGTGGCTCGCTCCGCACCGGCGGCGACATCATCGACATCCACAAGCTTGGGCGGATCGACAAGCCGGCGCCGATCGTCGCGCTGCTCGATATCTCCGGCTCGATGAGCGAATATACCCGGCTGTTCCTGCATTTCCTTCACGCCATAACCGATGCGCGCAAGCGCGTTTCGGTGTTCCTGTTCGGCACCCGCCTGACAAACGTGACGCGCTCCCTCCGCGCGCGTGACCCCGACGAGGCGCTCGCCAGTTGCTCCTCGCAGGTGGAGGACTGGGCTGGGGGCACCCGAATTGCGACCTCGCTCCATACCTTCAACAAGCTTTGGGCGCGCCGGGTGCTGGGGCAGGGTGCGATCGTCCTGCTGATTTCCGACGGCCTCGAGCGCGAGGCCGATGCGCGCCTCGCTTTCGAGATGGACCGGCTGCACCGCTCCTGCCGACGCCTGATCTGGTTGAACCCGCTGCTGCGCTATGACGGCTTCGAACCCAAGGCGCAGGGCATCAAAATGATGCTGCCCCACGTTGACGAATTCCGCCCGGTGCATAATTTGAAGTCCATTGAGGGCTTGATCGAGGCGCTGTCGGCACTGCCGCAGCCGCATCACGGCCTGATACGATCCGCGGCCTGAACGAGAAATTCCGGTGAGGCTTCCCATGCTCGATCGCGATGAAGACATCCTGAAAGCCGCCGAAGACTGGCAGAAGGCCGGCCATGGCGTGGCGCTCGCTACCGTCGTCGAGACCTGGGGTTCGGCGCCCCGGCCGGCCGGCTCCAATCTTGTGATCAACGATGACGGCACCTTCCTGGGGTCCGTCTCTGGCGGCTGCGTTGAAGGCGCAGTTGTCGCGGAGGCGATGGATGTGATCGAAAGCGGCAAGCCGAAGATGCTGGAGTTCGGCGTTGCTGATGAGACCGCCTGGAATGTCGGCCTGTCCTGCGGCGGCACGATCCGCGTGTTCGTGGAGAAGGTAGGGTGAAGCTCGCGACGCTGAAAGAGCTGAACACTGAACGCGCCGCTCGACGACCGGTGATTTTGGTGACTGACACCGCGAGCGGCGAGCAGCGCCTGGTCAAGGCGACCGACTTCGCAGCCGACCCTTTGAGCGCCGAGTTGTCGAAGCAACTGCGCATGGGCAAGAGCGGCAACGTCGAGGTTGGCGGCAAGAAGCTGTTTCTCAACGTTTACGCGCCAACCGCGCGCATGGTGATCGTCGGCGCCGTTCACATCAGCCAGGCGCTGGTGCCGCTGGCGCGTTCGCTCGGCTATGACGTGACGGTGGTGGATCCGCGCACGGCGTTCGCAAGCCCGGAGCGCTTTCCCGATGTGCCGCTGATCGCCGAATGGCCCGACGTCGCGTTGCCGCCGCTCAACATCGATCACTACACGGCTTTCGTCGCGCTCACCCACGATCCCAAGATTGACGATCCCGCGCTGTTGCACGCCTTTGCGCGCGACTGCTTCTATATCGGCGCGCTCGGTTCGCGAAAGACGCATGCCAAGCGTGCTGAACGACTGAAGGCGCACGGCGCCACCGATGCCGACATTGCCCGCATTCATGCGCCGATCGGCCTTTCGATTGGTGCGGTGTCGCCGTCGGAAATTGCGGTATCGATCATGGCGGAGATCACGGCGACGCTGCGTTTGCCGAAAGAGCACAAAGAAGCGGCGGCATGAAGTTCGGCCCTGCCAGCCCCGAGGACGCGCTTGGCGGCGTCACCGTTCACACCCTGCGCCAGGGTTCGCTGGTGCTGAAGAAAGGCACCACGATCGGTCCGGCGGAAATCACCGCGCTCAACAAGGCGGGGGTCAAGGAGGTCGTCGTCGTGCGGCTGGAGCATGGCGAGGTCTCCGAGGATGTCGCAGCTGCCAGCATCGCACGCGCGGTAGCGGGCGATGGCGTCCACGTCGAGCGCGCTTTTACGGGCCGTGCCAATCTGTTTGCCGCGCGCGCCGGGGTGCTGGTCGTGGACCGCGCCGCCGTCGATCGCATCAACGGCGTGGACGAGGCGATTACTTTCGCGACTCTTTCGGCTTTCAAGCCGGTGGTCGAAGGCGAAATGATTGCGACCGTCAAACTGATCCCGTTCGGGGTCGAGGGGCGGTTGCGTGATGCTGCGGTCGATGCAGCCAAGGGCGGCGCCTTGCGGATCGCGCCTTACGTGATCAAGCGCGTCGGGGTGGTCTCGACCATGCTGCCCGGGCTGGCGCCGAAAGTTATCGACAAGACGCTCAGAGTGACCGAGGAGCGGCTGGCGCCCGCGGGCGCCACCATCATCGCCGAGCGCCGTGTCCCACATGATGAGACCGCGTTGAAGGCGGCGATGAAGGAGATGCTCGGCCTCGGCGCCGAACTCGTGATCGTGTTCGGCGCGTCTGCCATCGCCGACCGCCGCGACGTCATCCCGGCCGCGCTTTCCGGTATCGGTGGGGCTATCGAGCATTTCGGCATGCCGGTCGATCCGGGCAATCTTCTGCTTGTCGGCAGGGCCGGCGACATCCCGGTACTCGGTGCTCCAGGTTGTGCGCGCTCGCCGGTGGAGAACGGCTTCGACTGGGTGCTGGTACGCCTGCTCGCGGGATTGAAAGTCAACCGCGCCGAACTGACGGGAATGGGTGTCGGAGGTCTTTTGATGGAAATCGTCACCCGGCCGCAGCCGCGCGAAAGCCTCGAGCCCGACAGCAATCGCCACGTCAGCGCGGTTGTTCTCGCCGCCGGCCGGTCGACGCGGATGGGTGGTCCGAACAAGCTGCTGGCCGAACTTGAAGGCAAAAAGCTGGTGCGGATCGTGGCCGAGCAGGCGCTCGCTTCCAAGGCCAGGGATGTCATCGTCGTCACCGGACATCAGGCCGATCTGGTCGAGAACGCGCTGGCCGGGCTTGACGTGAAATTCGTCCGCAATCCGGAGTTCGCCAGCGGGTTGGCGAGTTCGGTAAAGGCGGGCGTGTCAGCGGTACCCAAGCAGGCGGACGGCGCCGTGATCTGCCTCGGCGACATGCCGATGATCTCCGCCGATCTGATCGACCGTCTGATCGATGCCTTTGCGCCGGATCGCGGCAATTTGATCGCCGTTCCCGTGAGCGGCGGCCGGCGCGGCAATCCCGTGTTGTGGTCCCGCCGCTTCTTCAACGAGTTGATGACGCTCGACGGCGATGTTGGCGCCCGCCACCTCATCGCCAAGCATAATGAAGCAGTCGCGGAGGTCCCGGTCGAGGGAGATAGCGCGTTTCTCGACATCGACACACCGCAGGCCCTGGAAGCGGCGCGCGGCAGCTAGATTTTTGTGAGCGGTCGCCGCGCAGGCGTTCGTTGGTCAATTAGTCTCGATCGCTAATTTTCATTCACCAAGTTGAAACGTCCTTCCCCTTAACTTCGCGCCGCTAGAGGGGAGGGGCTCTTGATCGTTTCGACCGCTATCGCGTGGCGCCGCGCGCTATTTGCTGTTGCAGTCACGTTTGTCGTCGGCGCCAGCTGCGTCATCACCAAAAGCCATGCCGCCGGAGCATTCGCGATGGGCAAATGCGGCGCTTACGGCGATGCCTACGATTACCCGGCTGAAAGCGCTGCACTCGCCGCTGCGCTCAAGAAATGCAGCGGCGAATGCAAGACGACAGTCACGATGAAGCGCGCCTGCGCCGCGTTTTCCGTCGACATGACCAACCCCTGTGGCGCCCACGGCTATGCGGTCAAGCCGCATATCTCAAGCTCGCTCAACGAAGCGACGCGCGAATGCTACAAATATGGGGGGAAGGAATGCGTGATCCGTGCCTGGGCCTGCGACGCCAAGGGATGATACGGGAGCGGCGAGGCGACAGTCCTGTCATCAAGACCTTGCACTCATGGCGCGGATTTCGGATTTTGGCAGATCCGAAAAGACGCCCCTGGGAGACATCATGCAATTCGACACCAAGATCGCGGTCGTAATCCGGACCGATCTCGAAGCCTGGCAAAAACTCAACGTTGCCTCGTTCCTGGCGTCGGGCGTCGCAGCCGCCTTTCCGGAATGCATCGGCGAACCCTATGCGGACGGATCGGGCACGCCCTATCTGGCGCTGATCGGACAGCCGATTCTGATATACGGAGCGCCGGACCGTACCGCGATGTCGCGCGCCCTCGAACGGGCCTTGACCCGCAACGTCCGGCCTGCGGTGTACACCGAGGACATGTTCAAGACCACGCATGATGCTGCCAACCGCGATGCCGTCCGAGCTGTCGCTCGCGCCGATCTCAATCTGGTTGGGATCGCGATGCGCGCTGATCGCAGGGTAATCGACAAGATCGTCGACGGATTGAAGTTCCACAGTTGAGTTGATCCAGGTCAATTAGGCCAACCAAATCAGTGTACTAAAATATAGGTTGAAAATGACTGACTGGTCAGTCATAATTGGATTCATGTCGCGCTCTCCGGTAAAAAAGCGATCGACCAAAAGGGCATTCGCCTCCGGCAGTTCCGGTGGCCGTGCCGCACGCGCCGCCGACCGGCGTCAGGCGATCATCGAAGCCGCCTTCGAAACCTTCATCGAGCAGGGCTATGCCGCCACTCGTCTCGATGACGTCGCCAAACGGGCCGCCGTCGCCAAAGGAACGATCTACCTTCA
>NZ_DAIDJE010000006.1 GCF_027451485.1 Bradyrhizobium sp.
CCTTGTTGCCCTTTGGCAGGTAGCGCAGCGGCTCGAAGCCGCCGGCCCGCTCGGAATCATATTCCAGGAAGTAGCCGTCATAGTTGGTGCCGGCGAGTAGCGTCTCGGCCACCGGCTCGTAGCCGCCGGACGAAATCCATGTGGAACGGAAGTTGCCGCGGCAGACATGCGTCGTGATGGCCATGTCCGCGGGACGCTCGGCGATCGCGTAGTTGATCACGCGCGCGTAGGTTTGCTGCAAGCCGTCGAGATTGTCACCGCGCTCGCGCGCTTTCCGTAATTCGTCCTGCGAGCAGAGATACGCCCACACGGTGTCGTCGAATTGAAGATAGCGGCAGCCAGCGTCATAGAACGCCTTCACCGCCTTGCGGTAGGTTTTGGCAAGGTCCTGGAAGAAGGCGTCGAGATCGGGATAGACCTCTTTCGAGATCGACTTGCGGCCGCCGCGAAAATGCAGCACCGCCGGCGATGGAATCGTCATCTTCGGCACCACGTGCGCGGCGTCGCATTGCTTTTTCAGGAATTTGAAATGCGCCAGCATCGGGTGATCGTCCGGAAAATCGAGCGGCCCCACGACGCGCACCGCATCATGCCGGGTCTGAACGCCGGCGAACTGGATGCCCTGTTCGGGATGGAACATTTCGCATCCGGCGAGCTTGGCGAGGAAATCGAAATGCCACCAGGAGCGGCGGAATTCACCGTCGGTCGCAAGCTGCAAGCCGGTCGACGCCTGGCGATGGACGACCTTCTCGATTTCCATGTCTTCGATCTTGCGCAGCTCATCCGGCGAAATCTCGCCCTTCTCGAGCCTGGCGCGCGCTTCCTTGATGCGCTGTGGCCGTAACAGACTGCCGACCTCGTCGGCACGGAAGGGGGGCTTTGTTCTTTGCATGGTTTCACTCCCTGAGGACCTCTGCCGAAATTTGATCGGCCTTATCTGAGGAGCGGCCGCCAGACCGCGTTACAATTATATTGCCGTCATTCCGGCATACGCCGCAAGGCGCAGGCCCGGATCCATCCTTACCGACAACTTTGCTGCTCCATCCATTCCGGGTTCGATGCTTCGCATGACTCCGGGATGACAGGCAAAGTAACATCACGACTTGCCGGCGACACCCAAAAAACGTTCCAGCGCCGAAGGGTCGGCCTTCAGGACGCTGCTTGCGGCCTCGTGCACGATCGCGCCACGTTCCAGTATCACGGCGCGGTCGGCCAGAGAGAGGATTTTCCGCGCGTTCTGCTCGACAATGATCGAACAGATGCCGCCCGAGCGGGTGATGGTGCCGAGCGCCTTGAGCAATTCCTCGACGATAATCGGTGCAAGCCCTTCCGTCGGCTCGTCCAGGAGCAGCACCTTCGGATTGAGGACGAGCGCACGGCCGACCGCCAGCATCTGCTGTTCGCCGCCGGAAAGCTGATTGCCGAAGTTGTTGCGGCGCTCCTTCAGCCGCGGGAACATCTCGTAGACCCGCTCTACCGTCCACGGCCCTGGCTGCGCGACGGCGGTCATGTTCTCTTCCACCGTGAGCGAGCGAAAGATGTTGCGCTCCTGCGGCACCCAGCCGATGCCGGCACGCGCCCGCTGATCGGGCCGCATCGCGGTCAGTTCGTGTCCGGCCAGCACCACTTTGCCACCGAAGCGGCGCGTTACGCCGACGATCGAATTGATGAGCGTGGTCTTGCCGGTGCCGTTGCGCCCGAGCAGCGCCAGAACCTCACCCTCCCCCAAGCTCAGCGTCATGTCGGGCAACACGATCGCCTCGCCGTAGCCGGCACGCAGATTTTCGATGGACAGCAGATCAGCCATCGACGCCCTCGCCGAGATAGACCGCCTTGACCCGGGCGTCGCGCGCAACTTCGTCCGGCGTTCCTTCCACCAGCATGGCGCCATTGACCAGCACCGAAATCCGGTCGGCAAAGGAAAACACCAGATCCATGTCGTGCTCGATCAGGAGCACCGTGACGTCCCGCGGCAGGCTCGCGACGGCGGCAAGGATATCATGACGCTCGCTTTCCGGGACACCGGCAGCGGGCTCATCGAGCAAAAGCACGCGCGGCTTGCTGGCGATCGCGACCGCGATCTCGAGCAGGCGCTGCTTGCCGTAGGCAAGCGTCGCGGTCGGCTCATTCATGACATCGGTCAGGTGAAAGCGCGCAAGATTTTCCGCGATTTCGGTATTGACGTCGCTGCGCGTGCCCATCACGCGCCACCAGTCTCCGCCGCGGCCGAGCCGTTCGGCCACCGCAAGGCCGATGGTCTCGATCGGCGTCAAATCGGGATAGAGCTGGTTGATCTGGAAGGTGCGGGACAGGCCGCGCAGCACGCGGCCATGCACCGTGCGGTTCGTGATGTCATGGCCTTCCAGCAGGATCCGCCCCGCGTCCGGCTTGAGCACGCCGGTCAGAAGGTTGATCACGGTGGTCTTGCCGGCGCCGTTCGGTCCGATCAAGGCATGGCGCGCGCCGTGGGCGACCTGCAGCGACAGGTCGCGCGTAACCTTGAGGGCGCCGAACTGCTTCTCGAGCCCTTTCGTTTCCAGCGCCAGCGTCATTACGCCTCGCTCTCGGGAATGGCGACCGCGGCCTTTCGACCGCTGAGCTGCCGGCTGATCCAGTTCGGCACTAACAGCACCCAGCGATGCAGCCGCGCCCGGCCGACCAGCACGATCACGACGAGGACGAGCCCGATCCAGAACTGCCAGTATTCCGGGGTAATGGTGGAAAAGAACTCCTGCAGCATCCGGAAGACCACAGCGCCGATCAGGCCACCATAGAGGTAGCCGGTGCCGCCGATGACGAGCACCAGCATCAGATCGGCCGAACGCTCGAAGGAAAACACATCGAGCGAAGCGAGCTGCGTGGTCTGGGTGAACAGCGCGCCGGCGATCCCGGCGTAGAAGGAGGCCAGCGTATAGACCGCGATCAGACGGCGGTTGACCGGCACGCCGATCGCAGCCGCGCGCAGCGGATTGTTCTTGATGGCCCGCAGCGACAGGCCGAATGGCGAATGCACGACTCGCCGGGCGATCAGGAACAGCAAGAACAGCACGATCAGCGCGTAGAAAAAGCCGGTCCTGCCGAAGATATCGAACTCGAACAGACCGAGCACGGGCGCCATCACGATGCCTTGCAACCCGTCGGTGCCCCCGGTGATGTCCGAATAGCGTTCGGCGAGCGCTTCGAGCAGCAGCGCGATGCCGAGGGTGACCATCAGCCGGGTCAGATCGACGCCGCGAATGACGAGAAAGCTGGTGAGAAAGCCAATCACGGTGGCCGCAAGACCCGCTACGAGAAGCGCAAGCACGGGCTCGGTGATCACGCCATGCAGCGCCAAGAGGCCGGCGCTGTAGGCGCCGATGCCGAAGAAAGCGGCGTGCCCCAGCGACACGATGCCGGCATAGCCCAGGATCAGATCGAGCGAGAGCGCAAACAGCCCAAGCCGCACGATGTCGGTCATGATCAGATAACGGGAGGGAAACGCAAAGCCGCAGGCCAGCGCGAGACACCAGAACGCGATCTCGCTCCAATGCCAGCTGGCATGGGCCCGTGCGATCCTGCCGACGTCCGACGAGGTTGCCATCAGCGCGCCGCTGTCCGGCCGAACAGCCCGTTGGGACGCCAGATCAGGATGACGATCATGATGGTGTAGATCACGAACGGTCCCATCTTGGGCACGTAATACTTGCCGGCGACATCGCCGATGCCGAGCAGGAGCGAGGCCAGAAACGGCCCGGTGATGGAGGACGAGCCGCCCACCGTCACAACGATCAGGAAGTAGATCATGAATTTCAGCGGAAAATACGGATCGAGCCCGAGAACTTCGGCGCTCAAGGCGCCGCCCAGACCGGCAAGACCGCAACCGAAAGCGAAGGTGAAGGCAAAGACCTGCGGCACGTTGATGCCGAGCCCGCTTGCCGCACGCGGATCGTCGACTGCGGCGCGCAGGCGGCTGCCAAAGCGCGTCTTCGCCAGGATCAGCTGCAGCAGCGCGGTCAGGAGCCCGCAGATCACGATGATCATCAGCCGGTAGCGGCCGATGCCAACCCCGAACGCGTCGAACTGCCCTTCAAGCGCGGAAGGCAAGTTGATGAAGACGCGCGAGGAGCCCATGAAATAATCGACGGCGGCGACCGACATGAAGACGAGACCGATCGAAAAAAGCACCTGGTCGAGATGGCTTCGCGTGTAGAGGTGACGGTAGAGCCCGCGCTCGAATGCTGCGCCGATCAGGCCGCTGCCGATGAATGCGAACGGCAGCGCGGCAAAAAACGGCCAGCCCTGGCCGTTGACCAGCACCGCGCAGATATAGCCGCCGGCCATCGCAAATGCGCCGTGCGCCAGATTGACGAAATTCATCAACCCCAGCGTCACCGCCAGCCCGCACGCCAGCACGAACAGCAACATGCCGTAGGCGACGCCATCGAACAGGTTGGTGAGAATGCTGGTCATCCGGGCGAACTGCTAACCTCCTGATTCAGGTCGTCATGCCCGGCCTTGAGCCGGGCGTCCGTCTTTGTTTCTGACTACATGAAGGACGGCGTCGATGGCCGGGACAAGCCCGGCCATGACGGAGTGATACGGCTGAAATCGCGGATGACCTCACGGTCACTTTTTTGTCTTGCCGGGGTCCTTGACGTTCTTGAAGGTCTCGAACTCGACGTTGTAGAGCTCGCCGTCGACCTTCTCGACCTTGCGGATATAGACGTTCTGGATGATATCGCGGGTTTCCGGGTCGATCGAAATCGGACCGCGCGGGCTTTCCCAAGCCATCCCCTTCATCGCAGCAATCAGGGAGTCGCCGTCGGCCTTGCCGCCGGTCTTCTGCAGCGCCGCGTAGATGAGGTGCATGCCGTCATATCCGCCGACCGCCATGAAGCCCGGCCGCTGGTGGAACGCCTTCTTGTAGGCGGCGACGAATTCCTTGTTCTTCTCCGACGGATGCGCGGCCGAATAAATATGCGCGGTGACGGTGCCGATCGCGGCATCGCCCATGTCCTTCAGCAGGTCATCGTCGGTGACGTCGCCCGGGCCGATCACCTTGATGCCGGCCTTGTCGAGCCCGCGCTCGGCATATTGCTTCATGAAGTTGCCGCCCTGGCCTGCCGGCACGAACACGAACATCGCGTCCGGCTTGGCGTCCTTCATGCGTTGCAGGAACGGCGCGAAATCGGGATTGGCGAGCGGCGTCTTGACCTCCTCAACAATCTGGCCGCCGCCCGCGGTGAAGTGCTCCTTGAAGAATTTCAGCGCGTCATTGCCGGGCGCGTAGTCCGAAGTCAGCGTCGCGACCTTCTTGATGCCGTTCTTGACCGCCCAGTCGGCAATGATGGTGGAGGACTGCCCCAGCGTGAAGCTCGTGCGCACGACATAGGGTGACTTCTCGGTGATGCTCGAGGTGCCGGCCGCCATCACGACTTCCGGCACCTTTGCCTGCGTCGCCAGCGGCGCTGCCGCGAACGCGGAAGGCGTGATGCCGAACCCTGCGATGATGTTGACCTTCTCGTTGACGATCAGCTCCTGCGCAAGACGCTTGGTATTGTCGGGCAGCGTCGCGTCATCCTTGAGGATGACTTCGATCTTCTTGCCGGCAACGGTGTCGCCGTGCTGCTGCATGTAGAGCTTGACCGCATTGTCGATCTGCTTGCCGGTCGAGGCCTGACCGCCGGTCATCGGCACGATCAGGCCGATCTTGACGACCTCCTGCGCCGGCACCGGCGCCGAGGCGAGCGCCCCAGTCGCGACGGCACCCAGCGCCAACCACCGCAGCTTTCGTTTGTTCGTGAACATATCCATCCCTCCCTCAACGGCCTGGCGGCCCTTAGTTCTGCATGATCGCGCCAGGCGTGTCGGCGCCATCATGGCGTCTCGCCGCCCGGTCATTGTCAATCGCGACAATAGAAGCACCGGCCGCGCCAGTTCAGATTGCACGAGGACGATTCTGGCTTACGACCATTTGGTATTTTTATACCTTAAACTGCCGCGCCAACATGTGTCCCCTTGGCACCCCTCAGTCCGAAATTGCGTTACTGAGTGCTGCCAGCAAGTCTTTTGTACATTTGTACAAGGAATGCAAGGGCGGGTCGACGAAACCGCACCGCGTCGCTTTTTTCCTCGCTTGGTAGAAGAGCCGGCCCTCCGGCGAGGAGGGACAATCGAGCCTTTCATTTGCACGATTCAATCCTGCGGTGCCGACCAGGCGGCGACAACCTTGCAGGTTTGAACATCGGCAGCTTCACCAACCCGCCGGCGCGCGGCAGCAGCCGAATGCTGGCGCGCGCAATCCCCCCAGATCGCGCTACACGCGAACTCACCTGGCTGAGGCTACCGCTTCCGCAGGCGGGGTCGCTCGTCTGGGTTCACAAGCGAACGGACCCCCTTATCCGGCGGCCGAAATCCGCGCCACCTTGCCCCGCAAGGGAAGAGGAGAAGCGCGTGAGCCTGGATTACTCTGCCTCCCCACCATGCACCTGGGCGCGGAAGGCGCTCGGCGAAAGGCCGGTAGCGGCGGCATAGACACGGCTGAAATAAGCGGGGTCGTCGAACCCGAGCGCATAGGCGATCATTGAGACCGGCAGGTTGGTGTAGACGAGATTGCGCCGCGCCTCGCGGATCAGCCGGTTCAGGATCAGGTGCGAGGCGGTGTCGCCGGTCGAGGCCCGCGTCAGGCGGTTGAGGTGGGTCGGGGTCACCGATAACGCCTCGGCGTAGTCCGCGACGGTCCAACGCTTGAGATGATGCTGTTCGATCAGCGCCTCGAAGCGGCGGAATAATTCGGAATCGACGGCACCCGGCGTGCCGCGCTGGCCGGCTATCTCGCGCGCCACCAGCCCGATTAGGGCCGCCGACAAGGCGCGCAGTAGATGTGCGCGCGCAAAGTGCCGCGCGGCGTGTTCGGCAAATATCTGCTGCATCAGCGCGCGTATCTCGCGCGTGCTGCGCAGCACGCCGGCTTGCGCCAGCGCCGCCCTCAAGCCCTCCGCCGACAGCAGCGCTTCGTCCAGCACTTCGGCGGCGATGGTGAGAACCCAGCCCTGCGTTCCCGGCGCGAAGCTGTAGCCATGAACGTCACCGACCGGCACATTGACCATATTCATGGACTTGAGCGGGAAAGTCCGGCCGTCGAGCGTCGCCTCGCCGCTGCCGCGCTCGATCAGGAGCACCTGATGCAGCCGCGCATGGCGATGCACGGCGAGCTTCCAGTTATGCAGCACCGAGCGGGCGGCAATGGTCTCGCAATGCACGACGTCGGGCAAATCGCGCTTCTCGCCGAACAGATTGTAAACCTGGATGGCCGATCTGGAGAGTGCCGTTCGCATGTTCGAATTGTACAAGACAAGGACCGATCCCTCCATCGGTTTGTGCGGGCCGATGCGCGAACATCTGATGAAGGGAGGCATCGAAAATGAAAGTTCAGGTCTGCATCGTCGGCGGCGGTCCGTCCGGGCTGCTGCTGTCGCAGCTGCTGCACCTGCGCGGCATCGATACAATCGTGTTGGAAAAGTACAGCCGCGAGCATGTGCTCTCCCGCATCCGCGCCGGCGTTCTCGAACATGGATTTGCAAGATTGATGCGCGAGGCGCAGTGCGGCGAGCGCATGGACCGCGAAGGCGAAATCCACAACGGCTTCCATATCGCCCATGACGGCGTCCTCGACCATGTCGATCTGCACAAATATTCCGGCGGGAACTCGGTGATCGTCTATGGCCAGACCGAGCTGACGCGCGACCTCTATGAGGCGCGCGACAGGCTCGGCGGCAAGGTCGTGCACAATGCCGAAGACGTCACGCTGCACGAGGTGAAATCGGATGCGCCCTTCGTCACCTACCGGTCCGGCGGCGAAAGGGTGCGCGTCCTGTGCGATTTTGTGGTCGGCGCCGACGGCTTTCACGGAGTCAGCCGCCAGTCGATCCCAAAAGACGTGCTGCGCGAATATGAGAAGATCTACCCGTTTGGCTGGCTCGGCGTATTGTCGCGCACGCGCCCGGTGTCTCCCGAACTCATCTATGTCAAGCACGAGCGCGGCTTTGCGCTGTGCTCGATGCGCTCGCAGGTGCTGAGCCGCTATTACATCCAGGTCCCGCTCACCGACAAGCCGAAGGACTGGGCGGACGATGCGTTCTGGGCCGAGCTGAGGCGACGCTTGCCGCAAGAGGTCGCCGCGAAGCTAATCACCGGCCCTTCGATCGAGAAAAGCATCGCGCCGCTGCGAAGCTTCGTGGCCGAGCCGATGCAATACGGCAGGCTGTTCCTCGCCGGCGATGCCGCCCATATCGTGCCGCCGACCGGCGCACGCGGGCTCAACAGCGCAGCGTCCGACATCTATTACCTCTACCACGCGCTCATCGCCCACTACCAAAAGGGCGACGATTCCGGGCTTGAGGGCTACTCGAAAAAGGCGCTGGCCCGGATCTGGAAGGCGCAGCGCTTCTCCTGGTGGATGACGATGCTGCTGCATCGCTTTCCCGATCGCCTGCCCTATGATGATGAGCTCCAGCAGACCGAGATGAACTACCTGTTCTCCTCGGAAACGGCACTGCGGCTGCTCGCGGAGAATTATGTCGGCCTTCCGTTCTGAGTCGCTTGCCGGCCGGACCCCAAGATCCGCCGTTCAGCGCTTCCTGGCAGAAAATAATACCTTAATAGGCCCGCCAGCCGGCCCGGAATAAGCCAATTTTGCATTCTAGCGGCTAGTGAAGTGGATGTGACTTTCGCTCCCCGCCTGGCGGCGGGGGCGCTCGGCGAATGTCAGATCCAAAAACTCCACTAGAATCCTGTATTTGCTGGTGGTCCAAGAATTCTAACATTCGCAAAAGTGCCTGCCATGAAGGTAAGCGAATGTTAGAAGTGGATTATTAGGCTCACGGTCGGGACGGCTGCGCTTTGGCTTGCGTTCCCACTCACATGGGGCTCGACGCACCTAACATGATCACCCGCCAACGGCAGTTCGGATTTTTCGTCGCCCTGCTGTGGCTTGCGGGGGCTGTCCTCGGCGGCTGCTCGTCGATCAGCGAAAAGGTGGGCCCGATGATCGGCGATACGCTGCCGCAATGGGCGGGCGGCGAACCCAAGGACATACCGCCGCGGCCAGGTACCCCGGCGTACGATGCCTTTATGAAAGAGCAGGAGCGCAAAAGGCTTCAGCCTGCACCCGCCAACGCCAATGCGTCCGCGCCCACCGCTACTTCCGGGCTCGAGCCGGTGCATTAGAAACCAATGATTGTCATTCCGGGCGATGCAAAGCATCGAGCTCGGAATGCATCGCTCCCGCATGGCTGCACGAAGAAATGGCTTCCATGCCTGCGCCTAACGGCACATCCCGCAGGCTTCAATCCATGAACACCACGGTCTTGCGGCCGTTGAGGATCACGCGGTCGTCCAGATGATGGCGCATGGCGCGCGCCAGCACGCGGCGCTCGATATCGCGGCCCTTGCGGACGAGATCCTCCGGCGTGTCGCGATGGCTGATGCGCTCGACGTCCTGGTCGATGATCGGGCCCTCGTCGAGGTCGCGGGTGACGTAATGCGCGGTGGCACCGATCAGTTTGACACCGCGCTCGTGCGCCTGGTGGTAGGGCCGCGCGCCCTTGAATCCGGGCAGGAACGAATGGTGGATGTTGATGCAGCGGCCTGACAGTTTCGCTGACAGATCGTCGGACAGGATCTGCATGTAGCGCGCGAGCACGACGAGATCGGCATTGGTCTTCGTCACCAGATCCCAGATCGCAGCTTCCTGCTCAGTCTTGGTCTCCTTCGTAACGGGCAGATAATGAAACGGGATGTCGCCGAAATCGAGACTGGCATATGTCTCGCGCGGATGATTGGACGCGATCGCGGTCATCTCCATCGGCAACTCGCCGGTGCGCCAGCGATAGAGGATGTCAGCAAGGCAATGATCGGATTTGGACACCAAAAGCATCACCCGCCGGCGGCTGGCGCGGTCGCGCATCTGCCACGCCATGCCGAAACGATCCGCGATCGCGGTAAAGCCGGTTTGCAGCGCTGAAAGCCCTACGGCAAGGTCGGCGGCGTTGAACACGACGCGCATGAAGAAATGTCCCGTCTCGACGTCATTGAACTGTTGGGCGTCGAGAATGTTCTGGCCGTTATGAGCCAGAAACGTCGAGACCGCGGAGACGATGCCCGGCCGATCCGGGCAGGAAAGCGTGAGGACGAATTGATGGTCGGGCATGGCAGCTATCGTGCGGGATTTGGGACGACGGTGATCTTGGCGTGCCCTGCTGTATCACCTTGCCGTAATCCCGCAAACGATCAAGATGAACAAAGTGAAAGCAGCATGAACCAGGGTTTTTCATCATGGCTGACCGACTGAACGGCTATCGCATCCTGATCCTGGAGAGCCGCGAGGAAGCGCAGTTCTCCAAACTTCTGGCCGAGCAAGGCGCAGACGTCGTGCAATGCCCGATGTTCACAATCGCCGATGCGATAGATCCCGCACCCGTCGAAGCCTGGATCCGCGGCGCGATCAAGCATCCGTTGGACGATCTCGTGCTGATGACCGGAGAAGGCCTGCGGCGGCTGTGCAAGGCCGCGCGGCGGATGAATTCCGAATCGGATTTTATCGCCGCGCTCGGCAAACCCTCCAAATTCGCGCGCGGGCCAAAGCCGGGTCGCGCCTTGCGCGAGATCGGCCTCGAGCCGCAGATGACGACGGAAAAACCGACATCGGAAGGCGTGATCGAGATGCTGGCTCGGATCGATCTCAAGGGCCATCGGATCGGCGTGCAACTTTACCCCGACAAGGATCACAGCGCGCTGCTCCGCGCGATCGCAGCCCAGGGTGCGACGGCCATTTCCGTGACGCCCTATGTTTACGATGCGCGCGCCGCTGAAAGCCACATCCTGACCGCGATCGAAGAGATGGCCGCAGGACGCATCGATGCGATCGCCCTCACGAATTTGGGCCAGGTCCGTCGCTTGTTCGACGTCGCACAAGCCAAAGGCTGCGAAGCCCGCCTGCGCGAGGGGCTGGGCAAGACGCTGATCGCCTCGATTGGGCCCGCAGTTTCGAATGAGCTCGCCTTGCACGGGCTCTCCGCCGCGATCTATCCGCCCAATGACGCGTTCTTCATGAGGCCGCTGATCGCGGCGATGGCAGCTGAGCTTGCCAGGAAGGGGGCGCGGGGAACGCCCAAGTAGATGGTGTGGTTGCGAGCGAGATTTTTCCTGGCCGAATGACGACGGCGGAGCCTATTCCGCCGCCTGCTGATGTTCCCGCAGAAAAGCCTGATAGGCGAGCTTGATTCCGTCCTCAAGCGACGTGGGCGCGCGCCAGCCGAGCCTGGCGAGCCGGGAAACATCGAGCAGTTTGCGCGGCGTGCCGTCGGGCCGCGAAGGATCGAAGCTGATCACCCCTCGATAGCCGACCGCGCCGGCAACCATGCGGGCAAATTCCGCGATGGTAATGTCCTCGCCTGTGCCGATGTTGACGAGTTCGTCACTCGAGTAGGTCTTCATCAAGTGGATGCAGGCATCCGCAAGGTCATCAACGTAGAGAAACTCGCGCCGCGGCGTGCCGGTGCCCCACACCACGACCTCAGGCGCGCCCGCGACCTTCGCCTCGTGAAAACGGCGGATCAGCGCCGCGACCACGTGGCTGTATTCGGGATGATAATTGTCGCCCGGCCCATAGAGATTCGTCGGCATCACGCTGATGAAATCTGATCCGTACTGGCTGCGATAGGCCTCGACCATCTTGATGCCGGCGATCTTGGCGATCGCATAAGGTTCGTTGGTGATTTCCAGCGGCCCGGTCAGCATCGAATCCTCGCGCATTGGCTGCGGCGCCAGTCTTGGATAGATGCAGGACGACCCGAGAAACATCAATTTCTCGGCGCCACTCTGATGTGAGGCCTGGATGATGTTGGTCGCGAGGACCAGATTGTCGTAGATGAATTCGGCCCGCAGCGTGTTATTGGCGATTATGCCGCCGACTTTTGCCGCCGCAAGAAACACCGCCTGGGGACGCTTTTTGGCAAACCAGTCGAACACCGCGGCCTGATTGCGCAGATCGACCTCGGCTCGCGCGACCGTGAGAAGTTCGACATCTTCCGAGGCAAGACGTCGCACGAGTGCGGAGCCGACCATACCCCGATGGCCCGCGACGAAGACGCGCCTGCCTTTCAGTTCAAACGGGGTCTTTGCCATTGGCCACCTCGCGCCGGGCGATTGCGAGATCGCCAGCCACCATCTGCTTGACGAGGTCGGCAAAGCCCGTCTGCGGCTTCCAGCCAAGCTTCTGGTGGGCCTTGCTGGCGTCGCCGATCAGGAGGTCGACCTCGGTCGGGCGGAAATACTGCGGATCGATGCGAACGAGCGTCTTGCCGGATTTCTTGTCGATGCCGGTTTCCTCGACGCCCTTGCCGCGCCACTCCAGGCTGCGGCCCACCTCCTTGAAGGCCAACTCGACGAATTCGCGGACCGAGCGCGTTTCGCCGGTCGCCAGCACGAAATCATCCGGCTTGTCGGCTTGCAGGATCCGGTGCATGCCGACGATGTAGTCCCTGGCGTGGCCCCAGTCGCGTTTGGCGTCGAGATTGCCTAGATAGAGCGTTTGCTCAAGGCCGGCCTCGATCCGGGCCACCGCACGCGTGATCTTGCGGGTGACGAAGGTCTCGCCGCGGATCGGGCTCTCGTGGTTGAACAGGATGCCGTTCGAGGCGAACATCCCGTAGGCTTCGCGATAATTCACCGTGATCCAGTAGCCATAGAGCTTGGCGACGGCGTAAGGCGACCGCGGATAGAACGGCGTGGTCTCCTTCTGCGGAACCTCCTGCACCAATCCGTACAGTTCCGAGGTCGAGGCCTGGTAGAAGCGCGTTTCCTTTTCCATGCCGAGAATGCGAATCGCCTCCAGCAGGCGCAGCACGCCGATAGCGTCGGCATTGGCGGTATATTCAGGGCTCTCGAAACTGACCGCGACGTGGCTCTGGGCGGCGAGATTGTAGATCTCGGTCGGCCTGATCTGCTGCACCAGGCGGATCAGGTTGGTCGAATCCGTCATGTCGCCGTAATGCATCAGGAACGGCACGTTCCCGGTGTGCGGATCTTCATACAGGTGATCGACGCGGGCGGTGTTGAACGAGGACGACCGCCGCTTGATGCCATGCACGGTGTAGCCAAGGCCGAGCAGGTATTCGGCCAAGTAAGCCCCATCCTGCCCGGTTACGCCCGTGATTAGCGCCACGCGCCGCTTGGTATCCTGAGCCGTCATCTTGTCTCCAAAGCATGATCCGTACCCGGCAGGGCCGCGTTAGCGCAAAGTGAGCACCGGTTTTCCGAAAACGTCATGCGTAGCAATCAAAAGGGGATTTGGCGGCAGCCCTTAGCACCCCCCTTCCCCGAAGTCTAACGCAAAAGATCAAGGAAAATCAGCCCGATAGTGCCTGGCATTGCAGGATTTGGTTACTCGCCGTAACCCCGCAGGCGCTCGAGATCGAGAATGGTGACCCCGCCATATTCGAGGCGGAGCAGGCCTTCCTTTTCCAGCCGGTTGAGGCACTGGTTGGCATTCTGGCGGGATATGCCTGACAGCGCTCCGATTTCCTCCTGGGTGATCTCCAGATGACGGCTGAGGTCGGGGTAAAGGATCGGGTTGAACAGCGAGGCAATTGAACGCGCCAGCCGCGCTGTGACATCAAGCGTCCTGCCGTATTCGACAAGACCTATGAACTGGCCGAGCCGCTCGTTGAGCTGCGTGACGAGAAAGCGGTTGAAGGCGACGCTGTTCTCGTAGAGCCAGAAGAAGGTGCCCTGATCCATCAACGCAATACGCGTATCGCGGAGCGCCACCATGTCGTAGCGCCGCGCCTCTTTCTTTAAAATGGTGCCCTCGCCAAACCAGGCACCCGAGGTCAGGCCCGTGAAGGTCATGGCCTTGCCGCCGCGGGAGACCGTGCTCATCCGAACCAGACCCGACACGACGCCTGTCCAGTAGTCAAAATGGTCACCGCGCAGGAAAATGAATTCGCCCTGGCGGTACGACTTCTCCTTGATGCCGGCGCGTGCGGTCTCGATCTCGCGCTCCGGCAGTTCGCGCGACCAGATCGCTATCTTTCGCAAGTAATCCGCCGTGATCATGCTGACGCCAACCACCCTGCTGCAATGCAGCAACCGACATTCCACTTATCCGAAAATCGCAAATGAATTGTCGGTCTCAAGACATTCCAGATGCTGGCTTTACCCTATGCAGGCGGTTGCGCCCAATCGGGACATTGAGCGCAAGTAATCATTATTGGCATCCGGTGTGCCAGCGCGAAGAATTGCCAATCGTCGCATGGCTTCACCGGTTCGGCCGATATAAGATTACGCTGCAAAATCAAAAGATAATGGCCAAGAGCTGCGAAAAGCGCCTGCCAAAACGCCTGAGATGGGAGGGACGATTGGATCAGACGTTGGAGGTGCGCGGGGTTTCGCTACGCTTTGGCGGCGTGCGCGCGCTGACTGACGTCAGCTTTATCGTGAAACCGGGTGAACTGTTCTCGATCATCGGCCCCAACGGCGCGGGGAAGACCTCGATCGTCAATTGCATCTCGGGCCGCTACCGGCCGACCGAGGGGCAGCTGTTCTATCGCGGGCAGGACATCACCGCGTTGAACCCGAACGCCCGGCCGCGTCTTGGCATCGGCAGGACCTTCCAGAACCTTGCGCTGTTCCACCACATGAGCGTGCTCGACAACATCATGGTCGGGCGGCATCACCTGCTGAAGAACAATTTTCTCACCGGCTCACTGTACTGGCTGACCGGCGCGCGGGCCGAAGAACTCGAACATCGCCACAAGGTCGAGGAGATCATCGATTTCCTCGATCTCCAACCGGTGCGCAAGGCGACTGCCGGCACCCTGCCCTATGGGCTGCGCAAGCGCGTCGAGCTTGCCCGCGCCATGGCGCTGGAGCCGAAACTCATCCTGCTCGACGAGCCCATGGCCGGCATGAACTTCGAGGAAAAGGAGGACATGGCGCGCTACATCGTCGATCTCAATGAAGAGTTCGGCATGACGGTGATGATGATCGAGCACGACATGGGCGTGGTGATGGACATCTCGCACCGCGTGATGGTGCTCGATTTCGGCCGCAAGATCGCAGAAGGCGATCCAGCGTCCGTGCTCGCCGATCCCCACGTCAAGCGCGCTTATCTCGGCGAAGAAGATGAAGTGCTGATCGATCCGGATGAGGCACCGACGCCAGCTCCCACGGAGACCGCGGCATGATGGATTACGCCGCCCGCGTCGGTGAGGCCGACACATATCCAAAGCTCTTGCGGCTCAACGCTAGGGAATTCGGCGAAGAGATCGCGCTGCGCGAAAAGGATCTCGGCCTCTGGAAGCTGTTCACTTGGGCCGACTACCAGAGGCGCGTGCGGGATTTCAGCCTCGGCCTGGTCGAACTCGGCTTGAAGCGCGGCGACGTCATCGGCATCATCGGCGACAACCGGCCGGACTGGGTGGCGGCCGAAATCGCAACCCATGCGATCGGCGGCTTGAGCCTCGGGCTCTATCGTGATGTGCTCGACGAGGAAGCCGCCTATCTCCTGAACTATGGCGCAGCCAGGCTCGTCTTCGCCGAAGACGAAGAACAGGTGGACAAGCTCTTGGGGCTCGCCGACCGCGCGCCGGCGCTCCGCCACATCGTCTATTCCGACCCGCGCGGTTTACGGAAATACAGCGATCCGCGGCTGATGTCGGCCGAGCAACTCGCCGGAAAAGGCCGCGAGCGGGCGAGCCGCGAACCCGCGCTCTATGACCGCCTTGTCGACACCACGCGCGGCGAGGATGTCGCGATCCTCTGCACCACGTCGGGCACGACCTCGCATCCGAAGCTCGCAATGCTGGCGCCGGGCCGGGTTCTGCGGCATTGCGCGACCTATCTTGAGTTCGACCCGAAGGGACCGGAGGACGAATATGTCTCGGTGCTGCCGCTGCCTTGGATCATGGAACAGGTCTACGCGCTCGGCAAAGGGCTGCTCTGCCGGATGAAGGTCAACTTCGTCGAAGAGCCCGAGACCATGATGAACGATCTGCGCGAGATCGCACCGACTTTCGTGCTGTTCGCGCCACGGGTCTGGGAGGCGATCGCCGCCGACGTCCGCGCCCGGGTGATGGACGCGTCGCCGCTCAAGCAAGGGCTCTATGAGCTCGGCATGAAGGCCGGCCTCTCGGCGCTCGCCAAGAACCATCATTCGGTCGTGGCCGAAACGCTTCTATTCCGCGCGCTGCGCGACCGGCTCGGATTTACCCGCCTGCGCTCGGCCGCAACCGGCGGCGCCGCGCTCGGTCCCGACACCTTCAAGTTCTTCCGCGCGATGGGCATACCCTTGCGCACGCTCTACGGCCAGACCGAGACGCTGGGAGCCTATACGCTTCACCCCGAAGATGCCGTCGACCCCGATACCACGGGCGTCGCCATGGCCGACAACATCGAAATCCGCATCGATAACCCCGACATCCACGGCGTCGGCGAGATCGTGATCCGCCACCCCAACATGTTCCTCGGCTACTACAAGAACCCGGAAGCCTCGTTGGCCGACATGAAGGACGGCTGGCTGCAATCCGGCGATGCCGGCTACTTCAACGGCGCGAAGCAGCTCGTCGTCATCGACCGCATCAAGGACCTCGCCGAGACCTCCCGCGGCGAACGCTTCTCGCCGCAATATCTCGAAAACAAGCTGAAGTTTTCGCCCTATATCGCCGAAGCGGTCGTGCTTGGCGCCGGCCGCGACCATCTGGCGGCGATGCTCTGCATCCGCTTCTCGATCGTGTCGAAATGGGCGGAAAAGAACCGGATCGCGTTCACCACCTACACCGATCTGTCGGCGCGGAGCGAAGTCTATGCGCTGCTGCAGAAGGAAGTCGAAGCGGTCAACGCCACGCTGCCACCGGCGCAACGCATCTCGCGCTTCCTGCTGCTCTACAAGGAACTAGATGCCGACGACGGCGAACTGACCCGCACCCGAAAAGTCCGCCGCAGCGTAATCAACGAGAAATATGCCGATATCATCGAGTCGATCTATGCCGGGAAAAGCCAGATACCGGTCGATACCGTGATCCGCTTCCAGGATGGCAGCACGCAGCGCGTCCGCACCACGCTGAAGGTGGTCGATCTCGCGGAGCGCGCGCCACTTGCGGAGGCCGCGGAATGAGAATGGGGACAAGATCTTTGCCGGTTGTCCTATGCGGGCTTGCCCCGCGCATTCATCGCCTTCGCGAAGAAGTTCGATGGATCGCCAGGTCACTCCCGACGATGACGAGCAGAGTATGGGAGCGTCCGGAATGAACACCGCATTCCTGATCCAGCTCCTGGTCAACGGCCTTGTGGTCGGTACGCTCTATGGCGTCGTCGCGATGTCGTTCGTCTTGATCTACAAGGCCACGCAGGTCGTCAATTTCGCCCAAGGCGAATTGCTCCTGATCGGCGCGTGGGTATGCTGGGCCCTGCTCACCAAATACGGCGTGCCGTTCTGGATCGGCATGCCACTGACGCTCGTTTTCATGTTCGTCTTCGGCATCGCGATTCAGGTCGTGATCCTGAGGCCGATGATCGGCGAGCCGATCATTTCCGTCATCATGGTGACGATCGGGCTGTCGACGGTATTCGATGCGGCGCTGAAATGGATATTTGGCGTCAACCCGCAGCCGTTCCCGCGCGTGTTCCCAAGCGAGTCCGTCGATCTGTTCGGCCTGCAGATCCAAAGCGTCTACATCATGAGCCTTGCGGTGTCGCTCACGATGATGATCGGAATGGCCTGGTTCTTTCGCGCCTCGAAATATGGCCTGGCGATGCGCGCCACCGCCTTCAACCAGCAGGTGGCGCAATCGCTCGGAATCTCCGTGAAGAATGTATTCGCAATGGCCTGGGCGATCTCGGCCACGGTCTCAGCGGTCGCCGGCGTCGTCGTCGCCGTGGTCAACGGGGTATCGTCGGGACTTGCCGACTACGGCATCAAGGTATTTCCCGCCGCGATTCTTGGCGGGCTCGACTCGATCGGCGGCGCCGTGCTTGGCGGCGTCATCATCGGGCTGCTTGAAAACATCGCCCAGTATGTCGACAGCCAGTACCTGCACTGGGGCAATCTCTACGAGATCGCGCCGTTCTACGTGCTGATCATCATCCTGATGATCAAGCCCTACGGGTTGTTCGGCACCAAGGACATCGAGCGGGTGTAAACATGATCGCCGAAAAGTGGAAACCGGTTTTTTCCCGCGACAAACGCGTAACACGTTTGCGTGGAGATCACGCTCAGATAAAGAGCGGCGTGCCGATGAGCCATCCCAAGCGTCCTGCAAGGTAGAGCCCCGATGGCAAACTCCTCGCTCATACCCGCCGGCGACTTCCGCACCTCCTACGCGGCGGACACCACGATTTTTCCGACCGCGAAGAGCCGATACTTTGCGATTGCGGGTATCATCCTCGCCTGCTTCGCGCCGTATCTGTTGTCGAATTACTGGCTGAGCATCTCGATCCAGATCGGCATCTTTGCCATTGCCGCGCTTGGCCTCAACATTCTCGTCGGCTTCACTGGGCAGATCTCGATCGGCCACGCCGCGTTCTTCCTGTTCGGCGCCTTCACCTCGGCCTACCTCTCCAACAATTTTCCGATTCCCGTCTTCTTCGCCATTCCGCTCGCGGGCGTCGTGACGGCGCTGGTCGGCCTGATCTTTGGCGTGCCGGCGGCGCGACTAAAGGGACTTTACCTCGTCATCGCGACACTTGCTGCGCAATATATCCTGCTCGACTTCTTCTCCCGCGCAGACTGGTTTTCCGGCGGCTCGATTCCGGCAAGCGCCAATCCATTTTCTGTCTTCGGCTACACGTTCCGCGGCGACCGGCAATATTTCTATGTCGTGCTGGCCTATCTCGTGGTCAGCTTCCTGCTCGTCACCAACCTGATGCGCACGCGTGACGGCCGCGCATTGGTCGCGATCCGCGACCACTATCTTTCCGCGGAGATCATGGGCATCAACCTGACGAAGTACCGCACCCTGTCATTCGGGCTTGCAGCCTTCTTCGCCGGCATCGCCGGGGCGCTTTATGCACATTACCAGCTCGTGATCTCGCAGGAAGGCTTCGGTATCGAACGCTCGATCCTGTTCCTGGCGATGATCATCATCGGCGGCACCGGTTCGGTGATGGGAACGCTGATGGGCACGGCTTTCGTCGTGCTGCTGCCGGAATCCATGGAATGGATCAGCACGAACCTGAAGGGATCCGCCCTTGATCACGCCCTTTCGCTCAACAACAACATCACCTTCCTGCGCGAGATCACAGTCGGCTTGATCATCATCGGCTTTCTGATGTTCGAACCCGACGGACTCGCGCACCGCTGGCGGCAGGTCAAGACGTACTGGAAGCTCTACCCGTTTTCGTATTGAGACTGGAACAAAGCGAATCGAAATAACGACTTGGAACAAAGTACCGGAGGAGACCCCATGAAGTTGACATCTCTACTTGGCACCGTTTCGTTGGCCGTCATTCTGGGCGGCGCCGCATCGGCCGCGCAGGCCCAGATCGCGATCGGACATCTCGAGGACCTCTCCGGCGGCACGTCGGACGTCGGTACGCCCTATGGGCAGGGCGTGGCCGACACCTTCGCCTGGGTCAACAAGCATGGCGGCGTCGGCGGCAAGCAGCTTGCGGTCGACTCCAACGATTACGGCTATCAGGTGCCGCGCGCGATTGCGCTCTACAAGAAGTGGTCGTCCGGCGACAACAAGGTCTCGGCGATCATGGGCTGGGGCACTGCGGATACCGAAGCGCTGACCGGCTTCCTCGCCCAGGACAAGATCCCGGATATGTCAGGCTCCTATGCGGCCGCGCTCAGCGATCCCGAAGGCACCAGCGGCAAGGCGAAGGCCGCACCCTATAATTTCTTCTATGGCCCGACCTATTCCGATGCGCTGCGCGCCGAACTGACCTGGGCGGCGGAAGATTGGAAGGCCAAGGGCAAGCCGGGCAAGCCGAAGTTCGTCCATATGGGCGCCAACCATCCCTACCCCAACGCGCCGAAGGCGGCCGGAGAAGCACTGGCCAAAGAACTCGGTTTCGAAGTGTTGCCGCCCCTGGTGTTTGCGCTCAAGCCCGAGGATTTCAGCGGTCAATGCCTGAGCCTGAAAAACTCCGGGGCCAACTACGCCTATCTCGGCAATACGGCCGCCTCCAACATCTCGGTCATGAAGGCATGCAAGACCGCCGGCGTCGACGTCCAGTTTCTCTCCAACGTCTGGGGCATGGACGAAAACGCGGCCAAGACCGCGGGCGATGCCGCCAATGGCGTCATCTTCACGTTGCGAACGGCGGTCGCCTGGGGCGGCAATGCACCGGGCATGAAGACCGTGATGGAAATCTCGAAAATGAGCGATCCGACCGGCAAGGTCTATCGGCCAGTGCATTACATCGCCGCCGTGTGCTCGGCGCTTTACATGAAGGAAGCGTTGGACTGGGCGGCCAAGAATGGCGGCACGACCGGCGAAAACGTGGCGAAAGGCTTCTATCAGAAGGCCAACTGGGTTCCGGCCGGCATGGACGGTGTCTGCAATCCATCGACATGGACCGACAAGGACCATCGCGGCACGCTGAAGGTCGATCTCTATCGCGCCAAGATTTCCGGACCGACCGACGGCGACATCAACGACCTCATGGCCAAGGGCACGATCAAGCTCGAGAAGGTCAAATCCGTCGAACTGCCGCGCAAGGCGGACTGGTTCGGGTGGTGAATCTCTCCCCCTCTCCCCGCATGCGGGGAGAGGGTCAGGGTGACCGGGATTCATCACAAGCCGCGATCCTGGAGCACTCCGTCTCAACCGGACCGCATCTGCGATGGGATCCGACTCTCCCGCAAGCGGGTGAGTAAGAAAGCAGATACCGCCAGATAATCATCATGAATCAGACGCTCGAACCAACACGTCCGGCTACGGTAACCACGGCCTCCCCCCTCCTCGCCGTACGCAACATCGAGGTGGTCTATGACGACGTCATCCTGGTGCTGCGCGGGTTGAGCCTCGACGTGCCGACGGGATCGATCGTGGCGCTGTTGGGAGCGAACGGCGCCGGCAAATCCACGACGCTGAAAGCGATCTCCGGCCTGCTCAAGACCGAGGACGGCGAAGTGACACGCGGAGAAATCCTCTTCAACGGCGAGCGTATCGACGGTATCGATCCCGAAAGGATCGTCCGCCGCGGCATCTTTCAGGTAATGGAAGGCCGACGCATCGTCGCGGACATGACCTCGCTGGAAAACTTGCGGCTTGGCGCCTTCACCCGCAGCGACGGCGACGTCTCCGCCGACATCGACATGGTGTTCGATTATTTTCCGCGGCTGAAGGAGCGCACAGGCCTCGCCGGCTATCTGTCCGGCGGCGAACAGCAGATGCTGGCGATCGGGCGCGCGCTGATGGCGCGGCCGAAGATGATCTTGATGGACGAGCCATCGATGGGTCTTTCGCCGCTTCTGGTCAAGGAGGTGTTCGCCATCATCAAGGCGATCAACCGCGATCTCGGCGTCACCATTTTGCTGGTGGAACAGAACGCGCGCGCCGCCCTGTCAGTCGCGAGCCACGGCTACATCATGGAGCAAGGCAAGGTGGTGCTCGACGGCACCGCCGAGGAGTTGCGCGACAACGAAGACGTCAAGGAATTCTATCTCGGCGGCGCCGGCGACCAGCGTAAGAGCTTCAAGAACCTGAAGAGCTTCAAGCGGCGGAAGCGGTGGCTGTGAGCACACGATCCCTCGCCCGTCATGCCGCGACTGGTGCACGGCATCCACTTTTTTCCTCTTGGACCGGCCAATACGTGGATGGCCGGGGCACCGACACGAAGACGCGCTTCGCGCTTTTGCCCGACCATGACGAGAGCCGCAGCTGGGAGGCGCCATGACCGACCATTACGATTGGAAAGAAACCCGCGACCACGCGATGCGCGAGGCCGATCTGTTTTTGCAGCTGCCGGATGTACTGCGTGCGGCGCTTGCCGCACCCGGCTATGCCGAGCATCTCCGCGGCGTCGATCCGGCCGCGATCACCAGCCGAGCGGCACTGGCGAAGTTGCCAGTCTTGCGCAAATCCGACCTGCCGGCCCGGCATAAGGCCGCGCCACCATTCGGCGGGTTCGTCGGCAAGCCGCCCGGGGATTTTGCACGGCTCTATACCTCGCCCGGACCGATCTTCGAGGCGGAGCCCCGGCACGCCGATCCCTGGCGCGGGGTGCGCGCCCTGTTTGCCGCCGGCTTTCGTCCGGGCGATGTCGTGCTCAACACCTTCAGCTATCATCTCACGCCCGGCGGCTTCATTTTCGACACAGCGGCACGCGCGCTCGGCTGCGCGGTGATCCCCGCCGGCCCCGGCAATACCGAAGCGCAGTTCGAGCTGATCGAGGCCTATCGTCCGACCGGATATTGCGGCACGCCGGACTTTCTGAAGATCCTGATCGATGCCGCGATCGCAACTGGCCGCGACGTTTCCTCGCTCACGCGCGCGCTGGTCTCCGGCGCTGCCTTTCCGGCCTCATTGCAGAAAGAGATCAAGTCGCACGGCATCGAGGCTTACCAGGCGTTCGGCACCGCTGACCTCGGCCTGGTTGCCTATGAGACTTCCGCGCATGACGGCATGGTGGTCAACGAGGACGTCATCCTGGAGATCGTCAAGCCCGGCACTGGTGAGCCAGTCGCGGAAGGGGAAGTCGGCGAGATCGTCGTCACCACGCTGGATGCAGAGCACCCCTGGGTGCGGCTGGCTATCGGCGACCTCACGGCGGTACTGCCCGGCAACAGCCCCTGCGGACGCACGAACTTGCGCATCAAGGGGTGGATGGGCCGCGCCGATCAGACGACGAAAGTGAAAGGCATGTTCGTGCGCCCCGAACAGATCGCCGAAGTCGCCAAGCGCCACCCCGAGCTCGGGCGGCTG
>NZ_DAIDJE010000007.1 GCF_027451485.1 Bradyrhizobium sp.
GTCTGCATCGCGCGCGACCGCAAGGGGCTTTACAAGCTGGCTTTGGCCGGAGAAATCAAAAACTTCACCGGCATCGACCAGATTTATGAGCGGCCGGACAACGCCGAAATCGTTCTGACGCCAGACATGGGTTCCGCCGAGCAGATGGCCGACCGCGTCGTCGATTATCTCTACGACAAGGACTACATCGCTTCCAGCTGATCGCTGCAATCGCGGACGCCCCTGACGGGCAGCGGATTCAGATTGAGGTTTCCGGATTACCGTGGCAGTTGAGCAAGCCTGCCAAGCGAGCGAGTTTCACAACGACGCCAAGGGATGGCTTTGTTAGCGTGAACTCGCGCCGCCCCTGCTGGACCGCTCCGGCATCGCATCCGGGCGGGAAAAGCTACGGTCAACTTTGTACTTAATCATGCAAATTGGCCGCGGACCGTTGCGAGAGGACTTGTGAATGTCCGTCGGCTACTCCGGGGCGATCGGCGAGACGTCCTTCATCTCAATTCGCGACAGAGCCTGGTTGATTTGCCGAAGCTCGCGCTCGATCTCGGGTAGACTCTCAGTGGACACCCACTGACGACGTTCCACAAGCACCCGTTTCCTTTCCAGCAGTTCGAGGACATCGCTCATGTTGACGACATGGCCGAGTGCATCAGGATATCTCCCGGGGGAGTTTCCAGTCGGGCTGAGGCTCGTACGGTTGCTCCACTTTCTCGATGCGGTACTCCGGCGGCAGAATCCGGGCGCCCGGTTCACCTGCCCTCGGCATTTCCGCAATGAGGCCCTCAGACAAGGCAGCGCTCATCGCCTGCTCTTCGGTTGAGTAGGTGCGGGCAAGCTGAGTACCTCCCCGGAACAGCGCATAGGACGCCCGCTCGCTACTCGGCTCCCTACTGGCCTCTTTCCGGTAATCCCTTGCGGCGTCTCGAAGGATATCCCTCACCGAGTCGTCCACCGTTTGGTCCGCGATGCTTTCCGCTTGATCCGCCTGCCTCTGGAGATTTTGCGATTGCGTGCTCATGAACGCCCGACCTCCCGAGTTCTGCGCTGTTCCTCCAACCCATTCTTCCCCCTCAGCTTGTCAATGAGAGCTGAGGCCTCCGCCTTCGTGAGGTTCTTATCCGGCATTGGCTTGTGGGCCTGCTCGCTGAGAGTCTTCAGATAAGACTCCTGAGCGCCCGTCATCGGGTCATCTCCTGAAACCCAGTCCTTGGGGTCTTTCTCGGTGTTGTCGGCCATGAGAACTCCTTTGCCCATTAACTTCGGAATGGTCTCTTCGTTCCCGTTGCGTTCCGACTCACGCGCGGGAGCGGACGATTGAGGCATAAAAGCACCCCGGCGATCTTGGCGTTCGATCAACACTTTGAAGCACCGACAGGACGGCTTCTGGTGCTCAACCGACCTCGTTCATTCGACGTAACAGAACGTCAGCGGAGTTCCGTTCCGTTTGGCTTGTTGTACCTCTCCGCTCGCGTTAGCCCCTGCAGCGTCGGACCTTCCAAGGCGGATTACGCGCTTGCTTCGTTGATCAAGGCGTCTGTTACAGCGAGGTCTGACAGGTCGCCCATCGCCATTGTTCCTGAGGCTTGTTCGTGCTCCCACGTTTTTCGAACGTTGTGGATACAAACGCGTTAGGTAAGCCGGAGTGCCCAACATGTCCGCACCTCTTATCGTATCAATTCCCCATCGCCTCGGCCGTGAAGAGGCCAAGCGCCGCATCGAGGTCGGTTTGACGCGCGCGGTTGCCAGCATACCGGTCCTTCAGGTCGACGAAGAAAGATGGGAAGGCGACCGCCTGGTTTTTCGCGTGCGCGCCCTTGGGCAAGTGGCGTCCGGTCACCTCGACGTGGCGGAGGATCATGCGCGCCTGGAAGTTTCGCTCCCCTGGCTATTGCAGCGCTTCGCCAAAGCAGCGCAGGTGGCGATCAGAAACCGCGGAAATCTGCTGCTGACCAAGCGGAGCTAATCCAACCCGGACAGAAAAACGAGTCGGTCGCTAAGGAGGATATCATCGCGTCAAGCGGCGTTGCTCGAACACCTCGCCTGTCGGCTGGCTCCTGAGGCACGAGAAACGGTCGCGCCGCCTCGACCCGGTTGAAAGGAAATGAACCGTTGTCACTACCCACCTGTCGCGAAACCGGGATAGAGCGTCATGCCTCCATCCACAAACAATGTGGCACCGGTCACATAATCGGAAAAATCTGACGCCAGCCACGCGGCTGCCCGCGCAATGTCCTCCGGCTCTCCGATGCGTTTGTATGGCACAAGGGTCATCAGGTCTCGGTAGGCGTCGGCCGTTGCCCAGGCAGCCCGATTGATGGGTGTACGGATAGCACCGGGCGCAATGCCGTTGACCCTGATGGTGTATGGCGCGAGCTCCTGAGCGATACTGCGCATGAGCTGCATTATCCCTCCTTTGGACGCGGCATAGTTGGCATGGCCCGCCCACGGGATTTCCTGATGGACCGAGCTCATCATGATAAGCTTGCCGGCGGCCCGGGAAACGCCTTGAACAACGCCACGCCTCTTGAATTCCCGCACGGCCTCTCGCGCACAAAGAAATTGTCCAGTGAGGTTGACGCTGATGACCTTATTCCACTGTTCGAGGGTCATTTCGTCGATCGCGGCATCCCGCTGTAGTCCTGCATTTGTCACGACGACATGAAGTGTTGAAAAATGGCTGATAGCCTGCGCGAACATGGCCTGGACTTCGGCCTCGTTGCTCACGTCCGCCTTGATGACAACGGCGCGGCGTCCCTTGGCCTCGACCGCGTGGGCGATTTCCTCTGCCGCCGGCAAATCCGCGATGTAGTTGATCACAATGTCGGCGCCAGACGCAGCGAGCCCCAGCGCCACAGCTTTTCCTATGCCGGAATTAGCCCCGGTTACCAATGCCGGTTGTCCTTCAAGCACCACCGGATACGGCTTGTGCGGCGGGACGGCTCTGGGTTCGGCAGGGCCGGCGGGGTCGCGCTTGTCTTCATTTTCATTCATCTTTCAAATTCCATTCAATGCGAATGACCGTGGCTGGGTATGCTCGTCACTGTCGACTTCGCTCGATCATCGAACCCTGCAGCTCCAGCGAGCCGATGCGCGGAGTTAACCAGTGCAATGTGAGAGAAAGCCTGAGGGAAATTGCCAACGAGGCGTTGTGTATCCGGAGCATACTCCTCCGACAGCAGACCCACATCGTTGCGCAGCTTGAGCAGTCTCTCGAACAGCGCCTTCGCATCGGCGTGACGGCCGATTAGCGCATAAGCTTCCGCAAGCCAGAAGCTGCATGCCAGAAAGAGCCCTTCTCCACCCGGGACGCCGTCGTCCGATGCACTCGTGTCGTAGCGACGGACCAACCCGTCGACCACCAACTCGGCTTCTACGGCTTCGACGGTCGAACGTACTCTCGGATCGTCAGGCGAAAGGAAGCCTACAAGCGGAAGCCGGAGAAGAGTCGCATCCAGTTGCGTCCCGCCATACGCCTGGACAAACGTCTTGCGCTTTTGGTCGAAGCCCTTCAGGCAGATGTCTTCGTGGATGGCTGAGCGGATCGACTTCCATCGTTCGACCGGGCCTTTCATTCCATGTTCCGAAGCGCTCTTGATGCTGCGATCGAAAGCGACCCAGCACATGACCTTGGAATAGGTATAGTGCTTGGGTGGACTGCGCGCCTCCCAAATGCCCTGATCCGGATTCCGCCAAATCTTTTCGAGATGATCCAGCAGGACGCATTGGATATCCCAGGCTCGCTCGTTCTCAGACAGGCCGCCCCGCCGCGCTTCGTAAAGTGCGTCCATCAATTCGCCGAACACATCGAGCTGAAGCTGGGTATGGGCAGCATTTCCGATGCGGACCGGACGGGAGTCCTCGTACCCGCCGAGCCATGGGATTTCGCGTTCCGGAAGATGCCTCTCGCCGGTGACGCCATACATGATCTGCAACTGATCAGGACTACCGGCCACCGCGCGGAGCAGCCAATCCCTCCAGGCAACAGCTTCGTCGTAATAGCCGCTCCTCATCAGTGATACGAGAGTAAGCGTCGCGTCGCGTATCCAGCAGAAGCGGTAGTCCCAGTTACGTGAACCTCCGAGTTGCTCCGGCAAGGAGGTCGTCGGTGCCGCGACGACCCCGCCGCTCGGGCCAAATGTCAGCGCCTTCAGTGTGATCAGGGACCGTGCGACGGGCTCGGAATAGGGGCCCGGAGCGGTGCAGCGGCCAGACCAACTCCTCCAGAACGCTTCCGTTGACTGCAGGAGATCATCGGGATCTCCGCCCTTGTCGGTCGGCGGCATAAAGGAGACATGGTAAGATAGCGCGAACGTGATCCGCTGTCCCTTTGTCATCGAGAACGAGCCTATGGTCTTCATGTCCTGACCTCGCAACGGCGCTTCGGTCGCGAGCAACAGCATGTGAGGGCCTCCGACGAAGGTAAGCGAGCGATCATCGGCGCGCGTCACCCACGGGACGGTATCGCCATTGTCGAAGCGAACGACGAGTTCTGTCTCGATCTCGGAATTCCCGTCGAGGCACTCGATGATCCTGATAAGCTTTGAAGATCCGCGTTTCGGCGGCATAAAGTCGATAAGTCGAACGCGGCCTTTTTCGAGTTCAAACGTCGTTTCAAGAATGAGAGTGCCGGCCCGATAGCGACGGCTGGAAGAGACGAATTGTTTCGGCGCCAGCAACCATCTTCCATTCCCCGGAGCGCCGAGAAGAGATGCGAAGCAAGCGTCCGAATCGAAGCGCGGCAAGCAAAGCCAATCGATCGATCCCTCACGCCCAACCAGCGCGGCTGTCTCACAATCGCCGATCAGCGCGTAATCCTCAATGCGGGCCATGTTCTAAGGAACTTCGACGCAGCCGCTTTGTTTCGCGTGCGATGTGACCAACGACGTAGCACCTTGGTCGCAGGTCAGCGTCCCGCGATCGATAATCATTTCGCGACCGTGGAACTTTTACGTCGCTCGGGAATGATCGCTGCGACCGCCACTTTCCTCCCGGCATCGAAGAGCCAGTGAGACCTCTCCTGTGAACGACGACTATTACGACGCCATCATCATTGGATCAGGTCCGGGCGGAGGTTCAGCTGCCTGGCGCCTTGCCCGGACGGGAAAGCGAATTCTCATTATCGAGCGGGGAGACTACCTGCCGCGCGAACGCGAGAATTGGGACACGAGCGAAGTCTTCGCGAAGGCGCGGTATCAGGCAGATGAGACCTGGTATTCCTCCTCTGGGCATCGCTTTCGGCCCGGTCTTCACTATTTCGTCGGCGGTAACTCAAAGGTCTATGGCGCCGCTCTTTTTCGCCTTCGCGAGGAAGACTTCCACGAGATCACATTTCCCGACGGTGTCTCGCCCGAATGGCCCTTAAAGTACGACGTGTTCGAGCCATGGTATCAGGCTGCCGAGGAGCTGTTCCAGGTCCATGGCGCACGTGGCGAGGATCCGACGGAGCCCTGGTCCAAATCGCCTTATCCCAAACCGGCAGTCAGTCACGAGTCCCGCATCCAGAAATTATCCGACGACCTTGTCAACGCCGGATTTCATCCCTTTCATCTCCCCCTGGGCGCCTTGATGGATGAAGACGGAAAGGGAGGCACGCTCCCTCACTCCCCGCTACTGCGATGCGATCCTTTCGACGGCTATCCCAGCCTGACGAACGGCAAGGCAGACGCCCAAATCATCTGTATTGATCCAACACTTGCAACTCATTCGAACGCGAAGCTATTGCGAAACGCCTATGTCGAGCGGCTTAATACGGATCCCGCCGGCGGGCAGATCATCAGCGCCGACGTCTTAATTAACGGTGCGCGGCGCGTCTTTCGCGCGAACGTGTTTATCGTAGCCTGCGGTGCTCTGTCATCCGCCCTTCTGTTCCTGCGTTCGGCCAACGACCGGCACCCGGATGGGCTTGCAAACCGGTCCGGCCTGGTCGGCCGCAACTACATGCGCCACAACAATACGACCGTGCTTGCGATCTCGAAATCACCGAACGAGACGAAGTTTCAGAAGACCCTGGCTTTGAATGATTTCTATCATGGCCATTCGAAGAGCGTCATGAACAAATGGGACTATCCGCTCGGTCACATTCAGCTCGTAGGGAAATCAGACGGCAGCCAGATCGAGATCGAGGGGCTGCCCGATTTCCTTCATTGGCTACCCGCCCGTCCATTTGAGTTCATCGCGCGACACTCGGTTGATTTCTGGCTAACGTCCGAGGATCTTCCTCTTCGCGAAAACAGGATCTTCTACAAGGATGGCCGCGTGCATTTGGACCTGACGGAAAGCAACATGGAGTGCCACCGCCGGTTACGCGAGACACTTCGCAGCATGCTCGACCAGCTCGACATCCATCCGCACCTGTTTGACCGCACTCTGTACGTCGGAAAGGACGTGCCTGTTGGCGGCACGGCGCATCAATCCGGTACGCTTCGGTTCGGTGAAGATCCGCAGAACAGCGTCCTGAATCTCGACTGCAGGACCCATGAGATCGAAAATCTTTATGTCGCTGATGCGAGCTTTTTCCCCTCGATAGGTGCCGTCAATCCCACCTTGACCATCATCGCGAACGCACTGCGCGTTGCCGAGACGATTTCGTCGAATATCTGGCGGTGATGATGAGAGACCCGAATTCGCCATTTGTTCAAGTCGACTGGCTTGCTGTCGATCGGGAGACGCGTTGTTCTGAATTACTGGCGATCGGTGCCTCGATGGCGGAGCGACCTTAAGCGCGCCGAGAGATGGGCTAGTACAGCGGGCGTGGCGTGGCCCGCTCCCAGAAGCGCATCCTGGTGATGATTATGCCTTCGCCGGCGGTATGCCCGGATATCCTTCGAGCATCGGACGGCCGTACGAACGGCTATCTGTTCGGGTCCCTGATTGTCTGGCGCGCTCAATGCCAGAGCCGGCAGCACATCCGGCGCAACAGCGACTCGCGGAGAAAGAGGCGGTCCGATGTCAAAGAGCTTGTTCAACGTGGCCTGCACCGAGCAGTGATCGAATGGATAAATTCCGCTCGGCCGGACAATGCTGCCGGGCGGAACATAGGGAGACACCAGAAGGGTCGGCACACGGACCCCATACCTGTCGAACCGGAATCCGTCGGGATACGGGCCGCCAGGAGATACTGCCGACGGCGGCGGCACATGATCGAAGCAGCCGCCATGCTCATCATAGGTGATGATCAACAGAGTACGCGGCCAGGTCGGAGCCGATCTGAGAATGTTATAGACGCTAGCAACGAGCGCCTCACCGTCCTGCAGATCGTGCGGGGGATGCTGATCGTTTGGAAGCGCCTTCGCACGCAAGCTTGCGTAATATCTCGGTTCGATGAAGCTGTACGATGGCAACTGCCCCGCGCTTGCATCCGCCGCAAACTCCGGGTCGAAGAAGCAAAAGTGCGTTGGGATCTTCGGCCAAAGATCTACCAGTGTCGCAGCCTGTGGCAGGTCGTGGAAATAGACCCTCCACGTATAGCCACACCGATCCAGGCGTCGGAAGATTGTTGGCATAAACCGCGGCCACCGATACGGAAAACTGGATCGCCTGTTGTTCACGTAACCGCCAGCCGTACCGCAATGCATGAAGTATCTGTTGGGCCATGTTTCGCAGGGCGCTGATGCGAACCAACGATCCGACACGCCGAAACTCCTGGCCAGCAGCGTGGTCGAGCGGAGGTGTTCCGGCCGGTAAACGTGCATGACCGCTTTTGGATCTGCACGGGAGTCGTTCCCCCGCTGACGCACGTAATTGTCGACAAACCCGTTCATATCGGGCTCGTCGCTCCGACCAAGTCCGTAGATTTGCATTTCCATGTCGCTGAAGAGCTCTCCGGGGTCTGCGTCCGGAAGATTCGGCGGATCACTTGCTTCACTGCTCCACACCGACACGCGATCGACTGATCCGTCTTCTCTGTGCTGAGGATTCCATTCATTCATGTCGAGACCGTCGAATTGCTCCGCTTTCGGATAGAGCCGGCCCAACACGTTGTCGAAAGACCTGTTCTCAAGCATGAGCACGACGACGTGATCAATCTTGCGCATGCCTGATCTCGCGATCTTCTCAACGCCGATACGACAGATGCTGGAGGTGCATTGAGCGATCGATAATGGTGGCTGAGTGAAGCCTTGAGTGCCCTGCAGATCCAAACCCGCTAGACTCGGCAAGGTTCCTTGAATGGACTTTTCCTCTCGCATGGCGGCGCTCGCGGCAATCGACGGCCAGCGAAGAACACAAGTTATTTTGGCGCAAAACGCCCGCGATCAGGCCGATGTTGGATAGCGCTCGAAAACAGCGCGCCTGAAAACTCTCAATCTCGCTGCGACTGGGAACGTCGTTTCCGAGTGGAATACCCGCGCCGACGGCGAGCAATGCCTTGCTAGCCTCCCCCTACGGCGACCTGTGTGCCCCCGCCGAAATCGACCAGCTCGATCCGCCGACATCCGGATGGCGAATTTTATAACCTCGAACTTCGGCTAATTCCGACGCAAGCCGAATGACATGAGGCGATTGTCAGAACGCGACGATTAGCAAATCAGCATCCCCTGCAAATGTTGCTTACCGCCTGATCGGCTTTCTGGTTTTGCTGGTCTATCTTTGAGTCGCTGCGTTGCTCTTGCGTGACCGTCGGTTTGCTTGGGCCCGGCATCGTTGTCCCATTGGTTCGAAGTGCGTTGTCGGTCGACGGAGAGCCCGAGGTTGCTGCCGTGCCGGTGGAGATGGTGCCGGGCGCCGGTTCGTCGGTTACTCCCCCTAGCCCCTCCGGCGACGGCCCGCGAGGTACTGGCACAGGCCGCGCCGTCTGCGGGGTAGCCACCCCAACTGTGCCGGTGTTGTTTGGAGTCTGAGCGGGGCTGACGCCGTTCGGGAAGTCGGCCGTGTTACTCAGGACGCCTGTGCCTGCTGCCCTATTCGGGTTGCCATTGCCCGCTGGCCTTGGGCTTGTACCTGTCGCGGCAGGATGCGCCGGGCCGGCCGCAGTTCCAGAAGATCCGGTTGAAGTCGCCGGGGCTCCAGCTGCTGAATGCGCCGCGCCCATGCCGCCGCCAGCGCTGCCGGCACCTCCCGCGCTCCCGCTCGAGCCACCTCCGCCGCCGCCGCCCGCGGCGAAGACGGCTGTCGGCAGAGCCACACCGAATAGAAGTAGCAATGGGTGTAACTTCATCGACGCGTTCCTTTTGCCACCAAGCCAACATGTCGCCTTTTGTTCCCACAGCTCCCACGGCAAATGCGTTTTCGCACATGTGGCGATCGCAGCAGTCGTTCCGATCCGCCCGGGGAGCAGCGGGGGCGATTTGAATGGGGGCAAGCTTGCACATCGGACGCCCTCTCGTCCCCAGCCTGGTTGTTCCTGCCCCTGAGCTGGATCAAAGCTGCCCGCGTATGTTGGCGTAAACAGGATCAGCATCCTTGACTGACGGGTGTGATCCGGGACAGCCCCCTGCAGCGCTCCAGAAGGTAAAGCAGGGGGCTGGTTCATTGATCACGTTTCGGCGACGCCGGACACTACGTTATACAGGCGCTGGAATTTGAGCGAAGAATGCCCTGCTAAAAGGACGAGGGTCGTCGTTATACGCCATTCGACAGCAGGGACAGGCTTGCGCCTATTTACTCTTGGTCGCTGTATTATTCTGAGTCGGACTGGCCGGTTGGGATGATGTCCGTTGCCCGGTGGTTTGCGCTGGAGGGTTTGCGGCCGTGTTCGAGCGGTGGTTCCACCAACCGCCATACCAGCCACCCCAACCAACAACGATGATGATAGCAATAATCACCCAAAGCCATACCCATCCACCGCCACCGCGAGGATCACGCGGCGAATACGGATCACGGGTCGTGCGCGGATCGTTCATCGACATGAGCCAACCTCTTTCATACTCAACATCTGGAAAACCGCTGGCGTATGGACCCGTTCCACCGAGGCATGGCGCTGATGAGCGCGAACTTGTTCCCATCCAAGCGAGTTGACTTGCCGATAACACAGGTGAATTCGACGCTCGCTGAACCCATAAGTCCTAAATCCGAAGAAAAACGGCCGGTGAAGGAGGCCGTCCTCAGCGGCTGCGGGTTAGGAGTGAGCGCAACGACCGCTGCGCCAAGCGCAGACGAATTTGATCCGGATTGAATGCCGGGGGCCTGATGCACAAGCGGCCTCGCTGGCTTTGGCTTGCGAGGAGCAGCGAGCTATATCAGGCGAGCCTTGACGAACGGATCGGCCTTTCGGAAAGCGGCCTGATCAGCTTGACGTCCTTCAATAACCTGTCCCTCCATCTCTTGCTCCACCGAAGAGGCATTCAGGAGGCATCGAATTCTAAGCGGGACTCGGCGATCTCCGTAACCGCCTGGTCGCTCGAGCAAGGAACCGTCCTATGCCCGCAATGCTTGTTCAATGAATTGTCTGGACGATCATGATGAACAAGGCGATTGTTCGTATTGTCGGCCTCTGTATCCGCCATCGCTGGTCCGCGATCGCTGCGGGAACGCTACTATTGCTTGCGACCACGGCCTATGACTTTGTCCGATTTTCCATCAACACGGACATCGAAGCGCTGCTCTCGCCGAAGCTACCCTGGCACCAGCGCCAGATGGAGCTAACGAAAGCCTTTCCGCAAAAGGGGATCATCGCTGTCGTCACCGGGCCAACTCCGGAGAATGCTGCAATTGCCACCGCCGCGCTTGCCGAGAAGCTCGCCAAGGATCCCCGTCTGTATCAGCAGGTGACGCAGCCCGAGACAGGCGACTTCTTTGACCGCAACGGATTGTTGTACAGTTCCTTGTCCGAAGTCAGGAACACAGCCGAAGGACTAAGTCGCGCACGCCCCTTCCTGGCCGAGCTGGCGGCCGATCCGAGCCTGCGCGGCGTCGCGAACGTACTTGCCGAGGCGGCGGAAAGCGTTCAGACCGGCCGTCTCAAGCTGGAACAATTGGCTTGGCCACTCTCGCTTGCAAAGCAGACCCTTGGCGATGTGCTCGCCGGCCGGCCCGCATTCTTTTCCTGGCAGGAACTGCTCGACGGCCATGCGCTTCCGGCTGGTCGCGCGAGACACTTCGTCGAGATCGCGCCCAGACTCGACTTCAGCGCGCTGCAACCGGGCCGCGCCGCGACGAACGGCATTCGAAAGGCCGCCGCCGACATCAGGGGCCTTGGAGCTGACGTTCGCCTGACCGGTCAGGTGCCGATGAATGATGACCAGTTCTCCGTTATCCGACATAGCGCGTTGCGCGACACGCTGACGGCAGCGCTTGGCGTTCTGGTCGTCCTATGGCTCGCGCTGCGTTCGTTGAAACTGATTGCCGCCGTCTTCTTCAGTCTGATTGTCGGTCTGGCGACGACAGCCGCGCTGGGCCTCGTCATGGTCGGGTCATTCAATTTGATCTCGATCGCATTTTTTGTGCTGTTCGTTGGTCTTGGTGTCGACTTCGGTATCCAGTTCAGCGTGCGTTATCGAACGGAGCGATATGAGTTAGGTGGCTTGCGGCAGGCGCTCTGCAGCGCGGCCCACAAGGCGGGAAAGCCGTTGTCGCTGGCGGCAGCCGCTACGGCCGTCGGCTTTTTCGCCTTCCTGCCTACAAGCTACCGCGGACTTTCCGAACTTGGCCTGATCGCCGGATGCGGCATGCTGATTGCCTTTGTTTGCAGCATCACGCTGGTACCCGCGATGCTGGCCGTCCTCGATCCTCCGGGCGAGCCAGCTCCCGTCGGTTTCGGGAGCTTGGTTCCCCTCGACCATTTCCTGCAGCGCCACCGCATCGCCGTGATCGTGAGCACCTTCGTCGTCGTGCTCGCCGGTACACCACTGCTGTTTCACTTGAACTTCGATTTTAACCCGGTCGACCTGCAAAATCCGAATTCGCCTTCCGTCGTGACATATCGAAAATTGCAGTCGGAGCCCCAGACCAGCGGCAACGACGCGGAAATCCTGGCCCCATCACTCAAGGAGGCCGACAATATCGCCAAACGCCTTTCTTCGCTTGCCGAGGTCTCCCGGGCGTTGACGCTGAAGAACTTCATACCGGGCGAGCAAGAGCAGAAAATCGCAGCGCTGCATGATGCTGCACAGATCCTCGGACCAGTGCTCAACGCGCGAAAGGCTACCGCGCCAACCGACCCGGAGGATGTCGCGGCGATCCGGCATGCCGCAGACGCTCTTGATCGCGCATCAGCCGGGGCAACGGGAAGCGCGGCCGACGACGCGCGAGCCCTATCGTCTCTACTGAAGCAGCTTGCAAGCTCTCCCTTCGACGCGCGAAGCCGGGCCGCCACCGCTATCCTATCGCCCTTGAATTACGATTTGGCCCGCCTCCGCAAGAGCCTCGCCCCGCAAACGGTCACTATGGAGACTCTGCCTCCCAATCTGGTGCGCGACTGGATGCTGGCAGACGGTCGCGCACGGGTGCAGGTGCTGCCGAAGGGCGATCCCAATGACATCAATGTATTGCGCAAGTTTGCCGCCGCAATCCTCAGGGCCGAGCCCACGGCAGCTGGAGCGGCCGTCAGTTATTTTGAATCGGCGCAAACGGTCATCCGCGCATTCATGGAAGCGGGTATCCTTGCTCTTGTCGCCATTGCAATTCTGCTCTTCATCGCTCTGCGACGCGTGGTCGATGTTCTCCTCACACTGGTCCCGTTGTTGCTGGCTGGTGTCGTGACGCTGGAAATTTCCGTGCTGTGGGGACTGCCGCTCAACTTTGCGAATATTGTCGCGCTACCGCTGCTCCTCGGCGTCGGCGTCGCGTTCAAGATCTATTACATCATGGCGTGGCGCGCTGGAAAAACCGGCCTGCTGCAGTCAACTCTGACACGCGCTGTGATCTTCAGCGCCATGACCAATGCGGTTGCATTCGGAAGCATGTGGGCGTCATCCTATCCCGGCATGTCGAGCATGGGTAAAATGATGGGTTTGTCCCTGCTCTGCACAATGGCGGCCGCCGTGCTGTTCCAGCCGGTCCTGATGGGCCGGCCCAGAACAATCCAGCATCACGACGAGATGCACTCGCTGCCCGAAGCGGCCGAATAGATCGTAGCACTCTGACTGAGACCCCGGCGAGTTTACAAATCCTATTGAAAGGCAGCACATGCTCCCGATCGAGCTGGGGATTCGACGGGTCTCCGCGCCGCTCTTTATTGGATTTACTCGACAGGCTCTGCGTACCCAACATTCGGGCGGCCGCGACATTCGCCTGTCCTCGTCAAAGAAACGATGCGGCGCTGTGGCCTCTCTCTCCGGCACGCGCCGCTCTGAGACACAAGCGGCAGCCTGACGGCGAACAATGTGGCGAAATAAGCTTGTCCCGCGGGCTTTGGCCTCGCGCCGGTTGACAAGAATCAATCCGTCAGGCCCGAATCGCACTTATATTTTTTCGGTCTGAGGATAATAGCATTCCTACAACCGTCTGAGCCATAGGTAAGGGAATAGATGAAGTTCCAGGCAAGTCGACGAGGGGCTCATGAGAAGATTGATTATTTTCGCGGCATTGCTGGCGACGACCAGCGCGGCGTCCGCTGCGGACCTGTCCTTGAAGGCTCCGGCCTCGCCCGCGCCCGCGCCGTTTGAACCATGGGATATCGCGTTCGGCAGCGGCATTGTGAGCGATTATATTTTTCGTGGCGTGACGCAATCGAATCACCAGCCTTCCGTCACCGCTTATTTTGAACCGCGCTATAACGTGACCAAAGACCTCCAGCTCTACGTCGGCACGTCCGCAGAGAGCATCGATTATGCGAACCGCGCCGCGGCCGAGGTCGACGTCTACGGCGGTATCCGGCCGACCTTCGGCGCCTTTGCCCTCGATTTCGGCGTGTGGGGCTACCTCTATCCCGGCGGAAGCTGCACCGATAACGTCCTGACCGGGGGGATCCCCGGCGGCAATGTCTGCCCCGTCAGCACCAGCACGATTTTCCTCGCCGACGGCAATGTCATGAAAAAGGACGTGAGCTTTTTCGAGGTCTATGGCAAGGCCAACTACACGGTCAACGATAGCTGGCAAGTCGGCGTGACCGAATTCTATACGCCGAGCTTCCTGAACTCCGGCGCATGGGGCGACTATGCTTCGATCACCGCCAAGTACACCGCGCCCGGCAACCTCTTCGGCAAGAGCGGTGTCGGCATGTATGTGTCTGGCGAATTCGGCCGGCAGTGGCTCGGCACCACCGATGCGTTCTACGGTACCGGCCCGGGCACTCTCTTCGCCGGCGGCATTCCCTATGCGAGCTACAACACCTGGAACCTCGGCATCGGCTTCACCTACAAGGTGTTCACGCTCGACATCCGCTATTCGGATACCGACCTGTCGAAGGGCAATTGCAACGCGTTCACCAGCGCCTTCAATGCCACCGGTACTACCAACGTCACGCCGATCAACCCGGGCGGCGCCGGCTCCAACTGGTGTGGCGCCGCCGGCATCGTCAAGCTTTCGGCCGACCTGACTGCGATGACCAGCCTGAAGTAATCTGGTCGCAGCTCTACTCCGAACTACGCGCGAGAGTTTGCCTTCTGAAGCGAAGCCGAAACTCGCGCGTTCATGCGAGGATAGAGGTTGCGACAGGCACAGCGCGACCGATCGCGCAAATCAGCCTACCAGCCGCGCGATCAGCGCGCATATGGCGATTTGCGCGAAACGCAACAACGATTCGAAATGCCGCGCGAACGGATTGCCTTCGTTTTCGAGATCGAGCTCGAACGTCTCTGACGGAAAAACAAAGGCGCATTGCGCCGATTCGCTTTTCGCTCGAGCAAAGGCAAGCGCAGACCTCTTGAGCAAAAACATTCCGCCGATCCGCCCGGTCGACTCGCGAGCGACCCACAACCCTGCTTTGTTCCGGCCGATGAAAAAGGCGGGAATCGCGGCGTTGAGAATGTCTTGGCCGAGTGGCTTCAATTCAACACCCGGTGCTTCAGTGCGGTCCGAGGCTCGTGCAACGAAGCTTTCGGATTGGTGGCACCGAGGTCTTCCAACGCGTGCGGCTTCCGAGGCTGCATGCTGAATGTGGCCGCTTACGAAAGCGTCAGCCTTGGCTCGGAAACCGCGCAAGATGCGATTGCTCAGTTGCTCTATGTTTGAACGGGATGTGTTCCCAGTCATGGTGGCCATTGTGGCCTCCTCAGCATTCGACGCTCACTATTTGCTGAATCGACCATAGGAATGCGAGATGGCTCGCGATCGCGCAGCATAAAGGCGCTGTAAGAACTGAGCGAGATCTTGTCCTCTATAGAACTACTATGCGGAAGATACCGGAATAATCTCGATTTCTTATGCGCTCATGCGCATTTTGGCTCGATGGCGCGTCCTGCCATGGAGCACGAACATGGCTCACAACTTCACCAGTGATTACAAGCAACTCGCTTCAGTTCGCCGGGAGGAACAGCGTAGCTATCGCTTCGGCCGGCGCAGAGAGAACCATGCCCGAGGTACATTCGCGCTACATCGCGCAAACAGTTATCTGAAAGCTCTCATCCAATCGATCGCCGATGCAAAATTCCGTCGGAAGATGCGCGAGCTCGAGCTGAGGGGCGCGCGTCGGGATACTCGGGACGAGCTCTGGATTCCAGATGAGCTGCGTGATCGCGACGCAATCAAATAGGTCGGACATGTGGCCCTACTCACGCGCTTGGATCAGGTTTAGCTCGCTTTCGCGGACCGTTCTTTCAGGAGTTCTGACGCTTCTGTTTCCGACATGGTTCGGGCCTAACCGGAAATATCAGCCGGAAGAGTATTATATGCGCGGTCCGGGACCGAAATGGCGTGCCAAGCACCCATCGCAACCGGGACGCTGAAGGAAATGACTGTCAAGCTTCGGCGGTGATGGTCAGATCCTCGTCAAGGCTGGCTATCGCATTGGCGACAACTGCTTTCGCAGGGTCGTCCAAAGGGACGATCGGCAGACGGGTTTGCGGATGCATGAAGCCGAGCAGGCTTAAGGCATATTTCAGCGCTGCCGGACTTTCCTTCGCGAGGCAGGCTTCAAGCGCAATCAGCCGCTTTTGCAGATACCGCGCGGTCTGCAGGCGCCCCTGCTTCAGGTTCGAGAGAATGGTGAGACACAGGTCGGGCGTCACATTCGATGTGAATGAGATGCAGCCGTCTCCGCCGGCGGCGAAATAGGGCAGCGCCGTTGCATCGTGCCCCGAGAGGAGCCGAAAGCCCTCTTGCAATTGCGGACGCAACCGCATCGGCCGCGTAAGATCGCCGCTGCCGTCTCGCAGCCCGATGAATCCTTTGGATTCCGAAAGACGCAAGAGTGTGTCATCCGCCAATTCCCGTGCCGATCGTGCAGGGATATCATGCAGAATGATCGGTAGGTCAGCCGCGTCCGCGATAGCCCGGAAATGCGCATAGAGACCATTCTGCATCGGCTTGTTGTAATAAGGTACGACCGACAGCACGGCGTCCGCGCCGGCCGCTTTGGCGAGTCGCGTCAGTTCGATCGCGCGGCTTGTAGAATTCGAACCCGCGCCTGCGATGATCCGGGCGCGTCCCCTCGCGATGCCGACGGCCGCGCGGATGATCGTGCCTCGCTCTTGAGCCGAGAGTGTCGCGGCTTCACCGGCGGTCTCGCAGACCACCAGGGCGGACGCACCGGCGGCGATCTGACGCTCGCACAATGCTTCCATGGCATGCACATCGATCTGGTCCGACTCATCGAAAGGCGTGGGCATATCGGGGATGTAGCCCGACAGCCATGCAGTGGTACTTGCCGGCGAGATCATGCAGCCTGCTCCATCTCTGCCATTCGAGCCTCCCGAGATGTTACCTGGCTCAGGCTGCGCGCGGCGCGACGAAGGTCCGCAGATTGGCGGAGGAAATATCGAGTTCGATCTCGCGCGACACCTCGATGATGGTTTCCGGTCGATGGCCGTTCTCAAAGAGGGCGTATTTGAGCGCTTGCGCACGGTTGACGAACAGGCCGCCAAACAAGCCGTTTTGTTCGCGGGCAATCCAGTTGCCCCGGCCGTTGTGGCCAATAAAGACGATGATGGAAGCGGCACGGCCGCACGAGGGAGGTTCGACGAGCTTCATATTGATGGTCCTTCCAGAGAGGCAGCCGATAATGCGGAAGAAGGCCGCCTTGAGACGACGAAATATCTGCAGGACCGGGTATGAATTCGAGAGTGGAGCAAGGCTGATCACATAAGCGCCGCATAGAATTATGGCTCATGATTTTCCGAAGTCCGTGAAGGTGGGTGCACTGATGGAGCATGAACTTCGGAAAGTCGGCACTAGACCGGCATGTCCTGGGTGACGATGCAGATGAGACAGTATGCCGCCACAAATGCGAGCATCTCATCCCAATGGTTGAGAGTTGGTTCGAAGGGCCGCTCACGCCTGATGACTGCGACAAAAGCGCTGACGATGCCGGCCATCCATGTCAGCGCTGCGAAGCCCCTGGCAAAGCCAATACCGCTGAACGCGGCGCAGCTTGCGAGGACGATGGCGGTCAGGAAAAACCGGATCAACACCCGGCTGGATCCGAATGGCGGCAGATGGTCCGGTCGCGCCACGGTCCGATACTCAGGCGAAATTGTCGCAGCAAAGCCGAATGAATTCCGAATCCGGCCGCGCGAATGGTTCAGGAATGCTGGACGTGACGGACGATGCGGCAGCCGCTTGAGCTTCGATGAACGCGCTCAGAATTGCGAGAGCGAGGTCGGGATGGCTCGCCTCGTGCGATTCATCGAGCCAATCCGGCAGCTCTCGCTGGCGCGACAGAGCGCAGTGCCATTCGCCGTCGTCGTAGGCGATACGGCGGATGTGCCAGAGCGGCAGTTCCAATTCGAGCAACACCAGCGCTACGTCGATCCAGGCGCGGGCAGCTATCAACTGCTCAAGATGCAAGGCTATTTCGCTGTGACCCGGCACCAGAGCGCGTCGCTGGCTGACATTGAGGATTTCCGCCATCAGCTCGGGCGTTGCTGCCTGGGCTTTGCGAAGCTTTGCAGCGAGTTCCAGGGACACCTGCGTCTTCAGGCCAATTCGCATACCGCCCATCACACACATTGAGACTGAACGCGCCTGGAATGGCGCCGAAGTACAAGAATGGCGCGAAGCGTATTTGAAATCGATATGGCGTAGAGGGCTTACCTATAAGCCCTTCATAGGCATCGCCTGTCGGCGAGTCCGCGAGCGCGCCATTTATACGATTTATATATCTTTCAGTTTAGCGGCGTCTCGAAAACATATTCGCCGAGTGGCATCTCACGGCCGTGTCGGGGGCATCGCCGCAGGTTCCGCGTGTTTCAGATTGATTCATCGCAAAGCGGCCTTGCTGAACGGCGCTGATGGTTATCAGGCGCACAGTGGGAGCATTCAAATGATGGACGTTCTGATGATCGCCCTTACGTTCGGCTTTTTCGCCCTCGCCATCGGCTATGCCTACGCCTGTGAACGGCTGTGAGGAGATAAGCCATGATCTTCGACTATTCGCTGGCCGCGGTCGTCTCGCTCGGCCTCTTGTTCTACCTGACTTACGCCCTGCTGCGACCTGAGCGGTTCTGACCGCGCGCATCTCCTAGAGGCACATATCCATGTCCGTCATCGGCTGGCTCCAGATCATTCTCTATTGCGTCATCATCGCAGCGCTCACCAAGCCGCTCGGCTGGTACATGACGCGCGTCTTCAACGGTGAGCGGACTTTCCTTTCGCCGGTGCTGCGGCCGGTGGAGGTCTCCCTGTACTGGATCAGCGGTGTCGACGAGGGGCGCGAGCAGCATTGGCTGACCTACACCATCTCCATGCTCCTGTTTCATGTGGGCGGCGTTCTCATCATCTACGGCTTGATGAGGCTCCAGGCGTTCCTGCCGTTAAATCCGGCTGGACAATCGGCCGTGGCCGAAGATCTTTCGTTCAACACGGCGATGTCCTTCATCACCAATACCAACTGGCAGAATTACGGCGGCGAGAGCACGCTGTCCTATCTCGTTCAGATGGTTGGTCTGACCCATCAGAACTTCCTCTCCGCGGCGACCGGCATCGTGCTTGCCGTCGCATTGATCCGCGGCTTTGCGCGCGCTTCGGTGCGCACCGTTGGCAATTTCTGGGTCGATGTCACCCGCTGCACGCTCTATATCCTGCTGCCGATCTGCATTGTCTACGCGCTGTTCCTGGTCTGGCAGGGCATGCCGCAGACCCTTGGCCCTTATATCGAAGCGACGACGCTGGAAGGCGCCAGGCAGACCATTGCCGTCGGCCCAGTTGCTTCGCAAGTCGCGATCAAGATGCTCGGCACCAACGGTGGCGGCTTCTTCAATGCCAACGCCGCCCATCCGTTCGAGAATCCGACGGCGCTGTCGAATTTCGTACAGATGATCTCGATCTTCGCTCTCGGTGCGGCGCTGACCAATGTGTTCGGCCGCATGGTCGGCAACCAGCGGCAGGGCTGGGCCATCCTCGCGGTCATGGGCGTGTTGTTTATCGCCGGTGTCATCGTCTGTTACTGGTCCGAGGCCAATGGGACCGGGATGATGCACGCGCTGGGGCTCACCGGCGGCAACATGGAAGGCAAGGAAGTCCGTTTCGGCATCGCGGCGTCGAGCCTGTTTGCCGTCATCACCACGGCCGCTTCCTGCGGCGCGGTCAATGCGATGCATGACAGCTTCACCGCGCTCGGCGGCATGATCCCGCTCATCAATATGCAACTCGGCGAGATCATCGTCGGCGGCGTCGGCGCGGGTCTCTACGGCATGCTGCTGTTCGTCGTGCTGGCGATTTTCGTCGCCGGCCTGATGGTAGGCCGCACGCCGGAATATGTCGGCAAGAAGATCGAGGCCCGCGAGGTCAAGATGGCGATGCTTGCCATTCTCGTCCTGCCTTTGATGTATCTGGGCTGGACCGCGGTGGCCGTGGTGCTGCCGTCGACGGCCTCGGCGATGAACAATGCCGGTCCGCACGGCTTCACCGAGGTGCTCTACGCCTATACGTCGCAAACCGGCAACAACGGCTCGGCCTTCGCCGGCCTTTCCGGCAACACTGTGTTTTACAATCTCACGGGTGCCGTCGCGATGTTCGTCGGCCGCTTCTTCATGATCATTCCTGCGATGGCGATTGCCGGATCGCTGGCGGCGAAGAAGTCGATCCCGCCTTCCGCCGGGACATTCCCGACGACCGGCGGCCTGTTCGTGGGCCTCGTCGTCGGCGTGATCCTCATCATCGGCGGTCTCACCTTCTTCCCGGCACTGGCGCTCGGCCCGATCGTCGAGCATTTGGCGATGAATGCCGGCACCACGTTCTGAACGATCCCTTTCGGAGTGACCTCCATGGAACCCGTCGTCAAAATGAATAAGCGCATGCCGGTCGCCACGATGCTCGATACCAAGATCTTGATACCGGCCATCGGCGCCGCTTTCGCCAAGCTTGATCCACGGCAGATGGCCAGGAACCCGGTGATGTTCGTGGTCGAGGTCGTCGCCGCACTGACGACGGTGATCTTCCTGCGTGATCTCGTGACCGGCGGTACCGATCTTTCCTTCACCTTGCAGATCATCGTCTGGCTATGGTTCACGGTGGTGTTTGCAAACTTTGCCGAAGCCGTAGCCGAAGGTCGTGGCAAGGCGCAGGCGGAAACGTTGCGGAAGACCCGCACGGAGAGCCAGGCCAAGCTCCTGGCCGGCTCGGGTCGCGACTACCGCCTGGTGCCGGGGACCAGCCTCAAGGTCGGAGATATCGTGCTGGTCGAGGCCGGCGACAACATTCCCTCCGACGGCGAGGTGATCGAGGGGGTTGCCTCGGTGAACGAAGCCGCGATCACCGGTGAATCCGCGCCCGTGATCCGGGAGTCTGGCGGCGACCGCTCGGCGGTGACCGGCGGCACGCAGGTGCTGTCCGACTGGATCCGCGTTCGGATCACTGCGGAGCAGGGCTCGACCTTCATCGACCGCATGATCAGGCTGGTCGAGGGCGCCGAGCGGCAGAAGACGCCGAACGAGATCGCGCTGAACATTTTGCTGGCGGGCCTCACCATCATCTTCGTGTTTGCGACCGTCACCATCCCGAGCTACGCGACTTATGCCGGCGGCTCCATATCTGTCGTCATCCTGGTGGCGCTGTTTGTCACGCTGATTCCGACCACCATCGGCGCGTTGTTGTCGGCGATCGGCATTGCCGGCATGGACCGCCTGGTGCGTTTCAACGTGCTGGCGATGTCGGGCCGGGCGGTCGAAGCTGCAGGCGACGTCGATACGCTCCTGCTCGACAAGACCGGCACGATCACGCTTGGCAACCGCCAGGCGACGGCCTTCCGCCCTGTTCGCGGCGTTCCCGAGCAGGAGCTGGCGGATGCGGCTCAGCTCGCCTCGCTCGCGGATGAGACGCCGGAGGGGCGCTCGATCGTGGTGTTGGCCAAGGAGAAATACGGCATCCGCGGCCGCGACATGGGCGAATTGTCCGCGACTTTCGTACCCTTCACGGCGCAAACCCGGATGAGCGGCATCGATGCCGCCGGCTCGTCGGTGCGCAAGGGCGCGGTCGATGCCATTCTGAATTATATAAATGGAGGCAGTGTAGCCCAGGCGACCGCGTCTGGAGGCGCGGTCCGCGCGATCCAGGCTGCGTCTCACTCGGAAGCCGGACGCGATGTTCTGGCGATCTCCGACGAAATTGCCAAGGCCGGCGGCACGCCGCTGGCGGTGGCGAAAGACGGCCGTCTGCTTGGCGTCGTCCATCTCAAGGACATCGTCAAGGGCGGCATCCGCGAGCGCTTCGCCGAGCTGCGCCGCATGGGCATCCGCACGGTGATGATCACCGGCGATAACCCGATGACGGCTGCGGCTATCGCGGCAGAAGCCGGAGTCGACGACTTCCTTGCGCAGGCAACGCCCGAAGACAAATTGAAGCTGATCCGCAATGAGCAGGCCAAGGGCAAGCTGGTGGCGATGTGCGGTGACGGCACCAACGACGCGCCGGCGCTGGCGCAAGCCGATGTTGGTGTCGCCATGAATACCGGCACCCAGGCCGCTCGCGAGGCCGGCAACATGGTCGATCTCGATTCCAACCCGACCAAGCTGATCGAGGTGGTCGAGATCGGAAAGCAGCTTCTGATGACACGCGGGGCGCTGACGACGTTTTCGATCGCCAACGACGTCGCCAAGTATTTCGCGATCATCCCGGCGATGTTCCTCGCGTTTTACCCGCAGCTTTCGGTGCTCAACGTGATGCAACTGGCAAGCCCGCAAAGCGCAATCCTCTCGGCGATCATCTTCAACGCGCTGATCATCATCGCGCTGATTCCGCTGGCACTGAAGGGCGTGGCCTATCGCGCCGTCGGAGCCGGCGCACTTCTGCGCCGCAACCTGATGATTTACGGCGTCGGCGGCATCATTATTCCGTTTATCGGCATCAAGGCGATCGACCTCCTCGTCACCGCCTTGCACCTCGCTTGAGGAGGCAGTCATGTTGAGAGAAATCCGTCCTGCGATTGTCCTTCTTGTCGGCCTGACGCTGATCACGGGCCTCGCCTATCCGCTTGCCATGACCGGCCTTGCCGACGCGTTCTTTCCGAAACAGGCCGCGGGAAGCCTGATCGAGAAGGACGGCAAGGTGATCGGTTCTGCCCTGATCGGGCAGGAATTCAAGGACGACAAATACTTCCACGGCCGTCCGTCGGCGACGACTGCGCCGGACCCGGCCGACGCCTCGAAGACGGTGCCTGCGCCGGATAACGCGGCGAATTCCGGTGGGTCGAACCTCGGGCCGACCAGCAAGGCCTTGGCTGACCGGCTCAAGGAGGACGTGGACAAGCTGAAGGCGGAGAATCCGTCGCAACCGGTCCCAGCTGATCTTGTGACCACGTCCGCGAGCGGCCTCGATCCGGACATCTCGCCGGAAGGTGCGCTGTTTCAGGTCCCGCGCGTCGCGAAGGCTCGCGGCATGTCGGAGGACACACTTCGGCAACTGGTGGCGGATAACACCTCCGGCCGCCTGATCGGGATTTTTGGCGAGCCCAGGGTTAACGTGCTGGCGCTCAACCTGGCGCTCGACGCCGCGGGCCAAAGCCGGGTCCACTAGGCCCGGCGCGGCCTCACGGCTATATTGTTGCCATGGCTCAGCAGCAGCGCCGCGATTCCGAACAACGCCCTTCGCCGGAGGCCCTGCTGGAGCAGGCCAAGCGCGAGACCAGCGGGGCTGGGCGGCTGAAGATTTTCGTCGGCGCCGCGCCCGGCGTCGGCAAGACTTATGAGATGCTGCAAAGCGCCCACGCCCGCCGGAAAGCCGGCGTCGATGTCGTGGTCGGCCTTGTAGAAACCCACGGCCGGGTCGAGACCGAGGCGCTGCTGCAGGGCCTCGAAATTATTCCGCGCAAGCGCATCGCCTACAGAGATCAAACGCTCGAGGAAATGGACCTCGACGCGCTGATCGCGCGGCGTCCCCAGCTCGCACTCGTCGACGAGCTCGCCCATACCAATGCGCCCGGCAGCCGCCATCCCAAGCGTTACCTCGATGTCGAGGAGCTGTTGTCGCGCGGCATCGACGTCTACACCGCAGTCAATATCCAGCACATCGAAAGCCTCAATGACGTGATCGCGCAGATCACGCACGTGCGGGTGCGCGAAACCGTGCCCGATTCGGTGTTCGATGGCGCCGACGGCATCGAACTGGTCGATCTCACGCCGGACGACCTGATCCAGCGTCTGAAGGAAGGCAAGGTCTATGTTCCCAGACAGGCCGAGCGCGCGCTCGAGCATTATTTCTCACCGGGCAACCTCACCGCGCTACGCGAACTCGCGCTGCGACGCACCGCCGAGCGCGTTGATGAGCAGTTGCTCACGCACATGCAGGCCAACGCCATTGCTGGTCCGTGGGCCGCGGGCGAACGTATCCTCGTCTGCATCAGCGAAGATCCGCGCTCTGCCGGCCTGGTGCGTTATACCAAGCGGTTGGCCGACCGGCTGCATGCGCCGTGGACGGCGCTCAGCATCGAGACGCGGCGCACGCTGCAGCTGAGCGACGAGGAGCGCGACCGCCTCGCCGATACCTTGCGGCTGGCCGAGGCGCTGGATGGCGAGGCGCTGACCATTCCCGCCGTCGGTCGGCGGATTGCCGACGATATCATCGGCTTCGCGCAAACCAACAACGTCACCCAGATCATCATCGGAAAATCCCAGCGCTCGCTGTGGTTCGAGCTCAGGCGGGGATCGGTGGTGCACGATCTCGTGCGCCGTGCCGGCAATATCAGCGTCAATGTGATTGCAGGCGAGGAGCTTGCCTCCGATCCGGTTCCGAAGAAGACGGTGCGCACCGCAGTGCGCGCGGAGCCGTTCCATCCGAGACCCTACCTGATGGCGCTCCTGATCGTGGCGGTCGCACTTGTTGCCGGAGAATTCGTTCAGCCGTTGTTCGGCGGGATCGAGAATGTCGATCTGGTCTTCCTCACGGCGGTGGTCACCGTCGCCGTGCGCTACGGCCTCTGGCCATCGATCCTGACCAGCATCGCGGCCTCGCTTTGCTACAATTTCTTTTTCATGCCGCCGATCTATACGTTCACCATTACCGATCCGAACAACGTGGTGGCTTTCTTCTTCTTCATGCTGATCGCCATTCTGGTATCGAACGTCGCCTCGCGGGTGCGCTCCCAGGCGGACACCGCGATCGGCCGTATCAGGACCACCGAGCAGCTCTATGCTTTCAGCCGCAAGCTGGCCGGCACCGGCACGCTCGATGACGTTCTATGGGCGACCGCCTACCAGACCGCGCTGATGCTGAAGGTGCGCGTGGTACTGCTGCTCCCGGACAACGGCATACTCACGGTCAAAGCGGGTTATCCGCCGGAGGATCAGCTCGACAAGGCCGATCTTGCGGCCGCCAACTGGGCCTGGGGCAATGACCGCCCGGCGGGACGCGGTTCCGACACCTTGCCGGGAGCCAAGCGCCTGTTCTTGCCGATGCGGACCGGACGCGGGTTGATCGGCGTCATCGGAATCGACGACGACAAGACCGGTCCGCTGTTGACCCCGGACCAGCGCCGCCTGCTCGATGCGCTGGTCGATCAGGGTGCGCTTGCAATCGAACGCGTTTTGCTGGTGGAAGACATGGACCGTGTCAAGCGCACGGTCGAATCCGATCGTCTGCGCTCGGCGCTCTTGACCTCGATCTCCCACGATCTCAAGACGCCTCTCGCTTCCGTGCTCGGCGCCGCCTCGACCATGCGCGATCTCGCCGGCGGGCTGACCGATGCCGAGAAGCGCGATCTTTTGGCAACCGTGATCGACGAGTCCGAGCGGCTCAATCGTTTCATCGCCAACCTGCTCGACATGACCAGGCTCGAGTCCGGGGCCGTCAAGCCGAATACCGCACGGCATGATCTCGGCGAAATCGTCGGCAGTGCACTGCGCCGGGCTGGCAAGATTCTGATTCACCACAAGGTATCGCTGGAGCTCGATGCCGATTTGCCGATGCTCGAGCTCGACGCCGTGCTGTTCGAGCAGGCGTTGTTCAACCTGCTCGATAACGCGGCCAAGTATGCCCCGCCCGATACGACGGTTTCGATCCGGGGCTGGCGGGACAAGGCGACTGTCGCGCTTCAGATTCTCGACGAGGGCGAAGGCATTCCGCATTCCGAGCTGGAGAGCGTTTTCGACAAGTTCTACCGCGCCCAGAAGGGCGATCACGTTCGCCCCGGCACGGGACTCGGGCTTGCGATTGCGCGCGGCTTTGTCGAAGCGATGGGCGGTACGATTTCGGCTGACAACCGCGCCGATCGCAGCGGCGCGGTGCTGACCATTCGTCTTCCTGTTGCGCCTTCGGCATCAACCATGCTGGATACCGCCGCATGAGCGCGCCCCCGATCAAGGTGCTCGTCATCGATGATGAGCCGCCGATCCGCAAATTGCTGCGGATGGGGCTGAGCACGCAGGGCTATGACATCCTGGAGGCGACCAGCGGCAAGACCGGGCTGGAATTGCTTGCCCAGCATCCCGCTCTCATCATCCTCGATCTCGGCCTGCCCGACATCCAGGGGCATGAACTGCTGCGAATGATCCGCACCCGCAACGAAGGCGTTCCGATCGTGGTGCTGTCGAGCCGCGACGACGAGGCCGGAAAGGTTCAGGCGCTTGATCTCGGAGCCGACGATTACCTCACCAAGCCGTTCGGCATGGATGAACTGCTGGCACGAATGCGCACCGCGCTTCGGCATCAGTTGCAGGTCCACGGCGAGCGTCCGGTGTTTCGCACCGGCGATCTCTCCGTCGACCTCGTGCGCCGCATCGTCAAGGTCGGCGATCGCGAGGTCAAGCTCTCGCCAAAGGAGTATGACCTGTTGCGTGTCCTGGTGCAGCACGCCGGCAAGGTTCTCACTCACCGCTTTCTGCTCAAGGAGCTCTGGGACGAAATGACCGATGCGCAATATCTGCGCGTCTATGTTCGCCAGCTCCGGCAGAAGATCGAGAACGATCCAGAACGTCCGCAAATCGTGCTCACCGAAACCGGAATCGGGTATCGGCTCCGAACCGCAGATTGACCGGGTGGCGAGTCATCTTTTGGCCGTTGCCTGCCAATTCGCGCCGTCTCCGGCCCTCGACTTCAGCCGCGAGAGCGCGTGAAGGTACGAGATGAAGAATTAAGCTGCCGGGTCCCACGCCTCCAACCCGGGTTCGGGATTTGGATCCGGGGAGAAAAGTGCCTGGACGATCCCCGAGGTCGCAACTGTCGTCTTGAACCCGTGGGGTGCAAAGAGCAAACGATGAGCGTCAGGAAGTGGTCAATGCCGTTGCTTTGAGTTGGCCAGACGAGGGTGCGTTTGTAAGTCTCGGGCCACGCCCCAGGTGAATCACGATTTTGGATAAATGGATATCCGACGGATCTCCAGCTCCTTCCTTGTGCCCCCCGCGGGACAAGCCAAATGCGCCTGATCGCGCGCGAACGCCGCGCGCTACAATTCATTGATTTGCTTGACTTGCTTGGTGGGCGCACCAGGGCTCGAACCTGGGACCCGCTGATTAAGAGATAGCGGCGAGTTGAGAACGATCAATGACTTACCGGTCGCACCGCTGGGCTTAACCGACAGAAAACGGGCGTTCGTCGCACGATCACAATCGCTTCGATGCACTGCATGTTAGTGGCGCCTTGGCCAACCGTTGATTAGACGTTGGCCGAGTTGCGCCAGCTTTCCACCGATCTGGGCATCGACTTGATAGGTCAAAAGCGTGCCGCTGTCCTTTTCAGCCAGGTCAACCTTCGCGCTGCCCTTGGCAAAACCGGCCACAGTACCCTCACCCTCTCCGGAAATCTTGTAACCTTTCGGTGGATTGGGGTCACTTAGCTCGACCTTTCCCCAAAAGCGCGCGGAGACAGGCCCGACCTTCATCCTCGCCGTCGCACGAAGGCCCTGATCGCCAATCTTTTCCAATTCCTCGCAGCCCGGAATGCAAGCCTTCAGGACGTCCGGATCATTCAACTTGGTCCAGACCACCTCCCTGGGCGCGGCAAGCCGCATCTCCCCGTTCATTGTCATTGCCATGTAGTAGCTCTCTGATTGCGGGGGTCGAAGATCACGGATTCGTCGCTAGTTGCGCACGGGCGTGAACACCCGAGCCATGTAGGTAGAAAGATCCTTCGAAATCTCTTCGCGCGACGCGGACGCTATGCCCGCCAACGTCTTTGCCAATTCCTTTTTGAACTCGAGCTGCATCGACCGCGCAATCTGGATCCGTTGAGCCTGCGGCGATCCTGCTCCGTGCATTGACTCCGTCAGATATCCGACGGCATTCCGCCCCAGTGTCATGTTTTCCACGAGGCGAAGAATGCGAATACGGTCTTCCGTGGCGATCTCGGGCCGACCTTTAAGATACTTTTCGATCAGCGGGCCAACCGTCGCGTGACGGAACTCCATTTCGGAAGGCAGCGTCACCATCAACCCCCCGGACAGATCTTGCGCCAGCCGTCCGATCTCGTAAGGCAGCCGAGTGACATGATGCTTACAGACATTTGCGAGCATTTCGTCCGGCAAATACGCGCCGGACTTCATTTCAATGCCCTGATGACTTGCGGCAACGCCCGTGCCGTAAATCGTTTCGTTCAGGTGAGTCATCTCGACGAGCTTGTCTTTGACGTGTGAGGCGCGATCGACCCCGTTGTAATCAGCAATCGTCGCGGCCGCGCCGATCAGAACGTCACCAACACCGGTCTTACAGACGTAGCTGCGCCGATGATAACAGGTGAACCGCTCCACCAATGACGAGGCGTATTCCGTCTCACCATCCATGAAGATGTGATTGTTCGAAACGAACACATTGTCGAAGATGACCATCGCCTCCTGGCCGGAGAAACGCGCGTTACCCGCATCGATATCGCCGCCTTCCGCGCTCCGCGTGTCGCACGACTGCCGGCCGTAAATGTAGGTGATGCCTTCCGCATCCACCGGCAGCGCGCCAACGATCGCATAGTCCTTGTCCGCCGCATCGAGCCTCAGGGTCGGCATGACGATCAGCCAGTGCGAATTCAGACATCCCGTCTGGTGCGCCTTGGCACCGCTGATGTAGACGCCCTCGGCGGTGCGCCGAGTGACGTGCACGAACAGATCGGGGTCGGCCTGTTGCGAAGGCGACTTGCCGCGGTCTCCCTTCACGTCGGTCATCGCGCCGCCGATCACGAAGTTCGCTCGCTGCATCTGCGTCAGAAATTGCTTGAACTTGACGTGATACTGCGTTCCGAATCTCTCATCCAAATCGTAAGTGACGGAATGGAGCGAGTTCAAAGCGTCCATGCCAACGCAACGCTGGAAACAGGTGCCGGTCAGTTGCCCAAGCCGGCGCTGCATCTTGTTCTGCATGACGAGATCGGCAGCGCTCGTCGAAATGTGCAGAAAGCGATTCACGCGCTCACCCGTAAAGGGCGAGATGGCAGAGGCTAGCTCCGGATTTTCGTTGGCGAGATCGTAAGTCTGCGCAACTGCATTGATTGAAGGCCGTATGATCGGGTGATCAACGGGCTCATCGACCAGTTCACCCATCAGATAGACTTTGAGTCTGCGATTTCTCAGGCTCTCGATGTACTCGGAACCCGACTTGATCGGCTTGCGGGACTTCGCGGCCAAGGCACTCGCGACGTTTTCCTGATCCATCAGTGTCTCCAAATGACGTTCCCGGCCCGCTCGGGACGCGGCGCCGGGAGTCAGTCTATCGTGGAACCCGCAGCCTCGGCATCAACCCTTCTTGACGAGCGGGCAGGCGCTGTCCTTGATCGGACGGAACGCCTGGTCTCCCGGGATCACTTCGCGCAGCTTATAATAGTCCCACTCGCCGTTGGACTCGGACGGCTTCTTCACCTCATACACGTACATGTCGTGCAGCATGCGGCCATCTTCGCGGATGCGCCCGTTCCTCGCGAAAAAATCGTTGATCGGAATTTCGCGCATCTTGCTCATAACGGCCTGAGCCTCGTCGGTACCGGCCGCTTGTACGGCCTTCAGATAATGCATGGTCGAGGAATAATCGCCGGCGTCGCCCATATGCGGCATCCGCTTCATCCGCTCGTAGAAGCGGCGGGACCATGCACGCGTCTCGTCATCGCGATCCCAGTAGAAAGCATTCGTCAGCACGAGTCCCTGGCCGACTGAGAGACCGAGGGCCTTGATGTCGGTTATCCAAACCAGAAGGCCTGCCAGCGTTTGGCCGCCTTGCGGAATTCCGAATTCCTGAGCAGACTTGATCGAGTTCACCAGCACGTTGCCGGAGCCGGCCAGCGCGACGACCTGCGCTTTCGACGACTGCGCTTGCAGCAAGAACGAGGACTGATCGAATGAATCAGGCGGGTAGCGGGTCGATCCAACGACCTCGCCGCCCATTGCCTTCACGATCGCCTAGGTGTCCGCTTCCAGTGCATGTCCGAATGCGTAGTCCGCCGTCAAAAAATACCACGACTTCTTACCGGCCTTGGCCAGCGCGCTGCCGGTCCCGCGCGCAAGGGCATAGGTGTCGTAGGCGTAATGGACGCTGTTCGGCGTGCAAGCATCGTTGGTGAGGCGGGATGCGCCAGAGCCGTTGATGATCGCAATCCTGTTCTTCTCTTTTGCGAGCTGAGATACCGTGAGCGCGATCGAGGAATTGATCAGGTTGGCGACCATGTCGACATGCTCGACGTCGAACCATTTGCGTGCGATAGTCGAAGCGACATCTGGTTTGTTCTGATGATCGGCGACGATGACCTCGATCGGCTTTCCGAGCACTTTGCCGCCAAAATCCTCGACCGCCATCTTCACGGCGGTTACCGCGCCCTCGCCGGACTCGTGGGAGAACTGGCCGGACATATCCGTGAGCACGCCGATCTTCACGACGTCGTCGGAAATCGCTGCGGTCTGGGCGACCGCGCCGCTTCCGAAAGCGACCGCCATTGCTGCCGCCGCAATGAGAAATCTTTGAACTGCCAGCTTCATGCTGATCTCCCCAGGCGATTGAGACGAGGTATGCCTCGTTCATTACATGCATAACTAGACTTTAGTTACATGCGTAACTAGACTTATTTTTCTGGGGAGTCAATTCCCGCGATGTGTTAAACGATCCCCGCTTTTCGAAGCGGCCGTCGAATGGCGGCTGCGAACACAGATTGTCAGGGAATGCCGGCCACCGCCAAGCTCCACACGACGAAGCGCTCGGACAGACCCGTCGCGAGAACGATCAAGAGCAGCCCCCAAGGCGTGCGACGCGAACGGAATTGTTCGGTCGCGCGCACGTTGGACATCGTCTCCGACTCCTGGGCCTTTCTGATCATCCGAGAGGCCTTCTTCGGGACGCAGACGTTCGAGGCGTTTCGAGGCGCGCTCGGCATACCCCGCGCGACGCTTTCGGACCGCCTGAAGAAGCTTACGCAACTCGGCATATTCCGTCAGGTCGCGCCGGGATCTTCGTTGCGCAAGGAATACCGTCTGACGAAGATGGGATTCGATTTGTATCCGAGCTTCATCGCTCTGATGCAGTTCGGGGACCGTTGGCTCGCCACGGGAAAGCCGGCCCCGCTCACGTTGGTCCACGTGAACTGCGGCTGCGACAGTCACCCGATCGTCGCATGTTCGCATTGCGGCGAGCGAGTCGAAGCGCGGGACGCAATCTACCGTGACGGACCGGGAGCTGGATATACGCCTGCCAAGGCAGGCCGAAACACCAGGCGGGCCTCTGATGGAAGCCGTTTCCTGCTCGGCCGCCCGAGCTCGGTCTCGCGTGCATTACAGATCATCGGCGACAAGTGGAGCTTTATGGTCGTCCGGGAGGGATTCTTCGGCAACCGGCGATACGACAAGATCCTGACCGAACTCGCCATCGCACCGAACATCCTGACAGACCGGCTCAGTCGACTCGTCTCCAACGGCGTGCTTTTCCGTCGAAAGTACCAGAGCTCGCCCGACCGCTACGAGTATCTTCTCACTGACATGGGGCGCGACCTCTATGCGCCTTTCATCACGATGCTGCATTGGGGCGACCGATGGCTCGCCAAGGGAAAGCCGCCGCTGCTGCTCACCCATCGCGTCTGCGGGCACGATTTCCACGCGTCGGTAAACTGCGACCGCTGCCAGCAACCGATCATTGCCGCGGATATGCGCTACCGGCTGACCTACGATCCCAAAGTCTTCGGTGCCTTGGGGCCGCGCTCGGTCGACGCGTGATCCCACCCTCGTCCTATCGGCCTAAAGTCTCGACCAACTTGAAGCGCATGATTTTCCCGGACCCGGTGCGGGGTATCTCTGCGACGAGATGAGTGGCTTCGGGAATCTTGTAGGCCGACAAATGGGCCCTGCAGTGGTCCATCAGCGCGACGATATCGAGTTGGCCGGTTTTGGCGACCACGAAAAGACACGGCACTTCGCCGAGCGTGGCATGCTTGATTCCGACGACCGCACAATCGGCCACCTGGGGATGCCGCACAACGACCTCCTCGATCTCCGCCGGCGCGATGTTCTGGCCGCCGCGGATGATCAGTTCCTTGATCCGGCCGGTGATCGTCAGATAGCCGGCAGCGTCGGATTTCGCGAGGTCGCCGGTATGGTACCAGCCCCTACGCAGTGCCGACGCTGTCTCCGCAGGCTTGTTATGGTAGCCCTGCATCAGGTTCGGTCCCCGTACGATCAATTCGCCTTCTTCGCCGATCAGGACATCCTCGCGCGACGACGGATCGACGATCCGAACAGCGAGCCCTGGCACGGGTAGTCCGCACGAGCCCATCGGCCGGGCGCCGCGCAGCCAGTTCATCGTGACCATGGTGGAGGTTTCCGTGATGCCGTAGCCGTCCAGAAGCCGCGTCTTGAAGCGCTCCTCGAATGCCTCATTCAGGGTCGCGGGCATGATGGCGCCGGCCGAGATGCAGAGGCGGAGCAAGCCGAGACGTTCGATGCCGCTCTCCTGGGCCCGATGTAGAAGATAGTGGAACATCGTGGGCACGCCCGGCATCAGCGAATACTTCCCGGTCTGCAACAGATCGAGCGCCTGCTGCGGAGAAAATCTCTCCATGATGTGCTCGCTCGCACCGATTGCGAGAATGCCGAGCACAGAGAGGTTAAGACCATAGGAATGGAACAAGGGAAGCGGCGACAGAACGACATCGTTCTCGGTCAGTTCGCAGATCGGCGCCCAGCATGCCGCAGAGATCCACAACATACCGCGCAGCGAAAGAAGCACGCCTTTCGCCCGGCCCGTGGTGCCGGACGTATAGATAATGAAGGAAGAGCGGTCGATATCACCAGAATCGGCCGGCGGCGCGCTAGCCCCTGCCGCGAGATCTGCCAGGGTCATCGCTGTCCGCGACGCCGCCGAGCCGGCAAGGATCACCGTCGGCGCGATGGCGGCATCGCGGCAAATCTTGTCGATCAATTCCGTCCTGGCGGGCGTCGTGACCACAAACCCGCAGCCGGCATCCGCCAGGCGGTAGCTGATCTCGCCTTCAGCCGCGTCGAAACTGATTGGGACGACGAGCGCGCCGGCACGCAGTGCGGCGAGGCAGGCTTCGATCCAGTCGACGCCGTTCGGCAGATAAATTGCAATCTTGTCGCCGTCGCGCAGACCGGCCTTCGTCAAATTCGCCGCAATCGAAGCGGTTCGCCGGGCAAGGTCACCGTATGCAACAGATCGGGACGCGTCCCAATACGCGACCTTGTCCGGTCGCTGTTTCGCGTGGCGGTCGAGCAGCGTTGCGATAGGCGCGATCAAGTCAACATGAATCATCCTCGCCTCCCTCTAGACCATGCTGTATCCGCCGTTCACGCTGATCACCTGGCCCGTGATCCAGCTTCCGGCGTCGGACGCGAGCAGGGTCACAAGCGGTGCAACATCTGACGGCAACCCGAGCCGGCGGATGGCATAGGCCTTGACCAGCTTTTCGCGGTTGGCGTCCACCCAGGGCTTGTCGTGAGCGGTTTCGATGAGACCCAGCGCGATCGAATTGGCGGTGACGCCCGAACGGCCCCACTCGCGAGCGAGCGACTTCATCAGCGCGATCGTGCCGGCCCGCGCAGCCGCTCCAAGCGCGAGCCCCGACTCACCAACCCTCGAGGAGTCGCCCATGATCGATATGATGCGACCGCGACCCGATGCCTCGAGCAGCGGGCCGGCGCTGTGCGAACAATTCAACGCACCGTACAGACAAGTATCGATCTGCCTTTTCCAATCTTCGGGCGTGCTCTCGCTGAAGCGCTTGCGAAGCACCAGTCCAGCGTTGTTGACGAGGATATCGAGGCCGCCGAAATCGCTTTTGATGTCCGCGATCATTCGCTTGACGGCCTCCGCATTTGCGATGTCCGCCTGATAAGCCTTTGCCTTGCCGCCGGCCTTTTCAATCTCGGCGACCACCGTCGCTGCCTCGTCCTTCGAACTATGATAGTTGACCGCGACGCTCGCACCGCGTTCCGCCAGCATCTTCGAAATGGCAGCCCCCACATCCCGTCCGCCTCCCGTAACGAGAGCGACGCGTCCTTCGAGATCATTCATCTGCTTTTTCCTCTTGATTTCAGCTTGGCCTGCTCCATGAGCCTGAAGATCCGCTCCGGAGTCATCGGAAGAAGGGAGACTTCGATTCCGAGCGGCGACAGCGCGTCCGCGATCGCATTCGCGATCGCGGCAGGCGCGCCGATCGTGCCGCCCTCGCCCATGCCGCGGAACCCGCCTTCTACGCCGGATTCACTTTCGACATGGACGACCTCCATATTCGGAACTTCTGGGGCAGAGGGAATCACATAGTCGATGAGACTCGCGCTCAGGAGCTGACCGTCGTCGTCATAGACGAGTTCCTCAAACAGCGCCGCGCCGATGCCCTGCGCCACACCACCATGCACCTGGCCGTCGACGATCAAAGGATTGATGATCCGGCCGCAATCCTCCGCGACCACATATTTAACAATCCGCACGAAGCACGTCGCCGGATCGACCTCGACCGCAGCTATATGGGTTGCCGCAGCAGTTGTTCCGTTGATCGGGTCGTAAGTGTAGGTCGCGCTCAGCTCCTCACGCGCCTTGACTGGCAGCGTCTTCATGTCCGAGTACACCGCCTTGGCGATCTGCCTGAACGTCACGGCGCGATCGGTCCCGAGCACGATGGCCTTGCCACCGAAGACTTCGATATCGTCCTGATTGGCCTCCAGAAGATGGGAGGCAACCCGCTTGATTTTTTCGCTGAGAATGCGGCAGGCGTGCTTTGCAGCACCGCCGCCCAACACCGCGCTACGGCTCGCATATGATCCGGTCGACATCGGGACTTCGTCGCTGTCTCCCTGGATGACGCGAACGTCCTCGAACCGCGCGCCGAGATCGTCCGCTACGATCTGAGCCAATGTCGTCTCCAGTCCCTGGCCGTGAGAGGCCACGCCGAATGCGGCGGTAATGGCGCCGGTCGAGTCGATGGTGATCTTGGCAGTCTCCGAACCGGTGTTGATCGGCATTCCCGGTGCGACTGCTATCCGCGATCCGATACCGGTCAACTCCGCATAGCTGGCGATACCGATGCCGAACAGACGTCCCTGCTTCCGCGCGTCCGCCTGCAGGCTACGCAATTCCCGATAGCCGGCTGTCTCGGCAGCGGCGTCCAGGCATTCGACGAATCCGGTCCTGTCCCAGATAATCCCGGAAGCGATCCGGTAGGGGAATTCCTCAGGCCTGACCAGATTCCGGCGTCTGATCTCGAGCGGATCGATACCGAGGGCCTTGGCGCCGAGGTCCATCAGTCGCTCGGTGACGAAGGTCGAAATCGGCCGGCCGACGCCGCGGTAAGGACCCGTCGGCGGCTTGCAGGTGGCGACGCCGCGGACCGCGCCCCGATAGGATGCGATTTTATACGGGCCGGGAAGGAAGCTGACGACCTGGACCGGCTCCAGTCCGCAGGTCCACGGATAGATCGAATAGGCCCCTACGTCGCCAATGACATCCGCCTGAAGCGAGATCGCGATGCCGTTCGCGTCGAATCCCATCTCGGCGTCGACGATCTCGGCGAAAGCCTGGCTGCTGCTGCTGATATCTTCCAAACGATCCGCGGTCCATTTGAGCGAGCGGCGAAGTCTTCTTGCCGCGATGCAGATCAGGATTTCTTCGGGATAGAGCGAGCCCTTCGAGCCGAAGCTTCCGCCGACATCTGGCGCCACCACGCGCAAACGGTGGCCTGGAAGGTCGAGCGATTCGGAAATCGCATCGCGGACGATGCCTGGTATGTTCGATGACGTATAAAGCGTAATGGCGTCACGCCGCTTTTCGTATTCCACCGTATAGCTGCGAGGCTCCATCGCGAGCGGCGCCTTGCGTGTCACCTCGAAACGACCACCCACCCTGACCGCTGCGGCTTTCGAGTCGGAGGCGACGTCGCCTTTCTTGAACTCCCGAGCGACCAAGACGTTTGTGCCGGCCGCGTCGTGCAGCAGCGGAGCGCCTTCTGTGACCGCAAACTCGGGGCGTGAAACCGCTCCCAACGGCTCATAATCGATCTCGATCAACTCGAGCGCATCTTCCGCCAAGTATCGCGATGTCGCGATGACTGCGGCGACGGCCTCGCCAACGTAACGCACCTTGCCCGCGGCGAGAGGCAGAATCGGCGTGGCGTAGTAATTCGTCATTCGCGAAAACGGAATGACGGGCTTGAAGTCTTTGACGATGCTCTCCGCTGTGAGCACTTCGACGACCCCCGGCGAGGCCAGCGCCGCGGCGGTGTCGATGCGGGTGATCCGCGCATGGGCCTGGCTGCTTCTCAGGAATGCGAGGTGAAGCGGACGATCCGGCTTCCGGTCGGCGCTATATTCGCCACGGCCGGTCAACAGCCGCGGATCCTCCGTGCGCCTGATCGGAGCACCGACATTCCTGGGTCTCAGGACGTCCAACGGTTGAGCAGGCCTATCGCTATTCATAGCCTTCGGCTCCCTTCCTCAGGCTCTGCCACTGCGCATCATCGTGGCCACAGACCACCGTCGCACCGGCTCTTTCGATCCGCCGCACCTCTGCGAACGACTTCAACTGCTGGTCGATATTCCAGGTATTGCGGGGCGCCATGTCGGCATCGAGAAGCTGACGCAGACTGACTGAGTCCGAGGCCAGCAGAAACTGGCCGTCGCGGTCGAGGCCGACCAAAGCGCCGAGCGTGCCCGGCGTATGTCCCGGCAACGGCACCAATACGACGCTGGAGTCCCCGAACAAGTCCTTTTCCCCGGCCACCGCTTCGATAGGCTGCCCGCAATCCCAATCAGCGCGGAGATAACCAGCCGATTCCGCACCCGGCGCGTTCGCGGCTTCAATCTCCTTGGCGTGGGCGAGGATCGTCGCTTTCCGGAAGAACTGGTTGCAGCCGCAATGATCGGGATGGAAGTGCGAATTGACGACGATGTCGATGTCGCCGGGCTCCAGTCCGATGCAGGCCAGATTTGGCAGCAGGGTTCGGTCCGCGTCCATGAGCGGCTTCATGACTTTTGCAAGCGATCCCCACCGCTCTTCGGCATTTTCGACCACGGAAGGATGACAGCCGGTATCGAACAGCACGTTGCCCTGCTTGTGCCGGATCAAGGCGCAACTGACCGGAAGATCGATCATTTCGCTTCGGTCGGCGCCGGCCAGGTAGATACTCTTCTTCATCCGAAGACGCCCAGCGGCGAGGAAATTGAGTTTCATGACGCCTTCTCCGAGCGTTTAGTGGCCGCGCTTCTGATCGCCGCGACGATGTTCTGATATCCGGTGCAACGGCAGAGATTTCCGGAGAGCCCCTCCCGGATGTCTTCGTCTGTCGCCAGCGGATATTTCCGCAACAGATCCTCGCCGGTCATCAGCATTCCCGGCGTGCAGAAGCCGCACTGAAGCCCATGGTGCTCGCGAAACTGGGCCTGAAGCACGTTCAGTTCTTCCGGCGTTCCCAGACCTTCCACCGTTGTGATTTCCGAACCGTCGACCTGAATGGCGAACATCAGGCAGGAACGGACGCTGTCGCCATTCACCAGCACGGTGCAGGCGCCGCATACGCCATGTTCGCATCCGACGTGGGTGCCCGTCAGTCCAAGCGTGTCACGCAGGAAATCCGACAGCAAAAGACGCGGCTCCACGCCTGGGACGTCGTATTTCTCGCCGTTGACGATGACCGATATCTTTGCGCTCATCTCCGATCATTCCTTCGCAGTCAAGGCGGTACGCATGGCGCGGGCTGCCAACTTTCCCAGCAAATGCTGGCGGTACTCGCTCGAGGCGTGAAGGTCGCTGTTAGCGGAAACGCTCGACATGACAAGCTCCGAAAAACGATCAGGCGTCCGGTCGTCGATCGACACGCCGCTGAACTTCCCTTCAACTGCTTTGAGCCGCAGCGGCGTGTCGGCCACGCCCATCACGGCAATGCGCACGTTATCAATCGTGGAAGAGCCGCGCCGAACGGATACGGCGATGCTGGCAAGAGCGAAATCGCCGAAGCGGCGCGCAACCTCCTCGAACGCCCAGCCGTCATATGCGAGCATTGGAAACTCGATCTCCACCACGATCTCCTCCGGCTCAAGACAATTCGTCAGCGCGTCGACGAAGAAATCTTCCGCGGCAACGATGCGTCGGCCAGCCGGCCCTTGAACGGAAAGTTCGGCCCCGTAGAACAAGGAAAGCATCGGAAGCTCGGCCGCCGGATCGGCATGGGACAAGCTGCCGCCGATCGTGCCTCGATTTCGGATCGCGAGGTGCGCGACGTGTCGCATCGCTGCGGCCATCACGGGCAGCTTTGAGGCGATCAGTGGCGATTGCTCAATCTCGCGATGCCGCGTCAACGCGCCGATCGCGATCCGATCACCTCTCGGTTCGATAAACGACAATCCCTGAATGCCGTTGAGATCGACCAACACGCCCGGCCGCGTCATCCTGAAGTTGAGGAGAGGAAGCAGACTCTGGCCGCCGGCGAGCACCTTCCCTTCGCCGTTCGCCGCCACGAGAGCCTCGACAGCAGCATCCACCGTCGTCGGTGCAACATAGTCAAACTTGGCAGGCTTCATCGACCTCGCCCTTCAACACCCTTACCGTTCCCCGTCACCGCTCTTATTCACCGCGGAATCGCGGAGATCTTTTTTCTGCGAAGGCCCGTCGGCCCTCCTTGAAATCTTCGCTGTCCGAGGCGGCATCAATGAGTTGCTGAGCCCGCCTCAAATCAAGGGAGCCCGCTCCCATCGAGAGTCCGTTCAGCATGAACTTGGCTCCCGCGATCGAAAGAGGCGCATTAGCCGCGAGACGCTGCAGGAATTGATCGGCGGCAAGTTGAACGTCGTCGTGAATCTCATCGATCAACCCCATCAACATCGCCTGATCGGCGCCATAGCGCTCCCCTGAATAGAGAATACGCTTGGCGTTCGCCACGCCGGTAAGCGCAAGCAGGCGCTGCACACTGTTCACCCCGTAGACGATGGAAAGCTTCGCCGATGGAATGCCGAGCATCGCCGTTCGGTCCCCGAAGCGAAAATCGCAGGCTAGCGCGAGATGACAACCGCCCCCAAGACAGTAGCCGGAGATGGCGGCCACGACAGGTTTCCCCAGCGTCGCGATAGCACCGGAACAGGCATCGACCGCGACCTCGTATTCCGCGCTCTTTTGTTTGTCATGGCGGATGGTGTCAAATTCGCTGATATCGGCGCCGACCGTGAAATTGTTGCCCTCGCCCCTGACTATGACCCCGCTTACGTTCCGGTCGAGAGCAAAGCTGGAAAAGATCCCGGATAATTCGCGCCACATCGCCAAGGTTACCGCGTTCTTCACCCGCGGCCGATTGAGAGTGACAGAGGCGATGCCGTCACGCCGTTCGATCTTGATCGCCTCCATGGCTCCTCTGGTGTCCGAACGCTCCGAGGTCGGCGCATCTAGGCGGAACAAACTGCCTCGGCCGACCGTCACTTGCATAAGTAGACTAATTTGCCATGCTGCGTCAAGCCGCCTCTTCGTCGTCAGTCATCCACCCCGACGACGACGGCCGAAGTGTTGCTCGGCTATGGGATGAAGATTGCGCTCTGGTCGGATGCGAATAGATTTCCGATCCGGTACGGCGCTCGAGACCGATGCGCTAAATCGCGATTAGCAGTGGACAGCGCGAAGCGCCCCCGCATGCGAACATTCCGGTTCTGTTTACGCAGTAAACGCCCGGCGCCGAGCGGCACAGATTGTCCGTTTTGCTCGCCCTAATATCCTGTTCTACGACGAGCACATAATCGACCTGTGCTACCGGATCTGCGCGCTATATCGAATGGGATGAAGGCACGGAAACAAAGGAGAAGCACAGGAAGTATTCTGGTTGCCAAGGATCGACAGGCGGTAACGGCTTCAAAATGACTCGGCGAATCTCGCCGCAGTAATAGTGGCGAGGTCGGTAACGCGGCCGCCATGCATCCGGTCGAGCCAATCGCCTTGTGTGTCGCGCTCAAGAAGCACCTGCGGTCGGGAAACGCGCGTTCGTTGCGGCGTAGATACAGCGTTCGCAACTCGCCGATCGCATGGACTCTGGCAACCCGGATACTGACGCGGAACAGAAGCTGCCGCCTACAGCCGCCGATCAAGCCCTTGCATCGAGGTGACCTGCTGCGGGTTCTGACGCGCGGCGGCGGCGGGACGGGTAAGCCACTTCCCTCGGCGACGTAGCTTGGCTTAGTGCCGCGGGTTAAAAAT
>NZ_DAIDJE010000008.1 GCF_027451485.1 Bradyrhizobium sp.
ACCAGCGTCGAGGTATCAGGACGCCACGACTTCGCCGTCCGCGAGCGCGCGCATTCGTCTGTTGCGCGCGCCGCGTCCACCGCATCTTCCGCCAACGTTCAGTGACGATCGCGAAACGCCCCTCTTGCCGGGCGGAAGACGTGCGAAGATTTTCCCGTGATTTGCCCGTCGTCGCAAGCATGCGTGCCTGCGACATTTCAACACGACGGGCAAATCAGGTGAGGCGAGGGAAAAGCTGTCAAGGCCTTCGTTGCCGTTCCGGATCGATCGTGCAACGGCCGAGTTTGGAATGCATGGCGCGGCAAGAACATTGGAAGGAATGGAGTCTCAGGTGCGCAATTGCTCACCATAGCTTGCGCGCGGGAACGACGGCGCCGAGAGAAAGAACTCGCCGGAGAGAGCAAATCAGCCGGCGGCTTTGGCTTTCCAGACTGTCAATTCACTTTGTTAGTTTTCGCGCGTGATGCGCCGACAATGATTTTGCGGCGCCCCAACCGTTTCCACTTTTCGACTCAATTTCGCCCGGCGACTCAATTTCATTCGAGCGAATCGAAAGGCGTGGGCGGGGGCACACACTGATGATGGCCGGCGGGGCGCCGGCATACAAGAGGCGAGAGCGGATCGTCATGGATGCGGTTGTGGGGCCAAAGCCGAAGTCCATTCGCATGCGAGGGCGTTCCTATGTTGCGTTCGTGTTTTTTCCGGTGGTTCCGATCATCGACTGGCTCGAGGAAATCGACGTAACCCTCAATCAGTCGCCGGGTTTCTTCGCAGGAAAGCCGGTGGTGCTCGATCTTTCCGCGGTCGATCTCAGCTCGAATGCGATTGGCCAACTCGTCGCAAGCCTGGAGCAGCGGGGACTTCGCATCCTCGGGCTCGAGGGCGTGGACGCCGAGCGGCTGAGCGCGAGCCTGCCGCCCTTGCTCACCGGCGGCCGCAATGCGGTGGTCCCGCGCAGCGAGCCGAAGAAGCAGGCTGCGAAAAAGGCGGCGTCCCTGTTGATCGATACCCAGGTGCGCTCCGGCCAGTCGATCGTTTTTCCCGATGGCGACATCACGATCGTGGGCTCGGTCTCATCGGGCGCCGAGATCGTCGCCGGCGGCTCCATCCATGTCTATGGGACGCTGCGCGGCCGCGCGATGGCAGGCATCAACGGCAATCTGACCGCGCGGATCTACTGCCAGAAGGTCGAAGCCGAACTGCTGGCGATCGATGGCTATTACCGGACAGCCGAACAGATCGACGCCGCCGCGTATCACGGACCGATGCAGGTCTGGCTGCAGGGCGACCTCGTGCAGATTTCACCACTTAGTTGATTGGATTTGGGGAGAATACAGAATGGCCAAGGTGCTGGTCGTAACGTCAGGCAAAGGCGGCGTGGGCAAGACGACTTCGACCGCCGCCCTCGGTGCGGCGCTCGCGCAAATGGGAGAGAAGGTCGTCGTCATCGACTTCGATGTCGGCCTGCGCAATCTCGACCTGGTGCTGGGGGCCGAGCGGCGCGTGGTGTTCGACTTCATCAACGTGGTGCAGGGCATTGCCAACCTCTCGCAGGCGCTCATTCGCGACAAGCGCCTGGAGAATCTTTGGCTCCTGCCGGCTTCGCAAACCCGGGACAAGGACGCGCTGACCGAAGAGGGCGTCGGCAGGATCATCGCCGAGCTGCGAACGAAGTTCGACTGGATCATCTGCGATAGCCCGGCCGGGATCGAACGGGGGGCGATGCTGGCGATGCGCTTTGCGGACGAGGCGGTGGTCGTCACCAATCCAGAAGTGTCCTCGGTGCGCGATTCCGACCGCATCATCGGGATGCTGGATTCCAAGACGGCGAAGGCGGAGAAGGGGGAACAGGTGCAAAAACACCTGTTGATCACCCGCTATGACACCGGCCGCGCGGCGCGTGGAGAAATGCTTTCGATCAACGATGTGACCGACATCCTGGCGACGGAGATGCTCGGGATCATTCCCGAAAGTCAGGACGTCCTGCGCGCCTCCAATGTGGGGATGCCGGTGACGCTCAACGACGCCAACAGCGTCCCGGCCCGTGCCTACACCGATGCGGCGCGCCGCTTGATGGGAGCGACCATTCCCGTGCTGGTGCCGGCCGCGCGGAAGGGGCTGATGGACCGGCTCCTGGGACGGAGGGCCGCATGATAAATTTTCCGCGGCTGTTCGGCGGCCGCACGGCGTCCGCACCCGTGGCGCGGGAACGGTTGCAGATCCTGCTGGCCCACGAGCGCGGCCTGTGCGGTCAGCCTGAGTTGCTGGAACTGCTGCGATCGGAAATCCTGGCTGTCGTCTCCCGCCACGTGACGCTCGACGCCGAGAAGGTCAGGGTCACGATGGACCGCGGCAATCTGGTGTCGATGCTCGAGATCGATATCGAGGTGCCGAACAGCGCGGAAGGATGGGCGGTCGCGTCGTGACAAGCGGCGGATATGCCGCCTAACGTTGAGGCGACGGAATAGAACTCCGGTCACCGCCGCGTAGTCATTCCGGGGGCGCGTCGTAGATGCGAACCCGGAATCCATCGTCCGGCACATTCAGGGAGCCACGGATTCTGGCCCTGCACCTTCCGCGCAAAATTGCTTCGCTATTTTGTTGCGACTGCGCATCCCGGAATGACGCCGGCGAATTAGGCAAGACGAGTTATCGGTTCTTCAAACTGAGGATGTAGCTTGCAAGCGCGTCCGCCTGGTGGGGGCCGATGATCAGGTTCGGCATGTCCTTGTGGCTCGTCCTGAAAAACACCTTCAGCGAAAGCGGCGTGATTCCGTGCTGGTTTGCGATGGCCTGGAAGCTCGGTGGTTCGTTGGGCATTTCCAGCACGTGGCGCTCAACGGCATGACAGTTTTCGCACCAGGCCTCGGCCAGGCGATGTCCTTCCGACACGCCGCTCGGCTCAACTGTCGCGCTCGCTGCACTGCGCACGCGAATAAGGAAAAAAACCGCAAGCGCAAGCAGGATGACGAGGGCGATATGAAGGGGGGCGTGGCGCCACATTACTCATGCTCCTCGAGTTGAGCCGCGTTGCCGTGAACGGGGCAGTTTGCGTCGGGAGCGACCAGCATGCCTGACGGCGCCGGTTCCTCCAGTTTGGCGTCGTGGGCGACAAACCGGCAGGTGCATCCCAGTTCGATGGCTTCAGGCGTTCCGGGCTGCGGCAAGGCGTAGTCCACTGGGTTATTCAATCGCACGGCTTTCCCTCCGCGGCTGCAAAGGTAATTTCTAACCGGGGCGGCGTGGGGGCATTGAGCTGGGTCAAAGCGACAGGTGGCCGCTTGCTGCTCCGGCCGTCCGCCACGGAACGGCGTTTCGCTGCTGGCGGCGTGCCAAAGCCGCTTCCATTCCGTGAATGTTCCTGTTACGTTCCATGCAGCCTGTGAGTGCATTGAGGGTGGGGAGCAGGGGGCATGGGTTCACGACGAAATCGCGACATCGATCTGCCGGCGCCGTATCTGAAGCGCGTCTGGATTGATCCGGCGCGCATTCCCGATCGCGATGCCTATCCGTTCTGCCTGCCGTTTCTGCACGATGATTTTTCGCTGACCTTCGATCGCCCCATCACCATCATCGCCGGCGAGAACGGGTCAGGTAAATCGACGCTGCTGGAAGCACTGGCTGTCATGGCAGGCTTTGACGAGACCGGCGGCGGCAAGGCGCACCGGCACGACCGGTCCTTTGCCCTGGAGGAGGGCGGCGGAGAATTGACAGTGGCACTGCGCGCAAGCTGGGTGCCGAAGGTCAACTACGGCTGGTTCTTCCGGGCGGAGACGTTTTTTACCATCGCGAGATATCTGGATCGGGCGGCCCAGGAATCTCCGATGGGCGGAGGTCCGCCGCCGGACTTTCTTTCGTTCTCCCATGGCGAGGGTTTCATCCGCTTTTTCGAGGAGCGCTGTCAGCGCCAGGGTTTTTTCGTTTTCGACGAGCCGGAGTCGGCTTTGTCGCCCAAACGCCAGATGGAATTTTTGAAGCTGCTGCACCGCATGGACAAGTCCGAGCGCTGCCAGGTGATCATGGCGACGCACTCGCCGGTGCTGATGGCCTATCCCAACGCGACGCTGCTGGAATTCACCAAATACGGATTGAGCCGACCACGGTCGAGCAGACCTACCACTACCGCGCGCTGCAGGAGTTTTTCTGCGATCCCAAGGGATTTGTGGAAGCGGCGATCGAGGGGTGAGGGATGGTGGTTAGGCCGCCAGCTATTTGCGACTCCAAGCGCCTTGATGGAGCAGGAAGATGGAAAAAGCGATGTACGAGAACTTTGAAATCTGCCCTGATCTTAAGGCAAAAGAGTTTTGCATCGTAGTTCGCGAGTATCAGGAGGGCCAGTTTCACAGGCGCTTCCACGAACA
>NZ_DAIDJE010000009.1 GCF_027451485.1 Bradyrhizobium sp.
AGATCGACGGAAGCGATCTTATTCAGCGCATCAATCTGCTGATCCGGTGCGAGCGTGATTGCGTTGTCAGCATCGCGCACCACCGCAAGTAATCGCTCGAACGTCGTTTCTGCAACGCCTGCCGGAAGCGGCTCCTCATCAAAAGAGGCGATGAAGGGATCGAGAATAGAAGACAGCAGCCTGTAGACCGCGCGATGGTCCGCATCGGTCTCTGCCAGTTCGTCCGTTTTGCGTTGAAGGGCGACGTAGGTCCGTAGACCCGGATGCTGATGAGAAAGCCAGCTATGCAACTCGACCATGTTGTTTCCTCGTCGGTACTCGAGAAGAAACAATCATTTCTATCGCGAAGGTCCTAATAACGCAAGCTTTTTTCAGAAAATGGATAGCGAGATCGAACGGTGCGGCGAATCTCGCCTTGGGGAGGAAGTGGCTGATTTCGCATCCGCCCCTTGTCGTTAAACCGTTACACGAGCCGGGCGGCTGCCAGTTCATTCAATATCTGAATCTGCTGGGACGCCGGTGCAGTTAATGCGCTTTCGGCCTTGGCGACCACATCAAGCAGATGGCGATAGGTTTCCTCGGCGACACCCACCGGGACAGCCTCACCGTCATAGCGAGCAATATACTCTTCAGTCAGTCCGGCGAGCAGGCGATAGAGCGCGCGATGGGGCGTGTCACTGGCGATCCGGTCAAGCAGGGTCTTTCGGAAGGCCTTGTAGGTCTTCAGCCCGTGATGTTGCTGCGATAGCCAATCGGAGAACTCGCCCATGGTGCTTTCTCTCTTTCGCGAGGAAGAAAGCGATTGTTCATAGCAGGTTGAAGCCACCGCAACAACGAAATTTGAGACAAGTTTATAAATTTGTACGGAAGGACGGAGGAAGCAAATGTCCTCTATTCGCCTTTCAGCCGCTGGTCTTCGCTGACCCGCACCCGCTCGGCCCCTCGCGCACCGGCCTCCGACAATCTCAGCATGCTCAGGGCGGCTCCCGCGACTGCAAAGCCGACGCCCGTGAGCAGGGCAAGCCGCGTGCCTTCCAAGGCGAAGCGGGCAAGCAAGAGGGACACCAGAGCTGCTCCGGTGGTCTGTCCCAACAGCCGCGCCGTTCCCAGCATCCCGCTGGCGCCGCCCGAGCGCTCGCGAGGGGCGGCCGCGATCATGGTGCGGTTGTTCGGCGTCTGGAACAAGCCGAAGCCAGCACCGGCGACCGCCATTCGCCATGCCACATCGAACAGCGCGGGATGAGGCGGCAGCCACGCCAGCGCGCCAAGGCCAAGTGCAAAAAGCACCAGACCAATCCCGCCGAGAAGGCCGGCTGGCTGGTGCTCAACCAGGCGTCCGGCCAGCGGCGCGGCGAAAGCGACTGCGATGGGCCAGGGCGTAATCAGGAGACCGATTTCGACCGCAGAATATCCAAAACGGCTTTCGAGGTAGAAAGGCAGCGCGACAAAGGCCAGCATCTGTCCGCAGAACGATGCGACCGAGGTCGCAATCGACAGGGCAAAAATCGGAATGCGCAGTAGGTCGAGCGGCAACAACGGCGAGGTGACATGCTTTTGCGCACGGACCAGCAGGAAGCCTGCAACGACCGCGCCGCCAAGTTCGGCCAGCGCAATTGCCGCAGCTTCACCGTGGCCGACGCTGTCGATCGCAGCAAGCCCCAGGCCGAACGTGATGGCGCTGAGCGCCGCGCTTGTCCAGTCGAAGTCGTGGCCTGCAGGCTTGGTGTAGGGCAGATACTTGATGCCGATGGCCAGTGCGCCGATGCCAAGCGGGACGTTGATCGCAAAAAGATACGGCCAAGGGCCGACCGCCAGAATGCCTGCCGCGATGGTTGGCCCAACGGCTGCGGAAACCGCGACAACCATCGCATTGATGCCGATCCCGCGCCCCAACATCTTGCGCGGATAGATATGCCGGACCAGCGCCATGTTGACGCTCATGATCCCGGCCGCGCCAAACCCTTGCAGGATGCGGGCGGTCGTCAGCAGTGTCAGCGTGTGCGCGAACACGCAGAACAGCGATGCGACGGTGAAAAGAAAAAGTCCGGCAATGTAGACGCGGCGGTAGCCGATAATTTCGCCGAGCGAGGCTAGCGGCAGCAGCGAGATCGTGATCGCAAGCTGGTAGCCGTTGACAATCCAGATCGAGAAGGCTGGACTCGCGTGGAGATCGCGGGCAATCGTCGGCAGCGCCACATTGGCGATCGCGCCATCCATGACCGACATGATGATGCCGACGGCAATCGTCACGACCGCCCAGCCGCGGTGTGGTTGGGGCAATCCGTCGGGATGATGGGTTATTTCGTCTGGCTTCACGGCTTGACGGGCCTTGTGTTATCGAGTTTTCCGGCTGTCATCGGTGTACCTAGACATTTGATCTTCGGATATGTCGTGCGCGCATCGCAGTACTGATAACGAGAGGCAATGACACGGGTTGCTACATCGACTGCGCGATTGCCGGACTGGAGTTCGCTCTCCGAGCGCGGCCGAGTCGCGGCCCTTGAGCAATGCCGGCGGCGGCTCGCTGATCTCGGGCGAAAGCTCCACGCCGTTGAGCATATCTATCATGCCGAAGCGCCGGGCCAGGGACCGCTCTCGGGCCTGCCTTATGTCGCCAAGGATATGTTCGCGACTGGACGCAGCCTGCCATCATGGGGATGCGCGACGCCGCAGGCTCCGGCGCTGCCGCGCGCTTCGGTCATCGACCGTCTCGATCAGGCCGGGGCCTGCCTGATCGGCACTGCGACGATGACGGAACTGGCTTATGAAGCCTCCGGTATCGGGCGGCGCGGCGCACTTAATCCATGGCGCTTTGACATGATCCCCGGCGGTTCATCGACCGGCTCCGCCATTCTTGTTGCGGCCGGCTGCTGTTTTGCCGCCTTGGGCTCCGACACGGCAGGCTCGGTGCGAATTCCGGCGCATTGCTGCGGTGTCAGCGCGCTCAAGCCCGGAAACGGAAAGATTCCTCTCGATGGCGCGATGCCGCTTTCGCCTTCGCTAGACACCGCCGGTATTTTCGCCCGCAGCGCTGCCGACCTTGCTTTGCTGTGGCCCGTCGTATCCGGCGAGACGCAAGTTTCATCGGATGGGCCTTTGCGAGCGGTCATGTTGCAGGATGCGCTCGATGCCAGCGACGGCGAGATCGCAGCAGTCGTTCGCGGCGCCGCCAATGTGCTTGCCGCAAGCGGCATTGCAATCGAAGAGCGATCCGGGTTTCCTGAAGACGCCGATCGGCAAACGCTGGTCGTGTTGCAAGCCGAGGCGACGCGGGAACATCGCTTGCGGATCGAGGATACAAATATCGACCCGACCTTACGCAAGCGTTTGCGCAAGGGCCTTTCGGTTTCGGACAGCGAACTTGCATCGGCGCTGGCTGCGCGCGAGGAGCTTCGCGGCCAATTTGTCTTGTCATACCTCGGTGAGGCCGATGTGGCGATCTTGCCGGTGATGCCGATCAGGACGCCGCGCATAGCAGAGGTCGATCCGGCTTCGGCAGATTTCAATCCGCGCGTGCTTTACGCGCTCAGCCGCTTCACTCGCTTTGCCAATTATTTCGGTCTGCCCGCGTTGGCTGCGCCAGCGGGCTTCGACAGCCGTGGCATGCCGGTCGGCCTCCAGATGATCGGGCGCCCCGGCAGTGAAACGCTCCTGCTCCAGATCGCGGTCAGGTTGCAGGAACGCACCGACTGGCACGGACGCGTGCCGATGGAGGTGCTGCCGGACATCGCCGCCGAGACATGATGCGCCGTCGCTACCAGGCCGGCTACGTTGCACAAGGGGCTTGATCTGGTGCAATCTTCTCAGAAGCTAGTTTTCAATGGCTGATCGAAAAGGAGGCAGGTCGTGCGGAAATTGAGGCGGGGTGCTTGGCTATGGTTCGTCGTGGCAGCGATCGGATGGCCGTTGCCCGCAAGCGCAGTCGGGCCGGAACCGGCGCCGTTGACGCAGCCGGTTGAACTCACGGTTGGCTACCAGAAGGTTGGGCATCTCGCTCCCGTTATCCTGGTCGCTGACGATCTGAAGAAGCTTGGCGTCAATCTCAAGCTGGTCGAATTTGTGCGCTATGCCGATGCACGCACTGCGCTGCTGGCGGGTTCTCTCGACGTCGCTTCCGTCGGTCCGGCTGACCTTGCGATTTCTCTGGCGCAGGGATCGAACGACGTCGTCGGGCTGATGGGCGTAGGCTCCTCGCCGAAATATGTGATCGGCCGCACCGGCGTGAAGTTCGATAGCTGGGCCGACCTGAAGGGCAAGAAGATCGCAATCGCTCCGGGCTCGGCCGTCTGGTTTCAGTTCGCCGCAACGCTGGTCGAAAACAAAATTCCCTATAGCAGCTTTCAAGCGGTCAATATTCAGGGCGGCGGCGCCAATTTCGACCAGGCACTGAAGAAGGGCGAGGTCGATGGCCTCGTCACTTGGGAGCCGTTTGAATCGATCCCGGTAATGGACGGCTATGGCTACTTCGCCAAAGGCCTCGAATACAGTTCGTCGAAGGCCGTCGGTGCCGAACTCGGAATGTTCATGACTACAAAGACGGCGATCGGCAACAAGCGTGGCGCGATCGAACGTTTCGTCTGGGCCTACCTCAAGAAACAAGAGGAATTGGCCAAGTCTCCGGCTGCTTTCGCCGATGCCTACGCGCGGCTTTCCGGTATGGCGCCCAAGGTTGCGGCGCAGGCCTCCAAGATCATCAAGCTCGGTGAGGTGATCTCGCCGGATCAAATCAAGCGCCAAGCCAAAGGCTTTGCCGATCTCGGGGTAATTCAGAAGGATGTCTCCGGCGAAATCGATGCACATTGGGACGGCTCGTTCGTCGATAAGGCCTTGGGCAAGTAGACGGCTAAGCAGGGCGGCGCGAACACCGCCGAGCGAGGATTGCGCGAATGTCGATCTCGACAGGACCTATCGCTTCCAGGCAGCAACCGTCTGTCTTCTCTTCGGCTTCCTCGGTACTCTCCTCCGCGGCTCGCCGGAATCTGCGACAAGTCCTTCTCGCGATCGTTCTCCCGGTCACGGTTATCGCGCTCTGGCAGTGGGCCGGAAACGGCGGCTCGCTTTTCGGCGGCGTGCTGCCGACGCCGGATCGGGTGTGGCATGCGTGGAAGGTGTGGGCCTTTGGCTCGGCCGGTCTTGGCCTAAATCCCTATAGCGGCACCTGGCTTGCCAATTTGCTGTTTTCCGCCGAACGGGTCGGCAAGGGATTCCTGGTTGCGATACTGGTAGCCGTGCCAGTCGGAGTCGCCATCGGCTGGAATCGGATTGCCTCAGGCACACTCGATCCCACCGTTCAACTGCTGCGGCCGATCCCGATCACGGCTTGGCTTCCGTTTTCGATCGCGGTTTTCGGCATCCGCGACATGGGCGCGGTGTTTCTGATCGCGCTAGGCGCCTTCTATCCCATCGTGGTCAACACCGCGCAGGGCGCGCGCGACATCGAGCGCAATCTCGTCCGGGCCGCCATGATGATGGGCGCGGGAAGATGGACGATTCTGCGGCGGGTGGTCCTGCCGGCCTCGCTGCCAGCGATCTTCACGGGACTGCGGATCGGACTCGGAATCGCCTGGACGGCGGTGATCGTCGCTGAAATGATCGCAGTCAAATCCGGCCTCGGCTATGTGCTGTGGGATGCCTACTACGTCGGACGCATGGACGTCGTCATTGCCGATATGGCGACCATCGGCCTCCTGGGCCTGATCAGCGACCGCGTCATCCTGCTGATTGAACGCTGGGTGCTGGCGTGGCGACGCCTGCAATCGTTCCATTCATGATGGCATGACCATGGGCACAATCACGTTCGAAAATGTATCGAAGACCTTTTCGGGCCAGTCCGAAGTCCGGGCGCTGGAAGGAATCGATCTTGCAATCGGCGAGGGCGAGTTCGTTGCGCTGCTCGGGCCGTCCGGCTGCGGAAAATCGACGCTGCTCAATCTGCTCGCCGGCTTCGAGAGGGCCACCGAAGGCAGCCTGTTGTTCGACGGCAAGACCGTGACGCGGCCAGGTCCCGATCGTGGAGTGGTCTTTCAGGAGGCGGCACTGTTTCCCTGGCTGAATGTCTGGCAGAACGTGATTTTCGGCCCGCAGGTGCAGGGCGTTGCGCGTGTCGATTATGAGTCCAAGGCGCGCAATCTCTTGAAGATCGTGGGTCTTGAGTCCTTTTCCGATGCCTTGCCGGTGCAATTGTCCGGCGGGATGCGCCAGCGCGTCGGTATCGCTCGGGTGCTGGCGATGTCGCCGAAAGCGCTCCTGATGGACGAGCCGTTCGGAGCGCTCGACGCGCAGACGCGGCTGTCCATGCAGCAGTTGCTGCTCGATGTCTGGCAATCGCTCGGCACCACCGTGTTGTTCGTCACTCACGACATCGATGAAGCAATCCTGCTGTCGGACCGGATTTGCGTCATGTCGGCGCGGCCCGGCCGGATCATCCGCACCATTCCAATCACCCTGCCACGCCCGCGTTCGATCGCAAGCCTCACCAGCACGGAATTCGTGGCTTACAAGGCGCGCATCATGTCCGACATGAAGGTCGGTGCGGCACACGCCTGAAGGTTCCCAAATGGCAAATCCGCGTATCCCCTATGGGCTTTCATCCGAGCGCGCGGCTTTGCCGCCGCTTCAGGGGAAGCGTATTCTCGTCCATCTCGTCGTCAACGTCGAGAACTGGCAATTCGATCAGCCGATGCCGCGCACGATCGTCACGCCGCCGCATGGACGCGAGACTGTGCCCGATGTGCCGAACTTCTCCTGGGCCGACTATGGCATGCGTGCGGGGCTGCCTCGCATCCTCAAGGCGTTTGCATCGCGCCGCCTGCCGGCCTCCACGAGTTTCAATGCCGGCGTTATCGACGCCTACCCTCAATCGGCTATCGCGATGCGCGATCATGGATGGGAATTCATCGGCCACGGCATGCACCAGAAGGCCATCAATCATGTGGAAGGCGGCGAAGAGGGTGTGATCGGCACGAGCCTCGACAAGATCGAGAGTTTTGTCGGCCGTCGACCGCGCGGCTGGCTGTCGCCGGGCCTGCGCGAGACGGTCGACACTCCCGACATCCTGAAACGCAAGGGCATCGATTACGTTTGCGATTGGGTGGTCGATGATCGTCCCTCGTGGATGACGACGTCGGCCGGTCCACTGATTGCGATGCCCTACAACCTCGAGATCAACGACTCGATCATCTACGCGATTGAGCGGCACGCCACCGGCGAGATGGCGCGGCGTCTGGAATTCACGCTGCGCCGTTTCGAGACTGAATGCCGCGACAGCGCGATCGTGCTGGCAATCGGGCTTCATCCGCATCTCATTGCGGTGCCGCACCGCATCCACGAGCTGGAGCATATGTTGGACCTGCTAACGGCATCGAGCGATGTCGGCTTCTTTACCGGCAGCCAGCTGGCGGATTGGTATGCGGCGGCCGAAGCTGCACCTGCCCACGCGCGTGCCTGATAAATCGCGAATTTTTCACATACGGGTTCCGATCCAGGGAGTTATCGGGGCTGCCTTGACGCACCGATCGGCCTGCGGCTTAGCTGGCCTCTATCGACAAAGGTGAACTGGACGTTCGATCCCGGATGGCAGGACTGCGAGCATGATGGTCAGTGTCAAATTGCCTGTCCTGTCGATACTGGTTGCCCTGTCGGCGCCGCTTGCGCACGCGCAGTACACCGCAAAGGAATGGCCGGAGGGGCCGAGCAAGCAGCGCTTCGTCGACACCTGCAACGGTTGCCACGACATCAATCGGGTTCGCGGTGGCTATACCCCAGAGGGTTGGTTGATGGTTGTGCGTATGATGCAGAACATGCAGGCGCCCGTGCCCGCCGCAGAGTGGGGCGGCCTGACCGATTACCTCATGAAGAATTTTCCGGAGCGCAAGCGGCCGGCCGCTATTGTCGTCGATGGTCCGGTGAAGGTCGACTTCCATATGTGGGACGTGCCGACGCTTGGCGCGCGACCACACGATCCACTCGGCGCCCGGGACGGCTCGGTGTGGTGGGCCGCTCAACTGGCCAACAAGCTCGGTCGGGTCGACCCGAAGACCGGCGCCATCAGGGAATATACGCTCAAGTCCCCCTTCACCGGTCCACACGGGCTGGTCGACGACAAGGAAGGCAACATCTGGTTCACCGGAAATCTTGCCGGACTGATCGGCAAACTGGATCCAAAGACCGGTCTTGTCACTGAATACCGGCTGCCGGATCCGAAGGCGAAGGATCCGCACACGCTCAATTTCGACCAAAAGGGCATCCTGTGGTTTACCGTGCAGCAGGCCAATATGGTCGGGCGCCTTGATCCTGCGACCGGCTCAATCAGGCTTGTAACGTCGCCGACTCCGAAATCGCGGCCTTACGGAATCCAGATCAACGCGGAGGGCGTTCCCGTATTTGTCGAGTTCGGCACCAACAAAATTGCCGCGATCGATCCCGACACGATGGCGATCAAGGAATACGCGTTGCCCGATGCGAGGGCCCGGCCACGGCGTCTCGCCATTGGATCTGATGGTGCTGTCTGGTACGCCGATTTCGCTCGCGGCTATTTGGGAAGGCTTGATCTCGCGAACGGTGCCGTCAAGGAGTGGCCATCGCCGAGCGGCCCGCAGTCGGAGCCCTATGGGATGGTCTTCACCAAGGGCGCGGTCTGGTACAGCGAATCCAACGCCAAGCCGAATACGGTGGTCCGCTTCGACCCGGTAAGCGAAAAATTTCAGAGTTGGGCCATTCCCGGTGGCGGAGACATCGTACGCAATATGTCTGTTTTGCCTGACGGTAATCCGGTCATGGCTGACAGCCTCGTCAATCAGGTTGGGATCGTCGAGATCAAGTAGCGAGTCAGCAAGGCGTTGATCTAGGCGTGTGCGCAAAGCATGCGGCCCGGTCTTCGAAGCCGATCGAACTGCTGTTTTGTTTGACTGGCAGTCCTGCGAAGTTATTCTCCTTTCGCGCACCTGTGGTCTCCGGCATCGCTCCTGAAGAAGAAACATGAACCAAAAAATGGCGTCAGGTTCTGATCACCTCGAAGTTGACTACATCATTGTCGGTGCGGGATCGGCAGGATGTGTGCTCGCCAATCGGTTGACTGCCAACGGCAAACATTCGGTGTTGCTGCTTGAGGCAGGCCCGCGCGATACAAACCCCTGGATTCATATCCCGCTCGGTTACGGCCGCCTGTTCAAGGAAGAGGCCGTTAACTGGATGTACCAGACCGAGCCGGAGCCTGGCCTTAACGGGCGCAACGTATTCCAGCCGCGCGGCAAGGTGCTTGGCGGATCAAGCTCGATCAACGGTCTGCTTTACATTCGAGGTCAACAGCAGGACTACGACCGCTGGCGCCAGCAGGGCAATTTCGGCTGGGGATATGACGACGTGCTGCCATATTTCAAGAGGGCCGAGGATCAGGCTCGCGGCGGTGATGAGTTCCATGGTGTTGGCGGGCCGCTCCCGGTTTCGGATTGGCGGCATGCCGATCCACTGTCCGCGGCGTTTGTCGACGCGGCGGTGCAGGTTGGCATTTCTCGCAACCCCGACTTCAATGGTGCGGTTCAGGAAGGCGCGGGCTTTTTCCAGACGACGACCAGGGGCGGACGAAGGGCGAGCGCCGCAGTTGCCTATCTTCGTCCGGCCAAGGCCCGGCCCAACCTGCATGTCGAGACGTCGGCGATGGCCGAGCGAATCCTGTTCGAGGGAGCCCGCGCCGCTGCGGTGACGTACCGCGCCGCGGGCATTCCGCGCTCGGCACGAGCGCGAAGGGAAATTCTGGTTTCGGGCGGAGCGTACAACTCGCCGCAATTGTTGCAGCTCTCGGGCGTCGGTCCTGCGGATCTGTTGCGCAGTCACGGCATTGACGTCGTGCTGGATGCGCCCGGCGTCGGCCACGACCTGCAGGATCATTTGCAGGTCCGCATCGTGATGCGGTGCTCGCAAGCCATTACGCTCAACGATATCGTCAACAATCCCTTCCGCAAGGTGATGACCGGGCTCCGTTATGCCGCGTTCCGAACCGGGCCGCTGACGATCGCCGCCGGCACGTCGGGCGCGTTCTTCAGGACCAATCCGAGACTGGCGTCGCCGGATATCCAGATTCATTTCCTGCCGTTCTCGACCGACAAGATGGGCGAAAAGCTGCATTCATTTTCCGGCTTCACGGCGTCGGTATGTCAATTGCGTCCTGAAAGCCGCGGGTCGCTTCGGATCAGGAGCGCCGATCCCGCTGCGCCTCCGGAAATACGGATCAATTATCTCGCCAGCGAAGTCGACCGCACAGCCAATATTGAGGGACTGAAGATGCTGCGGAAGATCCTTCGTGCACCGGCGCTCGCGCCTTACGTCGTCGAGGAAGTCGATCCCGGCGACAAGGTCACCAGCGACGAGGCGCTGCTCGCCTATTGCCGTGCCCGCGGCACCACCATCTACCATCCGACCTCGACCTGCCGGATGGGAAATGATCCGCTCGCGGTCGTCGATCAGCGGCTTCGCGTTCGGGGCACCGATGGCTTGCGCGTCATCGACGCTTCCGTGATGCCCAGCCTTGTCTCGGGCAATACCAACGCGCCGGTGATCATGATCGCAGAGAAAGCCTCCGACATGATCCTGGAGGACGCACGCTAGCCACCGTTGCCGCCCGGTGCTATTGCATCCGCTCGATCAATGCGAACGAGCACGAGTTTGATGCGGCTGCGGATCGGCACACGCAAGAGCGCCATGGCCTTGGCCCAGACCGAGGAAATTGCCCGCCGTCTGACAGCGGCAGCGCCCGACATCGATATTGAAATCGTCAAGTTCGAGACGACAGGCGATATCGACCAGACCGGCAAGCTCTTGTCTCACGGCGGCAAGGGCGGGGCCTTCGTGGCCGAAATCCGCCAGGCCGTCCGTGCCGGACAGTTGCAGGCGGCGATGCATTCGCTCAAGGACATGCCGGGCAACGAGGACACGCCGGGACTGGTGATCGGCGCCACGCTGTCGCGCGATCCGGCGGGCGATGTGCTGGTGCTGCGCCCTGGAGTTTCGCTCGATCAACTGAAAATTTCGCGCGGCAAGGGATTCAAGATCGGCACCAATGCCGTGCGCCGCGCCGCCTACGCGCGCCGGCTGTTTCCCGATGTCGAGATGATCCACTATCGCGGCGCTGCCGATACGCGCGTGCGCAAGCTCGACACCCTCGAAAAACAGCGCCTTCCGGACGGCGGCGCGGTCGGGCCGGCGGACGCGCTCGTCATGGCCCGCTCGGGTTTGGAGCGGGTCGGCCTTGCAAGCCGCATCGCATACGAATTCTCAAGCGCGGAGATGCTGCCGGCGGTCGGGCAGGGCATCGTCGCAGTGGAATGCGCCGCGGACGACTGGGCGACGCGACGCCTCCTGGCAAAGATCGACGACCTTGCCGCGCGCCGTTGCGCTGACGCCGAACGCGAGGTGCTCTGGGTGCTGAATGGTCATTGCAATTCCCCGATCGCGGGATTGGCAACGATCGATGGTACGCTGATGTCGTTGACGGCTTCCGTGCTGGACGAGGACGGTCAGCGCTTCATCGAGGTCGCGCGGTCAGGCCCTGCAGACCGGCCGCGCGAACTTGGCCGCGCGGTGGGGCTCGAACTATTGGTCAAGGGGGCGGCCGGGATCATCGAACGGAGCCGGCCGAAATAAAGTCAGGGCTTGTAGGCCCGCACGCGCTTGATCATCTGCTCGACATGAGCGATCGGCGTCTCCGGCAGGATGCCGTGACCGAGGTTGAAGATCAGCCGGCCGCCGGCGTAATTGTCCAGCACGTCGTCGATCGCACGATCGAGCGCGTCGCCGCCGGCGATCAGCGCCAGCGGATCGAGGTTACCCTGAACGGCTGCACGGCTTTGCACGCGCTCGCGGATTAGCGACGGTTCGGCGGTCCAGTCGATGCTGACGCCCTCGACGCCCGTTCTTTCCAAATACTCCGGCAGCAATGCGCCAGCGCCTCTGGGAAAGCCGATGATCTTCGCACCGGGCATCTGCTGGCGAACGCCCGCCACAATGCGGCGCGTGGGCTCGATTGACCAGCGCGCGAACTCGCGCGGCGGGAGCACGCCGGCCCAGGTATCGAAAATCTGCAAGGCGTCAGCGCCGGCCTTCAGTTGACCGACCAGATACTGGATCGAATTGTCGACAAGCGCGTCGATGATTTTTTCGAAGGCTTCAGGATGCTGATAGGCCAGTATCCGCGCCGGCGCCTGATCCGGGGTTCCCTGTCCTGCCACCATGTAGGTCGCGACAGTCCACGGCGCGCCGCAGAAGCCGATCAATGCCGTTTTGGTGTCGAGCCCGCGCTTGACACGGCGCAGGGCTTCGAACACCGGCTCGAGCTTGGTGAAATCGGCTTGCGGCGCCAGGGTGGCGATTTTCTCCGGCGTGTCCAGTGGATCGAGCCGCGGGCCTTCGCCGGCTTCAAACCGAACGGAGCGGCCGAGCGCGTAGGGAATGACGAGTATATCGGAGAAGATGATAGCGGCGTCGAAGCCGAAGCGGCGGATCGGCTGAAGGGTGACCTCGGCGGCATATTCAGGCGTGAAGCACAGATCGAGAAAGCTGCCCGCTTTCGCCCGCAATTCCCGATATTCCGGCAAGTATCGGCCGGCCTGCCGCATCATCCAGATCGGGGGCACTGCCTGTTTTCGGCCGGAGAGCACTTCGAGTAATGACTTTATCATGCGCGCTTCGAGATGTGGTCTGTTCGGTTCCTGATACAGCAAGAAATGCTCTCGAAAACAAGATTGTTTGCCACCCGGACAGTTACCTGCGGGACTTTCACCCACGGGAACGACGTCGTTCCCGAGGCGTTATTCGGGCGGAGGCCTGTATCATGCCAGACAAATTCGACCCGGCACCGCACGACAAACACGCCACCACGCCCCGAGAAGCCGTGGCGGCCGATCAGGAAATGCATCGGAAGCTCGAGGAGGGCCTAGTCGGCAGTTTTCCAGCTTCTGACCCGGCGAGCGCCGTGCAGCCCTCTCCCTCGAAGCCGCATCCTGGCGATGAAAAGCAGCCGAGGAGTCGGCGACACTGACCCGGCTGCGTTTCGCGCACGAAACGTGTCGTTCCTCAATAATGCGGTGGCGGCTCATTCGCCGGCCGCGGCATCTGACTTTCCGCTTCCCGCAGCCGCTCGTTCAGTGCCATCAGCTCGCGCGCCAGGGCGTCGATTTTCGACCACTGTTCGGTGACTGTCTTGTTCAAGGTCTCGATGGTGTGGTCCTGAAACGCAAGCCGCGCTTCAAGCGTAACGATGCGCTCCGACAGCGTCTTGAGATCACTCATTGAGTTGATACTCCGCAGGCCGCTCGCGCAAGCCGTGTCCCAGCGCGACGCGCTCGTCGAAGACGAAGCATTCGCCGCGCCAGCGGCTTTCTGCCTCTGCGACTTGCTCGAGATAATTCAGGATGCCGCCCTTCAGGTGATAGACCTCGGCAAAACCTCGCGAGAGCAGGTAGCTTGATGCCTTTTCGCAGCGGATTCCGCCAGTGCAGAACATTGCGATTTTCCGATCGCGTGCCGGATCGAGGTGGCGGGCGGTAAACTCCTTGAACTGGCCAAAGCTTGCAATCGCTGGATCGATGGCGCCCTCAAACGTGCCGATCGCGACCTCGAACGCGTTGCGGGTGTCGATGAGCACCGTGCCGGGGGACGCGATCAAATCGTTCCAGTCTTTCGGCTCCACGTAGATGCCGACCTGCCTTGTCGGATCGGCGGCCGCATCGCCAAAGGTAACGATCTCCTTTTTCAACCGGATCTTGAGCCGGCCGAACGGCATCGCCAGCGCCGCCGAAAACTTGAGCTCCAGATGATCCAGCCGCCCTCTGAACAGGCCGCCGTGACGGAGCGTAGCAACGAATTCGTCGATGGCCACAGCGCTGCCGGCCAGGGTGCCGTTGATCCCTTCATGTGCCAGCAGCACGCTGCCTCTTAGGGCGAGATCGCCGCACAGCGTTCGCAGCGGCTGGTGCAGATCTCGGAAGTCCGGCAGAGGAGCGAATTGGTAAAAGGCGGCGACCTTGTAAGCCATGACGTGGTCTATCAGGGGACAGACGGGATGGGCAGGGGTCCCCCTCCAGTTATGCGTCTTCCCGGCATTGCGCAGGCGGCATTGAATATGCCAAGTAACCCGCAACAGGGGGCATATACCCTGAAAATCACCGAGAAGCGTATAAAGTGAGCCATTTGGTATGAGAAATTTCCATTTCGCCGGCCGCTCGACGGTCCATTCCCAGAACGCCATGGTCGCGACCTCCCATCCGCTGGCGGCACTGACTGCGATCGAGGTGCTGCGCTTGGGCGGCACGGCTGCGGATGCGGCGGTGGCGGCTTCCGCGTTGCTCGCGGTGATCGAGCCGCAATCGACCGGGATCGGCGGCGACTGCTTTGCGCTGATCCAGCCGAGAGGCGAGGGCAAGATCGTCGCCTATAACGGCTCGGGCCGCGCGCCGAAAGCGGCGACTCCGGAATGGTTTCTCGAGCGCAACATCCGAGCGATCCCGCTGACATCGGCGCATTCGGTCACCGTGCCCGGTTCGATCGACGCCTGGGCGACGATCCTCCGCGACCACGGCAGGTTCGGTTTCGACACGCTGTTTCAACCGGCAATCAAGGCCGCCGAAGAGGGCTACGTCGTTGCGCCGCGAATTGCCTTCGACTGGAAGAATGGCTTCGAGAAGCTCAAGAAGGGCATCAATACCGAGCGCTATCTGTTGCCGCACGGCAATGCCGCAGTGACGGGTGATGTGATCAAGCAGCCCGAGCTTGGCCAGACGCTGAGGGCGATCGCCAAGGGCGGCCCGGATGCGTTCTACAAGGGCGCGATCGCCGAGGACATGGTTGAGACCCTGAGAGCCGCCGGCGGTCTGCACACGCTGGAAGATTTCGCGGCGCATACGACCGAGACGACGGTGCCGATCGGCACCATGTATAAAGATCTCGACGTCTGGCAGTGCCCACCGAACGGGCCCGGCATCACCATGCTGGTGATGTTGAATATCCTGTCGCACTTCGACCTGACGAAATTCGCGCCCGTGAGCGTCGAGCGCTTTCATCTGGAAGCCGAGGCCGCGCGCGTTGCCTACATGATGCGCGAGCAGCACATTGGCGATCCCGCGCACGTCAAGGTCGATGTCGCGCGGATCCTTGCCAAGGAGTTTGCCGACGAGTGGGCTGGCAAGATCCGCATGGACCGCATGCTGGACCTGCCGAAGGTCTCGCCGCCCATGAACCCGTCGACGATCTACATCACGGTGGTCGACAAGGACCGTAACGTCTGTTCCTTCATCAACTCGATCGCCCATTCCTGGGGTTCCGCTATCGTCTCCAACAAAACGGGCGTTCTGTTCCAGAACCGCGGCGCCGGCTTCCGCATCGAGCCGGGTCATCCGAACTGCATCGCGCCGGGCAAGCGTCCATTGCACACCATCATTCCGGCGCTCGCGACCAGGGGGGGCCGCGCGGTGATGCCGTATGGCGTCATGGGTGGCCAATATCAGCCGGTTGGGCAGACCCGCGTCTTGACCAATATCCTGGATTATGGATGCGATGTGCAGGAAGCGATCGATATGCCGCGTGGCCTGCACTATGAAGGCGTCTATCAGCTCGAAGATGGCGTGCCGGCGGATATCGTCGCGGGCCTCCAGAAGCTCGGGCACCAGACTACCAAAATCATCCCGCCGCTCGGCGGTGGTCAGGCGATCTGGATCGATTGGGATAAGGGAACGCTGACCGGCGGCTCGGACCCGCGCAAGGACGGTTGCGCGCTCGGCTACTGAGGCTCAGCCTCACATGTGACAATGCGCTCAGGGCTGGTTTTGCCGGGAGCGTTACGTTAGACAGGCGCCGATCGTTTGGAGAAGGTTAAGTCATGATGCGACATTTTCTTCGCACGGTGTTTTCCACTTTCGCCGCCGTTGCGCTGACCGTGCTTACCGTGTCGGCAGTGTCGATGCCGAGCACAGCAATGGCGCAGACCCCGGGAAAACCCATGACCACAGCTTCAGGACTTGAGATCATCGATACCAAGGTTGGCACAGGTCCAACGCCGAAACCCGGCCAGATATGCGTCGTACATTACACCGGGTGGCTGTACCAGAACGGCCAAAAGGGCCGAAAATTCGACTCTTCCGTCGACCGCAACGAACCGCTCGAATTTCCGGTCGGACAGCGCAAGGTGATTGCCGGCTGGGATGAGGGCGTCGCCTCGATGAAGGTGGGCGGCAAGCGAACCCTGATCATTCCGCCCGAGCTTGGCTATGGCGCGCGCGGCGCCGGCGGCGTCATCCCTCCGAACGCGACGCTGATCTTCGACGTCGAATTGCTCGGCGTGAAGGGCTGACGGGACTCCGGCCGTCTAGGCGACTGACTTACGGGAACTGCGACATGTCGAAATCGCACGATCACGATCATGGTCACGATCATTTGGCGCATTCGCATGATCCCGGTCAGCGCTGGAAGCATGATGGCGTCCGGGTCATTCCCGGCAATCAGCTCGATCCCAACGTGCCGTCGACGGCCGGCATGGACCGTAAGGCCGCGATCAATTTCGCGCGCGTAGGTGCCCAGAAGTTGTGGGCAGGAACGGTCACGATCAAGCCGGACGCCAAGACAGGCGCGCACCATCACGGCCATCTCGAAAGCATCATCTACGTCGTCAGGGGCAAGGCGCGGATGCGCTGGGGTGATCATCTCGAATTCACGGCCGAGGCAAATCCAGGCGATTTCATTTTCGTTCCGCCTTACGTGCCGCATCAGGAGATCAACGCCAGTCCCGATGAGCCGCTGGAGTGTGTGCTGGTGCGGAGCGATGGCGAGGCGGTCGCGATCAACCTCGACATTGAACCGGTCGAGAAGCCGGAAAAGGTGCTGTGGGTCGATCCCGTGCACCGCGATCCCAAAGACGCTTAAGCAGACACGCACTAACACGCTCGAACACGACGTCGTGACTGCGTGCGTCGCCGCAGGATTGACCTTGCGGCGCTCGATATCTTCCGGCGCGAAAAGACGTCTGCTAAATTGCTGACAGGCTCGAGAAATAGCGATTTCATTAGACGAAAAAACGCGAATTTCAGGATTCGCGAGGCAAACATCGAAAAAATTCGGAGAGAAGCCGTGACGCAATCCAATGAATTGCTCGCCAACCAGCCGCTCGTGCGTCGCACCCTCATCAAGGGCGCAGGTCTCGGCCTCGTCGCTGGAAGCCTTTCGGTTGCGCTGCCTGCGCGAAGCGCGAGTGCTGCGGACGGCGATATCTGGAGTGGCGAATATTGGACCAAGAAGGGCGATGTGCCCTTGTGGATGTTCCGCAAGCGCGTCGGCGCGCCGAAAGCCGGCGAGCCGTCCAAGCCCGTGCTGTTCTTCGTGCACGGCTCATCGGTGACGTCGCGCGCCTTTGATCTCCACGTCCCAGGGCATGGCGAGTATTCGGTGATGGACGCGTTCGCCCGCTACGGCTTCGACTGCTGGACGATGGATCACGAGAACTACGGGAAGTCCGGGCGTACTTCCGGCAATTCCGATATCAAGAGCGGCGTCGAAGATCTCAAGGCTGCGGTCGACGTTCTGGCCCGCGAAACCGGACGGCAGAAATATCACTTTCTCGGCGAATCTTCCGGCGCGATCCGGGCTGGCGCCTTTGCGCAAGTTGCTCCCGACCACGTCGATCGTCTCGTTCTCGCCGCGTTCACCTACAAGGGCACGGGGTCGCCGACGCTGAGCAAGCGTGCCGAGAAGCTCGACTATTACCGGACGCATAATATGCGTAAGCGTGACCGCGAGATGATTCGTTCGATCGCGACCCGCGACAAGCCGGGCACCAGTGAACAGGCAGCCGTCGATGCGTTGGCGGACGTGGAAATGCAGTTCGGCGATCAGATTCCGACTGGCACCTATCTCGACATGACGGCCAATCTGCCGCTGGTCGATCCCAAGAAGGTCATGGCGCCGACGCTGCTGATCCGCGGCGAATATGATGGCATCGCCACGGTCGCCGACCTTCAGGATTTCTTTGCGCAGCTGCCGAGCGGGGATCGCCAATTCATCATCTTGCCCGGCGTAGCCCACTCGGTCGTGCTCGCCACCAACCGGCAATTGTTCTGGCATGCGGCCAAGGCGTTCCTGACGATGCCGACGCCGATTGCGACTTAACAAGGTCGGTCTTATCAGGATTTAACGGATGGCCGGGCTCGCTCCCGGCCATTTTCTTCTCTGCGACAATACGGCCCGCGCACCGGCCTTCAGCCTTAAAATTTTCGATAATCGGGTGTCGGATGTTGTCTCGCTCGTTCGTCCTCCGGCCGAAGTCATCGAAGGAGAACCCGACCATGTCCAAAATCGCGCCCTGCCTCTGGTTCAACGGCGAAGCCGAGGAAGCCGCAAACTTCTACGTTTCGTTGCTGCCGGATTCCCGGATCAACAAGGTTCAACGGAGTCCCGTCGACAATCCCGGCGCCAAGGCCGGATCCGTGCTGGTGGTCAATTTCATCCTGGCCGGCCAGGAGTACATGGCCCTCAATGGCGGGACGCGCTTCGAATATACGCATGCGATTTCATTCAAGGTCGACTGTGCGGATCAGGCCGAGGTCGATCGCCTTTGGAATGGGCTATCGTCCGGCGGCGAGACGCTGCAATGCGGATGGCTGCGCGATCGCTATGGCGTATCTTGGCAGATCGTGCCGTCCGTGCTGCCGCAACTGCTTGGCGGATCGGACGCAGCCGGCGCCAAGCGGGCGATGCAGGCCATTATGGGCATGACCAAGCTCAATATCGACGAATTGCGCGACGCTTACGAGGGCAAGTCGGCCGCGTGATCTTCGCGCTTGAACCGCTGGCGCGCGGCCGATCTCGGGTCGTTCCGGACCAATAGCCGGCGCCGCAATGCGGTCGCTTCGCTGCCGGGGAGCGAACAAAAAATCGGCCAGATGGCCTTCTAAAGACTTCGGGTGCCCGCCTTCCCAAGTTCGTGCTCCGCTTTAGCGCGCTCCTTTCACGAACTTCGGGAAGTCGTGGGTCGCGACGACGATTTGCGTGAGTAACGTCAACTGTCCTTGTTTCCGAAACAAAACAAACCAAGCGGATATCAGGGGACTCGTCCGACCTTGCCGGGACAGATGGGAACCCCGGTTTCCGTGCTGATCGGCTCGGTTATCATTGCCATCGCCATTTTGCTCTCCACGCTGGTCACGGCGGTTGGTACACGCTTCAGCGGCATGGAAAGCGGGCTCGATGACAATGTGTGGCTGATCGACCGGCTCACCGGCACCGTTTATCGTTGCAAGGCGACCGAGCCTGGCAGGGCCACCTGCGACGTCGAGACTGCCACCGGCAGCATCGGTGATCACCCCAAGCCTTGAGCCGCCTGGTCCCTTCGTCCGACGCGCCTGTCGGACCTCGCGAACTCCGGGTAGATTGCGGCAATGCCGCGCGCCGACACGCCAATACCTTTGAGCAAGGCCGCCGCCAGAGCAATCTGGCTGCGGGCCCAGCAGCTTGATTCCGAAGCTCCTTTTGGCGAAGGCCCGCAGGCCACCGCGGCCGCAGTCGAGCATCTCGGTTATGTGCAGATCGACACCATCAACGTGATCGAACGCTGCCACCATCACATTCTCTGGAACCGGATTCCGGCCTATCGCCGAACCGACCTGCATCAGGCCCAGAGCGTCGACAAAAGCATTTTTGAATACTGGACCCACGCGCTGTCCTACGTGCCCGCGAAGGATTTCCGGTTTTTCATCCCCGCCATGAGACGGCACCGGCGCGAGGGCCATCGGTGGTTCAAGGAGGTGAAGCCTGCCGATCTTGCCAGAGTGCTGCGCTTGTTGAAGAAGGAAGGTGCGCTGACTATCCGCGACATCGAGGATGACGTCCTGGTCGAGAAGGTGCATGCCTGGGCCAGCCGCAAGCCCTCGAAGCGGGCGTTGCAACTGGCGTTCTACGACGGCCGTGTTACGATCTCCGCGCGAAAGGGCATGCTCAAGACCTATGAACTGATGGACCGGCATTTCGAATGGGACGAGCCGCCGAAGCCGGCCTCAGCGCGGGAGATTTCCGCATATCTGCTTGATCGTAGCCTTCGCGCACAGGGCGTCGTCAGCCTCGATTCCATCTGCCATCTCGATGCTCCGAGCAAGAAGCCGGTCCGGCGATTGATTGACGCGCGAGTTCGCCGCAAGGAGCTTGTTCCCGTCGCGATTGACGGCGCCGGCAAGCAACAGTATTGGGCGCGGCCAGAGACGCTGGAGGCGGGCGGGACCGGCGCCGGCGAGCGTGTCCACATCTTGTCCCCGTTCGATCCGCTCATCATCCAGCGCAAGCGGACGCGGCTGATCTTCGGTTATGAGCACGTTTTCGAAGCCTACGTGCCGAAGGAAAAGCGACGCTATGGTTATTTCGCGCTGCCGGTTCTGGTCGGGGACGAGATCGTCGCTGCGCTCGACCTCAAGACCGACCGACATAACCGGAAAGTGCTGTTGAGGAAATGGACCTGGGTAGGTAGCGCCCCGAGGGGACCGCGTAAGGGATTAAAGCGGCGCATCGAGGAAGAGCTGCATCGCTTCGAGCGCTTTCAGCTCGGCGAGTGAGGTACATCTCGATCCGTCTATTGGTACCCGCCACCTTGCCCCTGATAGCGGCTTTCCTGGTGTTTGCGGCAGCCACGAGTTGAAGGCCTAGTACCGCAGGATCTGAAATCCCTGCACCACAAGGGGCGAATTCGGTCAGGGACTTCAGATCGATGAAGCCGTAATAGAATCAACAAATTAGCTAGGGTCCAAGACTTTCCGAAGTTGGCGAAAGTGGGGGCTGGGACACGAACTTCGGAAAGTGGGCGCTAGTTTGCCAATTCCGAAGCGGCTTGGCCCGCCTCGTCGTCTCCATTTTATCTCTCGGCCAGCCAGCCTCCAGGAAGACTTCATCATGAATTCGTGAGCAGTGATAAATATTGACTTTTATCATTCAATAATCAACACTCCTCAGTGGCTGGAGCCTAGAGGAGTGTCCAATGTTGGCCCGCTTGATTTTATCAAGTTATTCCAAGCTCTTCGTCGGAATTGCATTGGCAGCCATGGCCGCCGCGTTGGCCGGCTGCAACGATACGGTTGCCGAGAAGCCGGCGGAATCCCGCCCGGTTCTGGTCGCCACCGTCCATTATGAAGCCCAATCTCCCGAGCGCAGCTTTGTCGGCACGATCAGGCCCCGGATCGAGACCGATATAGGCTTTCGCGTTCCCGGGAAGGTGGCGAAGCGGCTGGTCGAGGTTGGCCAGACGGTCGACATCGGCCAGCCGCTCGCCACATTGGACGAGGTCGATCTGAGGTTGCAGGCCGAGCAGGCCGAGGCGGAATTCACTGCGGCAACCGGCGTGCTGGCCCAGGCGGGCGCCGCCGAGCAGCGCGCCAAGGACCTTCGCGCCAAGGGCTGGGCCACCGATGCGCAGCTCGATTCGGCCAAGGCTGCGGCCGACGAGGCGCGCGCACGGCTTGACCGCGCCGAGCGTTCGGTCGAGCTGACGAAGAATTCCCTTTCCTACGCAACGCTTGTGGCGGACAGCCGTGGTGTCGTCACTGCAACGATGATCGAACCTGGCCAGGTGGTTGCCGCGGGTCAGGCCGCGATCCGCATCGCCCGGCTTGGTGAGAAGGAAGCGGTCGTCGCGATGCCCGAGACCCTTCTCGATCGCGCCAAGTCGGGCGTTGCCACGGTCTCGCTCTGGTCGGAGCCGGACAAGAAGCACGCAGCGAAGCTGCGCGAGATCGCGCCGTCGGCCGATCCCGTGACGCGAACCTATCTTGCCAAGTTCTCATTGCCGGATGCGGGCGATGACGTTTCGCTGGGGATGACCGCGATGTTGACGCTGGCTGATCAGCAGACCGAGCGTGTGGCGCGGCTGCCGCTGTCGGCGCTGTACAGCCAGGGTGGCGGTCCCTCGCTTTACGTCGTCGATGACAAGGGCGCGATTTCATTGAAGCCGGTCACCGTCAAATCCTACGACAGCAATTGTGTCGTGATCTCCGGCGGCGTCGACCAGGGCGCGAAGATCGTCGTGCTCGGTGTGCAGAAGCTCGATCCGAGCCAGAAGGTCCGGGTCGTGTCGTCACTGTCGTTTTAGCCCGACGGAGAGACCGATGAAGCGCTTCAACCTGTCTGCCTGGGCGGTGGGTCATCCCGCATTGGTGTTGTTCCTGATCATCGCACTCGGCGTGGCCGGCTTCTTCTCCTACGAGAAACTCGGCCGGGCCGAGGATCCCTTCTTCACGGTGAAAGTAGTGAACGTTTCGGTCATGTGGCCGGGCGCGACCGCCAAGGAGATGCAGGACCAGGTCGCCGACCCCATCGAGAAGAGGATGCAGGAGCTGCCCTATTTCGAGAAGGTGCAGACCTATTCAAAGCCGGGCTTCACGGCCATGCAGGTCACTTTCCGCGATTCGACGCCGCCGAAAGAGGTGCCGTACCTGTTTTATCTGCTGCGCAAGAAACTCGTCGACGTGCAGGGCCAGCTGCCGTCGGGAATACTCGGGCCTGTCGTCAACGATGAATTCTCCGACGTCGACTCGATCCTCTACATGATGACGAGTGATGGCGCCGATTATGCTCAGCTCAAGAAGGCTGCCGAAGGGCTGCGTCAGCGGCTGTTGAAGGTCAACGGCGTGACCAAGGTCGATATCTACGGCACGCAGGACGAGAAGATCTACGTAGAATTCTCGCATGCCAAGCTCGCCACGCTCGGCATCACGCCGCAGGCGCTGTTCGACTCGCTTGCGAAGCAGAACAATGTCGTGCCGGCCGGAACGGTGGAGAGCTCTGCGCAGCGCGTGCCGCTGCGCGTCACGGGCGCGCTCGACGGCGTGAAAGCCGTGGCGGAGACGCCGGTCGAGAGCAACGGCCGCGTCTTCCGTCTTGGCGATATTGCCACGGTCAGCCACGGCTATGTCGATCCGCCCAGCTTCGTCGTGCGTCAGGAAGGTAAGCCCGCCATCGGTATCGGCGTGGTCACGGCGAAGGGCGCCAACATTCTCGAACTCGGCAAGGAGGTGACGGCTGCGACCGACGAATTCATGCGGTCGGTGCCGCAGGGCATCTCCACCGACCGCATCGCCGACCAGCCGGAAGTGGTCGAGCACGCGGTCGGTGAGTTCGTGCACTCCTTCGTCGAAGCGCTGGCAATCGTGCTGTTCGTCAGCTTTCTGGCGCTCGGTTGGCGCACCGGCATCGTGGTCGCGCTCTCTGTCCCGCTGGTGCTTGCGATCGTCTTTATTGTGATGGATGCGATGTCGCTCGATCTGCATCGCATCACACTCGGCGCCCTGATTATCGCGCTCGGCCTTTTGGTCGATGACGCCATCATCGCGGTCGAGATGATGGTCGTGAAGATGGAGCAGGGATGGGACCGGATCCGCGCGGCGTCCTTTGCCTGGGAATCCACGGCATTTCCTATGCTGACGGGCACGCTGGTCACCGCGGCCGGTTTTCTACCGATCGGCTTCGCCAATTCGGCGGTCGGCGAATATGCCGGCGGCATCTTCTGGATCGTGGCGATTTCGCTGGTTGCGTCCTGGTTTGTCGCCGTGATTTTTACACCCTATATCGGCGTCAAGCTGCTGCCTGACGTCAAGATTCATCGGAATCACGATCCGCATGCGATCTACCAGACGCGGGTCTACCGAGCGCTACGCAGCGTGATTCAGTGGTGCGTGAACCACCGCATCAAGACCGTGTTGGCAACGATCGGCGTGTTCGCCGCCTCAATCGTCGCTTTCGGCCACGTTCAACAGCAGTTCTTCCCGCTGTCCGAGCGCCCGGAACTGTTCCTGCAACTCCGCCTTCCGGAGGGCACCGCCTTCAATGTCACGGAAAAATCCGTGAAGAAGGCCGAGGAACTGCTTAAGGGCGATCAGGATATTGCAACCTACACCTCTTACGTAGGACAGGGGTCGCCGCGATTCTGGCTCGGGCTCAATCCCCAACTCCCGAATGAGGCCTTTGCCGAGATCGTGATCGTCGCCAAGGGCGTCGAGGCGCGCGAACGGATCAAGGCGAAAATCGAGAAGGCAGTCGACGCGGGCGATCTTTCCGAGGCGCGCGTGCGGGTCGACCGCTTCAACTTCGGGCCGCCGGTCGGATTCCCGGTGCAATTCCGCGTGATCGGGCCGGACCCCAAGATCGTGCGCGAGATCGCCTACAAGGTGCGCGACGTTGTCCGGGAGAACAAGAACATCCGGGATCCGCAGCTCGACTGGAACGAACAATCGCCGTATCTCAAGCTCGTCGTCGATCAGGATCGCGCTCGCGCGCTCGGCTTGACCCCGCAGGACGTGTCGCAAGCGCTGGCCATGCTGATTTCAGGCGTGCCGGTGACGACCGTACGAGACGGCGTCGAGAAAATCGACGTGGTGGCGCGTGCCGTTCCTTCCGAGCGGCTGGATCTCGGCCATGTCGGCGATCTTACGGTGACCTCGCGCAACGGGGTTGCGGTGCCGCTGACGCAGATTGCCAGGATTGAATACGATCATGAGGAGCCGATCATCTGGCGGCGCAACCGCGACATGGCAATCACGGTGCGGGGCGATGTCGTCGACGGTGTTCAGGCGCCTGACGTCACCAACCAGATCTGGCCGAAACTTCAGGACATCCGCGACCATCTGGAGCCGGCCTACCGGATCGAACCGGGTGGCGCGTTCGAGGAGTCGGCGAAGGGCAATGCCTCGATTTTCGTGCTGTTTCCGCTGATGATCATCGTGATGCTGACGCTCTTGATGATCCAGTTGCAGAGCTTCTCGCGGCTGTTTCTCGTATTTCTGACCGCGCCGCTCGGCATTGTCGGCGCCTCACTGGGGCTAAACCTCGCCAACAAGCCGTTCGGCTTTGTCGCGCTGCTCGGCCTGATCGCGCTGGCCGGCATGATCATGCGCAACACCGTGATCCTCGTCGACCAGATCGAAACCGACGTCGCGCATGGTCTGACCCGGCGGCAGGCCATCGTGGAAGCCACCGTGCGGCGCGCACGGCCGGTGGTGTTGACGGCGCTGGCCGCGATCCTGGCGATGATTCCGCTGTCGCGTTCGGCCTTCTGGGGACCGATGGCAATCACCATTATGGGTGGCCTGTTCGTCGCAACGTTCCTGACCTTGCTGTACTTGCCGGGTCTCTATGCGCTCTGGTTCCGTAAAAGTCTTGAAGAAAGCGGCGGAAGCGTTCATGTTGGCCTTGCGCCGCCGCAAGGGGGCGTCCACCGGCCCGCTTTTCCGTTGGCTGAGGCTGCGGAGTGATTTGAACATCGACGCAGGTGGGGTGTTGTTTGCAAAGGGCCTGCCCGATCGCCGATCGAGCAGGATGAATCGAGTGCGAAAATGACGCTGACTGCCGAACATACCGAAACGGACACCCGGGAGCGTATTCTCGAGGTGGCCGAGCGGCTGTTCCGCCAGATCGGCTACCAGAAGACCACGGTCGGGGACATCGCCAAAGAGCTGCATATGAGCCCGGCCAACGTGTACCGCTTCTTCGAGTCGAAAAAGGCGATTCACGAAGGCGTTGCGCGTGACCTGATGGGCGAAGTGGAAATGGCGGCGAGGGCGATCGTGGCGAAGCCGGGGCCCGCAACGCCGCGTCTGCGTGAACTGCTGACCACGATCCATCGCATGAATTCGGAGCGCTTTGTCGGCGATTCCAAGCTGCACGAAATGGTCGAGATTGCGATGGAGGAGTGCTGGGAAGTCTGTGTTGCCCATATGCAGACCGTTGTCGAGGCGATCGGCACGGTGATTGCGCAAGGGGTCGCGTCCGGCGAATTCGAGACTAGCGACGTGCCATCGGCTGCCCTGTGCACCTGTCAGGCCATGATCGGTTATTTTCATCCCCAGATGATCGCTCAGGCGCTCAACAAGCCGAAGCCCCATGCGCCAATCGAGCAGATGGTCGATTTCCTGCTCGCCGGACTGGCGACACGGAAGGTGGAATAGCCTTCTGAACATTCTGAAGATATGTTGCCGTGCCCGGGGCGGTGCGAGACATCGCATCCGGAATGAATGACATTTCACAGGAAGAGCCCAGCGTGACCGAAAAAGATCTGTACTATTACGAGCCGAAGAACGGCCACGGCCTGAAACACGATCCATTCAATGCCATCATCGCGCCGAGGCCGATCGGCTGGATTTCCTCGCGCGATGGCAAGGGCAACGTCAATCTGGCGCCATACAGTTTCTTCAACGGCTTCTGCTATACGCCGCCGATCATCGGATTTTCCTCGACCGCCTGGAAGGACAGCGTCGCCAATATCCAGGAGACCGGCGAGTTCGTTTGGAATCTCGCGACCAGGCATCTGGCACAGCAGATGAACGCGACCGCCGCGCATGTCGCCCACGAGGTCAACGAATTCGGAATCGCAGGCCTCACCGCTGTGCCATGCAAGCTGGTGAAGGTGCCCCGCGTTGGCGAAAGCCCGGTTTCGTTCGAATGCAAACTGACGCAGATCGTTCAGCTGCAGGGCGCCGACGGCAGGAAGGCGCAGGCGTGGCTCACGCTCGGCGAGGTCGTTGCCGTCCATATCGACAAGGCGATGATCAAGGACGGCGTCTATCAGACGGCGCTGGCCCATCCGATCGTGCGCGCCGGCCGCAGGGGCGATTATTTCGAGATTCGCCAGGACGCCATGTTTGAAATGCCGCGGCCGGACTGAGGCTCTTCCGCCAGCTTGCGTCCGCGGCGCGCCATCACACAAAGCCCGCCGAAATCAGGCATTTCCAGACAGGAGCGTAAACAATCGTTCCGGTGAGGCCGTATCAATTTGTCCTTCTTTCGGGTCGAAGTCTTCACCCGAATCCGGTTTCTTCCGTTAGAATTGAGGTCCGCGCCGCCTGATCCAAGGACATCGTCATGAGCTCCTTCCGCCGCGATTTTCTGACCAAGCCGATCTTCTCCTGGGCACGCGGCGTCCTGCCGTCGATGTCAGATACCGAGCGGGAGGCGCTCGAGGCCGGCGACGTCTGGTGGGATGCCGATCTCTTCACCGGAAACCCGGACTGGTCGAAGCTGCTCAATTATGCGCCGGCAACGCTGACGGCGGAGGAGAGGACCTTCCTCAACGACACCGTCGACGAACTCTGCACGATGCTCGACGACTGGAAGATCAACTGGGAATGGCGCGACCTGCCGCCCGAAGTATGGGATTACATCAAACAGAAGAAGTTCTTCGGGATGATCATCCCGAAGGAACATGGCGGACTCGGCTTTTCGCCCTACGCGCATTCTGAAGTGGTGCGCAAATTGTCATCGCGCTCGCTGGTCGCAGCCGTCACCGTCATGGTGCCGAACTCGCTCGGACCCGGCGAACTCCTGATGCGCTTCGGCACCAAGGAGCAGCAGGAGCGCTGGCTGCCGCGGCTGGCGGATGGCCGCGACATTCCCTGTTTCGGCCTTACCAGCCCGGAGGCGGGCTCGGACGCGGCTTCGATGATCGACAGCGGCGTGATCTGCAAGGGCGAGTTCGAGGGCGAAGAGGTGCTCGGCCTTCGCCTCAACTGGCACAAGCGTTACATCACGCTTGGTCCGGTCGCGACACTCCTGGGGCTGGCGTTCAAGGCCTACGACCCCGACCATCTCGTCGGCAACGACGACGAACTCGGCATCACCGTTGCGCTGATCCCGACCGATCTTCCCGGCGTCTCCATCGGCCACCGGCATTTGCCTGCGATGCAGGTTTTTCAGAATGGTCCGAACTGGGGCAAGGACGTCTTCATTCCGCTCGACTATATCATTGGCGGCAAGGAACGCCTTGGCCAGGGCTGGAAGATGCTGATGACGGCGCTTGCCGCCGGACGCGGAATCTCGCTGCCATCGCTGTCGGCGGCAGGCGCGGCCTACGCTGCACGCACCACCGGTGCATATGCGCGCATTCGCGATCAGTTCGGCATTTCCATCAGCAAATTCGAAGGCATCGAAGAACCGCTCGCGCGCATCGCCGGCACCGCATACCTGCTCGATGCGGCGCGGCGGCTGACCTGTGCGGCGCTCAACAAAGGCCACCATCCGGCTGTCATCTCCGGCATCATGAAGCTGCAGGCGACCGAACGCATGCGGATCGCGATCGACGACGCCATGGACATCCATGGCGGCAAGGCCGTGATCGACGGGCCGCAGAATTACATCGGCAACCTTTACCGCTCGGTGCCGGTCGGCATCACCGTCGAGGGCGCCAATATCCTGACGCGCAACCTGATCGTGTTCGGGCAGGGGGCGATCCGCGCTCATCCCTATCTGCTGCAGGAAATGAACGCGCTCGGCGAACAGGACCGCGCCAAGGGTCTGGATGATTTCGATGATGCGTTCTGGAAGCATGTTGGACACAGCGTGATGACGCTGTTCCGTGCCTTGGGACGTAGCTGGACCGGCGGCCTGTTTGCGCCGGCGCCCGACGCCGGTGACGCGACCAGATTCTATCGCCAGCTGTCACGGTATTCGTCGGCCTTCGCACTCTGCGCCGATATGGCGCTGCTCACGCTTGGCGGCGCGCTCAAGCGAAAGGAAATGTTGTCCGCGCGTTTCGGCGACATCCTCTCCGAGCTTTATCTGTTGTCGGCAGCGCTGAAACGCTGGCAGGACGAGGGACGTCAGGCCGCCGATTTCGCTGCGCTCGAATGGTGCATGGCGAGCGGCTTTCGCACCATCGAGATTCGCTTTGCGGAAATTCTGGCCAACCTGCCCAATCGGTTTATTGCCGCCATTTTGAAGCTCGTGGTTCAGCCGTTCGGCGCACGCGTGCTCGGGCCTTCCGACCGCGTGGTGCACGAATGTGCTCAGCTCGTGCTGGAGCCATCGGCGGTGCGCGATCGGCTGACGCCCGACCTTGCGCACGTGGACGACGATGGCGGCGTGGCGCGACTTGAGAAGGCATTCCTTCTCGTCACCGGTGCGGAAGAGATTGCAAAGCGCATGCGCGCGGCACGCCTGCACGATTGGCATGAGGCCGTAAAACAGGGCGTGATCACGCAGGCTGAAGGTGAAAAACTCAAGGCGGCACATGAGGCTGTTGCGAAGGTGATCGATGTCGACGATTTTGCGCCCGAGGCGCTGTCGCCGATTTACAAAAAGCCGAACGTGCACCAGTTCTTCCAGGAGCTCGGTGAGCAGAGGGCGGCAAGCTGATGGCGCGACCCGTCTTTATTGTCGACGGCAGCCGCACGCCGTTCCTGAAGGCGCGCTCCGGTCCCGGTCCGTTCACGCCGGTTGATCTGGCTGTTCAGTGTGGCCGGCCGCTGCTCGCCCGCCAGCCCTTCGCACCCGACAGCTTCGATCAGGTCATCCTTGGCTGCGTCAACGTCATTGCCGACGAAATGAATCCCGCGCGGGTCGCTGCGCTCCGGCTCGGCATGGGCGAGCGGATGGTGGCCTTCACCGTGCAGATCAATTGCGGCAGCGGCATGCAGTCCATCGACACGGCCTTTCGCTACATTCGCGAAGGCATCTCTGATCTTATTCTGGCCGGTGGCACCGAAGCGCTGAGTTATGCGCCACTGGTATGGCCGCAGCAGGGAGTGCGCTGGTTTGCAGGGCTTGCGACCGCCAAGGGGATCCTGGCGAAACTCGGCGCGATCGCGAAAGCGCGCCCGGCCTATTTCAAGCCGGTGATCGGGCTTGAGCGCGGCCTCACCGACCCGATCACCGAACTCAACATGGGGCAGACCGCGGAGGTTGTCGGCCATCTCTTCGGCATCACGCGTGAGCAGTCCGACGCCTACGCCGCGGAAAGCCACAGGCGGCTAGCGCATGCGCAAGCGAGCGGATTTTTGAAGGGAGAAGTCGAGACAGCCTTTGCCCGCGACGGCAAATTCTACGATCACGACGACGGCGTGCGGCCGGATTCGACGCCGGAGAAACTGGCTACGCTGAAGCCAGTGTTCGAGCGGCCATGGGGCCAGGTCACCGCGGGCAATTCCTCGCAGATAACCGATGGCGCCTCGTGGGTGATCCTCGCTTCGGAAGAGGCGGTTGCAAAACATGGTCTTACGCCAAAGGCCGTGATCGTCGACAGCCACTGGGCGGCGCTCGATCCCTCGATCATGGGACTGGGCCCGGTGATGTCGGCGACCGAACTGTTGAAGCGCAACAAATTGGCGCTCCCGGATATCGAGACCTGGGAATTGAACGAGGCTTTTGCCACGCAAGTGTTGGGCTGCCTTGCGGCCTGGAATGACGACAAATTCTGCCGGGAGGTTTTGGGGCTCGACGGCGCCGCAGGCCAGCTCGACCAGACCCGGCTGAACGTCGATGGCGGCGCGATCAGTCTCGGCCATCCGGTAGGCACCAGCGGCAACCGCATCGTGCTGCATCTCGTCAATGCGATGAAGCGGCTCGGCACCAGGCGCGGCATCGCCACCGAATGTATCGGCGGCGGGCTGGGCGGCGCCATGCTGATCGAGACGGTATAGGGGGCGTCATGGAAAGCCATATCCTCGACGTTCTTTCTGACCGCGTGCTCGAACTCGGACCGAAGCCGGCGGCTAGCGGCGCGTACCGTCATTTCAAACTGACGCGCGATGCCGATGGCATCGCCTGGCTGCTGTTTGACCGGGACGGCGCCAGCGCCAACACGCTGTCAGCCGAGGTGCTGTCCGAGTTCGACGCGGTGCTGGCCGCGCTCGAAAGTGAGCGGCCGGCCGGTTTGGTGATCCGCTCGGCCAAAGCTTCCGGCTTCATCGCCGGGGCCGACGTCAACGAATTCCGCGGAGCAACAGATTCGGCTGCAGTCGAGGCGCAGATTGCGCGCGCCCATGCGGTGATCGACCGGCTGGAAGCAGTGAAATTTCCAACGGTGAGCGTGATCCACGGCTTTTGCCTCGGTGGTGGGCTGGAAGTCGCGCTCGCCTGTCAGTCGCGCATCGCCATTTCCGACGCGCGCTTCGGTTTTCCGGAGGTGATGCTGGGATTGCATCCCGGCCTCGGCGGCACGGCCCGTTTCACTGAGCTCATCAATCCGATGCAGGCGATGACGCTGATGCTCACAGGCCGCACCATCGATGCGCGCCGCGCCAAATCGCTCGGCCTCGTCGATGCAGTGACGGAAGAGCGGCATGTTCGCAATGCCGTGAAGGACGCCGTCTTCGGCCGGCTCAAGCGTGCCGGGCCCGGTTTCCTCCATAGCGTTTTGAACGCCGGCCCGGTGCGCGGCTTTCTCGCCTCGCGCATGCGTTCCGAAGCGGCGAAGGCCGCCTCGCCCGAGCATTATCCGGCGCCCTACGGATTGATCGATCTCTGGGAAAAGCACGGCGGCAACAAGGCTGCGATGCTCGCCGCCGAACGGAGCTCGTTCGCGCACCTGATGGTGACGCCCACGGCGCAAAACCTGATCCGGGTATTCTTCCTGCGCGATCAGATGAAGAAGCAGGCTGGCTCCGATAACAAGATCAGGCAAGTCCACGTCATCGGCGCCGGTGCGATGGGCGGCGATATCGCGGCCTGGTGCGCCAATCGAGGATTGAAGGCCACGCTGGCGGACATGAAGCCCGATCCGATTGCCGGCGCAGTCAAGCGCGCGGCCGATCTGTTCAGCAAGATCATCCGCAAGCGTACCGAAGTGCGTGACGCACTCGATCGCCTGATCCCCGATCTCGACGGCGAGGGAGTTCGTACGGCGGACCTCATCATCGAGGCGGTGCCGGAAAAGCTTGAGCTCAAGCAGAAGGTCTATGCCGGCCTCGAGCCGCGAATGAAGGCGGGCGCGATCCTTGCCACCAATACGTCTAGCATCCCTTTGCAGGATTTGCGCGCGACTCTGGAAAAGCCGGAGCGGTTGCTTGGCTTGCACTTCTTCAATCCGGTCTCGCGCCTGCAATTGATCGAGGTCGTCAGCCATGACGGCACCGATCCGCAGCTTCTGAAGGAAGCGTTGGCCTTTGTCGGTGCGATCGATCGCCTGCCGTTGCCGGTCAGGAGTTCGCCCGGTTTTGTCGTCAATCGCGCGTTGACGCCCTACATGCTGGAAGCCATGGTGCTGTTCGATGCCAATGTCGACAAGACGGTGATCGATGCGGCGGCCGAAAAGTTCGGGATGCCGATGGGGCCGATCGAACTCGCCGATCAGGTCGGGCTCGATATCTGCCTTGCGGTCGGCGACATGCTCCGCTCGAAATTCGGCGACCTGTTGCCGCCGACGCCGGCCTGGCTGCGCGACAAGGTTGCAAAGGGCGAACTCGGCCGCAAAACCGGAAGGGGATTTTATGTCTGGCGTGACGGCAAGGCCGACAAAGCCCGGCCTGTATCCGCTGCGGAGCCCGACGCGGAGATGATCGACCGGCTGATCCTGCCGATGTCGAACGTCTGCGTCGCCTGCCTGCGCGAGGGCATCGTCGATGATCCCGATATGGTCGATGGCGCCATGATTTTCGGCACGGGCTACGCCCCGTTCCGCGGCGGTCCGTTGAATTACGCGCGGACGCGAGGAGTGGAAAACGTGACGTCCGCTTTGCGTAAGCTGGAAACCAAATTCGGCGGCCGGTTCGCGCCGGATGCGGGCTGGGAAAATTTCAGGTAATGATATGACCGACCCGCAAGCCGTTCACGCTTCGCCTGTCACCGCAACCGCGCCGTCCGGCGAGCTCTGCATTCGCACGCTGGCGATGCCGGCCGATACCAACCAGAATGGCGACATTTTCGGCGGCTGGCTGCTCAGCCAGATGGATGTCGGCGGCGGCGTGTTTGCATCCAAGACGACGAAATCACGCGCCGTTACCGTTGCGATCGATGCGATGAATTTCCGCAAGCCCGTCTATGTCGGAGATCTCGTTTCGGTGCACGCCAATCTCGTCAGGATGGGGAGGACGTCGATCACGGTGCACCTCGAAGCCTGGGTGCTTCGCCGCAAGGAATTGCAGCCGATCCTCGTGACCGACGGCCACTTCACCTATGTCGCGATCGACGAAGAAGGCCGGCCGCAAGCCATTCAGCAAGATCAGCCGCTGGACTAATACCAGGGCGAGATCGATGCCGCGGCCGCCCTCAGCCGTAGGCGAGAGGGCAACCGGGAACGACTGCGCCATAGACCGGCATAACCGCCTGTCACACCGCGGTGGAGGCGGATTCGAGCGCCGGATAGTCCGTATATCCCTTGGCGCCGCCACCATAGAAAGTGGCCTTGTCGAATGCATTAAGGGGCGCGCCGCGCTTGAAGCGCTCGACGAGATCCGGGTTGGAAATGAACAATTTCCCGAATGCGATCAGATCCGCCTCATTGGCCGTCAGCACCTTGTTCGCCAGCTGAAAGTCGTAGCCGTTGTTGGCGATATAGGCGCCCTTGAAGCGATTGCGCAGCGACTGGTAGTCGAATGGGGCGATATCCCGCGGACCGCCCGTCGCGCCTTCGATGACGTGGATATAGACCAGATTCAACGCGTTGAGACGGTCGACGATGTAGTCGAACAGCGGCTGCGGGTTGGAGTCGGAGACGTCATTGGCCGGCGTGACAGGTGAGATTCGGATACCGGTACGTTCGGCGCCCACTTCCGAGGCGACGGCCTTTGCGACTTCCAGCATCAATTTGGCGCGGTTCTCGATTCCGCCCCCATAGGCATCGGTGCGCTTGTTGGTGCCGTCCTTGGCGAACTGGTCGAGCAGATAACCATTGGCGCCGTGCACCTCGACACCGTCGAACCCGGCCGCAACGGCATTGGCGGCGCCCTGCCTGAAGCTGGCGATGATGCCAGGAATCTCCGAAAGTTCGAGCGCGCGCGGCTCGGATACGTCGGCAAAGGTACCGTTGACGAAGGTCTTGGTCTTGGCCCGGATCGCGGATGGCGCGACCGGTGCACCATTGTTCGGTTGCAGCGAGGTATGCGAGATGCGACCGACATGCCAAAGCTGGAGGAAGATGCGCCCGCCTTTGGCGTGCACGCGATCCGTCACCTTGCGCCAGCCGGCAATCTGTTCCTCGGAATAGATGCCGGGCGTGTCCTGATATCCCTGGCCCTGCTGTGAAACCTGGGTGGCTTCGCTGATCAGAAGGCCTGCCGACGCACGCTGGCCGTAATATTCAACCGCCAGCGGATTGGGCACGAAACCTTTGAGGGCGCGGTTGCGCGTGAGCGGGGCCATCACAAGGCGGTTTGAGAGAGTGATCGAGCCAAGCGTGAACGGTTCGAAAAGTTTGGATGTGCTCATTGGGATGATCTCGGTGAGTGAAAAAGCAGGCGGGAGTACGATCGACGGGACGTGACATCGAGTTGTGCATTCCGGCTCGCAACAACAAGCCGTTCGCAATCACGAAACCGCCAGCCGGCAAGATTTTGCTCGAAAACGGCGCAAATAATGAAGACCATCCTTTGGTTCGCGTCATTTTAGCAAACTTCGCTCCGCCGGCACTGCGGAGGATCGCTCAGGCAACGCCGAGAAAGTCCCGTTTGCCGATCTCGACGCCATTGTGACGAAGAATGCCGTGGGCAATCGCTGCGTGGAAATAGAAGTTGGGGAATACAAAGCGGTTGAGGAATTCCTGACCTTTCAGCGTGAGCGTGCGATCCGCGCCGACCGGGAAAGTGACCTCGCGGCTGTCGGCGCCTTCGAATTGTGTAGGGGTAAACTTCTTGAGATATTCGCTGGTGTTCGCCAGCCGCTGCCGCAATTCCCCAAAGCCCTTTTCGGTATCGGGCGTGGAAGGCACGTCGATATGGGCAAGCCGCGCACAGCCCTTGCCAGCGAAATCGCACGCCAGCTGAATCTGGCGCGTGAACGGCAGCATGTCGGGATAGAGCCGTGCCGAGAGCAATACCTCCGGCTGGAGGTTTTTCGATGCGCAATGGGCCTCTGCCTTGCTGAGAATGCCCGAGAGGCTGCCGAGAATCTGCAGGAGGGCGGGAACGGAAGCGTCATAGAAGGACATGTGATGCTCTTTCGTGGCGTGTAAATTCTTGTCGCCGGGCGGCTTGCCACAAATGAGATGCGGCCGGAAGTCTGCAATTCTATAGCAGCGAAAACGTGATTGGATATTACCGCGGCGGTTGCGCAAGTGCAGCGGCGGACGGCAAGCGCGCCCCGCGCATCTTCACCAGCAGTTCGGCCGTCGGCCAGGAGTCGGCCGGCAAGCCGAATTTGATCTGCATCGCCTTGACCGCGCTGCGGCTCTGCTGCCCCATCACGCCATCGATCTTGCCGACGTCGTAACCGGCGCGCACCAACAGCTGTTGCAGTTCGCGTAACTGGCCGAGCGGCAGTTGTGCCACGGGGGCGCTCGGCCGTTGCATCGGCGGTGCGCCGGCAATGCGGGTCGCAAGATAGGCCGCGGTCGTCGAGTAGATCAGCGAGTTATTCCATTCGGTATAGGCCGCGAAATTGGCGTAGGCGAGAAAGGCCGGGCCATTGCGGCCCATCGGCAGCAGCAGCGAAGCCGGCATCTCGTCATTCGGCAACGGCCGGCCGTCGGGATATCTGACGCCAAGCTGCGCCCATTTCGAACGGTGCAGTCGTATGGTGAGATCGGCCTGCTCCCACGGGAAATTGGCCGGTGCCGTCACGCGAACCTCCTGTAGCCAGGGCTCGCCGCGCCGCCATTTCAGCCCGTTCGCAATGTAGTTCGCCGTCGAGCCGATCACGTCCTCGGGGCTATGCAGGAGATTGCGGTGGCCGCCATAGTCCACGGCATAGGTGAAATAATGCGTCGGCAGAAATTGCGTCTGGCCGAGCTCGCCGGCCCACGAGCCGATCATTTCATCCGGCGTGAGATCGCCGCGGTCGATGATCTTCAGCGCGGCAATGGTTTCGCCGACAAAGCGCTCGGAACGCCGGCAATCATAAGCGAGCGATACCAGCGAGCGCAGTGTCGGCAGGTTGCCCATATTGGCGCCGAAATCGCTTTCCAGGCCCCAGAACGCCGCAATCACCGCCGGAGGCACGCCGTACTCCTTTTCGGCCCGAGCGAATGCGGCGGCATAAGTTCTGATCCGCGCCTGGCCCTGCTGCATCCGATAGGGCGCGGCCATACGGCCGGCGAACTCGGTGAAGATCTGCCCGAATACGCGCTGGCCGCGGTCGCGGTTGACGATGCCCTGATCGTAGACGAGGTAAGGCGCGGCCTCGTTGATGGCGCGCTGCGAAACGCCGGCCGCCAGCGCCTGTTGCTTGAGGTCAGCCAGGAAGCGGTCGAAACTCGCCCCGTTATGACAACTAGCGGCTCGCGGAACGGCGGCGCGTGCCGGCCGGTGAAATTCCGGCGCGACAGGTTGCGCCCATGCCAGGCTCCCGAGCGCCGCGAGGCCGATTGAACCAAACAGAAGACCGAACTTCGAGTATATCCGCATGCCGCTACCGGTTGGATGTCGCTGTCTATTGATCTCCAGTAGCACCGTTATCACCCCTGCCGCCCCATCGGCTTGAGATTATTTTAGGGGCATGAGGCGAACAGGCGAGATCTATCGTGGCGAGCCCGGTATAGCCGCGACGGAGCGAGCGAGCTGGTCAACGGCTGCAGCCTCACGCGCAGCAGCGAACGGGCCGACGGTGATGCGCCTGCGACGACTAGCGCCGACATGAACCCATGTTTCGGTCGAAGACGGATGATCCGTTCTGATATGTCCCTGAATCTGTGGTTACCCTTAACAACTCGCGCCGCTGCTTATCGGGACCAGGCGTCAATTGGCGTGCCGTAGCCGGAGCCGCAGTCATCGTGCCCATAGCGATAGGAGCCGCAAGCCGTCGTAATGCCGAGTGGACCGAGATCGACAAAGCCACCGCGGTGCTGCCTCTCCGGGCCGGCAACTCCTGGAAACCGGCTGGTGTGCGTGCCCCGGCGGTCGTGCATTCCACCTGACGCGCCAGCGAAATGTCCGGCGTAACGACGGCTCTCGGCCTTATGGTCAAGAGCCATCCCGGGGCTCGTCAGATCTGCGGCAAGCGCCAGCGCCGTGGTGGTGGCCAGAATTTGCTTTCTCATCGCATCTCCTCCGTCCCGGTCAGGACAATTCCCGCGGTTCCTGCACCAATTTGGATGCGGCGAATTGAAGTGGGTGTTCGGAGGGGCACGTGCAATGCCGGCTGGCAGCAAGCTACGTACGTTCTGTCTGGGGACGGTGGGCCGCCACCATAAATCCAAGATCCGCCTGGGTTCTCCGGGCGGATCTTGAGGCGCTTTCTAAGTTGCGGAGCGGGCGCTTACCACGGATTGAGGGGCACGCCGTAATAGCCGTAACCCGGTCCGCAGTAACCGTAGCCGTAGCCGTAATATGGGTCACAATAGCCGGTGACCGCATCTGCTATTCCAAGCCCGACACTGACCAATCCTACGTCGGCAGCATAAGCATCATATGGATAGCCGTAATCGTATCCGACATCATATCCGACGCCGTAGGGATAACCCCATCCGCCGCCCCAGCCCCAGCCGCCGTAACCGCCCCAGCCGCCGTAACCGCGTGCGAACCGCCTGCCGCCCCAACCGCCATGGCGCCAGCCGCCGTAGCCGCGCATGCCAGCGTAGCGGGCGCCGCCAAAGCCGCCACGGGCCATGCCGCCATGGAAGCCGCCGCGGGCCATGCCCATGCCGCCGCCGTGGAAGCCCATGCCACCACCATGGAAGCCCATGCCGCCGCCATGGAAGCCCATGCCGCCGCCATGGAAGCCACCGCCACCGTGAAAACCACCGCCTCCGCCGTGGAAGCCGCCGCCGCCACCATGACCAAAGGCCATTGCGCTGGTCGACATTCCGACTGCGAGAGCGAGCGCAGCCGCGCCCGCGAGAATCTGCCTTCTCATATAGAACTCCTACCTTTATGGGCTCGTATGGTGCGGTAACGAACGCGAGCCCCCGGAGTTGCGGAAAACAGTTTCCTCGCGGCTTAAAAAAAAATTAGGAGTCCGCAGCAACCTCCCAGAAATTAGCCTTTAGTAGAATGAACGAGCGTTCGCACCGGAAATCATGAAGGCTGCGGCTCCGCTTCCGACTCGATCGGCGGCAGCGGCTCCCCGTGGAGCTTTGCCTCAAAGCTACGCAGGCGCTTATAGATCGAGAGCAGGTCGACGATCGTGCTCCAGGAGTTGACAAGGTACTGGAACGAACTCCTGACCTCCGAGAATGCACCCAGAATCTGTTGCATGATGCCTAACGTGATTGCTCCCGCAACAAGTGTCGGCACGAGCAGGACGTAGGCGAAGATCGCATCGGTCTGAATGTAAAGATAGCGTCCCACGTTGAAGTACATGTAGTTCAGATAGAGCCAGAAATAATTCCGGCGAACATAGGAAAACAGCATAGCCAGGGTCGGCGGGTCGGCGCGCTCGGCGCTGTCCTCGCCAAGGACGAGCTCCTTGCGGTAGGCCGCCTCGACCCTTTGATTGTGAAACTCGATTCCAGGCAAACGAATTCCGACCAGCGCCAGAAGGCCGGTGCCGAACACCGACCAAAGCACCGCCGCGACGACAAGCGGGTAGGGAATCGCGCCGACCAGGGGAAGTTCAGTGACATCCTTTGACAGGAGTAACAGCACCGGAAGGAATGCGATCAGCGTCAACACCGCGTTGACCAGGTTGCCCCCGAGGTTTTCCAGGATGGTCGCAAACCGCATGGTATCTTCTTGCACCCGCTGCGAGGCGCCTTCGATTGTGCGCAAGCGGGGCCAATTCGCGACGTAGAAGTCGTTCATCGCAGTGCGCCAGCGGAAAACAAAGTGGCTCACGAAAAACCGCGTCAGCACGACGACCAAAATGAAGACCGTAGCGATGCTGAAGAAAGTCAGGATATAGCCGTAAAATTCCGCGTCCGTGACCATTCCTTTTGTCGAAGGCGTAAGCGCCTTTTGGATGAGGTTATAGAAGGGCCCGCGCCAGTCGTTGATGGCCACACTCACTTGGACCTGGAAATAGGAGGTGAACAGGATCAGCGCCGAGCCAAGGATCGACCATGCCGACCACGGATGCGGCGACAGCACCATCCAGAAACCGGCGAAGATTGCGACGCTGATCGCAAAATAGAGGTCGAACCACAATTCCGGCGCCGACCAGAACCGCGCCACGCCGATGATTTCGGGTTCCTTCGCTGGTACCACATGGCCTGCATACCCGTACCAAAGGGCCATCGACAGCACGATCCAAACGAGCGCTGACCAGAAGAACAGCTTCGGGCGAGGGAAGAACGAAACGAACATGTCGGGATATCCACTTTCGGGGGCGGGGAGGTGGAGAAGGCTCAACGCACCATAACGGTTCCGGCGGATTAGCCAACCGCTGCCGCCAAGCTTCCGCCCTCCGCACGCGATTGTTAGGGCTGCTCACAATTCGCGGGCATTGGAAAAGACGAACGACGACATTCGCCGCGTATTTTCATCCAGGATCAGCGTGCGGGTGATCGGCGGTTCTGCGCGCTGGCTGCAATTCTCGCGTTCGCACAGCCGGCAGTTGACCCCGATCGGCGTGCCTTCCGACGTGTCGAGATTGAGGCCGCTCGCATAGACGAGCTTCGAGGCATGGCGGATTTCGCACCCCAGTCCGATCGCAAAGCGCGGCTGCGGCTGCGCGTGCGGCGCCGCAGGTCTGCGGACCACCTGCGCGATCGAGAAATATCGCGTGCCATCGGGCAACTCGATCACCTGGCTCAGCAGGCGGTCTGGTGTGTCGAAGGTGGAATGCACGTTCCATAGCGGACAGGTGCCGCCGAATTTCGAGAACGGGAACGTGCCGGAGGAAAAGCGCTTCGACACGTTGCCGGCATTGTCGACCCGCAGCATGAAGAAAGGAACGCCCCGCGCATTGGGGCGCTGCAAGGTGGTCAGGCGATGACAGACCTGCTCGAAGCCGGCGTTGAACCGCTGCGACAGGATGTTGAGATCGTAGGCAAGCGCATCGGCTGCGGTTTGAAACGGCTGGTACGGCATCATTACCGCGGCAGCGAAGTAATTGGCGAGTGTGATCCGATAAAGCCTCCGTGGCGCGTCATCCAGCGGCCCGGCGCGGCCGATGATTGTCTCGATCGTGCTGGCGCATTCGGCAAGTCCGGTTTGGAAAGCGAGCTGGAAGGCGCGGCCGGGGCCATCGACAAGTTCCGAAATCAGAAGTTGCCGGCGGTGACGGTCAAAGCGGCGGAGCGTTTCGCGCATGACATCGACCGGCATGATGCGCGTGAGGATCGAGTGTTTTTCACGCAGGCGGCCCGACAGCGCGGCAAACAAATCCTCCGCAGGTACGTTGATTTCGTCGCGCAGATTTTCCGCGGCCGTTTCGAGTTCGGGAAAATAGTTGCGGTTGGTCTCTATCAGATCGCGCACGCGCTCGATCGGATTCGCCTCGAAACGCGTACCCTCGTCGCGGTCGGCCATCTGCGCTGCCGCCATGGTCTCGCCGCGGCGGGCTTCGGTGTAGGCGGCGTAAAGGCGTTGCAGCGCGTGCGTAACGCCAGGACAAAGTTCGGCTAGATCGCGCAATTCCTGCTTCGGCAGATCGATCTGCCGGAACAGCGGGTCGGAGAAGATCTCGTTCAGTTCGGCGAAAAAACGGTCTTCGTCGGCGGTCGCGAGATCGCGCAGGTCAAGATCGTAAGCCTCCGCCAGGCGGAGCAGGATCTGCGCGGTCACCGGGCGCTGATTGCGCTCGATCAGATTGATGTAGCTCGGCGAGATGCCGAGACCTTCGGCGATCTGGGTCTGCGACAGGCCCAACTGCTGGCGGATGCGACGAAAGCGGGGGCCGACAAACAATTTCTTTCCGGAATCCGCTGGCATGGCGCTGTCCTGATCTCGGCCTGTGGGAGACAGGCCTGTGACAAATAATTACAAAATAACTTATATTACATGTGCATGTGTTACAAGGCATCACCAATCAATATCTGCCGCTATTTACCAAATTCTGAGTCTCGCGTTTATCTTACGGCACTCATTTTGCGCTGCGGTGTCAAAGATGTTGACCATAGCGGCGCTGCTTCGAAAGGATTGCGAGCATGAATTACCAGCCTCGGGGAATCGGCACTCAGGCCCTCCAGGGTCCAGCTTCGTATCAGAGCGAGATCGAGGCGGCCCGGGCGCTTCTCGAGACCAAGCCGACCTGGAACGGGGTAACCGCCGAGGCGGTGGCGCGCATGCGCCTGCAGAACCGCTTCAAGACCGGCCTCGACATCGCCCGTTACACTGCGGCGCTGATGCGGGCCGACATGGCCGCCTATGATGGCGACCCCACCAAGTACACCCAGTCGCTGGGCTGCTGGCACGGTTTCATCGCGCAGCAGAAGCTGATCTCGGTGAAGAAGCACTTCGGCACGACCGATCGCCGCTACCTGTATCTGTCGGGCTGGATGATCGCAGCGCTCCGCTCCGAATTCGGACCGCTGCCTGACCAGTCAATGCACGAGAAGACGTCGGTGCCGGCCCTGATTGAGGAACTCTATACCTTCCTGCGTCAGGCCGACGCGCGCGAGCTGAACGATATCTTTCGAGCGCTCGATGCTGCGCGCAATCAAGGCGATAAGGCGAAGGAGAAGGCGCTGATCGAAAAGATCGACAATTTCCAGACCCATGTCGTCCCCGTCATCGCCGACATCGATGCCGGCTTCGGCAATGCGGAAGCAACCTATCTGCTGGCCAAGAAGATGATCGAAGCGGGCGCCTGCGCTCTCCAGATCGAAAATCAGGTCTCCGACGAAAAGCAGTGCGGACATCAGGACGGCAAGGTGACCGTGCCGCACGAGGTCTTCCTTGCCAAGATTCGCGCCTGTCGTCACGCCTTCCTCGAACTGGGCGTTGAAGACGGCGTCATCGTGACCCGCACCGATTCGCTCGGGGCCGGTCTCACCCAGCAGATCGCCGTGAGCCACAAGCCCGGCGATATCGGCGACCAATACAACAGCTTCTTGGATTGCGAGGAAGTCACGGCCGAAAATTTCCGGAACGGCGATGTCATCATCAACCGTCACGGCAAGATGATGCGTCCGAAGCGGTTGCCCAGCAATCTCTATCAGTTCCGCCCGGGCACCGGCGAAGATCGCTGCGTGCTGGACTGCATTACCTCGCTGCAGAACGGCGCCGATCTTTTGTGGATCGAAACCGAGAAGCCGCATATCGAGCAGATCGCCAAGATGGTCGATCGGATCCGCAAGATAGTCCCGAATGCGAAGCTGGCCTACAACAACTCGCCGTCCTTCAACTGGACGCTGAATTTCCGCTGGCAGGTGTACGATGCAATGAAGGAGGCCGGCAAGGACGTCAGCAAGTACAATCGGGCCGAATTGATGAAGGCGGAATACGACGACACGCCGCTGGCGAAGGAAGCCGACGAGCGTATCCGCACCTTCCAGGCCGATTCAGCGAAGCGCGCCGGCATCTTCCACCATCTGATCACGTTGCCGACCTATCACACGGCAGCGCTCTCGACTGACAATCTGGCGAGGGAATACTTCGGCGAGCAAGGCATGCTCGGCTATGTGAAGAACGTCCAGCGCGCCGAGATCCGTCAGGGCATCGCCTGCGTGAAGCATCAGAACATGGCTGGCTCCGACATCGGCGACGATCACAAGGAGTATTTCGCCGGCGAAGCCGCCCTGAAGGCGGGTGGTGTCCACAACACGATGAACCAGTTCGGCTAACGGCGAAGTTGATCCGTCTGGAGACTTGTCGAGTTCCAGATTTATCGCGCGACAGCACAGGAGACTGACAATGAGCACAGGTAGCAATTTCTGGGTGATCGGCGGGGAGTTCGGCTCGATGAACTTCCACAAGCTCGTGGAAGGTTCGGCCCAGGTGAAGGGTCCGTTCAAGACTCGCGCCGAAGCGGAAAGCTGCTGGCGCGAAGTTTCGGAGGAGCATCGCCACAAGGCCGGCGTTCGCTTTTCCATCGTCGAAGAGCCTTCCCGCGTGATGGCCTGATCCCCCAATAGAAGGCGTCCAAGGGCGGTCGCGGCCTCTTCGTCCCTTTGAGGGGCGGGAGGCCGTGTTCGCTTTGGCGATTATACCCAACTTGACAGAAGTAGATCAAAGTCGCTACGGTGGCTGAGACAGAGCGGCTTTCTCGCTTTATGTGGCTTCGTTGCCTTCGCTGTCGGGCTTGAACAGTCCAAGGGGGTACCCTTGTCCATTGCAGCGGAATCGAAACTGCGTCAGGTGTCTATCACCGAAAACATCAAGGTAGTCGATCTCGCCGTAAACATAGATCGCCGTGTGATTTTGAAGGATGGCGTTTTCCTCGAATGCCGTCAGATCGCGTTCGAAAGTTGGAAACATCACATTTGCAGTCCCAGCGCCGGGAGGCAAAATTCCTTTTGTTGGGTTTTCCAAACAATGAAGGGGCAGTTGGGTAACAAGTGGAAGTTCTCGAATCTCAATCTTAGCCCACTGGAGAGCGTCGCTGGCTGGAGTTTGCCCGTTGTTTTTAACGTCAACGCATACGGCGAAGCCTTCTTTTTTATTCAAGTTACCAGGATCCTTGGTTCTGATAACTCCCGCGACCGTTACGTAAGCGCGCAACTGCCGCTTAGCGGTATCACGCGCCAGTTCCACAGATGCGGAGGTAGCATCGGCGGCACGCTCAGCGGCTATACCGGCCTTTTTGGCGTCGTCAGCGGCGAAGCGGATCAGTCGCAACTGCCAATAGAACAATCCAATCTGGGCACCTCCTACAATAACCAGCCAAAGCGTGAAAAAACCGGCCGCATCATGCGTAACCCAATCCCAAAATCCGCCTTCTGGTGGTTGTTGGCCATTTTCTTTTGCAGCATTGGTGGGGGATTGATGCTCGGGTGGAGAGCTGCGCGATGAGGCGAACAACATTCCCACTGCGAAGACCGCGACTGCCAGAAACACACCAAGAAAAAGCTCTGGCACCCGAAATTTCATACGCCCTCAATCGCCGCGCCGAAAATATCCTCGTTGAAGCGATTATTATACCGGAACTGGAACTCTGCAACGTAAAGTGGCAGGTACTTTTTGCTGACCTTATGGAAAGTACCGACGACGCCGCGCTTGATGATCGACCAGAAGCCTTCAATCGTATTGGTGTGCACTGCACCGACGACATGAACCCCCTTGGCATGGTCAACAACGCCGTGGTTGTAGCGGAAGCCCAGCCGACGATAGCCAGCGTTTTCATCGGTGCAGAGAAGGCTGACGCGAGTCGAGACGGTTTCTCTGACGAATGTCTCAAGTGTGGGCGTGTTAATCTTATCAATCACGCGGACGATCACATTACCCTTACGCTTGACGGCACCGATCACGACGAATTTGAGAGGATCGCCAGCGCCGCCGCTCTTGCCCGACCTCTTATCCCAATGGCGGTTCTTGTCTTTTCCGCCGACGAAGGTTTCATCAACCTCAACGATGCCGCCGAGTTTATCGAGGTCCTGCATCAGCGCGGTACGGACCTTGTGGCACATGCTCCAAGCGGTCTTGTACGAACCGAAACCCATGTAGCGCTTGATTTGCAGCGCGCTCATGCCCTTCTTGCTAGTCAGCATGAGGTGAACGACCTTGTACCAGTCGCGGAGCGGCTTGTTGGTATTCTCAAAGATCGTTCCGGCGAGAACCGAGAATCGATAGCCATCCGGCGCACATTTCTCGCATTGCCAATGCCATTTGCGGGACGGCAGATCATAGACAGCAGGATTTCCACAACGCGGGCAGCGGACGCCTTCGGGCCAGCGGCGCGCCACCAAGTAGGCGCGGCAAGCGTCTTCATGCGGAAACATGTCCTCGAATTGCTTTTCGGTCAGTTGGTGAACCGCCTTCGGACGTTTGGCCATCAATGCCTCCCTAGAATGGAAGGATTTTGCCATGTCTGAGGCTTTCTGTCAAGTAAGGGATAATCGCCTTCGCTTTTGGGGACGGCTTAAGCCGTTGGGAACAAACGCTCTTTGCGGATGCCAAGGTTACTGATAGGTTAACCAGATTTCCGGGGGCGATCAGCACGGGACGTAGAGCCGATGGCAGAGGCACAGAATATCGGAAGCGAGGCTGGCGAGGCGCGCTCGACGCGGTTGCGCGATGCGCTCCGCAAGGCGCGGATCGAGGCTGCCGACCGAACCGGTGTCGTGGTCGATCTGCGGGACGCCGAAGTCGCGCGCCTTGAAATCCTGAGCGAGGCGTTGGACCCGCTGTTTGCACAAATTCCCGACAACGTTGATTTGTTCGACCGCGGCATCAGCCAGGGCGAGACACCGCGGTTGTGGATCGACGTGGTCGCCCATGTGCTGATGGGACGCGACAAACGCGCTTATCGCTTCGTACAGGACACCCGCTTCGGCCGCATCCTGATCGCCGAATCCCATGACGTGCCGGTCATCGTCGATGCCGTCACCGATTATGTCGCGCGCCGCATGATCGAGCGCGAGCATGCGCTGGTCGCTTCGCCCGCGGCTGACGCAGCGCCGGTCGAGGAGCCGCGCCGCAGTCGGTTCTGGCCGTTTACGCTTGGCTTCATTCTCGGGGCGCTGGCGCTATTCGCCGTGGCGCTGTTTGCGAGCCTGAGCAGCCTCTAAGCCCATGACTAAAGCAGCCGTACCCGTCTGATTTCCCGCACCTGAAGCGCATCATTGATACCGCGCACCGTCTGCTGGCAGCGCCAGCCATCGCCGTCGCGCGCGATCGAAAACAGGTTGTAGGCGGCGTGCGGATGCTGGCCGTGCGCGAATGCCGAGGCCGATGGCACCCCGATTGCCGGAATCGACGATCCATTCGGCCCATCGATCCGGATTGTGGAGTGGATGTGGTCATGCCCGTGCAGCACCATTTCCAAGCCATATTGCTTCAACAGCGTCAGTAAATCAGACGAGTCGGTCAGGCGCTTGCTGCGTGCGGTGGAGCGGAGCCGATGGTGAATCAGCAGAACACGAAACAGCGGTTCGGTGGCCAGCGAAGCGAGCATGCGCTCCAGCGCTTCCATTTGCTTTTTTCCGAGCCAACCTGTCGCCATGAAAGGCGGAGTCGGTACCGCCGATGAAACGCTGATCAAGGCCAGGGGGCCGCGGCGTCGCAGCGACGGAAAGATATCATCCCGATCCGGCGCGCCGTCGCCAGCGACATAGCTTCCCCAAGCTTCAGCAAACCGGTGAGCTGTCGCGCGGACATAGGTATCGTGGTTGCCGGGAATGACAGTGACGCGATCCGGCGGACCGATAGTCTTCAGCCATGCCAAAGCCGGCGCGAATTCGGCCTCCAGCGCCAGGTTGACGAGATCGCCGGTGACCGCAACGTGGTCCGGCACCTGTGCCGCCAAGTCCGACGTCAGCACATCGACCACATCGCGCCGATGATAGCGGTGCCGGTTCCTGGTCCAGTTCAGGTAGCCCAGCAACCGCTTGCTCATGAGTTCGGAGAGCCGCGGATCTGGCAGCGGCGGAAGGTGCGGGTCCGATACATGTGCAAGCGAAAACGCCGCCATTAGCCGCTTCCGTTCGAAAGAGCTTGCCGATGAGCGCCTCAACTTTGTCGGCAAGCAGTAACGAAGTATTGGCAAGCCGTTAGCCGGGATGCAAGGATCAAACGCAACCGCAGACGTTGCAAGGATTACCGTGACGACGACCATACAGCGCCTGCGAACCCGTTTTGAGCCGATGCTTCGGCGGCTGTTTCATTTCTATTGGCGGTTTGCGCGCGGCATGACCCTCGGCGTGCGTGCGGTGGTGCTGGACAGCGACAACCGCGTGTTCCTGGTCAAGCACAGCTATGTCAGCGGCTGGCATCTGCCCGGCGGGGGGGTGGAAACCGGCGAGACGATTCGTCTGGCTCTGCAACGTGAACTGGTAGAGGAGGGACGGATCGAGCTTGCCGGCGAGCCAATATTGTTCGGCGTTTATCTGAACAGTCATATTTCGAGGCGTGATCATGTCGTGCTCTACGTGGTCCGGAATTTCCGGCAGGATCGCTTACCGGAGCCGAACCGCGAGATCATCGATTGTGGCTTTTTCGAAACGCGGGCATTGCCGCCGGGCACGACACTGGGAACGCGATTGCGGATCTCGGAAGTGACCGAAGACAAGCCGCCGATTCGAACCTGGCGTTAGAGAACGTTAGCGATAGGCCCGTATGATCGGACAAACCCTAACGATCGTTAAGGATTTGCCCATGAGCGCCGCACCGCAGTCCACGCGCCCGCTGAAGTTCCGCGGCGATCTGGCGGGTATGGCAGAGGCGCTGGCGGAATTCGCAAAGTCCGAATTTCCGGAAGCTGAGGAGGCGCGGCCGCGAGTGGCTGTCCTGGTGCCATGCTTCAACGAGGAAGCCGCGGTGGCAACCGTGATCGCCGACTTCCGGAAGTCCCTGCCTTCGGCCGCGATCTATGTCTACGACAATAATTCAACCGATCGCACTGCTGCAGTCGCCCGCGATGCCGGCGCCATCGTTCGCAGCGAGAGACGCCAGGGCAAGGGGCATGTCGTCCGGCGCATGTTTGCCGACGTCGATGCTGATATTTACGTGCTGGTCGATGGCGATGCCACCTATGATGCCGCAAGCATCCCGAAAATGATCGACACTCTTGCGTCGGAACGTCTCGATATGGTGGTAGGATTGCGGGTGGATCAGGCGCGGGCTGCCTGGCGGCCGGGCCACCGCACCGGCAACTGGCTTTTGACCAGCTTCCTGGCGTCGATGTTTGGAAAGGCCTTCAACGATATTCTTTCCGGCTATCGCGTGTTTTCGCGGCGCTTCGTCAAATCCTTTCCCGTTTTGTCGGACGGTTTTGAGATCGAAACCGAATTGAGCGTTCACGCCCTGGAACTGGCGCTGCCGACGGCCGAGATCGAGACGCCTTATTATGCACGCCCCGAAGGGTCGACGAGCAAGCTCAATACCTGGCGCGACGGCTTTCGTATTCTCGGGACCATCCTCAAGCTCTATCGATCCGAGAAGCCCCTGCGGTTCTTCACCGCGATCGGCATCTTTCTAGCGCTTCTCTCGATCGGGCTCGCGATTCCGGTGTTCATCACCTATTTCGAGCAGGGCATCGTCCCCCGCCTGCCGACCGCGGTGCTGTCAATGGGGATGATGATCCTGGCGATGCTTTCGCTGGCCTCCGGTCTGGTGCTCGACACCGTGACGCGCGGTCGCCGGGAGATGAAGCTGTTGGCCTATCTGGCGCAAGGGGTGGTGGAGAAGGCTTGACGGGCTCGTACATTCGAAGTTCAACGTGGCCCGATGAGTGATCTCTCGCTGACGATCCTGGCCGAGACCGCCAATGACGCGCAGGCGGTCGAACGTCTGCTTGAGCGTACCTTCGGGCCCGGCCGTTTCGTCCTGAGCGCCTATCGCATTCGCGAGCACGTCGATCATTTGCTGGACCTGTCGTTCACCGCCTGGATCGGGACCCTGCTGGTCGGCTCCGTGCGGCAGTTGCCGATCACTGTCGGAAACGTCAAGGCGCTGCTGCTCGGGCCGTTGACGGTCGAACCCCCGTTTCGCAAGCACGGCGTCGGACGCCTTCTGCTCGAACGCGCCCTTCGCGACGCCAAGGCGAAAGGCCACCGCCTGGTTCTCCTGGTCGGCGACGAGGCCTACTACAGCCGTGTCGGCTTCAGGCCTGTGCCGCGCGGGCGGGCGACCATGCCGGGACCGGTCGACTATAGCCGCCTGCTGGTCGCTGAACTCGTGGACGGCGCATTCGAGGGCGTCTCCGGCGCCATTCGTCCCGATTGGGATTTTGCGAAGTAGAAGCGCTGCCCGGGAGTGAGGTCCGAACAGCTCAACGCCCTTCGCGCACCCAGGTCGCAGCAAACGCGCCGAGCAGCAGCAGCAAGCCGATCAGGCCGGCAAAGACGGGCAGAACGCCGACGCCCTTCACGATGCTGGCGTCGCGCATTTTCACGCCCATCCAGCCGTCGCCACGGAAAATGCTCGAAGCGTGAACCGGCACGATGCGTGGGATGTCGATGCTGGAACCGTCAACGACACGCTGGACGTCGCCGCCGGTCGCTTGCGCCAGCGGCTTCAGCGTTTCGGTAGTGGAGGTGACTTCCGAAAATTCCTTCGGGTTGGTCGGCCCGACATTGATCAGTGCCTTCAATGTGCCGTCGGTCGCCTGCCACAGGCCAAGCTCGTTGGCTTGCATGGTTGCCGTCCACAGCCCGGGCTCACCGGCACTCAAGGTCAGTTCGCGGGTAGCGCCCGACGGCGAGGTCACCGTAACCGGCGAAACGCTGTCGGCCATGGTCTGGCGCTGCACGACAAGATCATGGCCGTGCACCTGCAAATGCAATGCTTCTTCGTCGAGATCCGGCTGCTTCATCAGCCAGTGCGACATCCGCCGCAAAAGATCGAGGTGCGGCCCGCCGCCTTCATAACCGCGCGCCCACAGCCAGATATGATCGGTGAGCAGCAGCGCGACGCGGCCCTCGCCAAACCGCGACAGCAAGAGCAGCGGTTCGCCGTCGGCCCCCGTCATGACAGGCGGGGTTGTCGCGTTGCGGGTATCCACGGTGCGGAAAAAGCGGCTCCAGTGCGGCGGATTGCTGTTCGAGCCTTCGAGGCCGCGTGTCACGGGATGGCGTTTGCCGAAGTCGCTGAGCTGGGCATAAAACGGCTTCTCGGTGACCCCGACGGGTTCTGCGGGAAGTACTGTATCCAGCGGAGTGCGCCAGATGCTGGTGGACGAGGCATAGTCGGGACCGGCAGACACGAGGACCGCGCCGCCCGAGCGTACGTAGCGCGCGATATTGTCGAAGTAAGCGGTCGGCAGCACGCCCTGGCGCGCGTAACGGTCGAAGATGATCAGCTGAAATTCGTGGATCTTCTGCTGGAACAGTTCGCGTGTCGGAAAGGCGATCAGCGACAACTCGTTGATCGGCGTGCCGTCCTGTTTCTCCGGCGGCCGCAGAATCGTGAAATGCACGAGGTCGACGCTGGGGTCGGACTTCAAAAGATTGCGCCAGGTGCGCTCCCCGGAATGCGGTTCGCCGGACACCAGCAGCACGCGCAACTTGTCGCGCACGCCGTCGATCGCGACGACCGCGCGGTTGTTGACGAGTGTGAGCTCGTTTTCGAGCGGCGAGGCCTCGATCTCCACGATATTCTGGCCGGCATGCTTGATGTCGACGTCGACATTGACGGTCTGGCCGCTAAGAACCGTTCGTTCGTTGATGGTTTCACCATCGATGCGCACCGCGACCTTGGCGCGCTGGCCGGTGACGCCCTGATCGTCCAGACGGTAGGTGATGGTCTGCGGCTGTCCGACAATGCCGAAGCGGGGCGCTGCGGTAATCGCAATGCGGCGGTCACGCTCGTCCTTGCGGCCGGTGATCAGCGCATGGACCGGAGCCTGAAATCCGAGCGCGGCAGCGTTGGCCGGAATATCATGCACCCGTCCGTCCGTGATCAGAAACGCGCCGGCGACGCGATCGACCGGTACGTCGGAGAGCGCTGACGAAACTGCGCCGAACAGTTTGGTGCCGTCGGTTTCGCCATCGGCCTGGCCGGCTTCGACTACGCGAACCTCAAGTCCGGGAATCTTCTTCAGGCGGTCGACCAGGGCCTGTTGCGCTCGCGCGGTCTCGTTGGTGCGATCGCCAAAGCTTTGGCTCGGACTCTTGTCGACGACGACGACCGCCACCGATGATAATGGTTCACGCCGCTCGCGGGTGAACGACGGATTGGCGAGCGCCAGCAGCAGCAGGCCCAACGCAGCCAGCCGCAGCCACGCACCACGCGGGCGGCCCACGAGCAGCAGCACCGCAATCACGGCGATCGCGGCCAGCGCCGCCCAGAGCACGGGCGAGGGGATCAGCGGGGTAAACGCGATACCGTAGTTCATGACATGGACCCGTCCGTGATCGCAGCGATCATTGTCCCAACCGCTCGATCAATGCCGGTGCGTGCACCTGGTCGGCTTTGTAGTTGCCGGTCAGCGTGTACATCACGATGTTGACGCCGGCCCGGAAGGCGAATTCGCGCTGCCGCGGCTCGCCGGGAGACAGCGGTAGCATCGGCTGCCCGTCCGGACGTATGGCCCAGGCGCCGGCGAGATCGTTGGAAGTGATGATGATGGGCGAGACGCCGTCGCCGCCGCGCGCCGGGCGCGAGGCGGTGTCATCGTCCTCGTTGCGCGGAAGCGCTTCGACCCAGGTCTGGCCCGTGTCGAACCGCCCTGGAAAATCGCGCAGCAGATAGAAAGTCTTGGTCAGGACGTGTTCCCGCGGCACAGGTTCGAGTTCGGGTACGTCGAGCGAGGAAAGAATCTCCCGCAGCGTCTGCATGCCCGGCGTTTGCGAGGCGCCGTTCTCGCCCGGTGGCGCTTCGATGGCGTCGCGCGTATCGAACAGCACCGTACCGCCTTGCTTCATGTAGGCATCGATCTTGTCGATCGCTGCCTGCGGCGGCTTTGGCGCACCGGGGACGACCGGCCAATAGATCAGCGGGAAGAAGGCAAGTTCGTCGTGCGCAGGATCCACGCCGACCGGGTCGCCGGCTTCGAGCGCGGTGCGCTGCGCCAGAAACAGCGTGAGCCCGGACAGTCCGGCTTTGACAATGTTGTCGACGTCGGCGTTGCCGGTCACCACGTAGGCGAGACGCGTCTGCGTGGTCGCCTTGATGGCAAACTGGTCGGCCGCGCTGTCGGCCCTGGTCGGCGCCGGCATGGCCATCGGCAACAGCAGCGCGAGCATCAACGCAGCCGGCGCCGCGCGCCGGCGCAACAGGCCGGCGATTCCGCCGCCGAGGAAAGCGACCACCACGGCGTCGATCAGGAACAAGGCGAGCGCTGTGGTCAGAAGGATGCCGCGCAGGTCGCGCGGTTCCGAATTGGTGTAACTGGCACGCCGTGCGTTCAGGACCGACGTATCGAGCGGCGTGACACGGTCGGTTGCCGCCAGCGTGTTGACGGCCAGTGGTCCATCGGCGGGACCATAAAATCCGGGCGGATGGTCCAGCGTCGCACGGCTGCGGAAGTCTGCGGCGAGCGGTTTAGCGGTCGAAGGCGGCGGCCCGAATGCCCCAAAACCATCGAGGATGTGCAGCGGTGCCACCGTTTCGGTACTGGCTGCACTGGCCGCGCCGGGAGCCGGACCCGATGCATAGCCGGAAATATCGACGATCCGCCGCAGCATTTCGACGAAAGAGCCGGACAGCGGAAGATCCGACCAGCGCACGTCGGCGCTGACGTGAAACAGGACGAGCAGGCCCTTGCCGCGATGCTCGCCGGTGACGAGCGGCGTGCCGTCCTCCAGTGATGCCCAGCTCTTCGTTGGCAGCACAGCGTCGGGCTCGGCGAGCACTTGCCGGTTGACGGTAACGTCTTTCGGCACTGCCAGCCCGGCAAAGGGGCTATCGGCCGCGAAAGCGGCGAGGTGCTGCGGCTTTTCCCAGGTCAGGCTGCCGCCGAGGCTTCGACCGCCGCGGCGCAATTTTACCGGCACCAGATCGTCATCGGCTTGCGCCAGCCGCGGGCCGGCAAAGCGTACCAGCACGCCGCCGCGTTCGATCCACGCATCGATGCGTTCGCGAAGTTCCGGCGACAGCGTTCCGACATCCGCCAGCACCATCATGGGCAGCTTCTGGTCAAGAAATTGCGAGATTGCCTGTTGCGGAGCCCCGTGGCCGCCGAGCCTGACGTCAGCAAACGGCGAGAGCGCTCGCGTGAGATAGAATGTCGATGCCAATAGCGGTTGTGCGACATCGGCGCTGGAGCCGGAAACGACACCGACGGCGCGGCGGCGCCATCGTTTGTCAAGCAGTTGCACCGCGCCGGCCGAACGCTCGCCCGATATTTCCAGGCGTGCGATGTCGTTACGCAGCTCGACCGGCAGGTCGAATGAAGCCTCCGTTTCACGCTCCCCCGGCGCAAAGCCGAAATGTGCTTCCCCGATCGGGGAACCCTTTTGGTCAAGCCCGCGCACGGCGCCGCTTGCAACGCCGCCGCCGGCGCGAAGCACCTTCACCGTCATTTTGGCCGCAGCGTTCTCGGCCGCAGCGAGCGCGAGGGCAGGCGCCGTGCCGCCCTCGAACACCGTCACGGTACGGTCACCGACAACTTTCTTGAGGCCCTGGAGGAAGTCGGCTCCGTGCCCGCTATCAACCCCGTCCGACAGCCAAATGACCTCGCAATCGCCGGTCGCCTTCAGGAAGCGATCGATGGTGCCCAAGCTTTCTGTCCGTTCGATCGAATAGGGCTTGGGCGAAAGCTGCCGCAAGGCGACTCGCGCGGTGCCGCCCGGCATGATCGTGATGTCCCGCGTCGGCTCGGATAGCGGAATCAGCGCGACGCCGCGGCGCTCGTTGCTGGCGTTGGATATCAATTCGTCCGCGGCCTTGACGCGCGCGTCCCAACTCGCCGCCGCACTCCAGCCGTCGTCGATCAGAATGGCCAGCGGAGCGTGCGAGGCGGAGGCGCCAACAGGCGGATTCCAGATCGGTCCGGCGGCTGCCAGAATGACCAGCGCGGCTGCTGCGAGCCGCAGCGCCGTCAACCACCAAGGGGTGCGGGACGGGGTCTCTTCCCTGGGCGCGATGTCGAACAAGAGCCGCGTCGGCGGAAACTCGATCCGCCGCGGTCGCGGAGGCATCACCCTGAGCAGCCACCAGAGCACCGGCAGGCTCAACAGCCCCAGCAGCAGCATCGGCTCGAGAAAGGAGAGCGGCAAACCCGCGATCATGCGCTGCGCCCCGCTTCGACGGTGGTGCCGCGCGCAATTCCCTTATTCACCATCATGCCCGAATGCAGGAACAATAACAGCTCGGCCGCCGAGCGGCTGGTGGTGTGGGTCGAAAACAGCCAGCCGAGCTTGCCGGTCTCGATGCGAATTTGCTCGCGGTGGAGCGCCAGGCGCGCGACATAATCGTTCGCCCAGCTCTCGGCACGGCCCGCGAGAATGACGTTGCCATTTTCCGGTTCGACGAATTCGACCCGTCCCGAATAGGGAAAGATTTCTTCCGCAGGATCGACGATCTGGATCAGCGTGCCATGTGCGCCCGATGCCGACAGTCCCCCGAGCATGGTCCGGATGTCGGCGATCGACGACCAGAAATCCGACAGCACGACGACTTCCGAGAGCGGTGACGGCACGAAGGACGGCGGCAGGCTGAGGCGGGCCGTATCGTCGTGCAACATCGCCTGGGCCATCTTGTCGATGATGCTGCGGCTCGCCGTCGGGCTGACAAGGCCGGGAATGCCGACCCGCTCGCCGCCTTCGACCAGAAGCTCAGCGAGCGCAAAAGCCACGATCAGCGCACGCTCCAGCTTGCTGTCGCGCGCCTCTTTCGAGGCAAATGCCATGGACGGGGAACGGTCCGGCCACAGCCATATGGTGTGCGCGGCTTCCCACTCCTGTTCGCGAACGTAGAGAAGGTCATCTCGCGCCGAGCGGCGCCAGTCGACGCGCTGGGCAGGTTCGCCGGAGACAAAACGGCGGTACTGCCAGAAGCTTTCGCCGGCGCCGGCACGCCGCCGTCCGTGCAAACCATGGATGACGTTGGCGGCGATGCGGCGGGCTTCCAGCACCAGGCGCGGCAGCGATGCGGCGAGCGTCCGGCTTTCGCCATCAGCTCGTCGGACTGCTTCTATCTCTCTGGTGTTGTGCGCGGCGGCCGGAACCATTAACCGATCCGCGTCTTCAACTGTTTGATGACGTCTGCAATCGTGCGGCCCTCGGCGCGGGCCGAGAAGGTGAGCGCCATGCGATGCTTGAGCACCGGCTCGGCCAAATCAAGCACGTCGTCGATCGACGGTGCCAGACGGCCATCGAGAAGTGCTCGGGCGCGAACGGCGAGCATCAAGGACTGGCTGGCGCGGGGACCGGGTCCCCAGGCGATCAATTTGCCGGCCTCGCCGCCTTCGGGGCCAGGACGCGCCGAGCGCACCAGCGACAGGATCGCCTCGACAACAGAATCGCCGACCGGCAGCCGGCGGACCAGCCGCTGCGCGGTCAGCAGGGCTTCGGCATCCATCGCAGCTCTCGCCAATGTCTCCTCGGCGCCCGTGGTTTCAAACAGGATCCGCCGCTCGGCGTCGCGATCCGGATAGTCGACGTCGATTTCCATCAGGAAGCGATCGAGCTGAGCTTCGGGCAGCGGATAGGTGCCTTCCTGCTCGAGCGGATTTTGTGTTGCCAGCACATGGAACGGCTTCGGCAAATCGTGGCGTGCGCCTGCGACCGTGATGTGCTGCTCCTGCATGGCCTGGAGCAATGCGGATTGGGTGCGGGGGCTGGCGCGGTTGATCTCATCGGCCATCAGGAGCTGCGCGAACACGGGGCCGGAGATGAAGCGGAACGAGCGCTTTCCTGAATTGCTCTCATCCAGCACTTCTGCGCCGAGGATGTCCGAAGGCATCAGGTCCGGCGTGAACTGAATGCGCTTGGCGTCAAGGCCGAGCGTCAGGCCCAAGGTTTCGACGAGCTTGGTCTTGGCAAGGCCGGGCACGCCGATCAGAAGCGCGTGACCACCCGACAGGATCGTCACAAGCGTATTCTCGATCACCCGATCCTGACCGAAGATAACGGTGGAAATCGCTTCCTTGGCGCTGCGAACCTGACCGGCGACCTGCTCAGCCGAACGGACGATCACGTCCTCGAGTTTCTCGACACTGTCTGCGCCAGCCATTCTATTCTCCTGAAAACCTTCGCCAGGTCCACGCTAAACTCATGCGAAGGCCCTGTATCCGTTGAATTAAACTATCCCCACATTAGTGGCATTTCGGGGTATGAACCGCATCACGATATGGCGACTTGGTCCGGGCAAATACGGTTGATTTTGTTTCAACACCGAGGCGCGATTCCAGCATCAAACGCTCAAGCGTTCCAAAACCTGACTGTTCCAATCTCACGGCGCAAACTCACGGCAAACCATGGCGAAGCAAGGGCAGGAACCGGTTCAAGATCTTGACGGTCTCACCGCCGCGGCGAAGGGTGCTGCGACGGCCGGAAAAGGCCTGCCGCCGGTTCATCTGTGGAATCCACCGTTTTGCGGCGATCTCGACATGCGAATCGCGGCCGATGGCACCTGGTACTATATGGGGACGCCGATCGGGCGGCCAGCTTTGGTCCGTCTCTTCTCGACGATCCTCAAACGCGAGGAAGGCAAATATTTTCTCGTGACACCGGTCGAAAAGGTCGGCATCCGCGTCGACGATGTGCCGTTCCTGGCCGTCGAGATGATCAAGGAGCCGGGCGAGCAGGGCGATTGTCTGCGCTTCCGGACCAACGTGGATGACTGGGTGGTGTGCGATTCTGCCCATCCGCTGCGGTTTGAGGCCTCAGCCGAAGGCGGGCTGACGCCCTATCTGCATGTGCGCGCCGATCTCTGGGCAAAGATCACGCGGGCGCTCTATTATGATCTGGTTGACATCGGCGAGGCGCGGATGGTCGATGGTCGCGAGATGTTCGGGGTGGCATCCGCCGGCGCATTCTTTGCCATGGCGGATGCGGAAGAGGTGAGGGGCGCATCTTGACTGGGGCGATGACGGAAAACGAACCGGCGACAGTCAGTTCGGCAGAATTCTTCGCGCGGGCGCGTCAACGGTTGGGCTTCGACATTCCCGCAGGTCTGACCGATCCGGAACTGATCCCGGCCAGCGGTGACCGGGGTACCGATCGCATGCTCGAGATTCTGGCGCGAGAACAGCCGATCCGCCCGGCCGCGGTGCTGATTCCGGTTGTCGACCGCCCGGAGCCGACGGTGCTGTTGACGCAACGTTCTGCCCATCTCAATGAGCATGCCGGTCAAATCTCATTCCCGGGCGGCAAGATCGATGCGGCAGATGCATCCCCGCTCGATGCGGCGCTACGCGAGGCGGAAGAGGAGGTGGGCCTGCCGCGCGAATTCATCGATCCGGTCGGGTATCTTGATCTCTACGGCACCAGCTTCGGTTTTCGAATCCTGCCGACCGTGGCGCGGGTCCAGCCGGGCTTCACCTTGCGCATCAACGCATCGGAAGTCGAGGACGCTTTCGAGGTTCCGCTGGCATTCCTGATGAATCCGGCCAACCACCAGCTTCACAGCAAGGAATTCCGCGGCATGGAGCGGTTCTACTACGCCATGCCTTATGGGGAACGATATATCTGGGGCGCCACGGCCGGAATCCTGCGCGTGCTGTACGAGCGGATCTTTGCGCCATGATCCGCCCGGCCCTGACCGAGATCGGAATCTTTCTGATCCCGTTTGCGGTCTATGCGCTATTTCTGCTCGCCACCCGTTCCGGATTGCTGACGTTTTCGTCGTGGCCGGCCATCATCGTCGGAAGATTGCTGCTCGGCTCGCTGCTGCTGGTCGTCCTCAGCCTGATACTGCTGGCGCAGTTCTCGGGCGCTCCGCCCAACTCGACATATTTTCCGGCGCATCTCGAAAACGGCCGCCTCGTTCCCGGAGTGGAGAAATGAGCGGCGCGCGGCGGCTGGACGACGCGCCGTGGCTGAAGGCCGGCCCGGCCTCGCGCGTGCTCAAACTGCTCAATGCCGATGGCGAGGAAGCGCGCGTGGTCGGTGGCGCAGTGCGCAACGCGCTGCTCCGACTTCCGATTGACGAGGTTGACATCGCAACCACTGCCTTGCCCGAGGAGGTGAGCCGCCGCGCCAGGGCGGCAGGCATCAAGTGCGTGCCGACGGGCGTCGAGCACGGGACCGTGACGCTCGTCGTCGATGCAAAACCCTTCGAGGTGACGACGCTGCGCGAGGACACCGAGACCTTCGGACGCAAGGCAAAGGTGGCGTTCGGCCGCGACTGGGAGCGTGATGCGGAGCGGCGCGATTTCACCATCAACGGCTTGTCGGTGGATGCGGAGGGATGTGTTCACGATTACGTCGGCGGTCTCGAAGACATTGCGGCGCGGCGCGTGCGGTTCATCGGCGAGCCTTCGATGCGGATTGCCGAGGATTACCTGCGGATTCTCCGCTTCTTCCGCATCCACGCCGCCTACGGCGCTGGCGACCCCGACCGTGCCGGCTATCTTGCCTGCATCGGCGGGCGGGCGGGGTTGACGAATCTTTCGGCGGAACGGATCCGCGCTGAAATCCTCAAACTGATGGTTGCCGACGGTGCGGTCGGCAGCGTGCAGGCCATGGTGGAGGGCGGCCTGTTGCTGCCGATCTTCGGTGGCGTCGCCTACACCGGTCCGTTCGCGGCCGTCCTTTCGATCGAGCAGGCGCTGGGGCTCGCGCCCGATCCGATCCGCAGGTTGGGCGCGCTTGCCGTTGCCGTCACCGAGGATGCCAGACGCGTGGCGTCGCGCCTGCGCTTGAGCAATGCGGAAACCAAGACGCTGGATTCCATGGGCCATCGCTGGTGGCGCCTTGGGGGAATGGATGAAGCGCGGGCGCGACGCCGGCTTTATCGCCTTGGCGAGGAACGCTATCGCGACCGGTTGATTTTGGCGTGGGCGCGCTCGGGTGAGCGCAGCGACGATGCGTCGTGGCGTGAACTCGCAACCCTCCCGGCGCGTTGGGCCGCGCCGAAATTTCCGCTCAAGGCAGCGGATTTTCTGGCTCGCGGCATCGCCGAGGGACCTGAACTCGGGCGCGCTCTGGCGCTGGCCGAGGATGCGTGGCTTGCCGCGGAATTCCCGCTCGAGCGACCTTCACTCGATGCCATCGCCGATCAGGCGGTGGCACGCCTGACCCGTGAACCCAAATCGTAACTGCCGTGAATCCTTAATCTCCGGCTTTGCCGAATTTTACCGATCCAACGCGCCCGATGCTTCGCATCGCTCCGGGATGACCAATGCGTTTCAAGGCCATTTCACTTCCGGCGGCATCGATGACAGGATGGAATCCACGTTTCCGCCGGTCCTCAGACCGAAGATCGTGCCCTTGTCGTAAAGCAGGTTGAATTCGACGTAGCGGCCGCGCCGGATCAATTGTTCTTCGCGATCGGCCTCGTTCCACGGGCTAGCGAAATTGCGCCGGACCAACTCGGGATAGATCTTCAGAAAAGCGCGGCCGACATCCTGCGTGAACGCGAAGTCGGCATCCCAGTCGCCGGAATCGTGATGGTCGTAAAAGATGCCGCCGATGCCGCGGGGCTCGTTGCGATGGGGCAGATAGAAATAGTCGTCGCACCATTTCTTGTATTTGTCGTAAGGTGCCAGGTGCGCATGCGCATCGCAGGCGGATTTCATGGCCGCATGAAAAGCGACCGAATCCGCGTCTTCCTGGCTGCGCCTTCGGTCCAGAACCGGCGTCAGATCTGCGCCGCCGCCGAACCACGCTCGCGTCGTGACGATGAAACGCGTGTTCATATGCACCGCCGGGACGTGCGGGCTGCGCGGATGCGCGATCAGCGAAATGCCCGACGCCCAGAACGCGGGGTTGTCGGCGGTCCCCGGAATTTGCGCGCGAAACTCGGGTGCAAACTCGCCATGAACCGTCGAACAATGCACCCCCACTTTTTCGAACAGCCTTCCGTGCATCATCCCCATGACGCCGCCGCCACCGGGCTTGCCGGTATGGTCTGTTCGTTGCCAGGGCGTCCGGACGAAGCGGCCGGCGTGGCCCGCATAAGGCACTGGCGGCGCGTCGTCTTCCAGTTGCTCGAGCGCGGCGCAGATGTCGTCGCGCAACGATTCGAACCAGGCCTTCGCCTGTGCCTTGCGCGCCTCGATTTCTGATGCGTTCATCGCTCGCCCGGTCGGTGAGAGTGGCAGTCGATATCTGCGATCGGACCGAAATAGCTGCAGCTTTCGTTGCAACTGTCGCGGTAGACGCTGACCTTGGTGACGCGGCCGGCATGCTGGACCCGATCCCAGATGAACCGCGACAGGCTTTCCAGCGTAGGCACGCCAAGACCCTCGACATTATTGAGGAGCTTGTGGTCCAGCGCCTTGCGGACCTCGCCAATGCAGCCGTCCAGGATCCCGAGGTCGAGCACCATGCCGGTCGCAGCATCGGGCCTGCCCCGGATCGTCACCTCGGCACGGAACGAATGGCCGTGAATTTCCTCCGATCGCTTTCCGTACGTGGTGCCGGAGAGTGCATGCGCCGCCTCGAACCTGAACGATTTTGTCAATTCCCACATGGCTTAAGAAATCGAAGCTCCTATCTGATCCCGAGGCTCTTGTGTGTCTGCACGCTCAGCCGCCATTGCGGATGGCGCAGGCAATATTCAACCGCTCGCGCGGCATTCTCGACGACGTCCGGACCATCCATCGGCTGAAGCGAGAAGCGCTCGAAGGCAAGGCCGGCGAAATTTTCCGGCTCCGCGCCTGCCTGCGGATAGACCAGTTTCAATTCATGGCCGGCGCGCAGCACGAGTTCTGCGCCGGCTTTCGGGCTGACACAAATCCAGTCCAGCCCCTCGGGCGCCTCGATCGTGCCGTTGGTCTCGACGGCGATCGTAAACCCGCGCGCATGGAGGGCGGCGATCAGTGGGGCGTCGACCTGCAGCAGCGGCTCGCCCCCGGTCAGTACCACGTAGCGGTCGCAGTCGTCTCCCGTCCATTGCCGAGCAATCGTTTCGGCTAGCCCTTCCGCCGTCGCGTAGCGGTTTCCCAAGGTGCCGTCCGTACCGACAAAATCAGTGTCGCAAAACCGACAAATCGCGCGCGCTCGATCCTCTTCGCGTCCGCTCCAGAGATTGCAGCCGGAAAAACGGCAAAATACGGCCGTGCGCCCGGCATGGGCGCCTTCGCCCTGGAGCGTCAGGAATATCTCCTTGACGGCGTAACTCACTAAATTCTCCTTAAGTCACGGAACGGGTCTGCCGCAGCGCTTCGCCGAGCGCCATCGCCGCTGCCATCGCGACATTGAGCGAGCGCAGCCCCACTCTGATCGGGATCACAAGCCGCGCATCGGCGGCTTCGGAAACCGTCTCCGGGACGCCGGCGGTTTCCCGTCCCAACAACAAGATGTCCGACGGCAGATAGCGAAAATCAAGATATGGCGTGGCGCCCTTGGTCGTGAACAGGAGCAGCCGGTGACGGGTTTCTCGGCGCCAATCCTCAAATCTTGCCCAGGAATCGTGGCGCATCCAGTTGACCTGGTCGAGATAGTCCATCCCGGCCCGGCGAAAACCCCGGTCAGAGACGGCAAATCCAGCCGGCTCAATGATATGGGCAGCGACGTCCATGCAGGCACAGAGCCTCAAGATGGTGCCGGTGTTCTGCGGGATATCGGGCTGGTAGAGCGCGATCTGCATTCGAATCCACTGCGCCTGACGAGGGCTGGCTAGCCATTTCACGAGGACGCTCTTCGGGGCGGGCGCCAGCAAAGCGCCGGCAAAATATCTGAGAAGGCGCCGCAGCGTACGTAATTAGTGCATTGCACGCCGCCTAGCCGATAGCGGGCTTGCGCTATTCCGGCAAGGGTGCCAATAGAACGATTCTGGACTGCTGGTTTGCCGATAGGGGTCGGAAAAGGGGCGGTCTTTCTGCCGCCGCGGGGGTCGCGGGCGCCGGCAGCCGCCCGGGCTCACCGGGGCGGTTCTGCCGGCAGCAGCTGATGAAAGGGTTAGGAATCGTGACGACAGCGTCTTCGGCGGAGCATCCGACACGCCGTGATTTCCTCTTCGTAGCGACGGGGGCTTTTGCCGCCGTAGGTGGGGTGGCCACGCTTTGGCCCTTGGTCTCCCAGATGAACCCGGACGCGGCGACGATTGCGGCCGGCGCGCCGATCGAAGTCGACCTGACGCCGATCGCCCAAGGGCAGGACATCAAGGTGTTCTGGCGGGGCAAGCCGATTTACATCATGAATCGCACCAAGAAGCAGATCGAGGAGGCGCGCAGCGTTGCGGTCGATAGCCTCCGTGATCCGCAGACGGATCAATCCCGCGTCAAGGAAGGCCACGACAACTGGCTGGTCGTGATCGGCATCTGCACCCATCTCGGCTGTATTCCGATCGCCCATGAAGGCAACTACGACGGCTTCTTCTGCCCCTGCCACGGTTCGCAGTACGACTCCTCGGGCCGTATTCGCCAGGGGCCAGCGCCTCTCAACCTGGCAGTGCCGCCCTACCAGTTCGTCAGCGACACCAAAATTCAGATCGGCTAACCGGCTCGGGGAGCTTTTCCCGGGACCGTTAGCTGTTGCATGGCCTTATTCCTCAGGATCGCAACATGAGCGGACCATCCGACTTCCAACCCACCAATCCCGTGCTCAAGTGGATTGAGCGGCGTCTTCCGATTTTCGGTCTCATGCATTCTTCGTTCGTGGCGTATCCGACGCCGCGCAACCTCAACTACTGGTGGACCTTCGGCGCCATCCTGTCGATGATGCTGGGCCTGCAGATCCTGACCGGCGTGATCCTGGCGATGCACTACACGCCGAACGCCGATCTTGCCTTCCGGTCGGTCGAACTCATCGTTCGCGACGTCAACTACGGCTGGCTGCTCCGCAACATGCATGCGGCCGGCGCCTCGATGTTCTTCTTCGCAGTCTACATCCACATGTTTCGCGGCCTGTACTACGGGTCATACAAGGAGCCGCGCGAGGTGCTGTGGATCCTCGGCGTCATCATCTACCTGTTGATGATGGCGACCGGCTTCATGGGTTACGTGCTGCCGTGGGGCCAGATGAGCTTCTGGGGCGCGACCGTCATTACCAACCTGTTCTCCGCCATTCCCTACGTCGGCGACAGCATCGTGACCCTGCTGTGGGGCGGCTACTCCGTCGGCAATCCGACGCTGAACCGGTTCTTCTCGCTGCACTACCTGCTGCCGTTCCTGATTGCCGGCGTCGTGGTGCTGCACGTCTGGGCGCTGCATGTCGCGGGTCAGAACAATCCGGCCGGCGTCGAGCCGAAGACGGAAAAGGACACAGTGCCGTTCACGCCTTACGCCACCATCAAGGACATGTTCGGCGTCTCGTGCTTCCTGATCTTCTTCGCCTGGTTCATCTTCTACATGCCGAACTATCTCGGCGATGCCGACAATTACATCCCTGCCAATCCGGGCGTGACGCCGGCGCATATCGTGCCCGAATGGTACTACCTGCCGTTCTATGCGATCCTGCGCTCGATCCCGAACAAGCTCGCGGGCGTGGTTGCGATGTTCTCGGCGATCATCGTGCTGGCCTTCCTGCCCTGGCTCGATACCGCCAAGACACGTTCGTCGAAGTATCGGCCGCTCGCCAAGCAGTTCTTCTGGATCTTCGTCGTGGTCTGCGTCCTGCTCGGCTATCTCGGCTCACAGCCGCCGGAAGGTATCTACGTCATTGCCGGACGTATCCTCACCGTCTGCTATTTCGCCTACTTCCTCATCGTGCTCCCGTTGCTCTCGCGGATCGAGACGCCGCGGCCGGTCCCCAATTCGATCGCCGATGACGTGCTTGCCAAGACCGGCAGCAAGGCCGCGCCGATGGTTTCGACGGTGATTGCGCTCGTGCTCGCAGGCGGCCTGGTTGCCGCCAGCGTTCAGAATGCGCGCGCCGCCGAGGACAACACGCCGCCGTCCCAGAAATGGTCTTTTGCCGGCCCGTTCGGCAAATACGACCGCGGCTCACTGCAGCGGGGCTTGAAGGTCTACAAGGAAGTCTGCTCGAACTGTCACAGCCTGTCCTACATTGCCTTTCGTAACCTCGCCGATCCCGGCGGTCCCGGCTATTCGGAGGCACAGGTCAAGGCACTGGCTGCGGAATACAAAATCAAGGATGGTCCGAACGATTCCGGCGACATGTTCGAGCGGCCGGGCCGGCCGGCCGACTACTTCCCTTCGCCGTTTCCGAACGACCAGGCTGCGCGTGCTGCGAATGGCGGTGGCTTGCCGCCGGATCTGTCGCTGATCGCGAAGGCGCGCTCCTATGAACGCGGCTTCCCCTGGTTCATTTTCGACTTCTTTACCCAGTTCCAGGAGCAGGGTCCGAATTACATCGTCGCCCTCCTGACCGGTTTCGAGGACAAGCCGCCGCCGGGGGTGAGCATTCCGGAGGGTTCGTATTACAACAAGTACTTCCCGGGTCACGCCATCAAGATGCCGAAGCCGCTGTCTGACGGCCAGGTCACCTTCGATGATGGTTCGCCCGCGACCGTCCAGCAATACGCCCATGACGTCGCAACCTTCCTGATGTGGGCGGCCGAGCCTCACATGGAGGCGCGCAAGCGACTCGGTTTGCAGGTCTTCGTGTTCCTGATCATCTTCGCCTTCCTGATGTACTTCACCAAACGGAAGGTCTGGGCCAACGCCCACTGAGTCGCCGGCTCGAACGATTTGAAAAAAGCCCGTCCTGGAACTCCGATTCCGAAGTTCGCAAGCAATTGCTGCAGCCTCTGAGGCGAACTTCGGAATCAAGGGAGCTCTGGCGAATTATTGATTTCTGGTGCCGCTTTCTATTTTGAAGTTTGTGACTGGATTCGCCGCTTGCCGCGCAGGCACTCCAAACAGGCGGCGCTAGCGGCTTTCTTGTTGCCATCACGGTCTTTTTAGCGCCGGTCCCTTTCGGACGACGGCGAGGGCAGCCTGGATGATTGCGTCCGGCATGTCCTGCGGACACAATGCGACGAACCGACAATTTGGCAAAACCCTTGGCAAATCGACAGGAGGAAACATGGGCACCAGCATCGCTTTCAAACGTCCTGACGGCAAAGAGGCCCACGGCTATCTCGCCAATGCCGCGAAAGGGAACGCGCCCGGGGTCGTCGTCATCCAGGAGTGGTGGGGGCTGCAGGATCAGATCAAGGGCCTGTGCGATCGCTTCGCGCGGGCCGGCTTCGATGCGCTGGCGCCCGATCTCTACAACGGCAAGGTGGTGCCGTATCACGACACGGATGCCGCGGGTAAAGAGATGAACTCGCTCGATTTCATGGACGCGACGACCCAGACGGTGCGCGGCGCGGCGCAATATCTGGCCCGCAACGGCGCCAAGGTCGGCCTGACCGGCTTTTGCCTCGGCGGCGCGGTGACGATTATCGGCGCCACCAAGATTCCGGAACTGACCGCAGGCGTGGTGTTCTATGGCATCCCGCCGGAAGCCGCTGCCAAGCCTGCGGACGTGAAGATTCCCTTGCAGGCGCACTTCGCCAGCAAGGACGACTGGTGCACGCCGCAGGTGGTAGACAGCTTCGAAAAGGCGATGAAAGAAGCCGGCAAATCGCTCGAGCTGTTCCGCTATGACGCCGACCACGCCTTCGTCAACGAGCAGCGCATGTCGGTGCATGATCGCAAGGCGGCGGAGCTCGCCTGGGGCAGGGCGACCGAGTTCTTCCACAAGCACTTGGGCTGAGCCTGATGTCGTCCCGGCGAACGCCGGGACGACGGGGCTATGCCTCGCGTATTCCGTCCCACCACGGGCAGGTGCCCGACATCAGATGGTAATTGCCGGCCATGACCTGGACCGGCACGCGCAGGCCGTCCGCCGCGGCGCGCATTCGCATGTCACGCGCCCGCTCGCGGTCATGCTCGGAAAGCCACACACGCTCATGGCCCCACAGGCTTGGACCGTGGTGCATTTCGACGGGCTGCCAGGTGGCGGGATCGACCTCGCGGCCGCCCCAGCCACACTCGACCATGAATGACGAGGGCGTTCGAGCATAGAACGAGGTCATGAAATCGTTGGTGTGGCGTCCCAGCGTGACGTTCACCCGCTCCTCGGCCAGCGCAATGTCGTAAGCCTGGCCGACATCGTCGAGCGAAAACAATTCAACCATCAGATGGTGCACGCCGTTCTTGCCGGTCTCGATCAAAGCGAGCGAATGATGGCGAGGATTGACGTGGAAGAAATAGGCACGGAACGGCTGCTCGATAAAGTCGGAGAGGCGGAAGCCAAGCAGGTTGACATAGAAGGGCATCACCTCGGCGATCCGTTCGACCGTCAGCACGATATGTCCGAGCCCCAGCGCGCCGGTGCGGAACCCCGAGATCGAGCGGCCCGGTGAGAACGGCCTATCGTCGACTTCCGCGCCATGGAAGGCCTCGAGGCGGTTGCCGGCGGGATCGAGAAAGGAGATCATCTCGCGCACGCGCCGTGCATCGGCGAGCGCCTGCGGTTCGGCAAAGACTTGCACCTCGGCTGCTTCGAGTTTTGCGGCGAGCGCGTCGAGCGCTGCCGCGTTCTCGACTTCCCAACCGAAGAAGCGCGCACCGTCTCCCATCGCATGATCGATCACAACGCGCTGCTTGCGGTCGTCCATCCGGAACGCAAGCATGGAGTTGCCGCATTCAATCGCCTGCCAGCCAACCAGCGACGTGCCGAACTGCCGCCAGTCGTCCAGCGCGGTTGAGCCGAATCCGACGTATCCCAGTGCTTGCAATGACACGGCGGCCTCCATTTTCTTGCTGGTCGGCAAGCCTATGCCGGTTTTTTCACCTTTGCGAGCGGCCGGGCGACCAACGTGGCGCTCTCCCCGGGGCTCGCCGAGGCGAGGTTCGATCTTGACCTTACGGTCAGGCCATGGTGATTACACGCCCCATGAGCACCGCTGTCCATGCCTGTCGTCTCTGGTGGCGCACCTCTTAAAGAGGTGGCCGGTGCGATTTATCGTTAACTTTTATCGTCCAGGGGCCGCCATCGCAGGCGGCCTTCTTTTGTCCTGTGTGGCGTTCCCTCGGCAAGTCTCGTAAGAGGATCACATGAACAGGACCGTGTTCTCCCTGCCGGACCACAGTGAATACCGCACCCGTGGCGGCCTGCTGGTCGCTCGTTCGGTCGAGCATTTTTCCGGAGGCGCGAGCAGGCTGGACGACTTGATCGAGTTGCTCGACCGCCGCCGCGGCGTGGTGCTGTCCTCGGGTACGACGGTGCCGGGGCGCTACGAAAGCTTCGATCTCGGCTTTGCGGATCCGCCGCTTCAACTGCAGACAACCGGCTTGGACTTCTCGCTTTCCGCGCTGAACGTGCGCGGTGAAGTCCTGATCGCATTCCTGGGCGAGGTGCTTCGCGATCCCTGCATTGTCATCACCGAGCGCAGCGCCAGCCGTCTGGCCGGTCACATCCTGCGCGGCGAGGCGCCGGTCGACGAAGATCAGCGCACGCGCCGCGCAACCGTGATGTCTCTGGTGCGCGAGCTTGTCGCGGCGTTCGGCTCGAACGAGGACTCGCTGCTCGGCCTGTTCGGCGCCTTTGCCTACGATCTCGTGTTCCAGATCGAGGATCTGGTGCAAAAGCGCAAGCGCGAGGCCGACCAGCGCGACATCGTGTTGTTCGTGCCCGACCGGCTGCTCGCCTATGACCGCGCCACAGCGCGCGGCGTCATCCTGAGCTATGACTTTGCCTGGAACGGCCAATCGTCAAACGGCCGGTTACGAGAGACTTCCGAAAGCGTCTATGTGAAGACGCCGCGGCAGGCATTCTCGGACCATGCGGCGGGTGAGTACCAGGCGACGGTGGAAACCGCGCGCGCGGCTTTCGCACGGGGGGACTTGTTCGAGGCGGTGCCCGGGCAACTGTTCGGCGAGCCCTGCGACCGTTCGCCGGCGGAAGTGTTCCAGCGGCTGTGCCGGATCAATCCGTCCCCTTACGGCGCGCTGATGAACCTTGGCGACGGCGAGTTTCTGGTCTCCGCATCGCCGGAAATGTTTGTCCGTTCCGACGGCCGGCGGATCGAGACCTGCCCGATTTCCGGAACGATCGCGCGCGGTGTCGACGCGATCGGCGATGCCGAACAGATCAGGCAGTTGTTGAATTCGCAGAAAGACGAATTCGAACTCAACATGTGCACCGACGTCGATCGCAACGACAAGGCGCGGATCTGCGTGCCGGGCACGATCAAGGTTCTGGCGCGGCGTCAGATCGAAACCTATTCCAAACTGTTTCACACCGTCGATCACGTCGAAGGCATGCTGCGGCCGGGCTTCGATTCGCTCGACGCGTTCCTGACCCACGCCTGGGCGGTGACGGTGACGGGAGCGCCGAAGTTATGGGCGATGCAATTTGTCGAAGACCACGAACGCTCGCCGCGGCGCTGGTATGCCGGCGCGATCGGCGTCGTCAATTTCGACGGCGGCATCAACACCGGGCTCACGATCCGAACCATCCGCATGAAAGACGGTATCGCCGAGGTGCGCGTCGGGGCTACATGTCTGTTTGATTCCGATCCCGCTGCGGAAGATCGCGAGTGCCAGGTCAAGGCGGCGGCGCTGTTTCAGGCGCTGCGCGGCGATCCGCCAAAACGCCTCTCGACGTTTGCGCCTGACGCCACCGGTTCGGGCAAGCGGGTCCTGTTGATCGACCACGACGACAGCTTCGTGCACATGCTGGCGGATTACTTTCGCCAGGTCGGTGCCGGCGTCACCGTCGTGAGATATGTTCATGCGCAGAAAATGCTGGACAGCGGCAACTACGACCTGCTGGTGCTGTCACCGGGCCCCGGACGGCCGGAGAATTTCGGCATCGCCGCGACGATCGATGCGGCGCTCGGCAAGAAGCTGCCGATCTTCGGCGTTTGTCTCGGCGTGCAGGCGATCGGAGAATATTTCGGCGGCCGATTGGGACAGTTGCGGCAGCCGGCGCACGGACGGCCGTCGCGGGTGCAGGTGCGGGGCGGCCGGCTGATGCGGAATCTGCCCAACGAAATCGTGATCGGCCGGTATCACTCTCTTTATGTCGAGCGCGACGGCATGCCTGATGTGCTAGAGGTAACGGCTAGCACGGAGGACGGCGTCGCCATGGCGATCGAGCACAAGACGCTGCCGGTTGCCGGCGTGCAATTTCATCCGGAATCGCTGATGTCGCTCGGCGGCGAGGTCGGATTGCGGATCGTGGAGAATGCGTTCCGGTTGAATGCATGATCCGGAAAAACCCTGTCCGCGCGCAGGCAGGGATGAAAGCCGATCTTCCCTCGCGACAAGCGCAGACGGCGTTGGCGAGGAGATCATGCAAAGGAAACGCAGCGTGTGCGACAACGAATTGAGGATGACGAACGGTTTTTGAGAGGTAGCGATGAGCTTCGAATACGATCTGAAGGCCACGGTCCGCAGTATTCCGGATTATCCGAAGCCCGGAATCATGTTCCGCGACATCACGACGCTGTTGGGGGATGCGCGGGCCTTCCGCCGTGCGGTGGATGAACTGGTGCAGCCCTGGGCGGGATCGAAGATCGACAAGATCGCCGGGATCGAGGCTCGCGGCTTCATCCTTGGCGGAGCATTGGCGCATCAGGTTTCGGCAGGCTTCGTGCCGATCCGCAAGCGAGGCAAGCTGCCGCACACCACCGTTCGTATCGCTTACTCGCTCGAATATGGCGTCGACGAGATGGAGATGCACGTGGACGCCATTCATCCCGGAGAACGCGTGATCCTGGTCGACGACCTGATCGCAACCGGCGGCACGGCTGAAGGTGCGGTCAAGCTCTTGCGCCAGATCGGCGCCAACGTGGTCGCGGCCTGTTTCATCATCGATCTGCCGGATCTTGGCGGCGCTGCGAAGCTCCGCGCGATGGACCTGCCGGTGCGAACGCTGATGACGTTCGAGGGGCATTGAGCTCGCCGCAGCTACCGTTGTCGTCCCGGCGCACGCCGCGACCCATACCCACCGGGATTTGCTCGTGTTGAAGACTGACTGCTGAAAGGCTCTCCGCAGCGAGTGCCAGAGACAGAGGCGGCGGCGAGGACGACGTCGAATCTCACGATCCCTGTAAAATCATGCTGAGCTCGAGTTCTCGGAAGCGGAGATAGTTATGGCGAATCCACTGATGCAGTTCAGTGGAAGAGTCCTTCTCCTGCCGCAAATAGTCGGTGAACGAGAATGACAGCCGGTCGACATAGGTCTTCAGGAAATTCGGCAGCGCGGCAATGTGAAGAATTTTGCCTTCGGCGAAGGCCGCAGGCAGTTCGCCGCGCACGACATATTCGTTTTCGATCGTGACGAGCGAGCCGGGCGGAATCTGGCGCTGCAGGTTCGGATAGCTTCGTGCCGAGACCCGATCGATGTCGCCGACGAACAGAACGATCGGGGCGACGCCGCGCCGTGCCGCTTCCTTTACGAAGCCGATTTCCTCGGTCATCTGGAAAAATTCATCGAAGGCGTGAAAACCGAGATCGATCACCTTGGCAATGCCATCGGGGATGATCAGGCGGTCCATCAGCGACATCTTGCCGAAAGTGTCGTCGATTTCGGCGGTTTCCGTGACCTTCGGCAGAAAATCCAGAAGCGACGGCTCTTTCAGATTGACGTCGAAAGCGGCGACCGTGCCGTTCTTCAACAACAGAAATTCGCTCAGCAGGCGCGCCACCAGCGTCTTGCCGACCAACGGGCGGGGCGAGCAGATGATGTAGACGGGTGTCTGGCGCATCACGCGCTATATTTAGCGATACCAGCTCCTATTCCAGCCCAATCGGGTGCGTGGCGCAATTATTTTTCGCCGCTGCGCGCCGCAGGTTTGTTGGAGCCGACGATGTCGGTGAGCTTGATGCGGTCGAACTCGCTCCAGACATTGGCAAGCCAGTGCCGGACATAGCCGCGCAACACGAAGGAATAGTTGGCCGCCTCGTCGCTGATGCCCTTGTTGGCCACGAATTTCAGGAACGGAACGGAGGCAACCTCGACCTGCTCGTAGGCCATTTCGTTCAGCTTGGGAATGGTGAGGTCGGTCGCGTCCTTGATGCGGTGGAAATACGAATTGTAGGTCGCCTGGTCCCACTGGAAGAACTGGGTGTCGTTGATGAAGTTCTTCACCAGGAAATATCTTGCCCCTGCCATGAAGTTCGAGGTTTCGGCGATTTCGTCGAGGGAGGCGATGGAGGGTCCGAGAATGTGGAATACGGCAAAGGTAATCTGGCCGGACTTGGCGGCGTCGAGGAAGCCGATGTCGCGCAACGAGGCGAGTGCGGGTGACAAGAGACCGGCGCGAACGTCGATCACGGTGACGGAGGGGGAAACCGTGTTGAGCGTATCGAAGATCTTCATCTGGTCGGCGGTCGCCGTCATGTCGACGATCTCGGTGATGTCGGGATGAAAGCGCTTCAGCGTGCCGCGCGGCGATTCGGTGTCGAACGCGCGCGTCAAGATATTGTTGGCGCTGAAATAATCCAAAAGGGTGCGCGAGACGGTCGTCTTGCCGACCCCGCCCTTGTCAGCGCCTACCACGATCACTGCCGGCTTCGCCATGAACCTACCTGTGCCATCCCTGTTGGGAACATGATGTTTTCCGTCCGGACCAGAAACTGGTTCCGGAAACGCCGTGGGCAACTCGTATCATGTCCCGAAAAATCCCCAAACGACCGGGCGCCCCAGACTCGATCGAAGCCCCCAATCTGCTTTGGGTGGGAAGATGGCAGAAACAAGGGAGAATTCAATTCATTAGAAGTCGGCCGGCCCCAATCAGGGGGGTCGTTAGCGGTAGAAGGCGGCCTGAAAGTGGCCGCTCGCGGCTTTTTTCCAACATCGAGTTCCGATTCCGAATCTCATCGCGCATTAGTGGCGCCCCCACGGCCCGGGCGGCGGCTCGTCCGGGCTGCCCCAAGGACCTGAGGGCTCCGGGGGTGGGCCATGCGTGGTGTCCGCAGGGTCCGTGACGTCGCTCCAAGGGCCTTTCGGCACGCCTTGGTCATTTTCGCCGGGCTCCCGATCGTCCGGACTGACCGCTTGGTCCGACGGCAGAGCCAGCGGCCCCGGATCGCGGCCGCCAGCGAATTTCACCAGCGCCTGCACGCGCGCCTCCACCGACGGGTGGGTGGCAAACAGGTCGGAAAAGCCCTCGCGCGGGTTGTCGAGGCACAATTCCATGATTGCCGAGGTTGCGCCCGGCAACTCGCCGCGGTTCTCGATCTTGCGCAACGCCGAGATCATGGCATCGGGATTCTTGGTCAGTTCGACCGAACCGGCGTCGGCGAGATACTCGCGCGAGCGCGACAGCGCCAGCCGCACCATCTGCGACAACAGCCAGGCCAGCGCGATCAGGGCGACCGCGATGATGATGACGAGGACAGCGCCACCGCCGGAGCTGCGACGGTTATCGTTCGAGGAGGACCCTTCCGATGACGACCATGAACCGCGCCGATAGCCGCCAAGGCCGCCGTAATAGCCAAAATTGGTGAAGCTGCGGAAAAACAGCTCGGCGAAAAAGCCAACCGCACCGGCGATGATGACCGCGATCACCATCATCTGCACATCGCCGTTGCGGATGTGAGTGAGCTCGTGACCCAGCACGGCTTCGATCTCCTGATCGTTCAGCGCATTCAGAAGGCCCGTGGTGATGGTGACGGCATATTGGCGGCGGTTGAGCCCGGTCGCATAGGCGTTCAGCGCTTCGCTTTCGACAATCTTCAGCTTCGGCATCGGGAGGCCGCGCGAAATGCAGAGGTTCTCCAGGAGATTGTAGAGCCGCGGTTGCTGCTGCCGTGTGACGTCCTCGCCGCCGGTGACGGCATCGACGATCGACTGATGGAAGAAGTAGGCGATGGCAATCCAGAGCAATGTGCCGCCGGTGGCAAAGGGAAAAGCCTTGATCAGATCGTGCGCAGCGGCCGTGAGATAATAGTCAGCGGGTGCCCCGCTGCCATAGGTCAGGACTTCGGCAATCAGCGCGCCGGCATAGACCATGACATAGACCAGGACGAACAGGCCGCCGAGCAGCAGTATCGAACGGGTCTTGTTCGCCGCGATATGCGTGTAGAGACCGTAAGCGGCCATAATGCGGGACTCCGCCAGTGTGGCGAATTTGAAGTTCCCATCAGTATTGCGGCACGCTCATTATGGGAACGTCAAGTTCAAGGCCGCACCGGAAACCTGTGTTTGCTGGTGCTCCCTTGATTCCGAAGTGCGCATCAGAGGTCGCCGCGATAGCTTGCGAACTTCAGAATCGGAGCACCAGTCCCCCTGCGGCGTGATCAGAACTTCACCTGCGGCGCGGCTTCAACTTCGGTGCGGCTGGTGCCGAGATCGAAGAAGTCCTTGCGGGTAAAACCGAACATGCCGGCGAACAGCGCGGCCGGCATCTGCTGGATGCCGGTGTTGTATTCCTGGACCGCATTGTTGAAGAAACGCCGGCTTGCCGCGATCTTGTTTTCGAGGTCGGCGAGCTCACCTGCGAGCTGCTGGAAGTTGGCATTGGCCTTCAAGTCCGGGTAGGCCTCCGAGAGCGCGATCAGGCGGCCCAGCGCGCCGCTCAACTGGTTTTCCGCGGCCGATACCTGCGCCGGTCCCTGCGCGGACATCGCCGAGTTACGAGCCTTGATAACGTCGTCGAGCGTGCCGCGCTCGTGCGCCGCATAGCCTTTTACGGTTTCGACGAGGTTCGGGATCAGGTCATGGCGTTGCTTGAGCTGCACGTCGATGTCGGCAAACGCCTGATTGACGCGCTGGCTGAGCGCGACCAGCCGGTTATAGGCAGCGAAGGCAAACAGGACGAGGACGACAATGATGCCGAGAACGATCCAGCCGGTCATGGAAATAGGCTCCTGATGGAAAACGGGTGCCGGCCACTTTAGCATGACTCGGAAAAGTCACGCATAAACGACCGTGCGGCCCGAATCGCCGCCACGAGGTGGGTATGGGTTCGGTCGGCTGCAAGGCCGGCTGCTTTCAATGCCAGGAGCAACAAAGACGTTAACGTTGATTGGAGACCGCATCACCCCAGCGCCAGCGTCGGGCGGTCGCATAGGCCGCCTTGTCGCGGCGCGGCACTTTCGCGGCCTGGATGCCGCCAGTCGTGCAGAGCTTGGCGGAAACCTCGACCTTGCCGGTCGACGGCGGTGCCAGCACGCGGGCAAAGCGTTGGGGCACCGGTTCGCGCGTCAGCACGACGTAGCTGAACTTTTCGTCCTCGAAGGGCAGCTCGGCGCCTTTGAGCTGGATATGGGCGCGGAGCCGCGGGAGCCTCTGGGCGAAATGGCACCAGTCGGGTGCAGAAAGCGGGCATGGATGATCGTGCGGGCAGGGCGCAACGACGTGAGCACCGGATGCGACCAGTTGCGCGCGTAGCGAGATGATCCGCTCGTAGCCGGCCGGCGTGCCGGGTTCGACAACCAACAACGTATCGCGCGTCCTGGACCACAGCCGTTCGGCGATGCCGTGCCTTTCGGCTTCGCCAAGTTCGCCGATCATGTAGCTCGCGATAACGAGATCAGCCGGCTCCGCCTCGTCCAGCGCGCTGATGTCGCGGCGGCAGGTCATGGCGGCGAGGCGCGGATACAAGCGGGCAAGATCCAGCGCCAGCGTCTGCAATGCGGCGTTGACGTCGAGCAGCGTGAAGTCCCGGAGGGAAGAAAATGCCTCTGCGGCAGCCCAGCTTGCCGTGCCCGGACCCGCGCCGACATCGAGCAGTCGATGCGGGGAGAAGTCCGGCCTGACCTCGACAAGCGCGTTCAGGCAGGCCGTCACCGCGGCATAGGTCGCGGGCATCCGCACCAGCGCGTAGGCGAGCGCATCGACCTCGGATTTGATCGTGATGGAGCCACCGCCGTCCCGGTAGGTCTTCGAGATCAAGGCCAAGCGGCTAGCCGCATCGCGGCGCGACAGGCCCTCGAGCTTCGCGTCGAGTGCGGCTCGCAGAGCCGCGGGCAAAGAGGGAGGCGTCATCTGGCTGACTTCCCTGCGTCATTGCGAACCGAGCGGGCGATCCAGCCTTTTCAACGGCTGCTGGATTGCTCCCTTGCCATCGTTTCTCGCAATGCTACGCCACGTTCTGATCGAGGATCGCTACCGCCTCATCCAGCGCGACGGAGACGAGCTGCGAGACGCCGCGTTCCGCCATGGTGACGCCGAACAGGCGGTTCATCCGCGCCATCGTGATCGGATTGTGCGTGATGATGATGAAGCGGGTTTCGGTGGTCGATGTCATTTCATGCAACAGGTTGCAGAAACGTTCGACATTGTGGTCGTCGAGCGGCGCGTCGACCTCGTCGAGCACGCAGATCGGCGAGGGGTTAGTGAGGAACACCGCGAAAATTAGCGCCAGCGCCGTCAGCGCCTGCTCGCCGCCCGAGAGCAGCGACAGCGTCTGCGGCTTCTTGCCGGGCGGCTTGGCGATGATCTCAAGGCCCGCCTCCAGCGGATCCTCACTCTCGATCAGGTGCAACGCCGCCTCACCGCCGCCGAACAGTTCGACGAACAGGCGTTTGAAATGGTTGTTGACCGTCTCGAAAGAGGCGAGCAGCCGTTCGCGCGCTTCGCGGTTGAGGCTCTGGATTCCCTGGCGCAGCCGCTTGATCGCTTCGACCAGGTCGTCGCGCTCGGTGGTCAGCGCCGTATGCTGGGTTTCGACCTCGCGCAGCTCTTCCTCGGCGCGCAGGTTGACCGCGCCAAGCCGCTCGCGGTCGCGCCGCAGCTTTTCGAGATTTTCCTCGATCTCGGCGAGCGGCGGCAATTCGGCGCCCGCCTCGATCTCGGCAAGGCCGGCGACCGCCTGCGGCTCGACCTCGAGCATGTCGTGGATTTCACGTTCGATATCGGCCAGACGGCGCCTGGCGCTGTCCATCCGTTCTTCGGCGCGGGCGCAGGCTTCGCGGGCGCTTGAGAGCGCTTCAAGCGAGGCCTTGGCGTCGCGGTCCGTCTCGGCCATGGCGGTCTCCGCCGCTGCCAGCGCATCTGCGGCCTCGCGGCGCGCGTTCTCGGCCGCCTCGATCTCGCCGATCAACGCCCGGCGCTTTTCGGCAAAGACCGCCGGTGCATTCTCAAGCTCGGCCCGCTCAGTCTTGACCTCGTTGATGCGCGACTCGACCGTCTCGACCTGCGATGAAGCGCTGGTCTTGCGGCTTTGCCATTCATTGCGTTCGGCCGTGATCGCCTGAAGCCGGCGGTCGGCAAGTTCGGCTTCACGCGCCAATGCCTGCGCCTCGGCGCGCACCTGGGCCGCCACCCGGCGACAGCCGTCGATGCCGGTTTTGACCTCGGTCAGCCTTGCCTCGGTGGGCTCGCTCGACGGCAGATCGGCAAGCGCCGCGGTTGCGCTCTCATGCGCGGCCTGGGCCTCGCTGCGGTCGGCATCGATGCGGCTGCGGGCTTCGGTCAAAGCGGACTTGCGCGCGGTGTGACGGTTGATCTCGCGCTCGGCCGCGGCATGACGTTCGCGCGCCGCGTCCGCTTCGCGCTGCGCGGCGCGCCAGGCGTCACGCGCGGAGGCTTCCGCTGATGCCGCTGCCTTCAACTCGGCTTCGGCGGTCTCGAGCGCCTGCCGCTTGGCGCTCGCATCAATGCGCGCCTGTTCCAGCTCGTTTTCGATGTCGACAAGGCGCGCGCGCTCGGCAAGCCGCCGCGCCGCACCGGTCGGCGCATGCGCTGCTGCGACAAAACCGTCCCAGCGCCAGACATCGCCCTCCAGCGACACCAGCCGCTGGCCGGTTTTGAGCTGCGAGATCAGTTCAGCGCCGCGCTCGCGCGCCACGACGCCGATTTGGGCGAGACGCCGCTTCAGTTCGATCGGCGCCTGAACGTGATTTGCGAGCGCTTCCGCACCCTCGGGCAGGGTCGGATCGCCTTCGCTCGACCCGGCCTGCGTCCAGCGCATCGGCGCGGAAGGATCGACCGGCGCATCGAGGTCATCGCCGAGGACGGCGCCGATCGCCTTTTCGTAGCCTTTGGCCACCGTGATGCCGTCGATGATCGGCGGCCACAGATTTTTGGTCTCGCTGTTGACCAGTTTTGAAATGGTCCTCGCCTCGGTTTCGAGGCGCTGCACGCGCTTGTCGGCTTCGTTGAGCGGCGTGCGCGATGCCTCGAGCTTCGCCCGCGCTGTGGCGTGCGCGGCTTCAGCCGTTTGCGCCGCGATTTCGGTGCTGGCCCGGTTCTCCTGGCTCTCTTCCACCGCCGCCGCGAGCATGGCGATGTCGCCGAGCCCGCCGGTTTCTTCGGCGAGCTTCTGCTCGTCGCGCTCGACATTGGCGAGGTCCTGGTCGAGCCGCGCCAGCCGGTCGCGATGGGTGCGGACGTTGCCTTCAAGCTGGTTGCGCTTGGCGGAAAGATCGGCAAGCGCCGTGGTCAGTTCCGTGAACAGACGCTCGGCTGCCGCAAGGGTGGTTTCCGCTTCCGTCACGCGTTCGTCGACGCCGCTCCGCTTCTCGACGCGGAACTTGATTTCTTCCTTCAACTCGGCGTCTTCGGTCGCGAGCCGCAGCAACGCCGCGTCGGCATCGGTGATTTGCTGCTGCTCGCGGGCCATATCGGCTGCGAACTGGGTCAGCCGGCGGTCGAGTTCGGTGACGCGCTCCTGCGCGCGGGCCTCCTCGCGATCCAGCGTCTCGCGGGCGTTGGTCAGGCGTTGCAGCCCGGCTGCGGCCCTGGCCTCGGCCTCGCGCAACGCCGGCAGTTCGGATGCGCGGATCGCCTGGATGCGCGCCGCCTCCGCTTGCTCGCGGGTGCGCTCGGCCATCTCGCGAACCGAGAGGTCGTGCACCTCGGCGGTCTCGGCGACCCCGGCCTGGGCCTCGACCCAGCGCAGATGATACAGCAGGGCTTCGGCCTTGCGCACCTTGGCGGCAACTTCGCGGTAGCGGATGGCCTGACGGGCCTGCTTCTTCAGGCCGTCGATCTGCCCCGACAACTGCCCGATCACGTCCTCGACGCGGGTGAGGTTGGTTTCGGCCGCCTTCAGCCGCAGTTCGGCTTCGTGACGGCGGGCATGCAGGCCGGCCACGCCGGCAGCATCTTCGAGGATCCGGCGGCGCTGCTCAGGCTTGGCTTGAATGATCTCGCCGATCTTGCCCTGGTGGACGAGCGCCGGCGAGCGCGCACCCGTCGCGGCGTCCGCAAACAACAGCTGCACGTCGCGGGCGCGCACGTCGCGGCCGTTGATGCGATAAACCGATCCGGCCTCGCGCTCGATACGGCGGGAAATCTCTAGAAACTGGCTGTCATTGACGGCCGCGGGCGCAGTGCGCTCCGAATTGTCGATCGTCATCACGACTTCGGCGTGGTTGCGCGCCGGCCGGTTGCCTGAGCCAGCGAAGATCACCGCGTCCATGTCGGCGGCGCGCAGCGACTTGTGGGAAGTCTCGCCCATCGCCCAGCGCAGCGCTTCCACCAGATTGGATTTGCCGCAGCCGTTCGGACCGACGACGCCGGTCAGGCCAGGTTCGATCACGAAGTCGGTTGGTTCAACGAACGACTTGAAACCGTGGAGGCGAAGGCGGGTCAGTTTCATAGGCACAGATTCTCTGTTGGCAGGACGCGAATCTCCCTGCCGGGACAATACCATAGAAGGCAATGTCGGTGTGGGGCGTGAGTCGCTTGCAGCGCCTCTGGATGGAGGGACAATGGCGAGGCCAATGCCCAAGGGCAACCGGCCCGGCCGGCTTTTCCCAAGAGATTTAGGCGCAGAATGAGGCGCGATTTGTCCCGGAATCTATTCCGGAATGGGGACGGTTCCAGTTCACGTTTAACCGCTTAGCTCTTGAGCAGCGCCTTGATCCGCTTGTCGAATTCCTCAAACGAGGTCTCGCCCTTGATCTTCTCGCCGTTGATGAAGAAGGTCGGCGTGGAATCCACTTTGAGCACTTCCGAGGCGTATTTCTGGTCGGCGACGATTTTGTCCAGCAGCGACTGGTCCTTCAGGCAGGACTCGACCTGATGCTGGCTTAAGCCTGCCTGCTTGCCGATCCGGGTCAGCGTCTCGGTGGTGTTCTTCATCACCCAGTCGGCCTGTTGCTTGAACAGGAGATCGGTGACCGCGAAGTACTTGGCCGGATCGTCCTTCGCGATGCAGCGCGACAGCATCGAGCCTGCCGCCGCCTTGATGTCGAGCGGGAATTCGCGGAACACGTAGCGGATCTTGTTCGTGTCGATATAGGCGGACTTGATCTTGGGAAACACGTTATCGTTGAACGCCGCGCAGTGCGGGCAGGTCATCGAGGCGTATTCGACGATGGTTACCGGCGCGTCCTTCGGTCCGAGCGCCATGTCGGGCAGGGATTGCGGCTTGTTGACGTCGGCCACACCCTCGGCCAGTGCCTCGGAAATCAGGTGAAAGGGCGACAATCCTGCGAGAGCGGCAAGTCCGGTCAGCGACAGGGCGGCGGTAAAGGCACGACGCGTGATGATCAAGATCGGCTCCCGAATTGGCGCATTTGGCACTCAAAGCCACTAAATGACGCTTCGCTAGCTTGAAACCGGCAATGTGGCAATGGCGCGCCTTGGCCGCCAGATTGGACATTAGGCTCAATTTCGCTTGATTGAGGCCCCCAGCCGCGCCAGCGCCGCGCGCAATTCGTCGTCATCCACCGATGACAGAGTCCTGGCAATTCGCTCGACCTCTCCCGCATCCGGTGCGGGCGGCAGGCGCGGGCGGGGCCTTCGCGACAGCGGCCCTTGCCGCAGCGCCAGCCGGCCGACCGCGCTCCAGCCGAAAAAGCGGTTCACTCGCTCGAGGATCACGTCGGAGGCGTGCTGGATTTCGAGTGCCATCGGACCCTCCACGCGCAGCACCAGCGTGGCCGCTTCCTGCGGCTGGCCTTCCACCGGCCGCGGCCACTGCATCTTCAGCGGTTCGCAATGGGCCGACAGGTCGGGGCCGATGATTTCGGTCCAGCGCGTAACCAGTTCGCGCGCCGCAAAACCCTGCCTGGCGTAGGCATCGGAAAAGACATCGCTGAGCAGGACGGAGAGCGGCTTTGCGCTGGACGGGGCGGGTTTTGCCATGCGTCTCTCCTTATCATTTCGCCCGGCATTGGCGGAAGTGCGCCGGCGTTATGGCCGGGCTTTCGCTCACCGCATCAAGAAAGACGTGGATGTTCGCGACAAGCGCGGGCATGACGTGGGGAGAGTTGCGCTAAGGTTTGTGCATGAGTCCGGCCCGAGCTGCAAAGAAAATCCCTCGCACCGAGACGGAACCGGTCGTCATGCGGCCGGCGCTGCTGCTCGCCTGGTACGATCGCCATCGGCGGGTACTGCCGTGGCGAGCGCCGGCGGGCGAAACGCCTGATCCGTATGCGGTCTGGCTGTCGGAAATCATGTTGCAGCAGACCACCGTCAAGGCCGTCGGCCCCTATTTTCAGAAGTTCCTGGCGCGCTGGCCCCATGTCACCGCGCTCGGGCGGGCCTCGCTCGACGACGTCCTGCGCATGTGGGCGGGCCTTGGCTATTACTCGCGGGCGCGCAACCTGCATGCCTGCGCTGTGGCGGTCTTACGTGATCATGGCGGCGTGTTCCCCGATACCGAGGAAGGTTTGCGCGCTCTGCCGGGGATCGGCCCCTACACGGCGGCGGCAATTGCCGCGATTGCCTTCGATCGCCGGACCATGCCGGTCGACGGCAATATCGAGCGCGTGGTGTCGCGGCTGTTTGCGATCGAGGAGCCGTTGCCGCAGGCGAAACCGCTGGTCCGGCAGTTCGCCGAAACCTTGCTCGGCGACACTCGCGCCGGCGACAGTGCGCAGGCGCTGATGGATCTCGGCGCCTCGATCTGCACGCCGAAGAAGCCGGCCTGCAGCCTCTGTCCGCTCGACGAATCGTGTGCGGCGCGCCTGCGCGGCGATCAGGAGACGTTTCCGCGCAAGGCGCCGAAGAAAACCGGCAAGCTGCGCCGGGGGGCGGCCTTTGTGGTCACGCGCGGCGACGAACTCCTGGTGCGCAGCCGCCCGGAAAAAGGATTGCTCGGTGGCATGACCGAAGTGCCGGGCTCGGATTGGCGCGCGGCGCAAGATGACGAGACCGCGCTGGAACAGGCGCCGCAGCTTGGCTGCGTCACGCGCTGGAATCGCAGGCTGGGCGTGGTGACCCACGTCTTCACGCACTTTCCCCTGGAGCTTGTGGTGTATACGGCCCAGGTACCGGCGCGCGCCCGCGCGCCAAAGGGCATGCGCTGGGTGCCGATCGCCACGCTTGACGGCGAGGCACTGCCGAATGTGATGCGCAAGGTAATCGCGCACGGTCTCGGCAACGGCTAGATCACGCTCCCCAACTCAGGTTCAGCGCCCGGTGCTGACACCACGGTGTCAGCAGGCTTGGGTCAAGCTGCTGCCGATGGAGGCTTGCCATGATCAAGACTGTACTCGACGATTTCCCCGTCCCGCCATCCGCCAAATTGCTTGGCTGGCGGCTGCTCGATGCCCGGCCTTGGGAAGGCTGGATCAAGGTCGGCTTCGATGGACGGCAAGAGTTCTGCAATCCGGCCGGCTTCATCCAGGGCGGCATCCTCTCGGCCATGCTGGACGACAGCATGGGACCGGCGGTGTTCGTGACGAGCGAAGGCCGTTTCTACACCACCACCATCAGCCTGACCGTGAACTTCATCGCTCCCGCAAAGCCGGGCCCGCTGACGGCGGAGGCGCAGGTCATCCAGATCGGCAAAAGCGTGGCCTTCATGGAAGGCAAGCTGATTGCCGATAACGGCACGGTGCTCGCAACCGCCAGCACCACCGCGCGTCTCATCGAGGCGACGCGGGCGCTCGCTCGGGAGATGCCTTTGTCCGCGGCACGATCGGCGGCTTGGCGTTGAGCGCTTCGACCTGAAAGCCTGCGACGCGCTTGTAGTTGGCCGCAATCTCTTCGAGCTCCTGCCGCGACAGCACGTCGGTGACCTCATTGAAGCCGTCGGGCGCGCGCTCCTCAACCAGCTGCATCACCTGTTCGGGGCCGTTGCGGCGATTGAGCAGGACAAGCTCTGATGTCGCGGGGCGGCGTTCGGCTTCGTAGGCCGCGAGCGCGGCGTGGCTCGCGCCATGCGCCTGAATTTCCCGGGTGAGCACCCGCGCATCCAGGATGGCTTGCGAGGCGCCATTGGAGCCGATCGGATACATCGGGTGCGCCGCATCGCCCATCAGCGTGACGCGGCCGAATGTCCATTGCGGAATTGGATCTCGGTCGACCAGCGGATACTCGAAGGCATGCGAGCAGTTCTTGATCAGGCCGGGGACATCAAGCCAGTCGAATGTCCAGTCCGCAAACCACGGCAGAAACTCCTCCAGCTTTGCGGTCCGGTTATAGTCCTCCCGCCGCCACTGGTAGCTCGGCGGCATATGCCGTTCGGCAATCCAGTTGATCTGGAACTTGCCGTTACGGTCCGGCTGCTTTGAAATCGGATAGCAGACGAACTTCAGCATTTCGTGGCCGGCCATGATCATGGTGCGGCCGGAGAGAAACGGCTTCGCTGCCGTCACACCGCGCCAGAGGATGCGCCCGTTCCAGATCGGCGGCCCTTCATTTGGATAAAGCTTTTCCCGCGCCGCCGAGTGAATGCCGTCAGCAGCGATCAGAACGTCGCCTCCGTGGTCGCCTGCGGGCTGTCCGGTCGCCTTGTCGATGAAGCTGGCGCGAATGCCGTCAGGCGTCTCGGTCCAGTCGCGCAAGTGATGGCTCGTGAGGATATTTTCCGGGCCGAGGCGCTCGATTGCCGCATCGAGCAGGATCTGTTGCAGGGTGCCGCGATGGATCGAGAATTGCGGCCATTTGTAACCTGCCTCGAGACCGCGCGGCTCGCTCCAGATCGGCCGGCCGCGCTTGGAGAAATAGGCCAGTTCCTTGGTCGCCACGCCCGCAGCATCGAGCCGGTCGTACAAGTCCAGCTCGATCAATTCGCGAACGGCGTGCGGCAGCACGTTGATGCCGACGCCGAGCGGCTTCAATTCGGAAACGCTTTCGAAAACTTTGGCGGGAACGCCGATCTGGTGCAGGCTGAGTGCCAGTGTCAGTCCGCCGATTCCGCCACCCGAGATGAGAACTGTCATGATGATCTCCCCGCAAGCGTCATCGCACGGCGTTCCTGCCTTGGGCAACAGCGAAGACAGAGGGCGCCGGATTTATGGCGTCGCGCGCTGTTTGCGTGCGTCGAGCCCGCGGCCTGTCTCCAGCACCAGTTTCCGCAGCCAGATTGAGCCGGGATCGAACTGGGCACGAGTCGGATAGAACATGTGCTGCTCGTCGGTGCCGGGATCGAACGGCGGAGTCACCGTCTGCAGCGACAGCTGCTTTTCGAGCGCCGCGATCAGGCGGCGCGGCAGGAACGCCACGAGGTCGGTGCGGGCAGCGACATGCAGCGCCTCGATATAGCCGGGCACCGTCAGCGCGATCCGCCGCTCGACGCCTTTCTCGCGCAACCATGTGTCGATCAGGTCTTCGTTCTGGCCGCGGATCACAACCGCGACATGTCGGGCAGCGAGGAACGCCTCGCGCCTTCTCAATTTGGCGGCGGCCGGGTGATGGCGACGAACCGCGAGCGCATCGCTGTCGGTATAGAGCCGCTGGCGGTGAAAGCCCGTGAAAGCATCGCCGATCGAGATCACGAGATCGATGCTGCGGGCAAACTCCGCGTGGAAGATCGCCGGTCCTCGCCAAGGCACCACGTCGATGGTGACGCCTGGCGCCTGTTTCGTCACTTTTTCCATCAAGGGCGGCATCAAGAGCTCAACGGCGAGGTCCGGCATCATCAGACGGAAATGGCGTTCGCTGCGGCTGGCATCGAACTCATCCGGCGTGAACAGGCCGCGGACCTGATCGAGCGCCTGCGCAAGGGGGGCCCGTAAAGCCAAAGCCCGCGGCGTCAACTCCATCCGCGCGCCGGTGCGGACCAGCAGCGGATCGCCTATCAAATTGCGCAGGCGTTGCAGCGCATGGCTTGCCGCGGGCTGCGACAGGCCGATCCGCATCGCGGCGCGGCTGACGCTGGCTTCCTTGAGCAGCGCGTCGAGCGCGACCAGCAAATTGAGGTCAAGCGAATTAAAATTCATAAGACGAATATACATCATCATAACTATCGATTGGAAGAATAATACGATCGTTGCGACATGTTGGGGACCGCTCACCGACGAGAAAGGCCGTCATGAACATCACCGCCAGCAACAGGAAACTGATCGAAGAGATTTTCGTCGCCGCAAGCAATCCCGATCCGGCTGCACGCGACCGCGCGCTGTTTGTCGCAAGCCTAGCCGACGATGCGACCTGGACCGTGACCGGTCAATATTCGTGGGCGCGTACCTTCACCGGCAAGCAATCGATCCTCAACGATCTGCACGGCCATGTTCGCGCCCGTCTGGCCGAACGGACCAGGACGATTGCGCATCGTTTTATTGCCGATGGCGACTACGTCGTGGTGGAAGCCAAAGGCGACAACGTCACGCGCGAAGGCGTGCGCTACGACAACGACTATTGCCTTGTGTTTCGCCTTGAGGACGGCAAGATCAGGGAGATCAGGGAATATTGCGATTCCGTGCTGACCGAACGCGCGTTGGGCAGGTTTCCGGAACAGGCTGTCGCGAGCTAAGCGCGGATCTGCACGGCGTCATTCCGGGGCGCTCGCGAAGCGGGCGGTCCCGGAAGCCGTAGTTTGTCGCGCAAGATTCCGGGGCCATGCGCTTGGGCGCGTGTCCCGGAATGACAGCGTTAAGCCACCTTGGTCTTGAGGTGGCCGAACATGATATGGCGGGCCGCTTCGTCCATCTCGGTCTTGAAGGTGAATTTGTCCTTCAAGGCAATGGCCCGCGCGGCGGCCGGTCGCGCCGAGATTTCATCATGCAGTCGCTTCACGTTGGGATATTTGGCGAAAACATCGTCGCCGAGCACGTACGGCGCCATCCGCGCCCAGCCCCAGAACGCCATATCGACGATCGTGTAGGTGTTGCCGACCATGTACTTGCTTCTGGCAAGATGGTCGTCGAGAATCTTGTAGTGGCGATGCGCTTCATACTGGTAGCGGTTATGCGCGTATTCCAGGTCCTTGGGCGCGGCGTGCTTGAAATGCACCGCCTGACCTGAATAGGGGCCCAGTCCGGTCGCAATGAACATCAGCCATGAATAGAGTTGCGCGTGGTTTTGCGGCGTGTTGGCGGGCATGAACTTGCCGGTCTTTTCGCCCAGGTAGAGCAGGATCGCGTTACTGTCGAAAACGAAAATGCCGTCATCGTCGATCGCCGGCACCTTGCCATTCGGATTGACTTTCAGGAATTCCGGTTTGAACTGTTCGCCCTTGCGGGTGTCGACCGGAATGAGTTCGCAGGGCAGGCCGGTCTCTTCCAGAAACAGCGCGACCTTGTTCGGGTTCGGCGCGCCGTTGAAATAGAATTTGAGCATTCAGATCTCCCTTGTTGTCGCCGCGAAGCGGGGCGCGGCGCGTTGGCGGCGGAGACTGCACAAATTCTGCGGGACAGGGCAAGCGACGAGTTTGTGAGGGGCGCGCGGAGGTGGCCCAATAATAAGGGAGTTGAACCCGGGCGTTATCAGCTTGCCAGAGGCCGTGGTGCGCCGATTACGTCAAATTTCGGCCGCGTGCCAAATGGCGGGCGGACCGCAACCGGACTCCTGCGCGGCAGTATGGATCGTTCGTCGCGCGGTCATCTTCGGTCGTGCGCCTCGCGGCCGCTTCAATTTGACTGCCTCCGCTCGACGTCGATGGCTGCGACGAGCCGCTCAATCTCCCGTAATCGCGGATCAGAAGCACGCCCGCACCCGGCGAACCCGCCAGCCATGGCCGTCCCAGAAACGCTCCGTCACCCATTCGCAACTGCCGAAATCGTAAGGGCCGGGACCTGGATAGTCGACTGTGTCCGGCACGCTTGCGGCAACGCCACGCTTCGCGCTCGCTGGTGCCGCGGCGAGCGCGCCAGCGATCGTTGCGACCACAATGAAGGCAGCGAATATCTTCTTCATTCGAGGGCCCTCCTGCAGATGGAGCCATGGGGCGGCACCCGGTGGATGGCGGGCTGCCGCGCGACCGCCGACCGCTCAAGACACCAGTAAATCGGTAGCCGGCGAGCCATCGTATCAGGCCAGCTGGGGGCATTGATAGGGGTTGGCCTCGGATCGCTTGTTGCAAAGTCCCGGTGTCCGTTGTGGGGCTCAAGGAGGCCTCGTCGCGCCGAACCTACGTTGACAGCATCACAGGAGCAGCATTTTAGCGCGTTCCGCGGCATCAATCCTCGTCAGATCTTTGCTCCAGCGCAAATCCCGGCCGCAGCTTTCAACATCACCTATGCGGATCGCGGAGAACTGACCCATGAGTACTCGTATGCTTTCCGTTATCGCCATCACCCTTTGGCTGGTTACGATTGCCGTCGCTGGATTTTTCTTCGTTCGCGGTCAGACACGGGTGGCCCCCGACGGGCGCACGGCGATTCTGCTGGCGCCGGGCGAACGCAATCTCGTGCTCACCGAAATGCGCGGCATGCTCGCTACGGTGCAAGCTATGGTCGACGGGGTAAAAGCCGGGGACCTGAAGCAAGTCGCGCAGGCGGCGCGAGCGAGCGGCATGGCGGCGGCGGCGGACGTAAATCCGGCGCTCATGGCCAAGCTGCCGCTCGCGTTCAAGCAGCTCGGGCTCGGCGTGCACAAGCGCTTCGATGAAATCGCGACCGAAGCAGATTCGGGGGTCAGCCACGAGCAACTGCTCGGAAGCCTGGGCACGCAGCTTTCGGCCTGCGTCGCATGCCACGCGAGCTATCGCATTGACGCGGCAGCACCGGTGGCAAAGTGAGCGCATTAGCCGGCGGCAGTGTCAGACGGGCTCGCTGTTGAGTTGGAAAGCCTCCGATCAGCCGGCGTCCCAATCTGGTGATGCGCGTTCGCGGCGCCGAATAACCGATGCCGCCGTGCTGGCGGCAAGACGGCCCCGCCGCTCGCCATTGCCGGGCGAGCCAAAAGCGCATGCAATCACGTCCGTTGTGCTGCTGACGCAGAAGCGAATTTGGCACCGTCAGGCGGCCGGGCCGCCTCGTCATCTTGTGGGCTGCGCCACAAACGCGAATCCATCCGATCGGGGCTTTCAGTTTTCGCGCGAAAATATTGCTCTTGCGCCGTCGGGCAAATCAGTGGTTCCTCTTCGCGCGTCCCGTGCTTGATCAAGAGGGGCGCTTCGCGATCGTCACGAACGTTGAGTGCGGGACGCGGTGGACGCGACAGCGCGCAAGACGAGCGCGCATGCTGCGGACGGCGAAGTCGTGTGGTTCTGGCGCCTCGACGCTGGCGTCAACCCGGCAAGAATGCTTTGGCATTCTGCCCCGGGGATGGTGACAAAAAAGCCCGATCACCAGGAAGAGCACGAAGGAAACCGTAAAACCATCGCGCAGGGAATGCCGGATCGTTGCGGCGAACCTGTGGTGACTAACTCGTGTGCTTTCTATCTTTGCGCACGAGGCTGCGGGTGCGCCTGACACCCGGCATTCCCTGCGCCCTCTGATTCCGGAGGGACAACCTGTTGGCAAAGCTCGGGCGAATTGCCGCCGCGGGGCCGCGAAGGTGCGAGTGATGCAGCCCATCCTTCGAGAGGCGCGCAAGCGCGCTCCTCGGGATGAGGTCAGTGCAAGTATTAAAAAACTTCGTGGTGAGGGGCGCGGCGGATCGCCGCGCGTCTCGAACCATAAGGCCGGACACTCGGTTGTTTGGAAAGTGGAGCGTCTCTAGCCCGCCGCCATCTGGCTGCGGATTTCGGCGCGCAGCTCGTCGATCAGCTTGAGGCCCTGTTTCGTCTCGACATGCCAGAACGTCCAGCCGTTGCAAGCTTCCGCGCCCTGGGCGACCGCGCCCATGCGGTGGATCGAGCCGACCTTGTCGCCCAGCATGATGGCGCCGTCGGCGCGAACCAGCGCGCCATGCCGTTTCTTGGCGTCCACGAGTTTCGTGCCCGGCGAGATCATGCCGCGTTCAATCAGTTCGGAGAACGCGACGCGAGGCGCCTCGCGCGCGGTCAGGAAGGGCGCGAGCGTTGCTTCCGGCAGTGGTTCGATGGCGGCGATGCGCGCTTCGGCCGCGGCCGCATAGGTTCTGTCGCGCTCGAAACCGACGTAGCGCCGGCCGAGGCGTTTTGCCACCGCGCCCGTCGTGCCGGTGCCGTTGAACGGATCGATCACGAGATCGCCGGGCCTGGACGACGACAGCAGCACGCGCGCCAGCAGACCCTCCGGCTTCTGCGTCGGATGCACCTTCTTGCCGTTGTTGTCCTTGAGGCGCTCCTCCCCGGTGCAAAGCGGAATCAGCCAGTCGGAGCGCGCCTGCACGTCCTCGTTGGCAGCCTTCAAGGCCTCGTAGTTGAACGTATAGCCCTTGGCTTTCTCGTCGCGTGCCGCCCAGATCATGGTCTCGTGCGCATTGGTGAAGCGGCGCCCGCGGAAATTCGGCATTGGGTTCGACTTGCGCCAGACGATGTCGTTGAGGACCCAGAAACCGAGGTCCTGCATGATCGCACCGACGCGGAAGATGTTGTGATACGAGCCGATGACCCAGATCGTCGCCGACGGCTTCATCAGACGCCGGCAGGCAAGCAGCCATGCGCGGGTGAAGTCGTCATAGGCGGCGAACGAAGAGAACTTGTCCCAGTCGTCGTTGACGGCATCGACATGGGATTCGTCCGGGCGCTTGAGTTCGCCCTTGAGCTGAAGATTGTAGGGCGGATCGGCGAAGACGAGATCGACGGAGCCGGCCGGGAGTTTTGACATCTCGGCGACGCAATCGCCAATGATGATGCGGCTATCGACAAAGGACTCAAATTTAGTGCGGGGCGCCCTTGCAGACGCCCCGCGACGCGACACAACCATGACTCAAATACTCTGACTCAGGCGACGCTGTCGGCGACGCGGGACCTAACAACCGACTGACGCCACTTTGACCGGGCAAAGTAAAAATCGACTTAACCGGCAATTCTTTCACGCCGGCGACCTCGATTAATTCGCTTTCGTGAGTTGAGTAATTTTTGAGGTTCGAAATCGCTGGGTCGGCGATAGCTGCGGAATTGCAAGGGGAATTGAGAATTGGCGTTTGCTGCCTATGTAAGGCGAGAAGTTTGCGGCCTGTTTCAAACCACCTTCGCTAGGCAATTTTTGCCTGGCGGGTTATGAGACGAGACAAAGAAAATTCTGCCGTCTTCACCCGTGTGCGGCGAGAGGGCTGCCGCAAAAGGCAACAGCAGAACGCAACGAGGAAGCCAGGCCATGCGTTATGATGATTTCCGCCGCAGCGACGACATCGAGGACCGTCGCGACGAGAGCGGCGGCGGATTTGGCGGGAGCGGCGGGGGTTTCGGGTTGCCGATCGGCGGCGGCGGGCTCGGCATCGGCACCATCATCGTGCTCGGCCTCATTAGCTACGCCCTCGGCATCGATCCGCGGGTCCTGATCGGCGGCGCGGAGATTCTGAATGGTGGAGGCCACGGCCAGATTCCGACCTATCAGACCGATCGTCGCTCCGGAAACGTCAAGCGCGGCGCGCCGACCGACCCGATGGGCAGCATGATCGCCGGCATTCTCGGCGAGATCGACGACCGCTGGAGCGAGATTTTCCGGGCCGCAGGCCAGACCTATACCGGGCCGCGCATCGTCCTGTTCCGCAATCAGACCAACGGCGGGCGCTGCGGCATGGCGCAGTCGGCGATGGGGCCATTCTACTGTCCGCCGGATCGGCAGATCTTCCTCGACACAGGTTTCTTCCGCCAGGTCGAAACCCGATTCCACGGCTGTCAGGGATCGGCGTGTAAATTCACCGCGGCCTATATCATCGCGCATGAAGCCGGACATCACGTGCAGAACCTGCTGGGGATTCTCCCCAAGGTGACCGCCCGACAGCATGCTGCGGGCAGCAAGGCCGAGGCCAACGCCCTTCAGGTGAGGGTCGAGTTGCAGGCGGACTGCCTGTCCGGTCTCTGGGTCAACCATGAAGCGAAGAAGCGGCCGGGCTTCATCGAGCCGGGCGACATTGATGGTGCACTGGCGACCGCATCCGCCATCGGCGACGACACGTTGCAACGGGAAACGACCGGGCGCGTGGTGCCGGATTCCTTTACCCATGGCTCGGCGGCGCAGCGCAAGCGGTGGTTCATGACGGGCTATCAGCAGGGAACCTTGAAAGCCTGTGATACGTTCAGTGCTGCCAACTTGTAAGTTTATCCGTCATGCCCGGCCTCGTGCCGGGCATCCACGTCTTTGTGATTTCGTTCAAAAGACAAGACGTGGATGGCCGGGTCAGGCCGGCCATGACGACGGAGGTAGTCATGGCTTCGACTGATGAAACCAAACAATTCGTGCCGCTCAACATCGCGGTGCTCACGATCTCGGACACGCGGACGCTCGCCGACGATAAATCCGGCGCCACGCTGGCGGAGCGGATTGTCGCGGCGGGCCATCATCTCGCCGCGCGTGAAATCATCGTCGACGACGTCGAGGCGATCCGCGTCATCGTCAAGCGCTGGATCGCCGATCCCGCCGTCGACGCCGTCATCACCACCGGCGGTACCGGGTTCACCGGGCGCGATGTGACGCCGGAGGCGATCGAGCCGTTGTTCGAGAAGCGGATGGACGGCTTCTCCATTGCCTTCCATATGCTCAGTCACGCCAAGATCGGCACATCGACGATCCAGAGCCGCGCGACGGCGGGCGTCGCCGGCGCAACCTTCATCTTCTGCCTGCCGGGTTCGCCGGGCGCCTGCCGCGATGGCTGGGACGGGATTCTGGCCGCCCAGCTCGATTATCGCACGCGGCCGTGCAATTTCGTCGAGATCATGCCGCGGCTGGACGAACATCTGCGCCGGCCCAAGGCGAAGGGCGCCTCGGTTTAGGGAGTGTGCAAAGGGTCGGTCGAAAACGTCTAAATTCCAAACCAACGTTCTAACGGTACCTTGCAAGAAACATGTGAAACTGGCGCAGGCCTCGCCGCTTGCCGGGGCTAAAAGGTTGTACAGCGGCCGGTGATCTTGATGGGTGTTGTGGACCCGAGGAGCAGGGTACAGCGCGAGCCGCGACGGCAGTTGCACAAGCGGCTCGCCTGGATCTCGGCTGACCATGGCGCGACCGAGTACGAGTGCCAGGTTTTGGACCTGTCCTCGGGCGGCGCGCGGATCTCGACCGATGACGCGATGGATGTGAGAGACCGATTCGAACTGACACTGGTGAAGGGCCATCACAAGCGCGAGCTGTGCGAGGTGGTCTGGCGCCGTGGCAAGACTTACGGCATCAAATTCCTTCCAATCGCCGCAGAGCCGGCCAGCGACCCGACGATGGCATCCCTCCAGCCCTCCTGATGGCGGGCAACGTATTGCAGGCTGCTAAAGCCTCATCTCCCAGGTCTCACCGATCAGGTTTTGGCCGAAACTGCGGTGCGGCTCGCTCGCCACCAGCACGAAGCCCGCGTCCTGGTAGATCTTTCTGGCCTCCGTCAGAATGCTTTGCGTCCATAGCGTGATCTTGCGATAGCCGCAGGCGCGCGCAAAGCCGATGCATTCTCCGACCAACCGTTTTCCCAACCCCAGACCGCGTCCGGCCGGCTCCACCAGGAGCAGACGAAGTTTGGCGACCTCGTCATCGTGCCTAACCAGAAACACCGAGCCAACCGGCGCGCCATCACGTTCGGCGATCCAGCATCGCTCGCGCGATGCATCGAAAGACCTGAGAAATTGAGCGGCGATCTCGGCAACCAGCGCCTCAAACGAAGAATCGAAGCCATATTCGCCGGCGTAGCGCTCGCCATGGCTCTGCACGACCCAGCCCATGTCGCCTGGCCGCGGTTCGCGCAACGTCGCAGATGCGCGCGGGCAGGGCGAGCCGAGCAGGCTCTCGACCGTCGCCATGGCGGCGGTGAGACGCCGCTGTTCGCCTTCCGACATCCGACGCAATGTTCTGGCGACTTCCTCCTGCGAGCTGCGGTCGAGCCGCGCGAATGCCTGACGGCCTTTGGCGGTCAGCTTGAGCTGCTGCTGTCGCCGGTCCTCCGGTAACGGCTTGCGGCTGATCAGGCCCTCATCGGCGAATTTCTGAACGATGCGGCTGAGATAACCTGGGTCGAGATCGAGTTCGGCGCCAATCTCCTTCGCGGCGACGCTGTCGCGGCGCGACAGTTCGTACAGCACCCGCGCCTCGCTCAGTGAGAACGGGCTCTCGAGCAAGCGTTGGCCGAGCAGGCCGAGTTGGCGAGTATAAAAGCGGTTGAACGCGCGAACCGCCGAAATGCGGGCTTCGTCGTTTGAGGGCATCGGGCACCTTTATAATTGCTATTGTCAACTAATTAATTGACTTTGGCAAGTATATCGCATCAGGTGATGACGATGCGGCTGCGGAGCAAGGTGAGGGAGGATCGGCCGAGCCGGCGAAGCAACTGCGCTTCCGCGTGGCGGACATTTGGCGCATGGCCGCCAAGGCGCTCATAATGGTCTCGCGCAATCAACAGGCCCTGATCGGCGAATGGACCTGCGATCAGTCGCCAGATCGACCTCACGTCCTCGCGCCACGTGCGATCCGAATAGGGGGAGCGCGCGTAGCGGAATACGCCGGCTCGGGGATGGTCCGACTCGGAAATACGCTGAATGAACTGTACGGTTTCGTCTATCCAACCGTGATCGAGCACCGCTCCCGCATGCAGGAACATCAGCCACGGCGAGCGCGCCTGCCCGGCACCAGCCGCCAGCGCCGCCGAGCACGACCCATCGAACCGTAAAAATCGGCATCCGGCGACATCAGCGACCCGTTCGATGACGCCATTGTCGGCGCGATCGACCAATAGGACTTCGCGGATGACGCCGGTGGCGGCGCCTGGGACCAGCGGGGCCAGCGTGGCAACAACCGGGTGCTCGGCGCCCTCGGTCGGGATGATAACGCTCAACATGATCTCAAAACCTCGGGACGATTATCACCTTGTCATATTCAAATCACCCCGTCCCGGTGCGGCGTGTCATGTGGATCGTCGCAAGTCTGTTCTTGATTTGTTCTGTATTGATGCTAATGTTCGAACCATGAGCAGAGCATCCTCACATGCGCTCAAGCACCCGCCGGTCAAGGCGCCCTCCAAACCGGCGGGTGCGCCCCCCGACTTCCCGGAGCTTGCAGTTGCCATCGATCGCGAACGACGGCGCGGCCGCGGCACGCAATCCAATGTGAGCGGCCGCTACGAGGCAGAAGCGCGGATCGCATTCGACGATGGGTGGCAGAGTCTCGAGGAATTACCGCCATTCAAGACTTCGGTGTCGCTCGATACCTCGCGCAAAGTGATCGCCCGCAACGACTCCCCTGATATCGGCTTCGATCGCTCCATCAATCCCTATCGGGGATGCGAGCATGGCTGCGTGTACTGCTTTGCGCGGCCGACGCATGCCTATCTCGGCATGTCGCCAGGACTCGATTTCGAATCGAAGCTGCTGGCCAAGTCGGATGCGCCTCAGCTTCTGGAAAAGGAACTCGCGGCCGAGAATTACGAGCCGCGGATGATCGCAATCGGAACCAACACCGATCCGTATCAGCCGGTCGAGCGCGATCACAAGATCATGCGCGGCATTCTTGAAGTGCTCGAGCGCGCCTCGCACCCGGTCGGTATCGTCACAAAGTCGGCGCTGGTCGTCCGTGATATCGACATCCTCTCGAGGATGGCCAAGCGCAATCTTGCCAAGGTCGCAATCTCCGTGACGACGCTGGATGCGCGGCTCGCGCGCACGATGGAGCCGCGCGCATCGACGCCGCCGCGGCGGCTGGAGGCGCTGCGGCGATTGTCAGAAGCCGGTATTCCGGCCACGGTGATGGTTGCCCCGGTCATTCCGGCGCTGAACGACAGCGAAATCGAACGCATTCTGGATGCAGCGGCCCATGCCGGCGCGAAGGAAGCGAGCTACGTCTTGCTGCGCCTGCCTCTCGAAGTGCGCGATCTCTTCCGCGAATGGCTGATGGCGAACTATCCGGATCGCTATCGTCACGTCTTTACCCTGATCCGCGACATGCGCGGCGGTCGCGACTACGACTCGCAGTGGGGAACGCGGATGAAGGGCACCGGCCCGATGGCCTGGATGATCGGACGCAGGTTCGAAATTGCCTGCGAGAAGCTGGGACTCAACAAACGACGTTCCAGGCTTACGACCGATCATTTTGTGCGCCCGAAGCGAAGCGGACAGCAGCTCAGCCTGTTCTGACGAATTTTGCCGAGCGATTGGTCCCCAGCCGCTGTTAAGAGCGGTGAAAGGGACAAGCCGCGCCAAAGTTCCCCATTGCACGACGTGCGAGGCTTGCGCACGATCCTGGCATGATTCGGGAAAAGTCCGGAAGGAAAATCAATCTGCCAAAAGGTGTGATAGCGGTCACGCCGCCGAGCTTTCGGCGCGAGCGGGCGCTAATCAAGCGCGGCGTCTGGCCGGTTGCAGGTTGTGATGAGGCCGGGCGGGGACCGCTGGCAGGTCCGGTCGTCGCGGCCGCCGTCGTGCTCGACCCAAAGCGGGTTCCAAAGGGAATCGACGATTCCAAGCGGCTGACCGCGGAGCGCCGCGAGGAACTATTCGAAGAAATCTGTGCGACCGCGTCATTTTCAGTCGCCTTCGCCTCGCCGGCGCGAATCGACCGAGACAATGTTCTGCGAGCTTCTCTCTGGGCGCTCAAGCGTGCGGTCGAGGGCTTGCCGGAAACACCGAAACACGTCTTTGTCGATGGCCGCGATCGTCTTGACACGGCGTGCGACTGTGAAGCCGTAATCGGCGGCGATGGTATCGTGGTTTCGGTCGCTGCCGCCTCCATCATTGCCAAGGTGACACGCGACCGCCTGATGTGTGCGCTGGCCGAGGAATGCCCGGGATACGGGTTTGAGTCGCACAAGGGCTATAGCGTGCCGGAACATCTGGAAGCGCTCGATCGGCTTGGCCCGTCGGCCCATCACCGCAGTTTCTTTGCTCCCGTAGTCGCTGCCCGCGAGAAACACCAGCCATGGACCGTCAAGCGCGACGCCGATTTGTTCGAGCCCGCAGCAGAAACGGCTCCGCTGATTTCTGCCGCGGAATGACCCGGTTGCCTCTGCGCGTGGCACCCTCTAAGACCGTGCTCTGAGCCGAAGTTAGAGGCGACGCCGGCGGTCATATGCGCTTCACTTCCCTGGTTATCGAATTGATCCGTGCCCGGCCGAGGCTGGTCGTGGGGCTTGTGGTCGCGCTGCAGGCCGTCCTGTGGCTCACGGTGTCACTCATCCTGTATCGCAGCCCGCCCGGCGATCTCGCTACGGTGCTCGCGCTTGGTCGCGAATATCGGGTTGGAACCGATCTTGGTCCGCCGCTGGCATTTTGGGTCGCCGACATCGCCTTTCGCGCCGCCGGCAATCACATGTTCGGCGTCTATCTGCTGGCGCAACTCTGCTCTATCGTAACGTTCTGGACACTTTATCTGTTGGCGCGCGCCGCCGTAGGCGGGCAGCAGGCGGTGCTTGCGGTTCTTCTGACGCTAACGGTGCTGGCGTTCAGCGCGCCCGGCCTCGAATTTGGCCCGCTAGTGTTGGCGCGTCCGTTGTGGGCGCTGCTTCTGCTGCATTCCTGGCAGTTGATCGGCCAGAACCGGCGTAATGCCTGGTTTGCCTGGTCGCTCGACGCCGGTCTCCTGCTGCTCACGACCTCGGCCGCCATCGTGCTAATCGCGCTCGTGATGGTATTTGCGCTGACAACGGCGCGCGGCCGACGAATCCTGATGTCGTTCGATGCGCTCTTTGCGTTTTCGGTGATTATCGTTCTGGCGCTGCCTTATCTGATCTGGCTGATCCGCGCCGATGAATTGGTCCTGCCGCATTTGCCGCCGATCGCCGGTTTAAGCAGCCGGGCCGTGCACGGCGCCAAACTGTTCGGCGGCCTGCTCCTGGCCTCATTGGGGATCGCGATCGTCTCTGCCTTCAATTCCCCGTGGTTTGTCCGAAGCCAGGACGAAGCGCCGATCATTTTCCGGCCTCCCGTCGATCCCCTGGCGCGCGATTTCGTCTATTTCTTTGCCTTTGCTCCGGCGGTGATCGGATGTTTGATATCCGCCCTGTTCAGTCTGGATCATGTCGTGGGCGGGACGGGTATCGTCCTCCTGATGTCCGGCCTCGCAGTTGTGGTGGCGTGCGGCGACCTCATTCATCTGCGGCGCCAACAGATTTTGCGTACCGTCTGGGCCGCCATGATTGTTGCGCCGGCAGCCGGGGTGATCGCAGCGACGCTCTTCGTTCCCTGGACCACAGCCAGCGAGGTGACGACATCGCTGCCTGCAACGGCAATCGGGCGATTTTTCGATGATAGTTTCCAACGGCGAACTAACCGGCGCCTGTCGGCGGTGAGCGGGGATGCGGAGCTTGCGACCTTGATCAGTTTGAGCCCGACGCGCCCGCATCTGTTTCTCGCCGCTACGCCTGAACGCACGCCATGGTTCAACCTCGACAAGTTCAATCAAACCGGCGGCGTCGTGGTTTGGCGCGCCTCCGATACGGATGGCACGCCGCCGCCAGCGATCGCCAGGCTGTTTCCGGGTCTTGCCCCTGAAGTGCCGCAGACCTTCGACCGGCTGGTGAACGGGCGACAGCCATTGCTGCGGGTCGGTTGGGCCATCGTGCGGCCGAAGGGGCCGTGAGAGAAGCTACGACGAGGCCTGCGTCAGCGCCTTGGCAATCGCCCGCAAATCCTGCCACGAAAGTCGCTTGTAAGCCGGCGAGCGCAGCAGATAGGCCGGATGAAAGGTCGCCATCGCGCGGATCACGCGCGTGCCGGTGTCGTAGCTGAGCCAACGTCCGCGCGTTTTCATGATGCCCTCGCGCGTCGACAGCAGCGTCTGTGTCGAAGGATTGCCGAGCGTCACCAGAATGTCCGGATCGACCAGTTCGATTTGCCGCTGGATGAACGGCAGGCAGATCTGGGTTTCCAGCGGCGTCGGCGTCCGGTTGCCGGGCGGGCGCCAGGGAATCACGTTGGCGATGTAGACCTTTGTGCGATCCAGTCCGATTGAAGCGATCATCCGGTCGAGAAGCTTGCCGGAACGGCCGACGAACGGCAGCCCTTCGATATCCTCATCGCGGCCCGGTGCCTCGCCGACGAACATGATCCGTGCCTTTGGATTGCCGTCCGCAAACACCAGCCGCGTGGCGGTGGATTTCAGTGCGCAGCCCTCGAATTTCTCCAGCAAGTCACGCAGGGCTTCGAGCGAGCCGGCGGTACGCGCGGCTTCGCGAGCTGTCGCAATCGCGGCATCCGGTGCGACCGCCGGCTCGGAAAGCGGCGCAACGTGAGCGGCAGGCACCCGTCCGAGGCCGCGAGCGGTGCCGATATCGCCGGAAGGCGCCGCTTTAGTGACTGGCGGCCGCTCGACTTCGGAAAGCCGGTCGGCTGGTTCATCTGACAGCGCGCAGTCGACCCCGGCTTCCAGATAGAAGGCCAGCAACTGAGAAACGGTGGGCGCAGGCTCAGGCGTCAACGTGTTGATCCGGTACGGCTTTGGTTATCGAATTCCGCATGGCGAACGCTGCTTTGCCATCGATGCGGATGACCGCCCGCAACTGTAGGCCGGATCGCCTTGGAACGAAACGGCATTTCCATATTGTTCTTCCCGTAAAAATCGGAAACAACGTGTCACGACCAGTTCAAGCCTGAGACCTGACCATGAGCACCGAAGAATTGCCGCCGCGCGAATCCATGGAATTCGACGTCGTGATCGTCGGCGCCGGCCCTTCGGGTCTTGGCGCCGCCATCCGGCTGAAGCAGCTCAATCCCGAACTTTCGGTGGTTGTTGTCGAGAAAGGATCGGAAGTCGGCGCACATATCTTGTCGGGCGCCGTGATGGATCCCGTCGCGCTCGACAAGCTCTTGCCCGATTGGCGCGAGGACGCGGATTGTCCGCTGAAGACGCAGGTGAAGGACGATCGGTTCTTCTGGTTCACAGAGACGAACGCGATCAAGCTGCCGAATTTCATCATGCCGCCTCTGATGAACAACCATCACTGCTACATCGGCTCGCTCGGCCGGCTCTGCCGCTGGCTGGCTGGCAAGGCCGAGGCGCTCGGCGTTGAAATCTATCCGGGTTTTGCGGCGGTCGAAGTGCTCTATGACGACAAAGGTGCTGTGCGCGGCATTGCGACCGGTGATATGGGCATTGCGAAGGACGGCTCGCACAAGGCTTCCTTTACCCGCGGCATGGAACTCTGTGGAAAATACACCCTTTTTGCCGAGGGTGCCCGCGGCAGTCTGACCAAGCAGTTGATTGCGAAGTTCGCGCTCGACACCAAGAGCGAGCCGCCGAAATTCGGCATCGGACTGAAGGAGGTCTGGCAGATCGATCCCGCCAAGCACCAGAAAGGCCTGGTTCAGCACGCGGTTGGCTGGCCTCTGAAGAACAATACGGGTGGCGGCCTCTTCTTCTATCACTATGACGAGGACCTCGTGTCGATCGGCTTCGTGGTTCACCTGAACTATGACGATCCGTATCTATCGCCGTTCGACGAGTTCCAGCGCGTCAAAATGCACCCGGCCGTTCGCACCGTGCTGGAGGGCGGCAAGCGACTGGCCTATGGCGCGCGCGCAATCACAGAAGGCGGCTATCAGTCGGTGCCGCGTCTGAGCTTTCCCGGCGGCGCTTTGATCGGCTGCGCGGCCGGATTTGTGAACGTGCCGCGCATCAAGGGCGTGCACAATGCGATCGGCAGCGGCATGCTGGCGGCCGAACATGTCCACGCGGCACTCGCCGAAGGGCGGGCGAATGACGAACTCGTCGAGTACGAAAATGCCTGGCGGTCGTCGGCAGTCGGCAAGGATCTCTACCCCGTCCGCAACGCCAAGCCGTTATTATCGAAGTTCGGCACCTTCCTCGGTGCCGGCCTGGGTATCTTCGACATGTGGTGCAACACGCTGTTCGGCGGTTCGCCGTTCGGGACCCAGTCCCACGCCAAGCCCGACCGCGCCACACTGGATGCGGCCAAGCAGCATGGGCCGAAGGGTTATCCGAAGCCGGACGGCAAGCTCTCCTTCGATAAGCTGTCGTCCGTCTTTCTGTCCAATACCAACCATGAGGAGGATCAGCCGGTTCACCTGAAGGTTGCCGACATGAACCTGCAAAAGACCTCTGAACATGACGTCTATGCCGGTCCGTCCAACCGTTATTGCCCGGCCGGTGTCTACGAGTGGGTGGAGGAAACATCAGGCCCCCGCTTTGTGATCAATGCCCAGAACTGCGTCCACTGCAAAACCTGTGATATCAAGGACCCGAACGGCAACATTACCTGGGTTCCACCGGAAGGCGGCGGGGGGCCCAACTACGAGGCAATGTGACCACGATTGCGTGAGTGGGCGACGGCGTCGGCCACGATAACGCCATACTGGCAGCGTTTTCAGGCGGGTAGGGCAGTGAGGACATCCGGCCGGTTGATTTGCAATCCCCGTACCATTGCGGTTAGGCGTCAAAACCGGCATTGTCGCGCAGCTTGATGCGCCGATTGGGCCTGCATTCGATATCAAACGATCCCAGCAAATTCTGGAGCCAAGGCGAACCGTGATGCTTTCTTTCCGATTCAATCGCTCGATGATTGCCGCACTCGTCTTCCTGGCACTGCCGGGCGTCGCCGCCGCGCAGACGCCAGAGCATCCCGCCGACAACTCCGCTCAATTTCCTACCGCTCACGACCTGAAGACACTGACGACCGCCGGCAGCTATCTTGCCGCCCGCCACGCCAGTGTCGAGCGGGATGCCGCCTCGGCTGCCGCCTTCTACCGATCGGCGCTCCGCAGCGATCCGAAAAATAATGAACTGCTCGATCGGGCGTTCATTTCCTCGCTTGCGGACGGCGACATCGATGAAGCCGTCAAGCTGGCCGACCGAATCCTTGCCTCCGACAAAACCAACCGCGTCGCGCGCCTCGTCATCGGCGTGCGCGATCTCAAGCTGAAGAAATACGCCAGCGCGCAAGCCAACATCAATCAGTCGATCCGCGGGCCGATCACCGATCTCGTCGCCACTCTGCTGTCCGGCTGGGCCGCCTACGGCGCCGGCGATACCAAGGGTGCGGTCGCCGCGATCGACAAGCTGAACGGTCCGGAGTGGTACCCGATCTTCAAGGACCTGCATTCTGGCATGATCCTCGAACTTGCTGGCAAGGAAAAGGACGCCGGCGTCCGTCTCGAGCGAGCCTACAAGCTCGAGGATTCGATGCTGCGCGTCTCCGAGGACTACGCCCGCTGGTTATCGCGCAACAAGGATGCGGCCGCGGCAAAGGCGGTCTATGAAGCCTTCGACAAGAAGCTGCCGCGCCATCCTTTGATCCAGCAAGAGATGCGCGAAGTTGAAGCCGGCAAGAAGCTGCCGCCGATCGTGGATTCGCCGCAGGCCGGTGCAGCCGAGGCGCTCTACGGGATCGGTGCGACATTGACCCGCCGCGGCGGCGAGGACCTCGCGCTGGTTTATTTGCAACTCGCGCTCTATCTGGTCCCGAACCATCCGATGGCCTTGCTGTCGCTCGCCGACCTCTATGAATCGGTGAAGAAGCCGCAGATGGCGATCAAGGTTTATGAGCGCATGCCGTCAAGCTCACCGCTCAAGCGCAACGCCCAGATCCAGCTTGCCATCGATCTCGATGCAGCCGACCGCACCGACGAAGCGATCAAGATCCTCAAGGGCGTCATCGCGGACGATCCCAAGGATATCGAGGCCGTAATGGCGCTCGGCAATATCGAGCGCGGCCGCAAGAAGTTTGCCGAATGTGCCGGCACCTATTCGCATGGTATCGACCTTCTTCCGAAGGAGACCGACAAGAACGCCTGGGTGTACTATTATTACCGCGGCATCTGCGAGGAGCGCGACAAGCAGTGGAACAAGGCCGAAGCCGATATGCGCAAGGCGCTCGATTTGCAGCCTGAACAGCCGCACGTGCTCAACTATCTCGGCTATTCCTGGATCGATCAGGGCGTCAATCTCGACGAGGCCATGAAGATGATCAAGCGTGCCGTCGAGCAGCGTCCGGATGACGGATATATCGTGGACTCGCTGGGCTGGGCCTACTACCGCACCGGCAACTACGATGAGGCGGTGAAGAATCTGGAGCGGGCGGTCGATCTCAAGCCCGAAGATCCCACCATCAACGATCACCTTGGCGATGCTTATTGGCGCGTCGGCCGCAAGCTGGAGGCCAAGTTCCAGTGGGCCCATGCCCGCGACCTCAAGCCGGAGCCGGAGGAATTGCCGAAGATCGAGGCCAAAATCGAGCACGGCTTGACTGATGACCCGTCCCCGGCGGCCGCTGCTGCCGACAAGAAGAAAGATGAAGGCAAGGGCGGCTGAGGATCGGGGCCGGAATCGACGGCCCCGAAATTCCCTTTCATCTCCACGCTAAAATTTGATGCATCGTTTGCTCTGTCGTTTTGCCTACGGCCTATTGGATTTGCATTCGCGATGACCTCGGGAGCAACGACCGATGCGGCGGCCAATTCAATCGCCGGAGAATTCGTCGAAGAGGCGCGCGCCAAGGTCAATCTGACCCTTCGTGTGGTCGGGCGCCGTGTCGACGGCTATCACGATCTGGAAAGCGTAGTGGCGTTTGCCGATTGTGCCGATCGGCTGACGCTCCTTCCGGGAGGCCCGCTCCGGCTCAGGACCTCGGGCCCGCTGGCGGACGCCTGCGGCGAGGTCGACGACAATCTCGTGCTCAAGGCGGCGAGGCTCCTGGCTGAACGCGTAGAAGGCCTGAAAAGCGGCACCTTCACCCTCTACAAGGTATTGCCCGTCGCAGCCGGTATCGGCGGCGGTTCGGCGGATGCAGCCGCGGCGTTGCGGCTGCTCGCCCGCGCCAACGGCCTTGCGACCGATGATGCCCGCCTGATTGAAGTCGCCGGATTGACCGGCGCCGACGTGCCGGTCTGCGTCCCCTCGCGGGCCTGCGTCATGACCGGTGTGGGAGAGAAGCTGGTTGCCCTGAAGTTGCCGAAACTTGCCAGCGTGCTCGTCAATCCGCGCGTCGCGGTGGCGACCAAGGATGTGTTCGCTGCGCTCGGTTTGCGCAATGGCGAATTGCTCGTGGGCGTCACCGACGTGATCCAGGCCATCGTCTGGCCGGAAGACGGTGCTTCGACGGGCGACTGGATCGAAGCATTCGGCTCCGGCACCAACGATCTGGAAGAACCAGCAAAACGCATTCAGCCGGTGATCGGCGGGGTGTTGTCGGCGCTCGGGGAATGCCGGGGGGCAAAGCTGGTGCGGATGTCAGGATCGGGCGCGACGTGCTTTGCCATTTTCGACGATGCGGCTGCGGCGCAGACTGCCGCGGAGAAGGTCCGGCTCGCCCATCCGGAGTGGTGGGTGCACGCGGGCAGCTTGAGCTGACGCTGCCGTCGAACCCCGGAATCCTGCGGCTCAGTGCGTTCGCGCCAGGCAGAATGCGACCACCTGCTCGAGCGCGGTTTTCATCGGCGAGGATGGAAAGAGGGCCAGTGCATCGACGGCCATCGCGCCGTAATGTTGCGCGCGGTTGATGGTGTCCTCGAGCGCGCGGTGCTTGGTCATCAGTCCGACAGCGTGATCGAGATCGCCGTCGCCGATCTCGCCGCGCTCGAGCGCCCTGCGCCAGAACTCGCGCTCTACGTCGTTGCCGCGGCGGAACGCCAGCACCACCGGCAGCGTGATCTTGCCTTCGCGGAAATCGTCGCCGACGTTCTTGCCGAGCTTGGCCGATTTGCCGCCGTAGTCGAGCACGTCATCGACGAGCTGGAAAGCGATGCCGAGGTTCATGCCGACCGAGCGGCAGGCGGTCTGCTCTTCCTTCGGACGGTTGGCGATCACAGGACCGACTTCGCAGGCCGCAGCGAACAATTCAGCAGTCTTGCCGCGGATCACGGCAAGATATTCGTCCTCCGTGGTGGCGGTATTTTTCGCCGCGGCGAGCTGCATCACCTCGCCCTCGGCAATGGTCGCCGCCGCAGCCGACAGAATATCAAGCGCGCGCAGCGAGCCGACCTCGACCATCATCCGAAAGGCCTGGCCGAGCAGAAAATCGCCGACCAGGACGCTTGCTTCGTTGCCCCAGAGCATGCGGGCTGACAGCTTGCCGCGCCGCATCTCGCTTTCGTCGACCACGTCGTCATGCAGCAGCGTTGCGGTATGCATGAACTCCACGGACGCCGCGAGCTTGATATGGCCGTCGCCGGAATAGCCGGTCAGGTTCGCCATCGCCAGCGTCAGCATCGGGCGAAGCCGCTTGCCGCCCGATGAGATCAGGTGGTTGGCTACCTCCGGGATCATGGTGACTTCCGAGCCGGTTCGCGACAGGATGGTCGCGTTCACCCGCTCCATATCGGCGGATACCAGCTGAACGAGCCCCTCGATCGAAGCTTCGGAGGGGCTCTCAAAAGGAACAATAACCGCCACGTGTATCTCCAGATTTGCCCAACCGGCCATATCCTTGGATATAACCATAGAATAAGCCGGCGGGTGGAGCGGATCTGACGTTCGCGATCCGCAGCCCCAAGCCGGAACCGAATGTAGAATCGGACTACGGGGGCGGCAAGGCCGCGAGGCCAACAACGTGTCGTCCCGCTGGCGGATTGAAAGGAGAAAGTCAGGTGCGGGAATTGGTTCGGACCAACGACCTCGTGCTGGTTTCGGCAATTGGGGCGCTGCTCGACGGCGCCAATATCCATCATCTCGTGCTTGACCAGAATATGAGCATCATCGAAGGGTCGCTCGGCGTCCTGCCGAGCCGGATTCTGGTTCACGAGGACGACAATCGCCTGGCGCGCGAAATTCTCCGCGACGCCGGCCTTGCCCACGAGCTGCGGGCCGATGAGTGAGCCGGCATGCCAGGTCACCGAGGATGCCTTTCTCGGTGGCAAGCTGCGCCTGCGCCAGCCGAAATCGGGCCATCGTGCCGGGCATGATGCGATGCTGCTGGCCGCAGCCACGCCCGCTGATCCGGGTGATTGCGTGGTCGATTTCGGCGCAGGGGTGGGTGCGGCAGGCCTTGCCGTCGCCAGCCGTGTCATTGGAATAAAACTGGTGCTCGCCGAGATCGACGAGGCGCTCGTGGAGATGGCCCGAAGCAACGCCACAGCCAACGCGATTGCCGCTGAAGCGCTTGTGCTTGACGTCACCGCAAGCGCCGAGCGCTTCGCATCTGCAGGCCTTGGTCCAGACAGCGCCGACGTCGTGCTGATGAATCCCCCCTTCAACGATGCCTGCCGGCATCGCACCTCGCCGGACAAGGCGCGTGAGATGGCGCATGTCGCAGCCGCCGAGACGCTTGAGCGGTGGATTCATGCGAGCCGGCGGATTCTCAAGTCGGGCGGAAATCTTGTGATGATCTGGCGCGCGGACGGAATTGCGCAAGCGCTGGCGGCGCTCGGCCGTGGCTTCGGCAGTCTGATGATCTTGCCGGTTCACGCCAACGCGGCCTCGCCGGCAATCCGCGTGCTTGTCCGTGCCACCAAAGGCGGCCGGGCGCCAACCCGCCTGCTCGCCGGGCTTGTCCTGAACGACCAAGCTGGCCGTCCGACACCGCAGGCATCGCGGATTCTGACTGGCGAAGGCTTGCTGCCGCTGGCAATAACCTGAATCGGGAAGAGGCGTTAGTCGGGAATTTACTGCGAAACCGGCTTCGAATCCGATTTCGGCGCCGACGTGAGATGAATCGCGGCAAACAGGATACCGAACAGCGTCATCAACAAATAGATCTTCATGACGTGCTCCACTTTATCCTGCCAGCTCGAGGGACTTTCTCAGCGATACGATCCAACCGCCGATCGTTCTCTCGGCTCGATGACAGCGTCGTGATAAGAAACGGTTAATTTGAGGTAAGTGCATGTCGGAACATTTCAGCGAGGCGAGGCAGTGGCCGGCCGGGATCGAAAGGTTGATGGGCTGGGTTCCGGCATGGCTGCGTCGAGGCCGCGCCGTGGTGCCTGTGGTCCGTCTCTCCGGCGTGATCGGAGCGGTGACGCCGTTGCGGCCGGGACTGTCGCTCGCGGGCCTGGCGCGGACGCTGGAGCGGGCCTTCTCCGTCAAGAATGCAAAGGCGGTGGCGCTGGTGATCAATTCGCCCGGCGGTTCTCCGGTGCAGTCGCGGCAGATCTACTTGCGCATCCGCCAGCTCGCCGCCGAGAAGAAGCTTCCGGTTCTGGTATTCGTGGAGGATGTCGCGGCGTCCGGCGGTTACATGATCGCCTGTGCGGGCGATGAGATTTTTTGCGATCCCTCGTCGATTCTCGGCTCGATCGGGGTCGTCGGCGGTTCCTTCGGTTTTCAGGAGTTGATCAAGAAGGTCGGAATAGAGCGGCGGCTCTACACGGCGGGCGCCCACAAGGCGATGCTCGACCCGTTCCTGCCCGAAAATCCCGAGGATGTGTCGCGGCTGAAGACACTTCAGCGCGAAATCCACGAGATCTTCATCGCGCTCGTGAAACAAAGCCGGGGCGCGCGGCTGAAGGGAGCGGACGACGTGCTGTTCACCGGCGAATACTGGGCAGGCGAAACGTCTGTGTCGCTGGGGCTGGCGGATTCGATCGGCGACCTGCGCTCGACGCTTCGTGCCCGCTACGGCGACAAGGTGCAAATGCCCGTGATCGCGCCGGCAAGCGGCATGCTGTCCGGCCTGCTCGGGCGCCGCTCGCCGGGCGCGGTGACGGCATGGGAGGGCATCTCCAGCCTTCCCGAGGAAGCGATTTCAGCGCTCGAGACCCGGGCGATTTGGGCGAAATTCGGGTTTTAAACAGGGTTGCTGTGCCATTTGGTCCCGACGTAGCCGATTGCGGGATGGCCCGCCTTGGTAGACAATGCTCAAAAAGGGGCGCGTGACCAATGGACGAGGATCGATCGATGCCGCCGCTTGTCGCATTCGCCGGCGCTCTTGGAGGGCTGGCCGTGGTTCGCTGGGCGTACCGGACCGCCATCCGGATCAATCAGGAACTTGAGGAAGCCCGCCTGGCCCGGGCCGCAGAGGTCGCCCGTTCGCGGGACATTCCGACGTTGCGGCGCGACCCGAATACGGGCGCCTATCGGCCGGGTTAGCCCGTCCATCGCCTTGATTCCCAAACTCCCCGCCGATACGGTCCCGCGCAATTTGATTTCCCGCGGAAAGACCTGATCGACGATGGATGCCTTGCCTGCGCATATGCGCCCGGAACGCTCGTTCCAGGGATTGATCCTGACGCTGCAGCGCTATTGGGCGGATTACGGTTGCGTGATCCTCCAGCCTTACGACATGGAAGTCGGCGCCGGCACCTTTCATCCCGCAACCACCTTGCGCGCGCTCGGTCCCAGGCCGTGGAACGCCGCCTATGTGCAGCCCTCGCGGCGTCCGAAGGACGGCCGCTACGGCGAAAACCCCAACCGCTTGCAGCACTACTACCAGTTCCAGGTGATCCTCAAACCGTCGCCGCCGGACATTCAGGAGCTTTATCTGAAATCATTGGCCGCGATCGGCATCGATTCTCATCTGCACGATATTCGATTCGTTGAGGACGACTGGGAGAGCCCGACGCTCGGGGCATGGGGGCTCGGCTGGGAATGCTGGTGCGACGGCATGGAGGTCAGCCAGTTCACGTACTTCCAGCAGGTCGCAGGCGTCGAATGCGCTCCGGTGTCCGGCGAGCTCACCTACGGTCTTGAACGTCTCGCCTGTTATTTGCAGGGCGTCGACAGCATCATGGACCTCAATTTCAACGGCCGCGAGGGTGCCGCGAAGGTCAGCTATCGCGACGTGTTCTTTCAGGCCGAGCAGGAATATTCACGGCACAATTTCGAGTTTGCCGACACGGCGATGTTGTTTGAGCAGTTCAAGATGGCTGAACAGGCTTGCCGGAAATACCTCGAAGCCGGCTGGAAGAACGACAGCAACCGGAAAGAGCATTTGATGGCGCTGCCGGCCTACGACCAGTGCATCAAGGCAAGCCACGCCTTCAATCTGCTCGACGCGCGGGGCGTGATTTCGGTGACCGAGCGGCAGAGCTATATCCTGCGGGTGCGCGAACTGGCAAAGGCCTGCGGCGAGGCCTGGGTGCATACCGAGACGGGAAGGGCGAACTGATGCCCGATCTCCTGCTCGAACTGTTTTCCGAAGAAATCCCCGCGCGCATGCAGGCGAAAGCGGCGGACGATCTGCGCCGGATGGTTACCGACAAGCTGGTGGCCGAGGGTCTCGTCTATGAAGGCGCGAAGGCTTTTGCGACCCCGCGTCGCCTGGCTCTGACCGTGCACGGTATTCCCGCGCGGCAGGCCGACCTGAAGGAAGAGCGCAAAGGGCCGCGCGTCGGCGGGCCGGAAGCTGCGATCGCTGGCTTTTTGAAAGCCACCGGACTGTCATCGCTGGATGAGGCGAAGATTCAGAGCGATCCGAAGAAGGGCGATTTTTACGTCGCGCTGATCGAGAAGCCTGGGCGTGCTACCATCGAGGTGCTCGCCGAAATCCTGCCCGTGATTATCCGCACTTTCCCCTGGCCGAAATCGATGCGCTGGGGCGCGCGTTCGGCCAGATCGGGCTCGCTGTCCTGGGTGCGGCCGCTGCACGCGATCACTGCGACCTTCGGCCT
>NZ_DAIDJE010000010.1 GCF_027451485.1 Bradyrhizobium sp.
GCGGCCTTGGTAGTGTTGCCTCTGGTCTCGATGAGAGCCGTGCCCGCGCGCATGAAGGATTTGGCCAACATCTCCGAATGCGCGCTCGGCGAAGGAATGAATGGAATGCCCTGTCTGGGCAGTGTCTGTTGTGCGCTCATAGTCCCGCAGCATGCTCCTCGGCGCAGAGGTGATGTTCTCACGCGTGCGAAATTATTTGCGCCGCCGCTTCCACGGCCGCACCGTGGCATCAAACCATGCGGCGATGCGCTCAACCGGTTCACCATCCGGCCATTGCGTGTCGTCCAGCATGGCTTGTGCGGCGTCCAAGTCGGCATAGAAGCCAATCCAGCGGTTCCCGGCCTTCCGCTCCCTGTAGCTGCGCCTACCGCGCCGGGCGGCCTTCTGGCGGTCGCTAGCGGCCTTGGCGGCGTCGCCGGCCAGCGCGGCAGCAGGCGACCCACAATTTGACGCTAAACGACCCTCCCCTCTCTCCTTTCCTGCGGTCGGTCTTTCGGACAGACGGACACCCCCTATAGGGGGGTGTCCGTGTCCGTCCGAAAACGGACTGCGGACAAAAGGCGGACATGTCCGGCCTTGTCCGCTTGTTCGCTTTGAGTTCCGCTCAACCATTGTAGTAAGCGATCCAGACCAGCCCATCCAAGGTTCCGATCTGCTTCAGATCGAATAGCTCATCCCGAGCACGCCGGAAGGCGCGGTCCCGGTTGCCCTTGTCTTCCGACGACGACAGCCCGATCCGCTCGCACATCGTTTGCCATTCCTTGACGCTGACAACCCTGATGTTACGAGGATATTCGCCCGAAGCAGGAGGCGACCTGCCGTATTCATTGACGGTACGGACCAGCAATTCCATGGCACGGCGCTGCGTGGCGTTGAGCCTGACGCTGTCCTTGCTAGCGTCATCTGTCTCGACATTTTCCTTGGCAATGATCGAGACCATTTTCGGATCACCGTCTTCATCGTGGCCAAGTTCGATCAGCTCAAGCCTGAACTGGGCAATCGCGCGTTCGGGCTGATCGTTGGCCTCGACAACGGTTGCGGTTTTGGTGATCTGAGCACCCGTGATCGCTATCAACACATCGATGTCACCGAGCCGGGCATTACTGCCGCGCTCGCCACGGCTCTCGTCCTTGCCGGTGTGACCGACAGTAGCAATATGCACGTCGATCACCTCAAGCAAGCGACGCAGGTTGACGGCAGCACGGTTCTGATCCTTTGCCTTGTCCTCGTCGCCGCTTACGGAAATGGCCTTCGAAAAAGTGTCGAATATGATCAGGCCAACCGTGCAACCGGTGTGCTGTTCGACTTCACGTACTTCCGCAACGATTTGCTGAACACATTTCGGATTGAGCAGATCAATAACTCCCCTGCGCACAGCAATGGGAAGCTTTTCGTATCCGTCGCGCAGTCGGTACGCATCGAGCCGCCGTTGGTAGAGATCGCCGCGCTCCAGCGCGAAGATCACGACGCCGCAGCGTTCCTTGATGCGATGGCCGCGCCAGTCCTTTTTTGCACCACAATGCACGCTGACTTCAGTCCAGAATGCCGATTTGCCGCGCTTTGGCGCAGCGATGGTGCTCGATATCTCGCCCCTGTAGAGAAACCCTTGCAGGATCGGGCGGCGGTCGGCGCTGCTCCCAAACTCGCCGAAGTAGGAAAGCCGGGAAGACGCCTTCGGTTTAGGACTGACATTGTCAGTGCTTTGCTCCTCTGCTTGTTCCGCCGCGATCTTTTCCGCCTGCAGCTCGTCATACTTCTTGTCAATCAGGTCGTCGAGATCAGGATCGTGGGCACCTTTCTCGCAATAAGGTGCGAGCGCCAAGCGGATGGTGTAGGGATCGCAGCCACGGTTCAGCATCTCCATTGAGGCCGCACGCAAATCGTTGTGCCAGTACTCGTTCTTGCCATTTGGGTGCTTGGCCAGCAGCGCCTGGACTTCATCATCCGAAAGCCGCTTGCTGTCGCCATGTTCCCGATTGTAGCGATATTCGTAGAGTTCATAGACGTTGCTGTCGGTTGGTTGGGTCGTCCTCATACTGACGTTGTTATGATGAGGACCCTCACTTGCACTTAACCCGATAAACGTCGCCGCTTGATAAGTTGGCGCAGTCTTGTTGATCTGCAGCTTGGTCAGTTCTGGAACATAGCCGCGCGCGATTTTGTCTTTGTTCGGATAGTTGATGGTACCAGCGAGCCGCAGCACGCGGCTTGCGTTCTTGACATTATCGCTACCGAGCAAACGTTGCAGTGATGCATTGATCGTGATCAGGTGCGCGCCATCCTTGATGCCAATGATCTTGAAATAGAGGTGCTTGCGAACATGCGGCGCCGTGCCGGTCGTGACGATAAGCGCAGGCACAAGTTTGTTCTGTTGCAGGAGGCGGCTGATCCGTTCATCGTCGCCAGCGTTGTCATACTCACACCACGCAAACGCCGACGCGAGATAGTGATCATCCGTCGCTCGACCCGAGCGCGGCTGCTTGCCCTGCCGCGTCGCCACGCCGACATAGACGTTATGACCGGCGCGGGTGATCGCTTCAGCGTATTTGGCAGCATCTCTCAGGTCGAACACCGAGAAGTTCTGCGCCTCATTGACTTTGCCGCTGTGGGCATGCGAGACGGCGATTTCGATCCATGCGTCGGGGTGCGGATGCACGAACGCAGGTTCGAACAGCGCATAGAGATGCGCGGTGATATCGGTGAGGTTGGGTTGCAACAGCGCAAGCTTGAGTTCCGGCGCATTCCCGACGATCTGATACCCGCCGCCTTCCGCACGCAACGATAAGGCACGCAGATGATGCACGCCGCTTGCGCCGACATTGGCATCGGGCTTATGATGTGTTCCCATCGTTCGATCCTCGTCGAGATTAGTTCTCTTGCCGTTGGATGTGATCGATGCCCCCAAACGGACCCGCCAATACGGACGCGATGTTGCCGGGTCTTTTGGTCTCACTTCATCGCCGCGGGCCACTTATCGAGAAACTGGCGCATCGATTCACACTCTGCATCGAATACAATCCGGCAGCGTTCCCATGCGACGGGATCGATTAGCTTGATGATTTCTTTCTCGACACGCGAACGTAATTCGTTCGGGTCCATTGCGTCGAGTTCCCAACACAGCTGACCATAGTTCTTGCGAAACCATGGGGCGCGAGGGTCTTTGCTCTTCTCTTTGACATTGAACGCGGGCCGACGACCAAGCCCATCGCAATCCCTGCGCCGCAATGCGATCCGTTTCATTGAAATGTGATCGCCGCCGTACTCGTCGAGCCGCTTGGGAATGTCGCACTCGGACATCCACATTCCACTGGGATCAAAGTCGCCGACATAGAGAACCGTCAGAGCATGATCGGTATCCTCAACAGCAGCATTGTGCATGTTGGTTGCGCTATTGAATCCATGCAGGGGAAAGAAGCCGACGCCGTATGCGTCGAGTACTGGCCGTAACACCCCGCGAACGGTGCCTTTCTCCGACCATACCTCGACGCGTTGCGGCTGCTGCTTCCAGAAGTCCCGGCGATAGTCTCGTGCCGTCGCACGCATATAGGCAGCGGCATCATCCCAAGTTGGTACCCGTTCCAGTTCGCGTGTTTCGTCCACGATCCATTCCCAAGGTATAGTGCCTTCCTCTCGCGCCTCCTTCAGCAAACGATAAACTCGCGCCATGTCGTTCTTGCCCATCGAGGGGATAAAGTTTTGCGAGAACAGTTTGTAGCCGATGCCGCGTCCGGTAATCGGCTCGGCCTCTTCAGCGATGTCGTGCATCGCCTGAATCAGATCGAGGGAACGTTGCGCCCGGCCTCGACCCTTTTTTGATCTTGTCTCAAAATACTTTTTGGTCATTGGACTGCCCCGCGAGGTAATGCGGACCGCAACCTTTAATGGCACCAGACTGACACCAAATCGTATCTGACCTCATTGTCTTGTCAAGGTAGTGGTGCCATATTGGTGCTTTCTTTAGGGACGAAAAGGAAAGACATATGCCCCCGCGTAAGCCGACAGCCATCCTGCAATACAAGCTGCGTGTCCGGGAAAGTCTGCGCCGGAAGATCGAAAAGGCCGCCGGGCAGAACAACAATTCCGCCAATCAGGAGATGGTGAACCGGCTCGAAGCTACTTTCCGTGATGACTGGATTGCCGAAGGCAGCGCGCTGATCACTGGGATTAAAAGTGCATTCGGCAAGTTTGACGCCAATGTCTGGAAGGAGGCTTGCGAACATCTTGATCTGACGGATGCGGCGCTCGCGCTGGTCGAGCAGGTCAACCGTTTGCCTGCCAAGGAGAAGCATCCTGAACTGATGGTCGCGCTTGATCGCGTCACTAAGGCAATACATGCGTCCACGCGGACAGTAGCAGCGACATTATTTAAGACCCCGCACCACCACCCCGATCCCGAGCATCATGAGTCAGCGAGACATGAAACGCGATCTGCTGCCACCTGAAGAATACGATCCGTTTTTTGCGAAGATGCGGAAACCCAAGCGACGCAGATCGCGCAAGCCGACGCTAAAGAGCGTCGCCAAGCAAGCGGCCAGTGCAGGAATTACAGTCGATCATTACGAGGTCGGACCTGATGGCCGGATCATTATCGTTCCGGCGAATGCCACGCTGGCGCAGAATTTGAAGACCGACGGACACAACAACAATTGCGGGACACCAGCAGATTTGAGGAAGTTAATATGAAGCGAATACGCACCGCCCGACGTCGTGCGCGATATGTCGAACATCGATGGACTAAAGCGGGTTGGGCTTATTTCTTTTGCGTTCCGACATGGGCGCGCAAGGCCGGTTGTGTTGTGAATAATGAACCACTAGGGACCGACCTTGACGTGGCGAACGAGCGCGCCGAAAAATTTTTGTTGCCTGTGTTTGATGCGTGGCGATCCGGCGACACCAAGACAACGACGACACCGGCCACCGCTACATTCGGCACACTCAATTGGGTGTTTGCCGAGTATCGTGCCGACCGTCGCTATACCAAGCTCGATGCGAAGTCGAAGCGTAACCATGAAAACGGATTCAAACTGGTCGGCGGCTACGCCCTGAAAGACGGAACGTTGCTGGGCAACCGTCGTGTTTCCCTGATCGACACCAGCGTCACCGATGCACTCTATGAAGCATTACTGCCGGTCAAAAACGAGAAAGGCGAGATCGTCAGCGAACGCCGCACCACGGTCAATCACGCGATGAAATCTTGCCGCCGTGCATGGTTCATTTGTGCGCGCCGAAATCCGGGCAAGCTGCCGCTCGTCAATCCGTTTGCAAAAATGGGCTTGGTATCTTCCGACCGCGAGACGCCGACCGCGACCTATGAAGAACTAAAATCATTCCGCACCAAGGCGAAAGAAATGGGTCTGCCATCACTGGCAACCGGTGCGCTGATCGGCTGGGAATGGCTTCAGCGCGAGGTCGATATCTTCGCCACATTCGACGTGTCGCACTATCGGCCGAAAGAGCACCCGAACATGGTGCGCGTCGTCGATGAGAAAACCAAACAGGCAAGTTGGATTCCGCTGTTCAATGATGATGGCGTTGCGCTCTATCCCGAACTGATGGCCGAGTTGGACGCCATCAAGCGCGACCGTATCGGCGGCTTGATGTTATGTCGCGACTGGGGCGAGCGCGGACCATGGCCGACATGGCCGAAGCCCGACTATCCTGATTTCACGCACCTGAGCCGCAAGGTGAAGGAGATTATCCGGGCCGCTGAGCTGCGCGACGAACTGTCGTTCACGTCGTTCCGGCATGGTGGCTTTACCGAGACCGGCGACGCGGAACTCACCGACCGCGAGATCATGGCACAGGGCCGGCACAAGTCGGTGAAGGTGCTGCCGAAGTACGTCAAGCGCACCACGCGGCAGGTCGCAACCGGTGCGCTGAAGCGACGTGCCGCCCGAACGAAAAGTGAAGATTTGTCCAAATGAGCAGCAGTAGCTTTGTCCAAATGGCAAAGCGACGGCGCGCTAAGTCATTGAAAACATTGGAGCGGGTGAAGGGAATCGAACCCTCGTATTCAGCTTGGAAGGCTGCTGCTCTACCATTGAGCTACACCCGCGTGCCGACCGATCCCCTATCACGCCGGATCGGCGGTCTCAACCTCTCCCCACCGTCTCCGGGTGGTGTGAATTTGACATTTAGACCACCGGCCTTAACAGCCCGGCCCCTGCCGCCTATATAGAAGACTCTGTCAACAACGAAAGGAGGTGATCCAGTGTCTTGTACCAAGCGCTGTCACCTCGCTGGGATCGCCCGCTAAGCCATCTGCTTGGTGACCTTGAGGGCGTTTCTCAGCGCCTGGACCAGCGAGTTTCACAAATGGGGCGCGACGGGCTTCCCGCCGCGCCCTTTGTCTTGAATGGGCTTTGCCCCCTGTTGCCCTGCTGGTCCTGCTGTCGGCAGGCCGCGGGCGTTCCGCATCGACGCTGTAGATCGGTCCTGTTGGACTTGCCTTGGACGCTGTGCTTTATCCGTGGCAGAACTTCGCAGGTTTCGCCCTCGCGGCAGCGGTTCGGGAACAGACGCCGATCTCAACATGCTTTTTTACGAGCCGCTGTTCCTCACGGTCTTTCCCGCGTTTTACGCGCTTTATCTACTCGTTCGAGGAACTGAAGCGAAAAAGTGGGCGCTGCTGATCGGAAGCACGCTGTTTTATCTTTGGGGCGAGCCGGTCTTCGTTATCGTCTTGCTGGCGTCGACCGCGTTCGACTACCTGCTCTCATTCTACCTCGGCGCCCCGACCCCGCGCCCCACCCGCAGATTTGCACTGACGGCCGGCGTGGCCGGCAATCTCTTGATCCTGATCGTCTACAAATATGCCGACTTCCTCGCTGACAATCTCAATCTGGTACTGAGCCCGTTCGGCGCGCACCGATTGCCGCTCCTGCATCTGGCGCTCCCGATCGGCGTCTCCTTCGTGACGTTCGAAAAGATCACCTATCTCGTGGATACCTATCGCGGCATCTCCAAGCCCGCGGCAACGTTCCGCGACTATTGCCTGTTTGTCTTGTTCTTCCCGAAACTGCTGGCAGGCCCCATCCTCAAATATCACGAGATGCGGGATCAAATTGCCTCACCGCGCGCGGTGGAGTGGAGCGATTTCGGCTTCGGGTTTTTGCGTTTTTCGCGCGGGATCGGGCGCAAGCTCCTGATAGCCGATCCGCTTGGCGCTTTCGTTAACGCGATCTTTGCTGCGGATCCCGCAAGCCTCGGTGCAGGGCGGGCCTGGCTCGCGCTCGTCAGCTTCAGCCTGCAGATCTATTTCGATTTCGCCGGCTATTCCGACATGGCGATCGGACTTGCGCGCATGCTCGGCTTCTCGCTGCGGGAGAATTTCGACAAGCCCTATGTCGCACAATCACTCACTGAATTCTGGCGGCGCTGGCACATCTCGCTCACCACCTGGATCCGTGACTATCTCTACAAGCCGCTCGGGGGCAACCGCGAAGGCGAGGCGCGCACCTATCTCAATCTGTGGATCTGCTTCCTGCTGTCGGGCCTGTGGCACGGCGCCAGCTGGAATTTCGTGCTGTGGGGCGCCTATAATGGATTGTTCCTGACGCTCGACCGCCTGTTCCTGCGCAAGGCGCTCGAACGATGCGGCACAGTGATTGCAACTCTTGCCACGCTGGTCATCGTGATGATCGGCTGGGCGATCTTCCGCTCCGATTCGCCCTCGCACCTTTTCACCTTCATGTCGGCGCTGGCGGGCATGAACCACGCCACCAACGCGACCGAAATTCCTGCCGAGGTGCCGTTCACGCTGGTCGTTGGTGCGTTCATTTCGCTGTTGCCGGCAACCACGCTCTATCCAGCGTTGGTCCGCGGGTACGACAATCGGGCTTGGCTGCGGACGTTGACGATCGCGGCGCTGGTGGTGATCTATGTGCTGTCGGTTGCGCGGGCGGTTACGGCGCCGTTCCAGCCCTTCATCTATTTCCGGTTTTGACGATGGGTAGTCTCAGCCTTTCCCGCCCTATCGTTCGCGCCGCCTTTTGCGCTTTTCTGGCGCTGCTCCCGCTTGGCGCCGCCTGGAACCTTGTTGCCGCACAGTATTTCCCGCGGCTCGCGATCAAGATCGGGCCGAGGCTCGGCGGCGTCACCTACGAGACATCGGTCAGTCTCTCGTGGCCGGAGATTCGTGACGGCAAATTCCAGAAGGCGATCGTGAGCCGGGTCACCGAAGCCATGCCTGTCCGGCCGCTTCTTATCCGCATCAATAACGAAATCCGCTTTCACCTGTTCGGCGAACTGACCGCGCCCAACGTCTTCAGGGGCTCCCATGGCCAGCTGATCGAGCAGACCTATCTCGACGATTATTGCTCCCGCACCGAAGGCAAGGGCGCAAGGCTGGCTGCGGTCGCTATCCCGAAACTGCAGGATATCCAGAACTTCTACCAGGCGCGCGGCGCAATTTTTGTCTACCTGGTCACGCCATCCAAGGCTGCGCACCTGCCGGAATATTTTGTCGATCGCCTTCCCTGCCCGAGCACACAGGCCGCGCGGACGCAACTCGTCCCCGATTACGTCGGCGCCTTGAGGCGCGCGGGCATCAATGTCGTCGACACCGCAAGTCTCATTCACTCGCTCAAGGGCGCCTATCCGTTCGAGCTGTTTCCGCAAGGCGGCGTACACTGGAACGACGTCGGCGGCGCCGTCGCCGTTTCCGCGCTGGTCGAACAGATCAATCGGCTGGCCGGGCACGAAATCATTCCTCCCTTCAAGTTCACCTATACGATGTCGCAGCCGGCGAAAGGCGCCGACCGCGAGCTGGCGGATCTGTTGAATGTATTCTTCCCGCCGCTCGGCTATCAGACGCCGAAGGTCGCCTACCAGCCTTCCGTGCCTTGCGCAGACAGCCCGGCACGGCAGCTCGATGTGACCATGGTCGGCTCGAGCTTCGGCCATCTGCCGTCGCACATCATGGTCGAGGCCAACTGCCTGGCGCGGCTGCAATTCTACTATTACGGAACCCTCGGCCGCTTCGGTGGCGAACCCTACCGCGAATTGCAGCGAAACCTTCCTGATAGCGATCTCAACGCTTGGCGGGATGCGAAGGTCATGATCCTGGAGGAAAACGAATCTTTCATGGCTTCCGACAAGGTGGGTTACGTCGATCAGCTGCGCGCTGTGGTGAACAGACGGTAGTTGAGGAGCGCAGTGTCTGTTTGCGCGTTCGCTGGGCCAGCCCGAATATCCTTGAATCGCCGCTGCAGGACGAAGCGTCATGCGAGAGGAGAATTCAAACCTCGCCTGTACCAGCGCCTGCGTTCCCGCCTCTCATGGTCAAGGGAAAACTGAATGGCCCTGGTTCGCCAGGCCACTTGCCATGCTTGCAGAGCGGCTTCGCCCAGGTTCCTAATTCTTCACAGGGGTTAATCGAAGACATCGTGAGCCAAATCAGGGCAGTCCCGAGAATCAAGCTCAAGATGATCAGCCCGATCGCGACCCGCTCTCCTAAGCTCATCGTCACCACGCAAGCGTGCCCTGACCAATACTGACTACAGCATGGAGGCGGTTCTATATTGACCTATCTCAAGAAATGCGCGGACGTCGAACCCAGCAGTTGCGGCTGGCAGCCGACGGGTCGCAAGCCTGGTGATCAGCCGACGGCAGCCCGACGATACGAAAAGGACCGCCGCCTCGATTTCAGAATCATCTAGCCGCTGATCTCGCAGATCCGGTTCGAACCCGAGATCGACGCGGCGCTCGCCGCCGCGTTGCGCAAGCCTGCCATGAAGCCGGTGGCATAAGTGTCTTTGGCGGCAAAGGCCTCATCTACATCAGGCAAATGCAGCATTGGTCGCCACGCTGTGTGGCGCATTGCGGCCGAGGATCATGGCCACTCGCCGTCCGGGTAAACGAGCGCAGCGGGTCACGCGCGGCGGTTTCCCCTCAGGCTTTTGGGCGGAAGGCATGGCAGACGTCGGAGTTCACCTCGATCGGGCGAGCACCTATAAGGTCGAGACAGTAGGGAATGGCGGGAAACACCGCATCCAGGCAGGTTCCGATCGACGAGGGACGCCCGGGCAGATTGACGATCAGGCATCGCCCGCGGGTTCCTGCCGTCTGCCGCGATAGAATGGCGGTCGGCACCTGCTCAAGGCTTACCCGACGCATCTGTTCGCCAAAACCCGCAAGCTCACGCGTAATGACGCTACGCGTGGCCTCCGGCGTAAGATCCCGCGGTGCAGGTCCCGTTCCGCCGGTCGTCAGGACCAGGTCGCAATTCTCCTTATCGGACATCTCGATCAAGGCATCGGCGACGCTGTCGATACCGTCCGGAACGATCTTGAGGATCGATATCCAGTTCGAGCGGACGACCTCGGTCAGGAAACGATTGATAGCCTCACCACCCTGGTCCTTGTACTCGCCGCGGCTGGCCCGGTCGGACACCACGAGGATGCCGATCCGCGCCAGATTGCGCGAATCGGCTTCAGGGGTGACACCACGCGCCTCATTCATGCGCAGCTCCCGCTGCCGCACGTGCATCCCGCATGCGGCGCACTGCTTGCGGCCTCATCCCGCTTCAGCGACCAGTGCAGCATATGGGCCAAGCAGCGCCCGCCTGGATCATCGGCGCGTTCGATCACGTTCATCAGGCCGAGCCAATCCTCGCTTGAAGCCAGATTGGCGAAGCGTCGTACTGCGCCGGCGGCGTATTCTCCGACCGTCTCCTCATACTGCCCCGCGGTATCGCCAACGCGCGCCAACAGGGTAAGGTCACCGCACGCTACCAGCGCCTCGGTCGCGGCTGCCTCTTCGCTGAACTTGCGGATGATCTCGCCAAGCTGCATGGCCCCTCCTACTAGATGAGCGGCGAGTTCGCGCCCGCCAACTCTATCCCGGTGATCTCGGCGCGGCCGGCCAGGACGGCAACATACTGCGCAAGCGCCCGGCGCTGCACGCTCTCGGCAAGGTAGTCAGCGATGCGCTCGCGGGCGAGTTCGAACGGCAACATCTGCCCCGGCGCTTGACGGTCGAGGCGGACGACGTGAAAGCCATAGCGGGTCTCGATAATCGCGATCTCGCCCTCGCCCATGCGCGCAAGCCCCGCTTCGAATTCCTCGACGGTCTGGCGGCGCGTGACCTGACCAAGACGGCCGCCATTGTCTGCCGAGGTCCGGCAATCGGAGCGGCTGCGCGCCAGTTCTTCGAACAGCCCGGCATCCTCCCGCAGCGAGACCAGGATGGTCTCGGCCGTGTCACGCGCGGCTGCGCGCGCGACGGTATCATCGCGAGCGGCGGCGATCAGGATATGGGCTGCCTCATAGAGATCACCGGTACGGAAACGCTGTCGGTTCTGCTCATAGAAGCGTCGGCAAGCCGTCTCGTCAGGTTCGGGCGTAACCACCTCGCGCTCAATCAGGGCGCGCATGGCGGCCTCCTCGAGCGTTTCGCTGCGCCCTTCTGCATCGCGCAGCGGCTCCGCTGAAATGTCGAGACGCCTCGATTCCTGCAACAGCAATTCCCGCACAACCAAGGCACTTGCCGCCGCCTGCCAAGCCAGACTCGGCTTGTCCGCGGGATGGTTCTGCACCTCGCGTGCGATCACTTCGCGCGGAATGACGCTGCCATTGACACTGATCCTTTTTGGCTTGGGCAGGCTGTCGCCGAGTGAGCAATCCATGGTCCCTACTCCGCAGGCTGCAAGGGTCGATCAGTGGCACCCAGGGCGCCGTCACGGCTGCGTACCACCTGATAGCCACTGCGGCCGAGATACCAGACGGGCGCGCTCCAGATATGGACGAGGCGCGTGAACGGGAAGACGAGGAAGATCGTCATGCCCAACACAAGATGCGCCTTGAAGATCGGATTCACGTCGAAAATGACAGCCGCGACCCCGGGCCGCAGCGTCAGGATCCCTTGCGCCCATGTCATGAATTTCACCATCTCATGGCCGTCGAGATGCCCCAGCGATACCGGAATGGTGGAAAGTCCGAGTAACAGCTGCGCGAACAGGATCAAGAGAATCGCGGTGTCACCAAAGGATGAATTGGCACGGATGCGCGGATCGAACAGCCGCCGGTGCGTCAGCAGCGAAATTCCGATCAGGCACATCAGTCCGGCGCTGCCACCGGCGACGATCGCGAGCATTTGCTTGAAGCTGTGCGACACGCCGAGCATGTCGAACACCCAGATCGGCGTCAGCAGGCCGACGAAGTGTCCGAAAAAGATGAAGAGGATGCCGGCATGGAACAGGTTGGAGCCCCACAGAAGCTGGCTTCGCCGCAGCAACTGGCTCGACCCGCTGCGCCAGGTATACTGCTCGCGGTCGAAGCGGACGAGGCTGCCGAACAGGAACACGGTGAGACAGAGATATGGATACCAGCCGAAGATGATGGCGTTGAGCGTTTGCATGATCTCGCCCCTTATTGCGGTTGTGTCGGCGCCGGAGCCACCGCACGCCGGGCGTGGCGAAGCTTCGCGATAAGACCGTCATGGCTGCAGGCGCCTTGCCCCTGGGCTCCTGGGCCAAACCGGACTTCCTCCTCCTCCCATGCTGCATCGAGCGCCACGAGATCCATCGGATCGGTGTCAGGCGTCTCGAGGAGAGCCTCCACCGCGGCGCGCGGCGGCGCGTCTTGCGCGATGGCAAGCAATGCGTCGAACACCGCCTGGTAAGATGACTGCCGTTGGCCAAGCCGCTCCGACAGTGCGGCAAGGATATGTGACGTGTCGGCAAGCAGCGCCCTCGCTTCAGCAACTGCACGCGTCGAGAGGAATTCCAGAAACAGTGGAAGATAGTCGGGCAATTCATTCGCTGCAACGAAGAGCCCGGCCTTTTCGTACATCGCGCGCAGGTCGACCATGGCCTGACCCCGGTCGCGGCTCTCGCCATGGACATGCTCGAACAAATAGAGCGCGAGCGCCTTGCTACGATCGAACAGCAGGCCGTAACGTTCCTGCAATTCGTAGACATCGCCGGTCGCGATTTCTTCGATCAGGGCATCGAGCTGCCGCCGTTGCACACCCCAAACAAGTGCTTCGGCCTCCAGGATCGCGCCAAACTCCGGTGCCGAATTGGCCAGTTCATCGCCCGGATAGGTGAGCAGCGCCGAAAGTACCTTGAAAGTCTTCATCACGCGATCTCCATCGGGTTCTTTGCGCGATTGTTGGCCTTGCGCGGCGTACCGAACAGGTTGACCTCGTTCTCACCGCCGGAGCAGCCGTTCCCGAACGTAAAGCCGCACGAGCCGCGGATATCGAAGGCGTCGGCCCCCAACTCACGATGCGCGGTCGGAATGACGAAACGGTCCTCGTAATTGGCGATCGCCATGATGCGGTACATCTCATCGATCTGGGCCGGCTTCAGCCCGACGCGCCTGGCAATCGCCTCGTCGACCACGCCGTCGAGCGTCTTGGTCCGCATGAAGGCGCGCATGGCGAGCATCCGCTCGAGCGCCAGTGTGACCGGCTTCTCGTCGCCTGCGGTCAGCAGATTGGCCAGATAACGCACGGGAATGCGCAGCGACTTGACGTCGGGCATTTCACCGTCGAGGCCGATCTTACCGGCGGATGTCGCCGAGGTGATTGGCGACAGCGGCGGCACGTACCAGACCATCGGCAGTGTCCGGTATTCCGGATGTAGCGGAAACGCGACCTTCCATTCCATCGCCATTTTCCAGACCGGCGATGTCCTGGCCGCATCCATCCAGGCATGAGGAATGCCCTGCTGCTCGGCCTCTGCAATGACCGCCGGGTCGTTCGGGTCAAGGAATACATCGAGCTGCGCCTGGTAAAGGTCGCGCTCGTCCGGTTTGCTCGCCGCCTCTGCAATGCGATCGGCATCATAGAGCACGACGCCGAGATACCGGATGCGACCGACGCAGGTTTCTGAGCAGACCGTGGGCTGGCCCGCTTCGATCCGCGGATAGCAGAAGATGCACTTTTCTGATTTACCGGACTGCCAGTTGTAATAGATCTTCTTGTACGGGCAGCCGGAGACGCACATCCGCCAGCCGCGGCACTTGTCCTGGTCGATCAAAACAATGCCGTCCTCCTCGCGCTTGTAGATGGCCCCCGACGGACAGGCTGCGACGCAGGCCGGATTGAGACAGTGCTCGCACAACCGCGGCAGGTACATCATGAAGGTATTTTCGAACTGAGCGTAGATCTCCTTCTGCACGCCTTCGAAGTTGTAGTCCTGCGAGCGCTTTGCGAATTCGCCGCCGAGGATTTCCTCCCAGTTCGGCCCCCATTCGATCTTCTCCAACCGCTCGCCCGACACGAGCGAGCGGGGCCGCGCTGTCGGCATCGCCGGCAGTTCCGGGGCGTTTTGCAGATGCGGATAATCGAAGGTGAAAGGCTCGTAATAGTCGTCGATCTCCGGAAGATCCGGATTGGCGAAGATGTTGGCCAGCACCCTCCACTTGCCGCCGATGCGGGGCTGGATCGAACCGTTGCGATTGCGTTTCCATCCGCCTTTCCAGCGCGACTGGTTCTCCCAATCCTTGGGATAGCCGATGCCGGGCTTGGTCTCCACATTATTGAACCAGGCGTATTCCATGCCTGCGCGGCTGGTCCAGACATTCTTGCAGGTCACGCTGCAGGTGTGACATCCGATACATTTGTCGAGGTTCAGCACCATGGCAATCTGAGCTCGGATTTTCATTCTGCGGCCTCCAGGCGGGCGTTGCCGGACTGATCGGCCGCCGGCTGATCCAGCCAGTCGACCTTTGACATCTTGCGGACGATCACGAACTCGTCGCGGTTGGAACCGACCGTGCCGTAATAGTTGAAGCCGTAGGCTTGCTGCACATAACCGCCGATCATGTGGGTCGGCTTGAGCACAACACGGGTGACGGAGTTATGAATGCCGCCGCGCTGGCCGGTCTGCTCGGAGCCCGGCACGTTCACGATCTTCTCCTGCGCGTGATACATCATGCACATGCCCTGCTTGACGCGTTGGGAAACCACCGCGCGCGCCACCAGCGCGCCGTTGGTGTTGTAGGCCTCGATCCAGTCGTTATCGGCGATACCGGCGGACCTCGCGTCCGTCTCGCTGATCCAAACGATCGGTCCGCCGCGCGACAGCGTCAGCATCAACAGGTTATCGGTATAGGTGGAGTGAATGCCCCACTTCTGGTGCGGGGTGATGAAGTTGAGCACCACCTGCGCATTGCCGTTCGGCTTGCGATCGATCACCGGCTTGACGGTCTTGGTGTCGATCGGCGGCCGATAGACGCAGAAGCCCTCGCCGAAGGCCCGCATCCATAAGTGATCTTGGTAGAGCTGCTGGCGGCCGGTCAGCGTGCGCCAAGGGATCAACTCGTGGACGTTCGTATAGCCTGCATTGTAGCAGACCTTTTCCGACTCCAGCCCCGACCAGATGGGCGAAGAGATGATCTTGCGCGGCTGCGCGACGATGTCGCGGTAGCGAATCTTCTCGTCCTCTTTCGGGATCGCCAGATGCGTGTGGTCGCGCCCGGTAAATTCCCCGAGCGAGGTCCAGGCCTTGACCGCGACCTCACCATTTGTCTCCGGCGCAAGACTGAGGATCACCTCGCAGGCGTCGATCGCGCTGTCGATGCGGGCGAGACCTTCGCTCGTCCCCTCCTCGGTCACGGCGCCGTTCAGCTTCTTGAGCAGTTCGACCTCGTGGCCGGTGTTCCAGCTCATGCCCTTGCCGCCGTTGCCGAGCTTGTTCATCAAAGGCCCGAGCGAGGTGAAACGCTTATAGAGATTCGGATAATCACGCTCGACCACGGTGACGGCGGGCATTGTCTTGCCGGGAATCGGCTCGATCTCGCCCTTTTTCCAGTCCTTGACGTCGAAGGCTTGCGCGATCTCGCCGGCGCTGTCATGCATGATCGGCGTCAGCACCACATCCTCCTCGACCCCGAGCACTTCAGGCGCGACTTTGGAGAAGGCCTCCGCAATGCCTTTGTAGATGTCCCAGTCGCTGCGGGACTCCCAGACCGGATCGATCGCCGCCGACAATGGATGGATGAATGGGTGCATATCGGAGGTATTGAGATCGTTTTTCTCGTACCAGGTCGCCGTCGGCAGCACGATGTCGGAATACATGCAGGTCGTCGACATGCGAAAGTCGAGCGTCACGAGAAGATCGAGCTTCCCTTCCGGCGCTCGGTCGTGCCACTTCACTTCCGTCGATTTCATCCTGCCATGGTCGCCGAGATCCTTGCCGATCACGCCATGCTTGGTGCCGAGCAGGTGCTTCAGAAAATACTCGTGACCCTTGCCCGAGGCACCGAGCAGATTCGATCGCCAGACGAACAGGTTGCGCGGCCAGTTGTCCGGATTATCCGGATCCTCGCAGGATAGTTGCAAATCGCCCGACTTCAGCGCTGTGGCCACATAGTCCTTTACTTCCATGCCAGACGCAGCAGCCCGCTTGGCGATATCGAGCGGATTGGTCTTGAGCTGCGGCGCGGACGGCAGCCAGCCCATCCGCTCGGCGCGGACGTTGTAATCGATTAGCGCACCATCCCACGCTCCCTTCGGCGCGGTCGGCGACAGAATTTCGCCGACGTCGAGCGTCTCATAGCGCCACTGATCGGTGTGGGCGTAGAACGCCGAAGTCGAATTCATCTGTCGCGGCGGCCGCCCCCAGTCGAGCGCGAAAGCCAATGGTGTCCAGCCCGATTGCGGTCGCAGCTTTTCCTGGCCAACATAGTGCGACCAGCCACCACCGGACTGCCCGACGCAACCGCACATCACCAGCATGTTGATGATACCGCGGTAGTTCATGTCCATGTGGTACCAATGGTTCAAACCTGCGCCGACGATCACCATCGAGCGGCCGCCGGTCTTTTCGGCGTTCCTGGCAAACTCGCGCGCTACCGTGATGATCTGCTCGCGCGGCACGCCCGAGATCCTTTCCGCCCAGGCCGGCGTATATGGCTCGACATCGTCATAGGTCCTGCCGAGATGCTCGCCGCCGAAGCCGCGATCAACGCCGTAGTTCGCAACAAAGAGGTCGAAAACCGAAGCGACGAGCGCCTCACCGTCTTTCAGCATCAGACGCTTGGCCGGAACCTTGCGCAACAGCACGTCCGGATGATCCGTGCCGCGGAAGTGGTCGTGCTCGCGATTGCCGAAATAGGGGAAGGCGACGTCGGCGAGTTCGTCCTTGATGTCGGCAAGCGACAGGCGAAGCTTCGTTTCCCGGCTCGCTGAGTCCTTCTCTTCCAGGTTCCATTTGCCCTTCTCGCCCCAGCGGAATCCGATCGAGCCATTCGGCACCACGACGTTGCCCGTCGCCTCGTCGATGGCCACGGTCTTCCACTCGGGATTGTTGGTTTCATTGAGCGAAGCGACGAAATCCGAAGCGCGCACGAACCGCTCAGGGACAAGCCGGCCCTCGGATTTCACCAGCCGCACCAGAAATGGCATGTCCGTGTACTGGCGCGCGTAATCATTGAAGTATTTGGCCTGACGATCGATGTGGAATTCCTTGAGGATTACGTGGCCCATTGCCATCGCGAGTGCGGCGTCGGTCCCCTGCTTCGGCGAGACCCAGAGATCGGCGAACTTCGAAGCTTCGGAATAGTCCGGGCAGATCACGACGCTCTTCGCGCCCTTGTAGCGAACTTCGGTGTAGAAATGCGCGTCGGGCGTGCGCGTCTGCGGGACGTTGGATCCCCACAAAATGAGAAAGCCGGAATTGTACCAATCGGCGCTCTCCGGCACGTCGGTCTGCTCGCCCCAGGTCTGGGGCGAGGCCGGCGGCAGGTCGCAATACCAGTCGTAGAATGACATGCAGACGCCGCCGAGCAGCGACAGGTATCGCGCACCCGCCGCATAGCTCACCATCGACATGGCGGGAATCGGCGAGAAGCCGAACACGCGGTCGGGGCCATAGGTCTTCGCGGTATAGGCGTTTGCCGCAGCGATGATCTCGTTGACTTCGGCCCAGTTGCAGCGAACGAAACCACCGAGGCCGCGCTTCTGCACGTAGGAAGCGCGCTTCTCGGGATTCTCGACGATCGACTTCCACGCGGCGACAGGCGTCATGGTCGCGCGCGCGGCGCGCCACAGCCTGATCAGGCGCGAGCGCACCAGCGGATATTTCACCCGGTTACCGGAATAGAGATACCAGCTGTAGCTCGCGCCGCGCGCGCAGCCGCGCGGCTCGTGATTGGGAAGGTCGGGCCGTGTGCGCGGATAGTCCGTCTGCTGGGTTTCCCAGGTGACGATGCCGCCCTTGACATAGACCTTCCACGAACAGGATCCGGTGCAGTTAACGCCGTGGGTCGAACGCACGATCTTGTCGTGTTGCCAGCGCTTCCGGTATCCCTCCTCCCAGGAGCGATCTTCAGTGGTGGTCACACCGTGACCGCCGGAAAATTCCTCTTTCTCCCGCGTGAAGAACGTCAGCCGGTCGAGAAAATGGCTCATCCTTACGGTCTCCTTATTCAGCAGGCTGGGCCGCAGAGAACCGACCGCCTCGCTCGACGTCGTGAAGCAGGCCGCCCTTTCGGGTGTAGACGGCCCAGGTGATGACGATGCAGGTCACGTAGAAGATGAAAAAGCCCCACAGCGCCGCCTGCACGCCGCCGGTGAGGTCGATCGAGGTTCCGTATGATTTCGGAATGAAGAACGCGCCGAACGCCGCGATCGCCGAGGTGAAGCCGGTGATGGCAGCCGACTCCTTTTCCGCCTGCCGCAATCGCGTTGCCGCATCCGCCGTCGGCATCAGACGGCTCATCTCCTGGCGCATGATGTTGGGGATCATCTGGAAAGTAGATGCGTTGCCGACGCCCGTTGCGAAGAACAGCAGCAGGAACATCGCGAAAAATCCCCAGAAGGCGCCGGGCTGATCCTTGATGCCGAGGAAATAAAGCACCCCAAGCACGCCCACCATCATCAGGCCGAACACCCCGACCGTCACCCGGCCGCCGCCCCACCTGTCAGCCATCCACCCGGTAGCCGAGCGTGAGAGCGCGCCAACCAGCGGACCCAGGAAGGCGAATTGCAGGGCGTCGACGGCTGGAAACTGGGTCTTTGCCAGCAGCGGGAAGCCTGCGGAGTAGCCGATGAACGAGCCGAAAGTGCCGGTATAGAGCCAGCACATGATCCAGTTGTGTTTGCGCTGGAAGATCACCGCCTGGTCGGCGAACGACGCTTTGGCCGACGCAATGTCATTCATGCCGAACCAGGCGGCAAAGGCGCTGGCAACGATGAATGGCACCCAGACGAAGCCGGCATTCTGCAACCAAAGCGGCGCCTGCGTGGTTCCACTCTTCACCATCGTCGGATCGCCAGCGAACCAGCCGAACACGCCCGCGGTGATCACGATCGGCACGACGAACTGCACGACGCTGACACCGAGGTTGCCCAGGCCGGCGTTGAGCGCAAGTGCGTTGCCCTTTTCCGCGCGCGGAAAGAAGAAGGAGATGTTGGCCATCGACGAGGCAAAATTGCCGCCGCCCAGCCCGCAGAGCAGCGCCAGCGCCAGGAAGATCCAGTACGGCGTGGCCGGCGTCTGCACCGCATAGCCAATGCCGAGCGCCGGAATCAGAAGCGACCAGGTCGCCAGCGTCGTCCACAGCCTGCCGCCGAAGATCGGCACCATGAAGGAATAGAAGATGCGCAACACCGCACCTGAAATGCCCGGGAGCGCCGCCAGCCAGAACAGTTGATCGGTGGTGTACTTGAATCCGACCGCGGGAAGCTTGGCGACCACCACCGACCAGACCTGCCAGATGGCGAAGGACAGCAGCAGCGCCGGGATCGAGATCCAGAGATTACGTCGCGCAATCGCGCGCCCGCTTCGGGTCCAGAACGCATTGTCTTCCGGACGCCAATCGGTGAGCACGGCGCCCGACAGCGCACCGACATGCTCGGGCGCGTGGATTTCCTGCATTTCGGGAAGTTCGGGCAGCTTCTTCAGGGCCTCGCCGACGACGCCGCGCTCCATTTGCCGGATCGAGACGTGCATCCAGACCAACGCCGAGGTGACCAGCAGGAACAGCAGCATAAAGCAGCTGGTCCACAAGCCGGTCAGGTCAACGAGCGCGCCAAAGGCGATCGGCAGCACAAATCCACCGAGACCACCGATCATGCCGACGAGACCGCCGACCGCGCCAACACTGCTCGGATAATAGACCGGAATGTGCTTGTAGACAGCGGCTTTGCCGAGCGCCATGAAGAAGCCAAGCACGAAGATGGTCACCACAAATGGCACCAGGCCCATCTCCAGATGGAAGCGGAGAGTCCCGCTGACCGTCTTCACGGCATAGTCGGTCGGCGGATACGACAGAATGAAGGTGGCGGCCACGGCGACCAGAAACGTCCAGTACATCACCCGCCGCGCCCCGTAGCGATCGGAGAGGTGGCCGCCATAGGCGCGGAACACGCTTGCGGGGAACGAGAACATCGCCGCCGTCATGCCTGCGGTCTCGATGTCGACGCCATAGACCTTGATCAGGTATTGCGGCAACCACAGCGCCAGCGCCACGAAGGCGCCGAACAGAAAGAAATAATACAGCGCGAAGCGCCAGACCTGAACGTTCTTCAGCGGCGCAAGCTCAAGCCATGCACTCTTCGGCTTCTCGCTTGCGGCGCGCCGAGCGCGTGTCACCGGATCCTCCTCGGAGAAGATCCAGAACAGAATTCCCATTGCGCCGATCGCAAGCGCCCAGACCTGCGCGACCGCTTGCCAGCCATAGGCGACGAGGACGAAGGGAGCGAGAAATTTGGTGACGGCGGCCCCGACATTGCCGGCGCCGAAAATGCCGAGCGCCGTGCCCTGCCTGGTGGCCGGAAAGAAACGGGAAACATAGGCGACGCCAACGGCAAACGATCCGCCGGCGATGCCGACGAAGAGCGCGGCGATCAGGAACTGGGGATAAGTGTGCGCCCATGTCAGCAGATAGGTCGCAATCGCCGCAGCGAGCATGACCACCGTATAGACGCGCCGCCCGCCATATTGGTCGGTCCAGATTCCGAGCACGAGGCGGATAAGCGAGCCGCTGAGAATCGGCGTGCCAATGAGAAGGCCAAACTCCGTGTCATTCAGCCCAAGCTGCTGCTTGATCCGGATCCCGATGATCGAGAAAATCGTCCAGACGGCGAAGCAGATGGTGAAGGCAATTGTGGAGAGCCAGAGCGCTCGGCCCCGGTGCAGGGACCCTGAATCCATATCGCCCATAGAACTCTCCGATTCGATGATCCGATCTCGGAGAGGCACATGCGCAAACTTCATTTCGTCCGTAGTTGCGCTGGATCAATCAACCGGGCGATGCCTGGGCGAAACCGGCTCAATTTTGCCAGAGGCCGGCACTCGAATTGCATTTTGTCTCGTTTTGATTTGATATTTGTCACAGCCAGGAGACTATCAGGTGCGCCCTGACGATTTTGAGCAGGTGAAAGCGGTGCCTTTGTTCGCGCACTTGACCGACCAAAGTCTCGGCCTGTTGCTGGATGGAGCACTGCTGCAGCATTTTCCGGTCGGTGTGAACTTGATACGCGAAGGTGATCGTCCTGACTTCCTGCATGTCCTACTCGATGGGCTGGTCGAGATTTTCACCGAGCAGGACGATGTTGAATGGGGGATTTCGCTGGTCAGCCCGGTGACAACGTTCATTCTGGCGGCCGTGATCAGCCGCCAGCCTTATTTGAGTTCGGCGAGGACCTTGAAGGAGTCGCGCATTCTGCTCATTCCGGCGAAACACGTGCATACCGTCTTCGATCGGGACATCGAACTCGCCCAAGTAATGGCTGGCGAACTCGCCGTCGCCTATCGCGGTGTCGTGAAGAAGTTGAAGGGCTACGTGGCGCGGTCGAGTGCTCAGCGCCTCGCAAACTGGATTTTGGCCGAAGCGCGGAGCGAGGCATCAGGTACCCAGATCGTTCTGCCGTTTGACCGCGCCACCCTCGCTTCTCACATCGGCACCACGCGTGAGAATTTATCCCGCAATCTCGCCCAACTCACCCATTACGGTGTCCGCATTCGCGGCCGGGTGATCGTGATCGATCGAAAGGATTTGCTGGAGGCGTTCGCGCGGCCGCAAAGATTTATCGACGATCCGAATTCCTAGTCCGGGCCGTCGTTACGATTTTACTATTTGATCCAGAGATGAGCGACGCCGCCATGCGCAGCCGAAAATCGGCGTCCAGGATCAGATCATCGACCACCATAAAGCTACATAGGCCCTGCCCGGTATTGTTGCGTCGGATCCAAACAGGGCGCGCGGGTACGCAAGGAATTACCGACCCGATTTCGCAAATAGACGCGCCAGTTCCCAAGCCAAACCGATGAAAGCCAGCATCCAGGCGGCCAGCGCAACCACAAACATCGCGGGCGGCAAGGGAGCGAGGAATGGAAGGTCAAGGGCCGCAGCCATTTGTCTTGTCGCGACCGTATACATGCCCAACGGAAAGACTGCCCCCCAATAAAGCGGGTCATAGCGCAGGGGAAATCGCCGGACCAGATGCCGCCAGACACCGAGCACGAGCAGCATCGGAATCCACCACGTGCCGGTTGCCCAGTAAAAGACGGTGAAGCCCTTGAGGAAAGGCAGAAGCGAGGCGAGAAATGGCGCGTCAGACGTGTTCTGCACCAGGCGTGCGCCGGCGAGGGTCGAGATCGCCATCGCACCCATATTGATCCAGTAAGGGGGTGCCAGATCGCCCGGTGAGAAGGCGAAGAAAGTGTAGCGGTAAAAGATGAGGGAAATGATCCAGATATAGAGCATTCCACCCCACAGCCACATGGAGAGCGAGAAGAAATTGAGTTCTAGCCGAAGCGGCTGCGGCCATTCGCTGGCGACCAAAGCTGCCAGAACAGCGATCGATTGCGTGGAAACTACTGCGATAAGCCAGGCACCCGTCAGTCCCTTCTCAAGGGGTGGCTTCTCTTGCTTGACCGTGAAGGCCGTGAAGATCGTATAGGTCAGACCAATCCACAACGCTGTGCCAAGGGCGAGGAATATCGTTGCCGCCGCCAGACTTCGCGCGATGAGCAGGAATTGATTGCCGAGAATGCAAGACGCCGCAACCGAGGTGAAAAAGCCCGGCCCAAGCCGGTGATCGGTCATATCGGCGAAGAAGAGCCCTGGGTAGCGGACTGCACGCAGCACGGTCAGACATGCCAATACGACATAAGACATGAAATTGAAGGCAAACAATCCGTTTGCGAGAACGGCAAACCCGAAATCCCAGGCCGCAATCGAAATCACCCCGGTCGCCATCACGAGCGCAAAATATGCGGGTGATAGATGTTTCACCGACAAAATTCCCTCGCGGCAATCTCTCGTCGAGAGGCAAAGTAAACTGGCGCAGCCTCGCGCTGTTTGTCCAAGCGCAAGTCCGGTGGCATATCGCAGCGCAGTTTGCGTCGGAACAACGATCGTCATTGCGCGGCAGCTAGCAGACATTCCATCGCCCCCAACGATCCAAGCCGTGGCCAATTGCGGCGCGGCGCCATGGTGCCTCGGTCCGCCTGATCGAACAGGCGCCGATCAGTTGCGGGTGGTAAAACGCTCATGCGCGCAATTTCGGCTTGATGCGCATGCTCGCCGCCGGTGCAAACCAATCGGCCGGTCGGGGCGCTGCCCCCGGCGGTCCGATCGAGATCACTCAAGGCAAAAGCGGCAAGCCGCGTGTTGAAGGTGGCATTACCGTCCCGACCGGGCGCGGTTTCTATAATGAAAGGTCCGCCGCCAATGTTAGGCCCAAAGATGACATGCTCGATTTCCTCGACGACGGCAGCAACTACGGCGAAGGTTGTCCTGCGCGGACGCAACGCATCGACGCCTGGTTATCAGTTGTCGACAAAGCGGCTGCGGGGGCGTGACGTTCCTGGGACGCTATCGCGGACCAAATAGCCAAGTTTCTTTCTGTCCGCTCGATCGCCCGCCCATTTCTCGCCGCCATTATCATTCAGCGAAGCCTGCAGGAGCTGGTCCCCGAGGCGGCGCGTTCCCGAAGGTTCCGTGTGATCATCCCACATTCGTTACAACACGACGTTCTTCTGTCCCGCCGCGGGCTGCTGGGTGGGCTTTCATCCCTCGCCACCGTGCTCGCGCTCGGCGGATGCACCAACCTGGGCGCGACGGGCGCGCGCTTCGACGCTTCGTCCATCTCGGCAGACCCTACATTGCTCGTCACCACGACGCGCAAGCCGGTGAATGGCGGACGTGCGAAGCCGTGGTTCGGGCCCGAGCGCGGTTCCGGGATCACTGTGGCGCGGTTGAAGCTGGTGCCGCCAGACGACGGCCGTTTCTCTCTTGCCGCGGTTGGACTTGGCGATTGGCGCATTGGCGAAGTCGAGCCGGTATCGAAAGAGATCGGCGATCTCGTTGCGGTGACCGGCAGCGGAGACGTCCTGATCTACGTGCACGGTTTCAAACAGACGTTCGAGACATCCGCGCTCGATGCCGCGCGCCTCTCCGACGCAATCCGATTCCACGGCCGGACGATGGTATTCTCCTGGCCTTCCAAGGCGGGACTGTTCGACTACGCCTATGACCGCGACAGCGCGATGTGGTCCCGGGACGGCTTCGAACGCGTGCTGTCTTCGACTATAGGCGCCCCCGGCGCCGAGCGCATCCATATCGTCGCGCACAGCATGGGGACGATGCTGACGCTAGAAAGCCTGCGACAACTCTATGCGCATCTTGGCGACACCGTTACGGGGAGGATCGGGGCCGTCGTCTTCGCCGCGCCTGATATCGACATCGACGTGTTCTCGTCGTCGGTCACCCGCATCGGTGAGCTCGCCGGAAAGATCACCGTTATCACTGCGACCGATGACCGGGCATTGGCACTGTCAGCTCGACTTGCCGGCGGGATGACCCGCGTCGGCGCCGCCGAAAAGGCCACCATCGAGCGGCTCGGCGTGCGCGTGATCGATGCTTCCGATGCGGGCTGGGGTATCATCAACCACGATCTATTTTTATCGAATGCGGATGTGCAAGGCGTAATACGCCGCTCAATCGAAGCCACGGCCGTGTGAAAGGCATGCCTCCATCCGATTGTATCGGCTCGCATAAGCGCGGTCGTTACCGGTTGCAGCGGTTGAGTCCAGTACTGTCGAGCGCCTAAGCTTCCCCAAGCGTGACGATCGTCGAGATCTGCAACGTAATGACGGAATGAGGCGTCTTCCACGCCGCCGTCGCGCTGGGTGCGTCCGGCAGCGCGCAAAATTCGTCACAATGGAGGAAGGCTGGAGGCTAGCCTCCAGGACGAATCGGCTGTCGAGGCAAATTCATATCTGTCTGATCGAGGCGAATTCGAAATTAGAATCCGCTGGGTTTTCGCCAATGCGGATCATGGTATCACTCAAAAAATGATAGGGCGGGACTGGAAGGTTGTAGGGTGCGGGCACGCCGTTGAACACTCGCCCAGCCAGATCATATTTCGAGCCGTGGCAGGGACAGAAATAGCCACCAGGCCAGTTGGCGGCCGGCGACGCCGGGTTTGGCTGCGGTTCAAAGAGCGGAATGCATCCAAGGTGGGTACAGATGCCGACAAGGACACCGAACTCCGGCTTGATCGAGCGATGCCAATTCTGCACGTAAGGTGGCTGTTGCAGTTCGGAAGACCGGGGATCGGCCAACAGCGAAAGTAGCGCGGGATCCCTGAGCTTCTGAAGCGATTCCGTCGTTCGGTGAGTGACAAATATAGGTCTGTTTCGCCACCGAACCACCACCTGCTGCCCCGGGGCGACCTTTCCAAGATCAAGCTCCACCGGACCGCCGGCGGCCAACGTCGCGGCGTCCGGATTCATTTGGCTGATCAACGGGACAAGAGAGGCGGCTAGGCCGATGGCCCCAAAAGCAGCGGTTGCGACATAAAGAAAATCACGCCGTGTCGTCTTGTCGGAGGAATCAGTGGTCTCGAAGGATTCTGACGCGGACATAATCGACTTCTCGGATCGCGGAGCGAAGACGCTACAAACGTTATCCGCCTCAACCTCGACGCCGCTCCCTGACACTGTGCTAACTAACAACGTTCGACCCGCAATTAAGATCGGTGGTCGCGCCTAAGTGATCCACGACAATCGCATGCGCTGCCATTTGGGCCGTCAATAGAATAGAGGAGAGACACAGATTACGTCTGCGGTGCCCACCCGTAAGACCAGAACCTTCCTCAATCTTATTTTATGAGCCAAGCCGCGGCGACACTAAGCCACCGCCCGCGAGGTTGACCCTGACACGGATTGCGGCTCGTTGATGGCCAGTATTGCCGTGGCTAACCCTGAACCTCCTCCCGGGTCGTTCCTCTCCAGACTCACCGTTGGTGAAATCCAGCGGGTGGATATTGAATCGCGCTGCAAGCAGCCTCGGTGGAGCCAACATGCCTGCGAGGGAATTTAGCCAGCTGCGCGTTTCACTTAGTTCCGGCAACCTCCGCGCAACGCTCGTCCAATACCCACTGTTGATGGCCGAACTCGACGCAATCGAGAAACTTCGTCCAACCGGCGGCCTGATGTTGCGGCGGGACGGCAGCAGCCTGACATGGTTTGGCAAGGGCTAGATCCTGACGCAGGTCCAGCGGATTTCGAAGAAGATAATCCTGGCAGCGGGTTTGCGGCCCGAACTGACCTTCACCTCGTTCGGTCGTCACGGCGGCACAACTGAGGCGAGCGCATCCGGATTGGCAGAGACTCAGTTGATGCAGAAGGACCAATGATCGTCGACGGCGGCCATGGCGCATTATCTCCACGACGATGACGAGGCCAAGCAGGCGAAGAGAAAGTGAACATTTGTCAAAATGAGAAAGCGCGGTTTGTCAGAATGGAACTTCTTGACGGCCCACACCATTGAAAAGATTGGAGCGGGTGAAGGGAATCAAACCCTCGTATTCAGCGTGGGAGGCTGAACGCTCTATTCCGTGATAATGACCGCCTCTTCGTCGTCAAGCATTTGCTCGTCGACCGCGCCGTTTGAACGAGCGAGTTCGGCCGCCGCGCGCTCGAACCGGGCCCGCGCGGCGTCGAAGCGCTCGCAGCGCTCGGCATAGGCGGCGGCGGTCTCGCCAGGTGCTCGCGGGATCTGGTTGGTCATAGGCAACATCCTTGCACAACATGGTTGAAGTCGGACAGCAGGAAAAGATTGCGATCCGACGGTATGAACTCCCCGCGTCCGCGCCCCAATTGCTCCCCCTGGAACCTGTTTCCCGGGCGATCAAACGTGCCGTCTAAGTCATTGATATTGCTGGTGGGGAAGGAAGGACTCGAACCTTCGAAGCCATGAGGCGGCTGATTTACAGTCAGCTCCCTTTGCCACTCGGGACACTTCCCCGTCTCAGACAGACCATCGTGAGTTTGCCCGCCCGAATAGCGGACATCAGCTTGCCGATGACGCTGAAAACCGGCTGCCTTCGTAACGGCACCGGCCGGGCGCGTTTATGGGCGAAGGCGCCTAGCAAAGTCAACAAAGGCCGCGGCAAAAATGCCAACATTTTCAGAGCCTCAGTAAATTGCTTTGGGCCAGAGCCCGTGAGACAAGCCTTCCATGCGCTATCGTGACCGAAAGCCGAAATTTCACCGTGGCGAGAGGCCGAAGAGGCCGCCTGGACCCCGCCACGAGGCTGGGCGCAAGCCGCCTTGGCGGGGCCGCGAAGGAGCGGCCGACGACACGGTGATCCTGTACGGCTGGCACACCGTCACGGCAGCGCTCGCCAATCCGAAGCGGCGCATTCGCAAGCTGTTTTTGACGGAAAATGCCGCCCGGCGTCTCGCCGAAGAGGAGATCGACACCCGCGTTGAACCCGAGATCGTGCGGCCGGATCTGATCGACCGGCGGCTCGGACCGGATGCCGTGCATCAGGGGATGCTGGCGGAGGCTGAGTCCCTCGCCTCGCCCGGCATCGACACGCTGCCGGAAGAAGGCATCGTGCTGGTGCTCGATCAAATTACCGACCCGCATAATGTCGGTGCGATCATGCGCTCTGCGGCTGCCTTTGCCGTGAAGGCGATCGTCACCACGGCACGCCACAGCCCGGAAGCGACCGGCGTGCTGGCAAAATCCGCCTCCGGCGCGCTGGAGCTCGTGCCGCTGGTGACAGTACAAAACCTCGCCCGCGCACTCAATGAGATGAACGAGCGCGGCTTTCTGACCGTTGGGCTCGACAGCCAGGGCCAGGAGAACCTTAGCGCGGTTGGCTTGCGCCAGCCGCTCGCGCTGGTGCTGGGCGCCGAGGGCAAAGGCTTGCGCCAGCTGACGCGCCAGACCTGCAGCGTGGTGGCGCGGCTCGACATGCCCGGTGAGATCAAGAGCCTGAACGTCTCGAACGCCGCCGTGCTGGCGCTCTATATCGGAGCGAGCCGACTCGGCCTGATGGGCTAAGAGCCCAATCAGTGATCAAAAAAGGAAAGCGCCCGCTTGCGTCGTCACGCGAGCAGGCGCCGTCTTCGTTGGCGCGATTGCCGTTGCAGGCTGCGGTCCAGTGATCAGTAGTAGCTGTGCAGCACGTGGCGCTGACCGTAGCGGGTCCAGTGGTGGTGCCGGTAGCCGTAGCGGCGGTGGTAGCCCCAGCCGTAAATGCCCTGTTCCTGATAGACCCGCGGCGGGGCGAAGTCACCGGGGCCGGTATAGGTCGGGCCCTGGTCGACATAGTAATACTGCGGCGGCGCGACGGGGTTTTGATATTGCACCTCCGGATCGGGAAGGAGCTCAAAACCCGCATACCCAGGATAGCCATAGTACCCATAGTACGGCGGAGCATAAGCTGCGCCGCACGGGTTGACATAACCGCACGGTCCACAGCCAAAGCCGCACGCGGCGGCGGGGGCAATGCCCGCGGCGGTCACGGCTAAAGCCGCGACCAATCCTGAAATCATCTGACGCATTACTCTCTCCTGTTGGGTAGGCTTCGTTATTGACCTGCAGGTTACGGACGACGCTGCGGGGCTGCCGGCATCTGCGGCTGAGCGGCCTGCGGCGGCGCCGCGGGCGTCGGCTGACCGATTGCAGAGTTTTTTTGCAAGCCGTGGTCGCGCCCGCCCCCGTTGAATTGCGGTCCATCGAACTGGGGCGCCATCATCAGAGGCGGCGGATATGGCGGCATCTGAGTGAGCGGTACCGCCGGGTCCGCCTGGGCCGATCCGGCGGACCACGATTGATGGAAGGGCTGCGCCGGCTTCGGTTTGGCGGCGCCTTCGATCTCCAGCCGTCCGTATCCCGGCAGGTGCCCAGCGCTCGGATAATAATGACCGATCGGGGGACCGGGATCGACGGGGTGACCGCCATACACGGTCACCGGGATTTGGACGCCCTTGGCAAGGCCCCAGTCACCCTCGACAACCGCATAGGATGCGTCGACGCCGTCAATGATGACGGGCACGCCCGGTCGGCCCGGAATCGCGATGACCGGACCGGTTTGGGCGCAAGCCGCACCCGCCGTTCCGATCAAGACTGACAACGTGATTGCCGCGCGCATCGCATCAAAATCCCGCTGGGGCCGCTTTCCATCTGAAGTACCGCGACGATCTTGCCGCTTGCGGTGCAGGAGCTTCAAATGGACCCCGACCTGTGACACTAATCCAAGGCGCCGTCGCATGCGTTAAAGCCGGCCGCCAAATTAGCGGTAAGCCTAACGCGCCGGCCTTCGTGCTTTGTCAATTTGCAGCCTGCGGCGATACGAAATCGTTAACCGCCCCGGCGGTCTCGGCGCGGCAAGACGGAAACAGACGGAAAAGAGAAGCGCTGCCTTGCTGGTGCCGGTTGAGAGGATTGAACTCCCGACCTTCGGTTTACAAAACCGCTGCTCTACCGCTGAGCTAAACCGGCGAATTGAGATTCGAATTTATGGCCGTTCCGCAAGCGCCGCACCCGGCAGCCGATGGCGGAGGGTCAATAGCAGAATTGCCTGACAAGAGCTATCGTCCTCTGACACCGTTCAAGAATCAGGCTTGCCCGTCCTCCAGTCCGTACTCCCGGTAGATCGCCTCCCGATCCGCAGCCGGAAACAGGCGGCATTTGGCTTGCGCCAGATGCAGATTGACGGTGCCGGACTGGCAGCCGGCGGCGAGGAGTTTTTTGATGTCGTCCATCTGGGTAGCCGGCCGGTGCTTCTCCGGCAACTGCTCCAGCGCGATCAGCGCGGTTGCCAAGGCTTCCGTGATCACCCATTCATCGTGACCGGTGATTCCCTTTCGCGGCATGCGCCCAACCTTTCGTCTTTGACCTGGTGCGGCGAACTTGAGGTTGCCGGATCGAATTCGCTGCTTGTAGTGCAGGACCTTCGACTCGGCGGCACTGGCGTTCTCAGAGACGTTCGACCTCACCTTTTTTGGGGCGGGATCGCGACCACACGAAAATATCGAGGGAAACAAGCCGGCCTTCAAGGCCGCCGTTCACGCCATCCGCGGATGCGTTCAGAGGAACACACACAACAGCGCCAGATTGGCAGCACAGGCCGCCAGTAACGCAATCGACAGCGTCAGGTGAATCCTGCCGCAGGAGATCTGGCTGATGATGCTCATAGGCATCAGCATCAGGCGATTCTGGCCGGAGAGTCTCGCCCGATATTTTTGGGAAGATTCAGGACTCGTTTACGACTCGCCCCCGGCCGTGCTAATCGGCCCTCCCCCTGGGAAACCGCAACCGCAACCGGCCTTCCGCGTTATGCAGGTTTGCAGGGCTTTTTGTGTGGAGTTTCGAATGCCTTACGCCCTATTTTGCAATGACGCGAGGCTGAGCAATGCCTACCCGACGGAAGCCGACGTCTGGGAACTTGCCCGCAAAAGCGGACTGGTGGTCGAGGCGGTGTCGGGAGACAACGCGTCTGCCCGCCGGCCGCTCTTGGAAAATGACTATGAAATCAGGCCCTGTCGGGCGGACCCGCAGGAAGATCCTTTCCGAAACCGGGCCGATGCCGAGCGAGAAAACGCGCGCGGCCTCGAATGGGACACCTCGACGCCGGACGCGTGAGTGAAAGGCAGCTTGCTGTCTGTTTAGGGTGTCCCGGCTGCGAACGAGGTCTCTTCGGCCGCAAGCTCATGGGTCACTTTATCACTTGTCCCAACGGCCCCGAGGCGCTCTCAACGAAGACAAACTAGAGTGTCCAGCCACCCTGGCAAGTCACAACAGTGATTCCGCCAAAAGCCTTCACGAGAGCGATTTTTTCTTGCAGACGGCAAAAAAAGGCCAGCATCGCGCCGGCCTTTCTGTTTTCTGGTTTCCCTGCCGACGGCTTCGCTAACGAAGCAGCCAGCACAGCTTGCCCGCTCAGTACTTGGCGACGACCGGGCCGCCCCATCCGAAGCGGTAGTTGATGCCGAGCTTGACGGTGTGCTCGTCATCCCGGAAATGGCTCCCGACGATGGGCGCCGGACCGCTTGTGAAGGTCGTGCCCCCGAAGTTGTAGTACTGGTACTCGCCCTTGATCGACCAGTTCGGCGTAAGCATGTATTCGAGACCGGCACCGACGGTATATCCGTCGCGATGGTTGCCATCGACCGTGAAGCCCACGGGCACGCCGTTGGTGCTCACACCAAGAAGATTGTCGTTGCCGCGCCAGGCGTAGCCGCCCTTGGCGTAAAGCAGCGTGGGACCGAAGGCATAACCGAGCCGCCCGGTGGCCGAACCGATCTGGTTCGTGTTCCCAGTGACGACCGTACCACCCGGGAAGACGACACCGCCGCTCCCCCCGCCCGTCAGCCAGCTATACTGCGCTTCCGCACCGATCACCCAGTTGTTGGAGAACTGGTAGTCGAAACCGCCCTGCACGCCGCCCATGAAGCGAGCATCGCCGCCCTCGAGGCTGTTATCCCCCGGGAATGCCGCGCCCACGTGCCCGCCAATGTAGAAGCCGGTCCAGTTGTAGATGGCCTCCGGCGCCCTGTAGACAGGAGCCTTGGTATAGGTCCGCGCCGGCAGGTCGGCTGCGAAGGCCGGAGCCGCGAACGCCACGCAGGCGGCCGCGCCAAACAGGATCTTCTTCATGGTATTTCCCCGTTATCGTCGTGATCGACAACAAACAAACAACGTGGCGCGAATTTGGTTGCTTCGTGGCACGGCCAAACATGTTTGTTTGCAAAATGTCGCAGCCGCGCCACAGCGGCATTTTGTTCCAGGACCGCCGCTATGCGGCAGCCAATCTTTTTGTGGGTCGTAACGGTGGCCCGGAAGGTTCAGCTCATGGAACCCGGATCGCCAAAACGTGATGACGGGGTCCGCGCCGGACGGTGCGTTCGCCGCCCGGGTAACATTCACCGCGTCATCTTTTCCATTTCCGGGAACGGCGCCAACGCCACTCCCGTGCAGAGTTCTTCGCCCTTTTCGATCAGGCGGTCGAGCCGGCCATTGACGAACAGGACCGCCCGCTCGCGCGGTTCGTAGTAGCTACCGTCGGATTCGCGAGCGGAATAGCGCAGGCAGCTGATGTAACGCATCTTGCCGTTGACGTCGCGCATGACCGGCTCGGCCATCGACGCATCACGCACGCCGACCGGATTGTTGAGGTAGGTCTTCATGAACGCCAGCAACTCCGCACGGTAGTTGCTCGGAAACGCCTGAGCGGCGTCGGTCGAATCGCCAAAAAGGCTGAACCGCCGGCCTTCGCCATCTCCGCCCGAGCAAGCTGCGAGCGCGATCGGCAGCATCAGAAGCGCCACCCGCTTTACCGAAATCCCCAATCGAAACCTGTCTTCTGGTTGGCCCGCCCGCTGTCCCGGTTCTGACATTCGCATCGCACGCTGCGGCACTTCTTCGAATGTCACAACCAAAGGGACACTGGCAGATCCATGATTTTGATGTTGACTCTGACGTTCCTTTGAAGAGCTTCTAGCCCTTCCCAAAATGAAAGGGAATTCGCATTTTCGAGCCCCGAATCGGGCGCCGGCCCAGCGCCGTTTGGGCGGCGTGGGCCGGGCCTGAAATCCGCGATGGTGCCTTTTAAGAACTCGGACGCCTCCGCGGTTAGTCCTCAGCCGCGCTTGGCGGGGTGCTTAACAGGCTTGGCTGAGACCTTCAGAGACTTGCTCGCCTTCGCGGCCATCTTCTTGTGGGTGCGGTGATGCTTGTAGGCATGGCGCACATGGTGGCGGCCCACCTTGGCCTTGGCGTTCATCGGAGTCTTGACCTGAGCCGACGTGTTGACGGTGGCCGACTTGGTGACCGGCGCTTGCGTCGTGTTGCTCGCGGCCATCGCCGGGACGGCAAGGAAGGAAGCGGCAAGCAGCGCAGCTGAAATCGTCTTCAACATGGAAAGCTCCTTTAGAAAGAGATCCCGGAGGGTGCCGACCGGAATGGCCGGGCTCGTCGATCGTGGTGCGACACTAGGAGGCGGCCGCTGAACCCACCCTGAAGCCGAACAATGGTCTGCGTTCATCTCGATGAATTTCCGGTCATGTTGCGCGCAGCAGGCAGGAGAAAGCTCCGGATCCGCGCGCACGTCCCATAAAAAATCCCGATATCGCAAAAAATGCCGCTGGAATGATCGCGGACAGCGGGTGTTCAAGATTGACGGGCGCCGGTGTAGGGTCGCCCTTCAAACTCCAGGAGAGAGGCATGACCAAAGTTGCGATCCGACTTTTGACTCTTGCGATGTTCACAGCCGCGACTCTGGCCGGTCCCATGATCAGCGCCGCCAAGGCGGCCGGTGCTGATACGCCCTCACCTCCGACCGACTCGAGCAAGGACAAGAAAAAGAAGCGCGACAGGAGTTCGAGCATCGAGGATCAAAAGTTTCTCGACGGCTATCGCGCCGCCTATGCGACGATCTACGATCGCCACGACTACGCTTCGGCGATCACGCAACTGAAGGCGCTCGGCCGGGACGACGTCGCCGACGTGGCCAATCTAATCGGCTACTCCTACCGCAAGCTTGGTGACTACAAGGTCTCGCAGGTCTGGTACGAGCGCGCGCTTCAGGCGGACCCGAACCATGTTCGCACCTGGCAGTATTACGGCTTGTGGCAGCTCGAACAGGGCAATCGCGAAACCGCGGAATATCACTTGAGCCGCATCAAGGATATCTGCGGCACAGAATGCGCCGAGTACAAGTCGCTGGCGACGGCGCTGGAGCAACCCGCGGGCACCGGGCTCGTCTACTGACCGATCATTGAACCGGATAGCCGGTGCAGGAAACTGAGCCGGCTTTCTTTTCACTATTTCATCAGTGCTTCGGCCTCGGCACGGAAAGCCCGGCGCGACGGGCCGAGCGAATAGAACATGTGGCCGCCGGGATAGACGACAAGCTTCACCCGGTCGGCCGACGCATAGGCGGGCAGCTGATCGAGCCAGATCTTTGACCCGAAGTATGGCGTGGCAAGATCGAACAATCCATGCCCGACAAGAAGCTTCAGCTTCGGATCCAACGCCAGGATCTGCCTGAGCTGGGAGATCGACTGGGGCGGATTTAACCCGCGCCCGAAATCCCAGGAGCGCTCAACCGAGCTATTGAGCAGATGGTAGGGTCCATCAGGACGCCAGTTGAGCGTCCGCCTGGTCAGATCGACGGCCGCGCTGGTCAACGGCGCAATCAGCGGATCGCCGGACGGATCGGCAAAATGAGCTTGGCTTGAATCGGGATCAGGATCGAAACCGCGCACGGAGCCATCGTAGCGGCCAGTTACCTTGCCGTCGCGGCGATCGAGCTCTCGGCGAAACTCGGAAATGTCGAGACGTCCGGCCAGGCGGCGGATGACGGCCTGGTCGATGCCCGTCAGCGCCGCGACCTTATCGGCGAGCCGCGTCGTCGCCTCCTTGTCGGCTTCGCCCTTGACCAGATCGGCGAGGAAGTCGCCGCGCGCATAGGTTTCCACGTCCGCCATGTCGGCACGCGTGACTGGGTGTTTGGCTTGGCGCGCGACGGCTGCCATCGATGGAAGGCTGGCGACATATTGCACGAGACTCGTGCCGCCGAATTCGCGAAAATCGAACAGCGGCGAAACCAGGATCAATCCCTTGATGCCGACGCCCTGCTCCGTCTGCAACTCATGAACGATCTTCGGGCCGCGGATGCCGCCATAGCTTTCACCGACGATGAATTTCGGCGACAGCAGGCGGTCATACTTTTCGAGATAGCGGCGGATGACCACTGACATTGCATTGACGTCGCCATCGACGGAAAAGAAGTGCTTGCGAACGTCGCCATCCGTCGAAACGAAGCGGCTATATCCAGTGTCGACGGGGTCGATGAACACGAGGTCGGTAAAGTCGAGCCAGGTGTCGGTGTTGGGCGCCAATTCGGGAGAAGCCGAAGAAACCGCGGCATCGCCTTCGATCGGCAAGCGCCAGGGTCCCGCACAGCCAAGCTGCAAATAGGCGGATGACGCACCCGGCCCGCCGTTGAAGAAGAAGGTGATCGGCCGGGTGTGCGGATCGGCGCCGTCCAATTGATACGCCGTGTAGACGATGTCGGCCTGCGGCTCGCCTTTCTGGTTGAACAGACGCAACGAGCCCGCGGTTGCGGTGAAAGCGAGCGTCCGGCCGTTCACGGCGATGCTGTGCTTGGTGGTCGAATCCTCGGGCAGTCGGCGCACCTCGGCAGTCGTTATCACGTTGCGCGGAGCGGATTGTCCCGCTTTTGCGCCGGAAGGCGCCGATGCCGCCTGCGAGGCAGGTGGCGTTTGGGACGGCCGCTCGTGATTGCTGTCCTGGGCGCCAGCCATGTCCGTGAGCGCCAGAATGGCAAGCAGAATGGCCGCCGCGAAGCCAAGGGTTGCATGCCGGATGCTCATTAATCTTCTCTCCAAGTTCTCGAGTCAGCAGGACCCCGGCCGTTTCACGGGCGTGGAAGCGTGCTATTTTACGGGAGCGGCGAATTTTAGCCCAGACCAGCGCCCCGCCTTCGGCGATTGTCTCGACAAGCGCCGGCAAGGTCGTATAGACGACCTCCACTCACAGGACGCTTTCACAACTTCATGAGCACAGCCCTGCCATATGACCGGATTGCCTTTGTCGCGAGCGCGAGCGCGGAAGCCCAGGAAGCGCTGGCGCGGCTGACTGCCGCGTACGGCAATCACGACGTGCCGGAATCCGATGTCGTGGTGGCGCTCGGCGGCGACGGCTTGATGTTGCAAACACTGCATCGGTATATGCACAGCGGTAAGCCGATCTATGGCATGCATCGCGGCACCGTCGGCTTTCTGATGAACGAATTTTCGCTGCATCATCTGCACGAGCGGCTGGCCGCGGCGCGCGAGACCCTGATCAATCCGCTCTTGATGCGAGCCACCGACGTGAGTGGCACCATTCATCTGCATCACGCCATCAACGAAGTCTCGCTGTTCCGCCAGACCTACCAGGCCGCGCGCCTGCGGATCCTGATCGACGAACACGAGCGCATGCCCGAACTGATCGCCGATGGCATTCTGGTGGCAACGCCGGCCGGCTCGACTGCCTATAACCTGTCGGTGCAGGGGCCGATCTTGCCGATCAATGCCCCCCTCCTCGCTTTGACGCCGATCAGCCCATTCCGGCCGCGGCGCTGGCGCGGCGCGCTGTTGCCCAACACCGCCTTTGTCGTCATCGAAGTGCTCGAGGGCGACAAGCGTCCGGTGGCGGCGGTGGCCGACCATGACGAGGCGCGCGACGTCCGCCGTGTCGAAATCCTATCCGACAAGACGATTTCGATGCGGATGCTGTTTGATCCCGGTCACAGTCTCGAAGAACGCATCGTGCGCGAGCAATTCGGCGGCTACTGAGCCGCCTAAATCAGCCCGGCTGATCTGCCAATCGCAACCATTCTTTAACGCGACGGGGATATGGTTAACGGCGCGTATACCCGCGTATGCGTGTCCCTGAGGGCACCGCCATGTTCCGTATCGATTTCAACAAGCTTCGCTTTCTCGTCTGCGACGACAATCCGCACATGCGCCGTATCCTCCGGACGCTGCTGCATTCATTCGGCGCACGCGAAGTCTACGAATCCGAAGACGGCGCGACCGCGCTTGAAATGTACACCCACTACGTCCCGGACATCGTCATCACCGACTGGGCCATGCCGATCTTCGACGGGCTCGAGCTCGCGCAGATGATCCGGCAGCCGGAATCCAAAGGCAATCCCTACGCCCCGATCATCATGCTGACCGGTCATTCCGAGAAGCGGCGCGTCACGGTGGCGCGCGATGCCGGCGTCACCGAATTTCTCGCCAAGCCGATTTCCGCCAAGGGGCTGTATCAGCGCATCCTGAACGTCGTCGCCAATCCCCGGCCTTTCATCAAGACCAAGACCTATTTTGGCCCGGACCGCAGGCGCAACACCAATGGCGCCTATATCGGACCCGAGCGGCGCGTCGGCGGCGAATTTGAAATCCTTCAGCAGCCCTCGCTGCTCGACAAGGCCCGTTCGGGCGTCTAGCGAGGACAAGCAAAGCACATGGCGAACAGCAAAGCCGATATCGAGGTCAAGAGATACGTCGATCACCAGGTGATCACGCAGCCAAACCCGCTGCGCAAGGTCCTGCGACGCGTGGCCGACGACGACATCGACGATCCGGTCGCACGTGCCGAGAAGGCTCTTTCCGACCTGTCCGGAGAATTCCGGCAATGGATGGAGATCGAAGTGGGCCGGCTCGCCGACGCCCATGCCGCCATTCTCAGGAATGGATTTACGGAAAAGGCACGCGACGAGTTGTTCCGCGCTGCCCATGATATCAAGGGCGATGCAGTGACGTTTGGCTATCCGCCCGCTGGCGCAGTTGCCGAGAGCCTCTGCCGCATCGTCGAGCATGCGCCCGATCTCGCGCGCGTGCCGCCAGACTTGATCGCACACCACATCAATGCGATTCAGGCGATCGTGCACGAGCACACCAAGCTCGACACCATCAGCATGTCGAATGAATTGAGCCAGCGTTTGCGCCGCATCGCCGACGATTATCTTGCGCGCGTCAACCACGACCGGCCAGAGCATCTCGAGGCGGTCCTGGCGCCAAGCATCGCGCCGGCGGATTAAGGTTTTCGCATCCGAATACCGCCGATCTGAAGTCCATGCACCACAAGCGGCGAATTCGATCAAGGACTTCAGATCGATGAAGCGGTACTGGCATCAATAAGTTAGCTAGTGCCCATGACTTTCCGAAGTTCGCGAAAGTGGGAGCTGAGGCGCACCACGAACTTCGGAAAGTGGGCACTAGGGCAAGCGGTTCTGGTTACAGGTCCCTGCGTTCCACGGGGACCACTGATCAGCTAGGCGGCGATCAGGCCCTGCTCAAAGCCAATAGCTTGCTCGGCCGCAAGCTCCTCGCAG
>NZ_DAIDJE010000011.1 GCF_027451485.1 Bradyrhizobium sp.
CGAGCCAGCCCGGTGTCCGATCAACGCTGCGATCGTTAGTTCGGAGAAACCTAAGTCGGCGGCCACTGAAGCGAATGAGTGCCGCAGCACATGGGGCGTAATGTCAGCGGGCAACTCACCGATTTGTACAATCTTTCGGAAGAGCGACGGAAAGCCCGTCATCGGAACGCCTTTCCGTGCCGATGGAAAGACAAGCCCGTCATCAGAACGGGCGAGCCGGTCGAGCTCGCCAACTACTGAGGCCGAGAGCACTCTGACGCTGAATCCTGTCTTTGTATCTGGAAGGCGCGCCAAGTGGCGCTCGAAATCGATATCGCACCATCGCAGGTTAAGAGCTTCACCCGAGCGCCAGCCAGTCATTGCCAGGAAGCGGGTGGCGGACACCGCATAAGGCCAAATGCCATCGGTTCGCTCCAGGGCCGAACCAAGCTGGTTATATTCGCTGTTGCTTAGCCGCCGATCGCGCTTGCCGTCCGCGAAGCGAAGGACTCCCACGACGGGATTTTGGTCACAAACACCTGTACGAATTGCGAAGTTGAAAATTGCGCCGAGCAAGCCAACCGTACGTGTGGCCGCCCCTCGACCACCTCTTACATTTGAAACAGCCCGTGGCTTCTCTAGCTGAACGCGTTTCCTTGTTCGTCCCTCCGCTACGTCATGCATGAACGCTTCAACATCTTTGCGTGCGACATCCGAAATCTTTCTGCTCCCAAGCAAAGGCTTGATGTGGGCAGCGATACGGCTTTGATCGGTGACGAGCGTGCTACGCTTTTTGCTGTGCCCTCTGCGGGTTAGCAGGCGGCCAGCCCCCGCGGCGGCCAGGTACTCATCGCAAATCTGAGCTATCGTTGCCGAATGGCGCTGGGTGATCTTATTCCCAGCAGGGTCGTGGCCTTTGGCGACCTCTGATAAGACTTGTTGGGCTTCTGCCCGGGCCGTCTCCGGAGTCCAAGGCGCGCCGTGTCGGCCTATGGTGTACCAACGCTGTCGTCCTTGTTTAGTACGGTACTTAAGTCCATAGACGATCGCCGGGGTATTTCTGCGTCGAGCACAGAAACCAACCACGCGATCGTCCCAAAGCGTTTCGTGCTCTTGGAGGGCTCGTATGTTCCGCAAGCCAATTCGGGCTTTCCCATTCTTCGTCATACCCTAGGTACGGGGACGAACGGCTACCCCATGGCTACCAACTCCGCTCAAGCGGTCGCCAACGGTCGCAAATTGGAACAAGCGCTAGGAAGCCGAGAAGCTTTGATCTGCTAGCCAAAAAGGTCCTTATCAAATTTGCGCAATAATGCTGAGTTGCCCTCCGAAGGCAAAGGTCACACGTTCGAATCGTGTCGGGCGCGCCACTTCACGATCTTGCGCGATATTGCCGCCGTTGGCCGGCAAGCGCCGCGCCATCCCGCCGATTACCGCACAAATGCCCAACGCCGCGGCAGGAGCGAGCTGCCGGGACGATCAGTCTGAACGGAGGGGGCAATAGACGTAGGCGGGCGAGGATCAGTTGGTACCATCGTTTGATACGATGTCGTTTGACGCTCGTATCATTTAATGATACATGGACTCGTGATCAGGAGCTTTCGCGACAAGACCACTGAAGCCGTCTTCGACGGCGAAAGCCCGAAGGGCTTTCCGGCCGATCTGGTCAAGGTGGCGCGCCGGAAACTGCGCTATCTCAACGCAGCCGGCGATCTTGGCGACTTGAGGTCGCCTCCCGGCAATCGGCTTGAGGCGCTTGCAGGCGATCGCCGGGGACAGCACTCGATCCGCATCAACGACCAATTCCGGGTGTGCTTTGTTTGGACCGCGGAAGGCCCGGCAGAGGTCGAGATCGTCGACTACCATTAGGAGAGACGCCACAATGCCCAAGAAGCTCAAGCCCATGCATCCCGGTGAAGTTCTGAGGGAGGAGTTCCTCATTCCACTCCATATGTCGGCGGGTGCTCTTGCCAAGGTTTGTGGCTTGCCTCGGACGAGAATCGAACGGATTGCGAGCGAGCAGACCGGCATTACTGCCGATACTGCGCTTCGCCTCGCCAAGGCGCTCGGCACAACGGCGCAACTATGGCTCAATCTGCAGACCGACTACGATGTTCAAGTCGCGAAGCGCGATCTCGGCAAGGTTCTTGAGCGCATCGAGACCGTAAACAAGCCGGAGGCGGCCTAGCTAGTCGGCGTAGCGGAATATCGCTGGGCATCGCAACTTTGAGCGTAGGTGCGTGCTGTGGACCGCAGCATCATAGCGCCACGGCGAAGCAGTAGTGCCCATCTTCATCGGCCGTGGCGCGCCAGCACCCTCGATAGGCCAGCCGTCGAACCACAAAATTTTGGACACCCGGTTCGGCGACATTCCCTCGTGCTGACTTCGGCCAAGCCCGAGGGCAGATATCGGATCTCCAACATTGTCGTCCTGCACCACCGAGCGGCAATACACGAGATGGCTCAACTATCTCGTATCATGCCGAAGCGCGTTCAACGGATGCTTCCGCAATCGCGCACATCAAGATAGCGACACGTCCGGGAAGAAGCGTTGAGGTGCAACGGGTTCTATCGCGCTCTCGCCGAAAACGTTGAGCGTTTCGAGGGTCGCGAACAACGTCAACGACATCAAGGTCATCTCGATTGAGGTGGATTCTTCAAACGTCGGCATGCGAGGCTGTCGGGCGGTGAGCGAACTTGAGCTCGGACACGCCATTAATTTAGCCGGTTCCGGCCTCTCCCAATCGCCCTTTGGCTTGAAGGTCCGCGCCTCGTCGCTGACCGGGCCCAAACCATCGCTCCCAGCCATTTTGGCAACCGGGAAATTTCCCGATCGCTCCGGGACGTTTTTCGGATGCGCGCCGCCCCGCTCCCTTTAATATGGTCCGTTCCAGACCGGCGACGACAAGACCACAACGCCTGCCGGAATGGGGGCGGTGGGGATGCGTGTTCGGGTCTTGCTGATGGCGTCAGTCGCGGCGGCAGTTCTTGCTGCCGCAAGCACCCAGATGCGCGCGCAGGACAGCGGAAGTTTCACGACGGAGCTGCCGGCGGTCGAAGTCGCTCCGCCGAAGACGGAGGCGAGAACGACGGTCAGGCGGGCCAGGCCCGCCTCTCGTCCAGCCGCGACGGCAGCCCACCGAACGGCGGTGACGAGGGTTGGTGTCTACCCAACGACCCCGATCGCGACGCCAAGCACGGCGCTGGCCGTCGACAAGGTTCCCGGCAGCATCAACTTCGTGAATACGCCGGACATCCAGCGCACGAATTCCCTCAACGTCATGGATGCGCTCCAGCAAAACGTCGCCGGCCTCAACATCAGCAACGTCGCCGGCAATGATTTTCAGGCCAACGTCGAGTTTCGCGGCTTTGTTGCCTCGCCGGTGTCGGGCACGCCGCAGGGATTGGCCGTTTACCAGAACGGCGTCCGCGTCAACGAGGCGTTCGGAGATACCATCAACTGGGACCTGATCCCGACCGCGGCGATCAAGTCGATCGCCGTGGTGACGAACAATCCGGCCTATGGCCTCAATGCGCTCGGCGGCGCCGTCTCGGTCCAGATGAAGGATGGCTTTAACTATCACGGCGCTGAAGTCGACTTGATGGGAGGGTCCTTCGGCCGCCTTCAGAGCTCGCTGCAATGGGGCAAGCAGATCGGCGACTGGTCGGTCTATACCGCGCTGGAAGGCGTGCACGACGACGGCTATCGCTACTTTGGCCAATCGGACATCCGCCGTTTCTACGGCGATGTCGGCTACCGCAATGACAGCAGCGAATTCCATCTCAACATGGGAGCCGCCCAGAACAATTTTGGCGCTTCCGCGACCACGCCCCTCGAACTGCTCGATCAATACTGGGGCGCGGTCTACACCACGCCGCAAACCTCGCAAAATCAGGTCGGCTACCTGAATTTGACGGGAAAGGTCGACGTCACGCCAAGCTGGACCCTGGAGGGCGTGGCCCACTACCGGGCGTTCAACCAGCAAACCGTGGACGGCAATCCCACCGGGACACAGCTGTGCGATCCTCCCAATCAGGCGCTGCTGTGTTTCGGCGATGGCATCGCGCCGGCGAACGGAATGAATGGACAGCAGCTTGCCAATCCGTTTCCGGCGGGCTCGTTTTTGGGAGAGATCGATCGCACGATCACCAATACAAACACCGGCGGCGCTTCCCTGCAGGCCACCAACACCGACCAATTGTTCGGTCACGACAATCGCTTTGTGGTGGGCACGAGCTTTGACGCCAGCGTGACTCATTTCGGTAGCAGCGCAGAACTCGGCACCATCGGCACCGACTATGTCGTCAGCGGCAGTGGCATCTTTCTCGGAACATCGGGTAATCCAGCCTCTGACGGGCCTGTATCGTTGCGCGCCACCAATCAATACACCGGGCTTTACGCGCTTGACACATTCGATGTCACCAAGGCCCTCTCGGTCACTGCCGGCGGGCGCTTCAATGATGCGCGCATCGTTTTGCAGGACCAGATCGGCACCGCGCTCGACGGCAACGAAGTCTACGACCGCTTCAATCCGATGATCGGCGCCACTTACAAGATCACGCCCGAGCTGACTGCCTATGCAGGTTATTCGGAAGCCAATAGGGCGCCGACCCCGCTTGAGCTTGAGTGCGCCGATCCAAACCATCCCTGCATCCTGGCGACCTTCCTGGTTTCAGATCCGCCGCTCAAGCAGGTGGTTTCTCACACCTATGAGGCCGGTTTCCGCGGCACCCATGATTTCAGCTTCGGAACGCTCGACTGGAAATTTGACGGCTTCCGCGCCACCAATACCGACGACATTCTCGAGATTCCGTCGCTGCTGCAGGGGTTCGGTTACTTCCAGAACGTCGGCAACACGCGCAGGCAAGGGATCGAGGCCGAGGCCAACCTGAGATCATCCCGGTGGCAGTTCCGCGCCAGCTATGCCTTCATCGACGCACGCTTCCTGGATTCACTGCAGCTGGGCTCGAACAGCCCGGCCGCCGATGCCAACGGCAACATCCAGGTTTTGCCCGGCGACATCATCCCGGCCATTCCGCGTCATCGCATCAAGGCCAGCTTCGATTATTCGGTCACGGACGCATTCAAGGTCGGCGGCGATGCGCTGTGGGTCAGCAGCCAGTATCTGGTGGGTGACGCATCCAACCAGGAACCGCAATTGCCTTCCTATGCCGTGTTCAGCGCGCACGCGTCCTATCAGCTCGACAAGACGTACCAGATCTATGGCCGGGTCGATAACATCCTCGATAACCGCTATTATACCTATGGCGGCTTTTTCGATACGACACAGTTGCCGAACTTCTACACCGGTAACCAGTTCACCGATGCGCGTTCCCTCGCACCGGCCCGGCCGCGTGCCTTTTACCTTGGTATGAAGGCGACCTTCTGAGACAACTGTTCTAGGGCCCGCTTTCCGAAGTTCATGGCCCATTGCAGCAACCACTGTCACGAACTTCGGAGAGTCATAGGCTCTGGTCGAATTCGCCGCTTGTGGTGCGGGGACTTCAGATCGGCGGTACCGGGCGGCCTTCTCTTTTGCTCACGATGACCAACGTCAGCTTGAGGTGAGGAAAGTGCGTCCCTCGGAGAATCGCCCGCTTCCGGCGCGAGGCACGTCATCGCGATGACCAATTCCGGCTGTAAAACTCGAGCACTTGGACCCAGCGCCCCTAGAGGTCGCGAGTTACCATTGCACCGTCTGCCCAGGTTGCCGGCGGGCCGATATCCGGCCGACCACGCTGGACCTTCTGACGGCGACACCAGTTATTGAGCCGGTGCATCCCGCGCGCGACGTTGAAAGGGCGGAGTCATGAAGCTCGGAAGGTTGGCGGGGGTCCTGAGCCTTGTCCTGGCTGCCGCGATCGATGCACCGGCTTCTGCCCAGACCAAGCAGGGCGCTGCGGCACCTCCGGCCGTCGGCGTGCTCGAAGCCGTCAAGCGTCCGATCACCGAAACCAACCGATTTCTGGGACGCATAGAGGCGGTCAATCGCGTCGCCGTCGTCGCCCGCGTCACCGCCTTTCTGGACAAGCGGTTCTTCACGGAAGGCGCGGAGGTCAAGACCGGCGAGCTCCTTTACCGGCTCGAGCGCGGCCCGTTCGAGGCCGACCTCAAGGCAAAGCAGGCCCAGGTCGCTCAATTGCAGGCGACGCTCGAGAACGCCAAGCTGACAACCAACCGGGCAAAGGCCCTGCTCGGCGGCCCCGCCGGCCAGCAATCCACCTACGATGCCGCGATCGCCAGCCAGCAGAGCCTGGAAGCGCAGGTCCAGGCAGCGCAGGCGCAGGTCGATCTATCGAAGATCAATCTGGACTATACGGAAATCCACTCGCCCATTGACGGCAGGATCGGCCGCACCTCCGTCACGGAGGGCAACGTCGTCACCCCCAGTTCCGGCACCTTGACCACGGTGGTCAGCCAGGACCCGATGTATGTCACCTTCCCCGTGTCGGTACGCGAAGCCTTGGGGCTGCGGCAACGCTACGCGACCCGCGGCGGCTTCAAGGCGGTTGTCATCCGGATACGCCTGCCGGACGGCCGGCCCTATGACCAGGTTGGCCAACTCAATTTCGTCAACAACACAATCGATCAAAACACCGACACCATCCAGCTGCGCGGGACCATTCCCAATCCGAAGCTGGCCGGCGGCGTTCGCGAACTGACCGATAACGAGTTCGTCAGCGTGTTGCTGGAAGGGGTGCAGCCCGTCGAGGTGCTGGCCATCCCGCGCTCCGCGGTGCTGTCGGATCAGCAGGGCGAGTATGTTTACTTGCTCGGCGCCGACAACAAGGCGGAGCAGCGACGCATCAAGCTCGGACAATCGACATCCACGGTCGCATCGGTGACGAACGGCCTTTCTCCAGGCGACAAGGTGATTGTCGAAGGCCTGCAACGCGTGCGCCCCGGCGAAACCGTCGCTCCCGGGCCGGCGAGCGCGCTGATCCAGTCCAGCATGAACAACACGGCGGATGACGCGAGGGGAGGTGGCGAGGGCGGGATCGGGGCACGGCCTGCGGGAAGCACTCCATGATTTCCGCGCTCTTCGTCGATCGTCCGCGGCTTGCGGTCGTCATCGCCTTTGTGATCACCATCGCAGGTGCGCTCGCGCTCTTACAAATCCCGGTCGCGCAATTTCCCGACATCGTGCCGCCGCAGGTGACGGTAACGGCCATGTTCCCAGGCGCGTCTGCTGAGGTGGTGGAAACCAGTGTCGCCCAGCCTTTGGAGGCGGCTGTCGTCGGGGTCGACAAGATGCTCTACATGAAGTCGACGAGCGGCAACGACGGCAGCTATACGCTGACCGTCTCATTCGCGCTCGGCACCAATCCCGACATCAACACCGTCAACGTCAACAACCGCGTTCAAACCGCGCTCTCGCAGTTGCCGACCGAGGTCCAGGCCCAGGGGCTCGTCGTGCAAAAGAAATCCTCGGCCGTGCTGGAGTTCATCGTGCTTTACAGCAAGAACGGCCAGCAGGATCCGCTGTTCATCACCAACTACGCCGTCATCAACGTGCTGGATGCGATTTCGCGCACGCCAGGCGTCGGCCAGGCCACGCTGTTTGCCAAGCTGAATTATTCGATGCGGATCTGGTTCGATACCCAGCGGCTCACCAGCCTCAACCTAGCGCCCTCTGATGTGATCGCGGCGATCCGTGCGCAGAGCGTGCAGGCGCCGGTTGGCCGCATCGGCGCCCGGCCGATCAGCAACGAGCAGCAATTCCAGTTCAATGTGCAGACGCAGGGCCGGCTGACGACGTCGACACAGTTCGGCAATATCGTGCTCCGCGCCAACCCCGATGGGTCGGTCCTGCGCATCAAGGATGTCGCGCGCGTCGAGATCGGCGCGCAGAACATGGACAGCGAGTCGCGGATCGACGGTCAGCCGGCAGTCCCCCTGGGCATCTATCTGGCGCCCGGCGCCAATGCGGTGGCGACGGCAAAGGCGGTACAGGCCACGCTCGCCAGACTGTCGGAGCGATTCCCGCCGGGATTGACGTATCTGGTGCATTACGACTCGACGGCCTTCGTCTCCGATACGATTCACGAAGTGCTGAAGACCCTCGGTGAGGCCTTCATTCTCGTCGTCATCGTCGTGTTTCTGTTCCTTGGAAACCTGCGGGCCACGTTGATTCCGGCGATCGCGGTCCCGGTGAGCCTGATCGGCGCCTTCGCGGTTCTGCTGGCGCTCGGCTATTCCGCCAATACGGTCACGCTCCTGGCCATGGTGCTCGCCATTGGCATCGTGGTGGACGATGCCATCGTGGTGGTCGAGAACGTCGAACGGGTGATGGAGGAAGAACCGGAACTCTCGCCCGCCGACGCGACCAAGAAGGCGATGGCGCAGATAACCGCGCCGATCATCGCCATAAGTCTCGTGTTGCTCTCGGTGTTCGTGCCGATCGCGTTCATTCCCGGAATCTCCGGCACGCTGTTTCGTCAGTTCGCGGTGACCATAAGCGCGGCCATGGTGATCTCGGCGCTCAATGCATTGACGCTTTCGCCGGCGCTGTGCGCGGTGTTCTTGCGGCACCGCGGGGAGCGCCGCGGCATCATCGGACGCGTGCTCGGCGGCATCGATTGGGTTCGCGACCGCTATGCCGGCATGGTGCGGCGGCTGCTGCGAGTCGCGGTGCTGGCGCTGGTTGCGGTCGTGGTATTCTTCGTTGGCATCTTCGGCGTCTCGCGGCTGACGCCGACCGGCTTTCTGCCCGAGGAGGATCAGGGCGCGTTCTTCATTGCTGTGCAGCTGCCGGATGGCGCATCGGTGGCGCGCACCAGCGAGGTGACCAAGCAGGTCGAGGCGCTGCTCAAGCAGATGCCGGCGGTCAATCACGTGCTTTCGATCATCGGCTTTTCGCTGCTTGACGGCGGCGACGAACCGAACTCCGCCTTCATGGTGGCGAGCATGAAGCCGTTTGCGGATCGCAAGGCGGCCGCAGATTCGGTACAGGCGACGATCCGAAAGATGTTCGGTGCCGGCATGCAGATCCGTCAGGCCAGCATCCTGCCCTTCAATCTGCCGCCTATCATCGGGCTTTCGACCTCGGGCGGCTTCGAATACCAGCTCGAAGCGCTCGAAGGACAGGACCCGGCCGCGCTCGGCAGTGTGGTCAGCGGCCTCATCAACGCCGCCAACCGCGACCCGCGGCTGACGCGCGTCTTCTCCACCTTCACCGCGACCAACCCCTCGCTCTATCTTGATATCGATCGCGCCAAGGCGCAGGCCCTCGGCCTCAACATCAGCGACGTCTTCACCGCGCTGCAGGCGACACTGGGCGGAATCTACGTCAACAACTTCAATCTGTTCGGGCGCACCTGGCAGGTCAACCTTGAGGGCGAAGCCGCCAATCGCCGGGACATTCCCGATCTCTGGCAGATCTATGTTCGCAACAACAAGAATCAGATGGTGCCGATCCGCTCCATCGCAAGCTTGCGGATCGTAACCGGACCGCAGGTAATTACCCGCTACAACAACTATCGGTCGGTCACTATCAACGGCGGCCCGGCAGCGGGCGTCTCCTCGGGGACAGCCATCGCCGCGATGCAGGAATTGTCGAAAACGACGCTGCCCGCCGGCTATTCCTATGAATGGACCGGGACCGCCTATCAGGAGCAGGCGGCCTCGGGCCAGACCGGCATTATCCTCGGGCTGGCGGTGCTGTTTGCTTATCTGTTCCTTGTGGCGTTGTACGAGAGCTGGACCATTCCGGTGCCGGTGCTGCTGTCGGTCGCCGTCGGCGTGCTCGGCTCCTACCTCGCCATCAAGTCAAGCGGACTGAACCTCGACCTCTACGGCCAGATCGGCCTCGTGGTGTTGATCGCGCTTGCCGCCAAGAACGGCATCCTGATCGTCGAATTTGCCAAGGAGCAGCGTGAAGCGGGGCGGTCGGTGACGGAAGCCGCAGAGCTCGGAGCACGGATGCGCTTTCGCGCCGTGATGATGACCTCGATCGCCTTCATCCTCGGTCTGCTGCCTTTGGTATTCGCAACCGGCGCTGCCGAGATCAGCCGCCGCGGGGTTGGCACGGCGGTGTTCGGCGGCATGCTTGCGGCAAGCTCGATCGGCATCTTTGTCGTGCCGATGCTCTACGTCACTTTCCAGCGCTGGCGTGAAGGCGCAAAGAGGCGCTTCGGCAGGCGAGCGGGAACACCGTCGACGAGTTGACGGTCAGTCTGTTGCCTTGATGATCTCCGGTGGCTGCGATGCATAGTACGCCGCGGCCTCATCGATCTCCTGTGGCGTCAGGCCACGCGCGACATTACGCATCTGCTGGCTGATGTCGTTGGTGCGCTGACCCGACGCGAACGCCTGTAGCTGGGCTTTCAGGTAGGCCTCTGACTGACCCTCGAGCCAAGGGCTGCCGGTCTTGTTGTCCAGGCTGCCGTGGCAGGAGCCGCAGGGCGCGATGCCGCGCATCGGCGCCCCGTAGATCACCACGCGGGGCTTGGGATGCTGCTCAACAGGATGAAAGGCAGGAAGTCGCGGAAGATAGGAATAGTAGGCGGCGACGTCGGTGATTTCCCGGTCGGACAGGTTGGCGGCGAACGGCGACATCACCGCATTGGTTCGCGCGCCCGATCGGAAATCGAGCAACTCCTTGTAGATCACAGCCGCGTATTGTCCGGCGAGGTTCGGGGAATCGGCCCTGCTGATGCCGGTCGGCCCGTGACAGATGGCGCAGCGTTGCGCAAGCGTCGCTCCCCGGCCGATCGATTCCTGGCTCGGATGCGCAAGCGTCATCGAAGTGAGGACCGCCTCGGACGACCGGTGCGCCGATTTCGGTATCTCGCCGGACGAGACGCTCCGACGCGGCAGTCCGGCCGCGCTACAGAAGGCGTCCCAGAGATCGGCGTATTTCAGTTCCGGCTGCAGGCGGGGCAAAACGACGAAGCCGGCGACCGCCGTCAGCACGAAAAGGCCTGCGGCCAGGCCGACAGCGACCGAAAAGTAGCTGTTGCGGAACGTGAAGAGTTCGCGGGTGCTCATCAATGCGCTCCCACGTAGACCGCGGGCACCGACGTATCGTGGCGCGTGGCCAAAGTCAGGATTGGATAGCCGTAGTTCGTGACGGTCAGTCCGATCATCAGCGCCACCCAGATCGCGAAACTGTTGAGCGCGAGCGGCACCGAGCGGACCGGATGGACGGGCATGCTGAAGCGGTAGGCGCCGGCTTCGGTCGCGCCCTGCGCGTGGGAGCGGATGAGAATAAACAAGAACAGCAGACCCGAGGCCAGCAGGATCAAAGCGCCGACGGCCGACAGGCTGACGGAGAGGGCTTCGGGAGCAATCGCCGGATTTGAATAGTCGTAATAGGCCATCCGGCGCGGCATGCCGAGAATGCCGACCCAGTGCCACGGGAAGGTCGTTACGATCATGCCGATGAACCAGAGCCACAGCTGCGTTCGTACCAACGCGAGATTGGGCAGGGCCCGGCCGGTCAGGTGCGGCCACAAATCATAGGCGATGGCGAAATACATGATGACGATAGCGCCGCCGAAGATCAGATGGAAATGGCCGGTGATCCACTGCGTGTTATGGATGGTCGTATCGAGCTGGTAGCTCATGTTGATGAGCCCGCCGGCGCCGCCGAATCCAAGCATCACGAAGGAGAACGCGACCGCCAGCATGATTGGATTCTGCCACGGCAGCGCGCGGATCCAGCCGAGCGCGCCACGGCCGCCGCGCAGGCGGGCGGCAATCTCGACGGATGCGCAGATCGTAAAGACGGTCAGCAAGGTCGGCACTGCGACCAGGGCGGTGAACGCCGAGTGGATGAATTTGAAGCCGGCGCCGACCTCGGGGTCTGCAAAGGTGTGGTGGATGCCGATGGGCATGGCCACGACCAGAAACAGGATGAACGCGAGGCGGGCCATCGTGTCGCTATAAAGCCGGCCGCCGATCGCGCGCGGCACGATGACGTAATAGGCGATATAGCTCGGGATCAGCCAGAAATAGACGATGGCATGCAGCGTCCAGGAGAAGAAGACGCGCGCCAGGCCGGCGTCGATCGTGGTCTTCAGACCGAGCGCCACGGGTATGATCTGTAGCAGCAGTTCGAGCGCCGCGCCGACCGCGGTCCAGGCCCAGAGATAGGATCCCGCCACGTTCGCAAACATCGCAAGCGGCACAGGTTCGCCCGGGTGAGCGCGCCGCCAGACCCGCAGGTTGACGGACATCAACGCGACCCAGATCCAGGAGCCGACCACCACCAGCACGACGCCGATGTAGTAGAACGGACTGCCGATCAGCGGCGGATAAAACGTGTATAGGACCGACGCTCGCCCAAGCGCGACCGGGACCATCGCCATGATCGCGCCAATGACGATGAGCCAGAATCCCGCCCAGGCCCACCGCACGCCGACCAGGCGCTGTTGCAGGGCGGACTCGGTGATCGCGTAGCCGAACCCCATGGCGACCAGCGTCGGGAATACATAGCCCATCACCGTGCCGTGCGCGGTCAGCGAGCGATAGTACCATTCCGGATTGCTGATCCATGTGTAGAGCGGACTGCGGACGAACATCTGCCATGCGCCGAGGCACAGTGCGAGCCCGAACACGGCGAAAGCGAACCAGAAATGCGCGAGAATGAGCTTTCTATTCACCAACACAGCTCAACCTCCCGCCGTTTTTGGCGCGCGCCGCGAATTCGGCCTTGTCGATCACCTTGACTTTGCCCCACATCCCTTCGTGGCCGAAGCTACAGAACTCCTGACACGGCATCAGGTGCTCGCCGGTTTTCTCGAAGCGCATGAATTGCTCGGAAACATAGCCCGGCACCAGCATCGTGTTGACGTTGGTGCCCTGGATCAGGATGCCGTGGATGACGTCGGCGCTGGTAGCGCGCAGCATGATTGGAGTTTGCGCCGGCACCAGGATGCAGGCGGGCGTGAACGAGTATTGCTGGCCGATCGCGCGGACCGTCACGCTGCCGTCGGGCTCGGTTGCCGTGCCCAGATTGGATTCGACGAACTCGCCGGCAAGATGCAGCCGTGTCGGATCGATGGTCTCAACGCGGCCTTGCGGCATCGTCGCCTGGTGGAGACCGGCGAAGGTCGCCAGAAGCACCAGAGCGACGATGACGATGACGGAGATCGTCGCCCAGCGCTTTTCGGTGCGCTCGGCGACCGCGGCAGCGTGAGAATCGTCCTGCACCGTCATTGCAGGGCTCCGCGAGGCAGGAAAACGAAAAGGTAGAAGGCAAGCCAAAGCGCGATGACGATCGCGGTCGTGATCCCTGCCAAGGTCAGCGCGCCGCGCGGTCCGGCGGCAACGATCCGCTCGACCCGCTCATCCAGCGTGTCCGTGGTCTCTCCCGGCAGGTCCGAATTGATCATGCGCAGCCTCAATCAAGTGGTGCCGAGCGGAGTTCATTGGCGTCGCGTGCACTCACGGCCGTGCCGCGGTTGCCCCACGCCGTGCGGATATAGCTCACGACAGCGGCGACCTCGTTGTCGGAGAGCTGGCCCGCGAAGGGCGGCATGCCGTAGGGACGGGGATTGCCTTCGGTGCCGGGCGGGTAGCCGCCGTTGAGCACCATCCGGATCGGATTGACCGCCGATTCCATCTCGATCGATTGATTGCCCGCGAGCGGCGGCCAGTGCGGCGGTTTGCCTTCGCCCTGCGCGCCGTGGCAGGTGGCGCACTTCGTGTCGTATACGGTCTTGCCGAGACTGATAAGCAGGCTCGCCTCAGTGCTCGGCAGCGTTGTTGCCGCCGGGGCTCTCGGAGTAGGTTCGGCGATGCCCTTCAGATACACCGCCATCGCCCGGGTATCCTCATCTGTCAGGTATTGCAGGCTGTTGTAGACGACCTCTGCCATTGGGCCGTACACCACGCCGCGCGCCGAGACGCCGGTCTTCAGAAGGTCAGTGATGTCCTTGAGGCTCCAGTCGCCAAGTCCCGCCTCGCGGTTGGAGGTGAGGGACGGGGCGTACCAGTGCTGCATCGGGATCAGTCCACCCTTGAACGCTTCCGACTGTGAAGTCCCCCCCAAGGCATTGATCGGCGAGTGGCACATCCCGCAATGGCCAAGCCCCTCGACGAGATAGGCTCCCCGATTCCATTCAGCCGATTTGGTCGGATCCGGCTTGTACTGGCCTTCCGTGAAGAACAGCGTCCGCCAGCCGAGGATGAGTTCCCGGTTGTTGTAGGGGAAGCGCAGGTCGTGCTCCCGGTTCTGCTGCTTTACGGCCGGAATCGACTTCAGGTAGGCGAAGATCGCGTCGCTGTCCTCGCGCTTCACCTTGGTGTAGGAGGCGAACGGCATCGCGGGATAGATCAGGCCGCCGTCGGGGAAACGGCCCCTATGCATGGTGATGTAGAAGTCTTCGGCGGTCCACTTGCCGATGCCGGTCTCGCGGTCCGGCGTGATGTTGGAGGAGTAGAGCGTGCCGAATGGCGTCGGCATGGCGCGCCCGCCGGCGAAGGTGCGGCCTTCGGGCGCGGTATGGCAGGCAATGCAGTCGCCGGCGCGGGCGAGATATTCGCCGCGCTTGACAATGTCGCTGGCGCTATGACCGGCGGTCGGCTGCTGCGCGTCGGCGACCCCGCCGGCCACGACGGAAAGGAAGAACAGGCCAAGGACTTGAGAGAACGATCGCATCCTCGACTCCTAGTCCGGCTCGCTTCCGCACGCGAACGGCAGCACGTAGGCGCCCTTGCCTGCCGGGGCGGCGTTGATCGGGGCCGGCCGGCTCGCAAGATAGGCCGCCACCGCTGTTACGTCCGCCTCCGTGAGACGCGCCGCGACCTGCTGCATGCAGTCAGGAGCCTTCGCCGTCCGGGTGCCGTAGCGCCAGGCGCCCAATTGCGCGCTGATGTAGTTCGGACGCAGACCGAGCAGACCCGGAATGCCCGGCTCCATGCCGGTGAGGCCCGGGCCGTGGCAACTGCCGCAAGCCGGAATTTGGCGGGCCGGATCGCCGCGAGCGACCAGAGATTGTCCGTGCTGCATCACTTGCGCACTGACCTCGCTTGCGGCGGGCGCCGGCAGCGGCGGACGCTGCTCGGCAAAGTAATCGGCGATCTCCTGAAGATACTGATCGCCGAGATATTCGAGCAGGTAGTTCATCGGCGGGTACTTCCGCCGTCCGTTCTTGAAGGAGAGCAATTGGTTATAGAGATAGCCGGCCGGCTTTCCGGCCAGCCGAGGGAAATACACGTCGGTTGTGCCTTCCCCCTTGTTGCCATGGCATGGCGTACAAGCTTCCACCCGGGCCGCCATCGTATCGGGCGGCTGGCCAGGCGTCTGGGCGGTGGCGGAGAGCGTCTGGACCGAAAGCGCCAACCCCAATCCGACGATCAGCTTTCGAAGCGTCAAAGCGGTATCCCCAATACGCGCTGAACGATGCGGCAAACGTCGCAAGGGACATTTTGTTCCTGCGCCAACGTCGAAGCGTTGCCCGACATTTGCCTTGAGCATCGTTCTCGAAGCAACAGGAAATTCAGCTCAAGGGTTATTTCACCGCCGATGTACGTCACGCATTTCCAAGAACTTACCGGATGACGGCAGTCATTTGGGCGCGAGTCAATCAAGTGTTTATAGGGCGGGCAATTCAACCAAGTGTTTACCGCGACACAGGTTAAAGCATGCCCATTTTTTCCGGACAGCGTTGCCTCGCGCGTGCAGCCGAACGCGAGGGGAAAATGGCTTGCGAACTTCGGAATCGGAGAGTTCTAGAGCCGCGGCATCAGATTGGATACTTTGCGGACGGCCTCCGCGATGACTGACTGCCGAGAGTCGACAACGAGCCGGAAGCCGAGATTTGACGGTGGCACGCCCGCCGCGCAGCCACCGAACTTCGGATCGCGAATGAAATCCGTCATGTAGGTCCGGTGCGCGCCCTCGACCACGCGAACCCCGCAATTGGTATTGGTGACACGCTCCGTGCCGCCGTAGAGAGAGACGCGCAGGAAGCAGGAGTTTGTCCACTCCCAGACATTGCCGGCGACGTCGGCTATTCCCCTGCTGTTGACGCCGAAAGTCCCGGTCGGTTGAGGTGTCGCGATCTCCGGTCCAGCGCGGGCGGCTTCCGCTTCGTAGCGTGCGATCCAGGCCTGCGCCGGATCGGCGGGGTCGATCAGGGGCAAGGATTCGTCGCGTGCCTTCTCGGCGGCGGCGAAGGTCCATTCCTCGTCGGTCGGAAGGCGATGGGGAATGCCTGTCCTTTGCGAGATCCAGTCCGCATAGGCGGTCGCGTCGTGCCAGTTGACGCCGACGATCGGGACATCCAGCGACCCGGACGGCAGGGCGACGCGCGGGCAGGCGCCATCCGCCATGCAGCGCGCATATTCGGCGGCCGTCACCTGGTCCTTCATGATCACGAGCCCGTCCGCCAAGCGAACGTTGTGCAGCGGATTGGCGGCCGGCTTGCCGTCGCGCGAGAAGTCGCCCGCCGCCCGATAATCGAAAGAGGCGGGGGCGAGGGCAATCGTGCCGTCGATCTTTTGACCAGCGGGCGGCGTGAGCGATGCAGCAACGATCGGAGCCATCACGGCGACGCCCAGCGCGGCGGCCTTCAGCTTCAGTGCGATCAACATGGCTCCGATCTCCTCGATCCTGAAGGGAGGGGGTTTGACGGTCCCTTTGTCCGCCTACCTCGCAATCGGTCCGCCGGGCAGCACGGCGGCGCCGAGTTTCTGAGGCGGAATTGGGCCGGGCGGCGAAATCTGCTTCATCAGGTCTTCATTCCACTTGCCATCGACCTTGATGTGCGCGGTTGCCCCGAGCTCGACCGCCTCGATCAAATTGTGATTGACGTAGGCGTAGACGCCGGGTTCGCGGAAGGTGTAGAGCGCCGCACCGGCGGAGCCGCCACGGACGAACCAGGTCTCGAGATCTTTTTGCGGCGGGTTATCGAACTTGCCCGTCTCCCAGACATAGTCGCCGTGACCGCCGATCAGGTGCGGGCGGGTGTCGCGGTTGGCTTCGGAATGCACAATCAGCACGGTCTCGCCGACCTTCGCCGTCAATGCATTCTTTCCGGTCAGTGCGCCGACCCTGCCTTCGAACACCTCGTGGGTCGGAATGAGCTTGCGCATCACCTCCGTCGTATCGGCATAGGACTCGGCGAGCGAATCGTAGGTCTTGTAACTGCCCTTCTCGTCTTTCGGCACATAGAAGTCGTTCTCGCCGATATAGAAGACCTTGTCATAGTGCAGCGGCTTGCCGTCGCGGTCCTTCAGGCCATCGCGCGGCAGCACCATCACGGCGCCATGCATGCCAGAGACGACGTGCCAGGGGATCATGCCTTCCGGGGCGCAGTGATAGATGAACACGCCGGCCCGCGTCGCCTTGAAGCGCAGCACCGCCTGCTCGCCGGGATTGACCTTGCTCAGCGCGCCCCCGCCGAGAGCTCCGGTCGCGGCGTGCAAATCGATATTGTGGGGCATGGTATTGGTCGCCGGATTGACCAGTGTCAGCTCCACATAATCACCCTCGTGGACGACCATCATCGGGCCTGGCATCGAGCCGTTGTAGGTCATGGCCCACATCTTGGTGCCGGCGTCGTCGATGACCACCTGCTTTTCCTGCACCGTCAGCTTGAACTCGACGATCTTCGGGCCGGCCTTGGTCGCCTGTTCGTGCGGATGGACGAATGGAGGCGCCACGAGTTCGATCTTCTGGCGCGGCAAATTGAGTTCGTCGGCCAGGGCCGGCAGGGTCATCGCAAGCGCCGCGATCGCGGCTCCCATCAGGGCGGTCCTTCTCGTCAGCATGATGCTCTCCATTCGGTTCGTTCGATGGCGCCATCATGCTGCTATGCACCCAAATAATCTTTGTGCTGCATCAAAGGGAAAGGGGTGATTTCGCGGCGATGCGGTCGAAAATCGACTGACAATTTGCGCCAGCGCAAACAAGCCCGGCTGGGGCTTGGGTCAGCTGTCCTTGCCCTCGGCCAAGGCGCGCAGGCTGCTCGCGTCGCACAGGACAATCCGTTGCCTTCCGCCTTCGACCAGACCTTGGCTTTCCCAGGCGCTCAAGATCCGGCTGACCGTATGCAGCGTCGTGCCGGTCATCTCGGCGACGTCCTGGCGGCTGATCGGAAAATCGATTTCGATGCCGGCCTCCACCTTGCGGCCGGCCTGCTTTGCCAGCCGCAGCAAAGTGTGGGCGATGCGTTGCTCGACCTGCTCGTTGGATATTTCCATGACGCGGGCCTGCGTATCCTGCAGCCGGCTGCCTACGGTTTGTAGCGCGCTCGAAGCAAGCGTCGGGTATTTGATGATCATCTGATGCCAGGAGGACGACGGCCAGGCTAGTGCGATCGAGTCCACGGCGGCAACTGCGGTTGCCGGATAACGCGTCAGGCTCATGGCTTGCGCCACGCCGAATAGTTCCCCAGCCGAGACGTAGCGTACCACCGATTGCTGCCCTTGCGCCGTGGTCTTCTCGACTCTGAGGTGTCCATGCAGCAGCAGGAAAAACCGGTCCGCATCCGCGCCCTGGTCGAAAACGGCAGTCCCCTTGGGGTATCGGATCGAGCGGGCCTCGCGCAAAAGCTCATCCTGCTCGGCGGGCGCAAGCCCGGCGAACATCGGCAAATTCGCGACCAGGGTTCGGTCGACGGCGGCCATGGATATCCTCGTTCGATTTCGCCGCGCACATTATCCGCCGCGTGCGCAAGCCTCAACGGCCTGCCAGCAACTTAAGACGGGATTTCCGATGTCATTTACGTCGCCGGCTTCCCGCCATTTTGCGGATTGGGGCGTTTTCGGGCGAAGACATGGGTCTCGCCAGCTACCCGGCCGGCGCGAGCATCATTCGCCGTCTAGAAGGATCGGAACCTGCGCGAGTCGTGCAGTTTCAACGCCGCGTGTGTCGGTTCCAAATAGCTTGCGTGCGCTTCGTTGCCGCTATCGCAATCAAAAGTCCGCATGTGTCCTCCCTCAATGGCGAACACATATTTTCATCGCGGCCGGGCCGATCGGGGATCACACACCAAATACTGGCGCCAAGAGAAGAGGCTGTAATTTGAGCCGCGACAAAGAGGCTTGCACAGCGAAGGCGTATGTTAGCGTTAAATGATCGCGAGACGCCAATGGCGACGATGCAGAAATTGAGATCTTACCGCGGCCCGGCGCTGTTCTCGTACGGCTTCCGCCCGTTCTTCCTGTTCGGCGCCATTTATGCAGGCGCGATGATTCCGCTTTGGCTCGCAGTCTTCTACGGCGATGCGTCCCTGCCGGCTTCCTTCGCACCGCGGGACTGGCATGTGCACGAAATGCTGTTCGGTTATGTTCCTGCTGTGATCGCGGGCTTTCTCCTGACGGCGGTGCCGAACTGGACCGGCCGGCTGCCTATACAGGGCGTTCCGCTGATGATCCTGTTCGGAGCCTGGCTTGCTGGTCGCCTAGCCGTTGCATTCTCCGGACTGATCGGATGGCAGGCGGCACTCGGCGTCGACGCCATGTTCCTGCTTCTGCTCGCTTTAGCCATCGCCCGCGAGATTATTGCAGGGCGGAAATGGAACAATCTCAAAGTTGTTACCATCGTCACGCTGCTGGCCGTGACGAATATCGCGTTTCACCTCGAAGCCCATTTCAACGGGCTTGCGAAATTTTCCAGTCGCGCCGGCATCGCGCTGGTGGTGACGCTGGTCTGTGTCATCGGCGGACGTATCGTGCCGAGTTTTACGCGCAACTGGCTTGCACGCCGTGGATCGGGGCGGCTGCCTGTTCCCTTCGGCAAGTTCGATGCGGTCACCATGGTGGCCGGAACCGCCGCCCTCATCGCGTGGGTCGCGGCTCCCTCGGGCCGCCTCACGGCGGTCGCGCTCGGTCTCGCAGGACTGCTACATGTAGTCCGTCTCGCCCGCTGGGCGGGTGAGCGAACCCTCGCCGACCGTCTCGTCCTGATCCTGCACGTCGCTTATGCGTTCGTACCCGCTGGCTTCTTTCTGTCAGCGCTCTCGGCGCTTGATCTCGTCGCTCCGAGCGCGGGAATTCACGCCTGGACCGCCGGCGCGATCGGCTCGATGACGCTCGCTGTGATGACGCGCGCCTCGCTCGGTCATACCGGACAGGCCCTGTCGGCCTCGTTCGCTACGCAAGCGATCTATGCTTCGATCGTCGTGTCCGCCCTGGCGCGTATTTTTGCCGCGCTCGAGCCTGCTCATTCGATTCCACTGCTGGAGCTTGCGGGCGCCGCATGGGTTTTTGCCCTTCTCGGCTTCGCGCTGGTTTACGCGCCGCTTCTGGGCCGTGCCCGCAAATTCTGAGGCGATGATGACGGGGACGAGATTATCACGATGGACGATGAGCTACTTCGCGATCGCGGTCGCTTGGCTGATCGCGGCCGAAGCGCTGATGTCGTTCGGGTTCGGCTTTCCTGCCGCTGATCTTGCCTCTCCCGATACGCTGGTCCTGGTTCACATCGTCTGTATCGGCTGGCTCAGCATGGCGATGTGCGGCGCTCTGTTCCAGTTCGTTCCGGTGCTCGTGGGCGAGCCGCTGTTCGACGAGCGATGGGAGATGCCGGCGTTGGCCTTGCTCACCGCCGGTCTTGCCACGCTACTCGCGGGCTTTCTGTCGTTGGGCGGCCGTCTTCCCGTCGGGCTGTGGTTGCTGCCGGTCGGAGCCGCCCTGCTGGCAGCTGGCTTCGCGCTTGTGGTCCTCGATCTCGGCCTGACAATCTGGCGCGCGCGCCCCCCGGTCGGACCGGCACACTTCGTGTTCGCAGGCCTGATTTTTCTCGCCGCAACCGTCACGCTTGGAAGCGTCTTTGCCTGGTCGTTATCGGGTCACGGCGGCAAAGCGCTCGACGCGGTGCTCGCATCGGCAGTGCCGCTACATGCCACCGCCGGGCTGGGCGGCTGGCTGACGCTGACGGCGATGGGGGTGAGCTACCGGCTGCTCTCGATGTTCATGCTGGCGCCCGAGGTCGACGGCCGCAGCAGCCGGTTGACACTTGGTTTGGGCGCGGCCGCAATCGGCGTCGCCGTGGCAGGCGGCCTATTGACCGTCGCGGCGGAAACAGGTCTGCCAATCGTGCTCGGCGCCGCCGCGGCGCTCAGCCTCGCTGCGCTTGCGCTCTATGGACGTGACGTCGTGCGGCTCTATCGCAATCGCAGACGTCGGCGCCTGGAGCTCAACACCAGGATGGCGGCCTACGGCATCGCGAGCCTTGTGGCAGCGGCCCTGCTGGGGGGCGCGCTTGCAACCACCGGCTCCTTCGCTGCTCATGTGGGAGCCTTCGCATTCCTGGTCGCATTCGGATGGCTGTCCGGGCTGGTTCTGGCCAAGCTCTACAAGATCGTCGCGTTCCTTACCTGGCTTGAGACCTATGGGCCCGCGATGGGCCGAGTGCCGACACCCCGCGTTCAGGATCTTGTTGCCGAACGGCGGGCATCGAAGTGGTTTGCGGTTTATTTCGCCTGCGTCTGGGGCAGCACGGCGGCACTTCTCGTCAACCAGGCGCTGGTGTTTCGCGGAATCAATGTTGTCATGCTGATCGCCACGGTCGGTATCGTTCAAGAGCTGATCCGGACGCGACAGCTCGCCGATGTCGCCGCGCCGCTGCGGCTGCCTGACGGGACGCAGGCGCCGCGTCTTCTTTATTCGCGCAACTGACCAACGAAAGGAAGCAATCGATGACCCAGTACATCGACGTCGACGTCCGACCGATCCTTCGCGCCGGAGGCGAACCGTTCTCCGTGATCATGGCCGCGCTCGAGCGGCTCGAGCCGGGACAGGGCCTTCGCCTCTATGCGACCTTCAAGCCGTTCCCGTTGTTCGCTGTCATGGCTGACAAAGGCTTCGCGCATTCCGCCAGCGAGATCGGCGGTGGTGAATGGGAGGTGCTGTTCTCTCCTGCGGAGCCCGCGCCGGCGATGGCTTCGCCGAACTCGCAGCCGACCGATGACTGGCCAGAGCCTGCCGTCCGTCTCGACAACCGCGATCTCGATCCGCCGGAACCGATGGTCCGGATCCTTGGTGCCGCCGAGCAACTTGCGCCGGGCCAAACGCTGTCGGCGCTGCTGCGGCGCGAGCCTGTTTTCCTGTTCCCTCACCTTGAAAAGCGCGGCTATCGCTGGCTCGGTGGCTTCACGCCCGACGGATCAACCTACGAACTTACGGTGAGGGCGCCGTCCTGAGGGGCGGGTTCGTCGCGCTTCTGCGGGATCGGCCGGAAACGGCTGTCTCCGCGAGCTAACCCATTATTGCCCGTCCGCCGCATGCGGTCCGTTGCCTCATCTCTCCGACGATTTCGACCGCACCACGGCGCCGGCACGGCCTGGAGTCTCTTCAGGCCACAGTTTCCGAAGAGGCAGTCAACACCCTAAAGAATTCTTAAGTTTTAGTTCGGCGAGCCAGACCTCATCGTTGCAGGAGCCAAGCGGAGGGAGAAGGTCGTTGACGAAGGGGCCTTCGGTCAGCGTCCCGACCATCTTGCTCGTCGAGGACGAAGAGGATCTGGCCAACGAGATAAAGGCCGAACTCGAGGGAGACGGCTATCTCGTGCGCAGGCTGTCAATCGCCGACGCCGCCGACGCGGCGGCAATGAGCGACGCTGCCATGCTGATTCTCGACCGGATCCATCACGGCATCGACAGCCTGCACACGGTGCAAATCATTCGTAAGCAGGGCGCCAAAATTCCGGTTCTGATCATATCGGCCTGCTCGTCCGCCGATGATGTCGCCGAAGGCTTGCGGGCAGGGGCGGACGACTACCTCCCGAAACCCTTCTACATGGTTGAGCTGGTGGCCAGGGTGGAAGCCATGCTGCGCCGGCTCGGCGACATTAGCACGACCAGGCTGATCGTCGGCGATCTGGAAATCGATCTCCTCGAAGGGACGGCATTCAAAGCCAGCGCAAAACTCAATTTGCTGCCGCGCGAGTTCAAGCTTCTGGAATATTTCGCGCGCAGGCCCGGCCAGCTCATCACGCGCGCGATGCTGCTCAAGGATGTGTGGCAGTACGACTTCGAGGTCGAAACCAACGTCGTCGACACCCACATCAGCAATCTTCGAAAGAAGATCGACGAGCACGGCTTGCCCAGTCGGATCGCGAATGTGCGCGGACTGGGATATATGCTGCGCCCTCACGCAGCTTGAAAGGCAGATCGCCTGCTGGCAGAAATCAGTCCGCGGAAACGAGCCATGAAGCGCCTCGGCAGCATTGCCGGCTGGGGTGGGACATTCGGGTCCCGCCGATCTGACGTCACCTAAGCGGCGAAGGGACTTCCGATCGACAAAGCGGTACTACAATCGATCAGTTTGCTGGTGCCAATGACCCTCCGGAGTTCGCGAAGCTGGGCGCCGCGAGGGACAGTGAATGTCGAAAATGGGCACCAGGTGCCAATGAACCATGCTAGTACCGCCGATCTGAAGTCCCTGCACCACAAGCGGCGAATTCGATCAGGGACTTCAGATCGGCGGTACTAGAAACAGTAAATTAGCTGGTGCCCATGACATTCCGAAGTTCGTGAAAGTGGGTGCTGAGGTGTACACGAACTTCGGAAAGTGGGCACCAGGAGACCTTATGGCCGAAAATGCGCTTGTTCTTTTCTCCGGGGGGCAGGATTCGACAACGTGTCTTGCATGGGCACTGTCGCGCTACGACCACGTGGAAACGATCGGCTTCACCTATGGTCAACGCCATCAGGTTGAGATGGAATGCCGGGAACCCGTGCGCGCAGGCCTTGCGGCGGTCGAGCCGGCCTGGAGGCAAAAGCTCGGACGCGATCATCTGATTGATCTCGGTATTCTCGCGGAGGTCAGCGTCAGCGCGCTTACCGCAGATCTGCCGTTCGGCACGCGCGCAGATGGGCTTCCGGCGACATTCGTCCCCGGAAGAAATCTGCTGTTCCTGACCTTTGCAGCCATCGTCGCCCACCAACGCAAAATCAAGCGCCTCGTCACGGGGGTTTGCGAGACGGACTATTCGGGCTATCCCGATTGTCGCGACGACACGATGAAGGCTCTTCAAGTCGCACTCAATCTCGGGATGGAAGCTCGTCTTGCAATCGAGACGCCGCTGATGTGGATCGACAAGGCGGCGACCTGGGAGCTGGCGCATAAACTCGGCGGACGCGCGCTGGTCGATCTGATTATCGAAAAGACACACACCTGCTACGAGGGCAACCGGAGCCGGCGCCACGAATGGGGCTTTGGTTGCGGGACATGCGATGCCTGCCGATTGCGAAGCGACGGATGGCGGCGCTATAGGACGACGAGTATTGCCTAGGGAGTAGATTTGCCATTCGCTACCCACCTGGTGGCAGTTTGCAACGAATGTTAGATCTAAAATCCCTAGCAGATTTTTTGGCCGCCCTTTTAATTCCAACATTCGCAAATGTTGCCTGCTGAGAAGGGTGCGAATGGTGGAATCGGACCACTTGCGTTCGATTCGACAAGTACGCGAAGATTCCGAAATTTTCCCGGTCGTTAACATAGGTGAGGGCGGCTGCACCGAATTGCCGCTTATGCTTCGTTGCTCTCTCGGGGAGATTCCACCATGCCGGATGCGGAAACAGCTGCGGTACTTCGCGCGGTTCTCGACGAGCTCTGCGCGGAAGTCGCTCTTGAGGATACGGCGACCAGGACCGGCGTTGCATCGAAACTTCTTGCCGCGACCAAGTGGGGTCGCCTGTCGGTCGATGAGTTGAAGGAGGCGGGCAAGGCAGCGCTACGCCCGCCTCCATCGATGTGGCGCTGATGCGCTCGGTGAACCGCCAGAATTAGCTTCGTTGCCGCCATTCGCTGCGTTGCGTCCGGACCGGAGTTGTTGCGGAGCCAGGCACGTTGATTTTTGCAAAAATGCGTCAGACTTACTGCCGCATGACCCGGGACGCGAAGGTCGGTCCAGGAAAGCGCGACGGGCCGAAACTGCAAGACGCGCGCGCATCCATGGATGATTGACGTCGTCCAGACAACGGTCCGCTATGAATGTGCCGGGCCGCATGGCAGCCTGCCTGGAACAGTCCCGGATATTCCGCGGAAGAGCCAAAGACGATCCGATCCGTCGCAAGCGCTAAAGTCGACGAAGCGATCAGCTGACCGGAAGGTGTGGCCGCGCCATGCGGGCACGGCGTTGTTGCGACCGAAAAAGCGGCGTGCCTTCCACAAGGCGGCTAGGTCTCGCGTTGCAGGCTATTCGGGTTCGGAACGATCTCGATGAGCGCGCGGCGCCCGGCTGCCGTCAGGCCAACGAGGGCAGTCCTGCCGCTACGCGCGCATTTGATGATCTGTTTGGCGACGCGCTTGCGGACCGAATGTTCCTGGCCGCCTGCAGCTCTCGCGCAAACACGATCCAGCGCGATGTTCATGTTGGCAAGCGCGGGCGAATCAAACGATTCCTCGATCGACATCGCTGGCGTCCCGCTCCACGATGAGGAACTCAGGGTATGGGCGTTCCAGGTCATCGTCGCTAACTTACTGGGCGCGGGCTTTGGAACGGTTTGCGCCGTGGCGCGTAGCCTCAGCGCTTTCGTGCTTTTTCTCCCCGGGGCACGAAAGTATTTCCGGACCGCCCTCCGGCGTCTGAAGCGTCGGGGGGCAGGTCTTCGAAGCAAAGCGGCATACGCATGCCAGCCAGGAGCGCCAAAATGACAGAACACTCCGGTCACGGCATCGCCAAGGATCGTCAGGGGCAGGAGCAACCCGTCGACAAGAAGCGCGCACAAACCGCACATCATTCGGATCCGCAGAAGTCGGCGACGCACGAAGCGACACGCGATCCCGAACTTAACGACGCTGAGAAGACGCCCGGTTCCGGAATGACCCCTAACGACAATGGTGACGCGCCGTCGGGCTAGTACCGGCGATCTGAAGCCTCCGATCGAATTCGCCGCACGTGCAGGGACTTCAGATCAGCGAGGCCAGACTTCCTCGAAACGAGGTGTCTGCTGGTGATCTCTTGATTTTTATACTCGCAGAAATGTCCTGCGAAGGGGCGAATGTTGGAATGCCACGAGGCATAGTTCAGCCGAACTGTTGGAGAGATGGAATGGTAACCACGACGGATGAACGCGAATACGGCAATCTCATTGGCAGCGACAAGGTTGAGGGAACCGCTGTCTATGGCGCCGACGACAACAAGATCGGCTCGATCGAAAGGGTGATGATCGACAAATTGAGCGGAAAGGTGTCGTACGCGGTCCTTGGTTTCGGCGGATTCCTGGGGCTTGGAAACGATCATTATCCGCTGCCGTGGCAATCCCTCAAATATGACACGCGGCTTGGCGGCTATGTGACCGGCGTGACCGAAGAGCAGCTTCGCGGCGGGCCAAAGTTCAGCAACGAAAAGGATTGGGACTGGGCTGATTCCGCGACCGGCCGTGCGGTCGATGATTATTACGGCGTGCCGGTTGCCTGACGGCCAACAAGAGCTTCGATCCGGCGCGGCTGCCGCTTTCATTCTCGCGGGCTTAACTCGCCGGGCGTCTCGCCGAACTCACTACGCCGAAACAAATTTAAGCGGCCCGGTTCAGATGCGAGCCGGACCAGTCACCGCTCTATCGAGCCGCTGCGCCTGATCTTCTTTTGAAGGAGAAGAATGCCGTAAAGCAGGGCTTCCGCCGTTGGCGGACAGCCGGGTACGTAAACGTCGACGGGAACGATGCGGTCGCAGCCGCGAACGACCGAATACGAATAATGATAATAGCCGCCGCCGTTGGCGCAGGAGCCCATCGAGATAACGTAACGCGGTTCTGGCATCTGGTCGTAGACCTTGCGCAATGCCGGTGCCATCTTGTTGCAGAGGGTGCCCGATACGATCATGACATCCGATTGCCGCGGCGAAGCCCTCGGCGCGGCGCCGAACCGTTCCACGTCATATCTCGGCATTGACACCTGCATCTGCTCAATCGCACAGCACGCGAGGCCGAACGTCATCCACATCAACGATCCCGAGCGCGCCCAGGTGACGAGCTCATCGAGCGGAGCAACGAAGAAACCGCGGTCACCGAGGTTTTCTTGGCGTTGTTCCTGAATCTCGTAAGGGGGCAAGCGGGCGTCCATGATGCAAGCTCCGAAGGGCAGTCTAGCGCCGGTCTGAATCACTGCATCACGAGGGGCCAACTCGATCGGATCGGCGCGACCTGGGAGCAATCGTCGCAGGCGTTGCGCGTTCCTAAGCGGAAATCGGTTTCGACCGTCGCTCCGTCAGCACGTCGACGTGATTGCTGGAGTAGGAACGTCTTGAGGGTCGCGGCGTTGGCCGCGAATGAGAACTTTCCTTGCGCGTCTTGCCGCCGCTGCAATCCTGTTGGTCGCGACGGGGGCGGTGATGGCGCGCGATGACGGACGCTTTGCCAACTCTCCCTTGAAGCCGTGGTTCGACTCACTGAAGAGCGGCAAGGGTCCGTGCTGCTCGGATGCCGACGGCGTTACTGTGTCCGACCCCGATTGGGATTCCAAGAACGGCCACTATCGCGTTCGTCTCGACGGCGAATGGATCGACGTCCCGGATGATGCGGTGATCACCCAGCCCAACCGGTTTGGCCGCACCGTGGTGTGGCCCATTGAAAGTCCGGTCGGAAAGACCATCCGCTGCTTCATGCCGGGCAGCATGAGTTGAGATGGACGACCCATACGAACTCATGCGTTCTTCCGCGAACCCTCAGCTGAGCCCGAGCGCGTTTTCAAGCTGCCGCTTGCTCATTTTCGACCGTCCTTCCACGTGCCGCTTTTTGGCCTTTTCGTAAAGTTCCTGGCGCGTGTGGCCGTCGGCGCGGTGAGCACGGGCCAGTGCGGCACGATGGCCTCGCGCGGTCTGCTTTCGTGCATTGCGGCCTCCCATCGCCTTTGTGCTCTCGCGCTTGCGGCGGGCACCGACATGTGAGCGGCCTTCGCGCTCCTGCTGGGCGGTTTGCCCGCGCGCTTCCTTCCGCTCGGTGCGGCGAAGGTTGCGGCGGTTGCGCCTCTTGCTGTCATACTTCGAGTCGCCTGCCTCTTGCAGCGCGATCGCAATGGCCTGGCGGCGACTTCTGACCTTGCCGGCTTTCCCGGCTCGGCCGCTCTTCAACTCGCCATGCTTGAACTCGTGCATGACGCGGCCAGTGATGCGCTTTTGTCGGGATGATTCTGCCATGAATGGGCCCTTTCTTTTCGGGTCCAACGGCGCGGATCGGCGAGAGTTCCGGGCGCAACGGCAGAATGGTCTTTGGGAGTTGCCCGGGCAATGACACCGGGGCCGGCCTTCTTGCGCTTGCTCGCAAGGCTCGTTACGCGTGCGAGGGCTGTTGCGATCATTTGCTCAAATTGAGGCGCGGGGTATTCGAAGTGGACGAGAGCACCGGTCTTTGGCTCATCCGGCACGCCGCCGTTGACGGCCCGGCGGGACTGATCTGGGGGCCGGATGCTCCGGCGTGCCTTGGCGACCGCGCCTCGTTCGACCTGTTGCGCGCGCATCTGCCCGAGAAGGCGAAGGTCTATGCAAGCCCGGCGCGCCGGACGATCGACACGGCGAGAGCCTTGATGCTCGATCCCGTACCGATGGCAGAATTGGCCGAGCAGGATTTCGGCGAGTGGACCGGCCATCGTCATGACGATCTCGCAGTCGCCAGCGGCAAACTCTACGCGGATTTCTGGCATGACGCGGCCCGTTCGAGACCACCGGGCGGCGAGAGCTTTGCCGATCAGATCATCAGGGTTCGACGCGGTCTCGAGCAAGTCGACGCGGGCTCAGCCATCCTGGTGGTTCATTCGGGAACGGTTCGCGCTGCGCTCGCCATTGCGCTTGACATTGAACCTGAGGCCGCACTGCGCTTTGTGATCGATCCGCTGTCGCTGACGCGGATCGATCGCCTCAAGGGCACCTGGCGCGTGACGGGCGTAAACCTGACTTTCCGCTCGTAGTCGCTATGTCCGATCCGGAACATTGGCTTCGCCGAAGGTTGCCATGCCGTTGTGGAGGGCGCAGGCGAGCCGCAGCAGCGGCAGCGCGATTGCAGCGCCTGATCCTTCGCCGAGCCGGAGGTCGAGATCGATCAGCGGCTGGGCGCCGAGCGCCTCCAGCACCAGCCGGTGCCCTTGCTCGGCCGAGCGGTGCGAGGCGAGCAAAAAGGGCCGACAGGAAGGATTGAGGCGCACAGCCGCCAGTGCAGCAACCGAGACAATGAAGCCATCGACCAGCACCGGAATCCGGCGCTGGGTCGCCGCGATGATAGCGCCGCAGATCGCCAAAATTTCCAGCCCGCCGACCGCGCATAAAATGCTTTCAATGGAAGCGCCTGGCATTGTCAGACCGTGAAGCGCGAGCGCCCGATCGATTACGCGGACCTTCAATGCACGGGCTTCGGTGTCGATGCCGGTCCCGCGGCCGGTCGTCTGCTCTGCGCTCGCTTTCAGAAGGGCGGACGCAATCGCCGCCGATGATGTCGTATTGCCGATGCCCATCTCGCCAAAGATCAGCAGATCAGGCGTGCCGGCGCGCAGGACGGCGCGCCTGCCACACTCAAGCGCAAAGGCTGCTTCGTCAGGCGTCAGTGCCGGCTCCCTGCTGAAGTCGCGGCTACAGCGGCGCGGCTTGTCGGTGACGATGCCCGGAACCGGCTGGTCTGCGAGCGTTCCTGCGTCCACCACCTCCAGGCTTGAACCCAATTCGCGCGCCAGCACCGAGATCGCCGCACCTCCGCCGGCGAAATTGGCCATCATGGCGATCGTGACTTCCTGCGGGTAGGCCGACACGCCCTGCGCGACGACACCATGATCGCCGGCAAAGACGATGATCGGCACCGTTGCTGCGCGCGGCTTCGCGGTCTTCTGCAGGCCGGCGAGTTCGCAGGCGAGTTGCTCGAGACGGCCGAGCGAGCCGGCAGGCTTGGTCAACTGCGCCTGGCGCGCGAGCGCAGCCTCGCGATGGTCTGCCGAGATTTCCGGACATTGTCGATAGACCCATTCAGGGAACATGCGTCCTGCCTCTTTTGCTGTCGTCAATTGTAAAGTTCATGCGCTGCGCTTGAGAACGTAACTGTCCATGATCCAGCCATGCTGCGCGCGCGCCTCGCTTCGCGCGGCTGCGATGCGCGGCCCAGCTTCGGCGAGCAGTCCCGATATCAGTATCTCAGCCGGCATCCCGAGATAGGCGCCCCACCAGATGTGCAGGCCGGCCGGATCGAGCGATTGAAACGCGGTGCCGCCGTCGAGCATCACCACGACGGTGTTGGTGCCGACCGGCCAGCCGTCCTCGCGCAAGCGCCGTCCGGTCGTGACCAGAAACGGCTCGCCGATTTCATTCAAAGGAAGCGCATGCGCGGCGCAAAGCGCCTGGATCGAGGTGACGCCGGGCACCACCTCGATCTCGGGCAGGGGATCGAGCCGCCGCGCGATCCTCAAGGACGAATCATAGAGCGACGGATCGCCCCAGATCAGCAGGGACACCCGCCCCTGGTCCCCGAGATGACCTCTGATTTCCTGCGACCATGCCGCGGCGACGGCGTCGTGCCAATCATCGACGGCCTTGCGGTAGTCGCTCTCCGCCGCGTTTCGCACCGGCAAATCGAATTCGACGATGCGGGTGTTATCGCCGGTGAGGACGTCGTTGCAAATGCTCCGGCGCAAATCGGCAAGTTCGGACTTCTCGTCGCCCTTCCGCGGAATGAGGATGAGATCGGCGGCATTGATGGCGCGGATCGCGTCTCGTGTGAGATGCCCTGGATCGCCGCTGCCGATTCCGATCAGTGAAAGTGCAACGCCGCTTGGAGGTAAGGCGGATGACCTCATTTATCCTCCGCGATGAGATGGAAAAACGTGCCGGTGACGTTGCCGCGGCGCGAGCCGGTCTCCTCGACAACTGCGCCGGTGGCGTCGTGGACGGTCGCAAGCGGTGTATCCGGCTGTGCGACAATCGTGGAGTAATGAAATTCATGGCCGCGTAGCCGCGCGCCGGTGCGGTAGCCAGGAATCGGGCTTGCCAGCTCAGCAAGGCGGTAGCCGAGATGCATGCGCCGCCTGGCGAAACTCGTTTCCAGGCCAAGCAATCCCGTCATTGCGTGGTGCACGCCTTCGGCATCGGTCAACGCGGTCCCCAGCACCATGTAGCCGCCGCACTCGCCATGGACCGGGCGCGTCGCCGCGAAGCAAGCGAGCGCACTCTGAAACCTCTGGTTCGCTGCGAGACGTCCACCGTGCAATTCGGGGTAACCGCCGGGAAGCCAGCACACGTCAGCGCTGGCGTCGGGGCCTTCATCGGCGAGCGGCGAGAACGCCAGAATTTCGGCCCCGGCGGCGCGCCAGCCTTCCAGCATATGCGGGTAGATGAAGGAAAATGCGACGTCCCGTGCCAGCGCGATGCGCTGGCCGGGTGGCGTGAAGTTGGCGGCCGACAAGGCCGGTTTCGGCGACCAATCAGCGGCCGATTGCAGAACTGCGTCAAGATCGACATGCCGGACAATGAAGCGCGCCGCTTCGCCGATCAGATGGTCGATATCTCTACGCTCCTCGGCCTGCACCAGGCCCAGGTGCCGCTTCGGCAGTTCGATTTCGGCGTGGCGGGGCAGCGCGCCGAGAACCGGAATACCGGCGTCGGCCAGGGCACCGCGCACAAGACTTTCATGCCGGGGGCTCGCCACGCGGTTGAGAACGACGCCGGCAAGCCGCACATTGCTGCGAAAATCGCGCAAGCCTGCGGCAACCGCTGCGGCGGTCTGCGCCTGCCCTGACGGATCAATCACCAGCAGAACCGGCCAGCCCATCATCGCCGCGATGTCGGCCGTGGCGCCGCTGCCGGAAACACCTGGCATCGCGACGCCGTCGAACAACCCCATCGAGCCTTCGGCGAGGACAAGATCAGCGTCAGCGCCGCGCCCGACCAGCGCTTCGATCGTCTGGCGCGTCATCGCCCAACTGTCGAGATTGACGGAAACGCGTCCCGTTGCCGCGGCGTGAAAGGCGGGATCGATATAGTCGGGGCCGCTCTTGAAGCATTGCACGGCGAGGGCGCGGTCGCGAAACGCGCGCGCCAGCGCCAGCGTCAGCGTCGTCTTGCCGACGCCGGAAGCGGGTGCCGAGATGATGAGACCGCGCGGCATCACGATTTTTCCGGAAAGCGGGGCGCGGGGCCGGTCGGACGGTAACGGCGGTCATAGTCGGCGGCGTAAAGGCGGCTTTCAGCGAATTCTTCCGAAGCCAGCGTCCGGCCGACAAAAACAATGGCGGTGCGTTCAAGCTCAGGCCCAACGGCTGCATCGAGCGTGCCGAGGGTAGCGCGGATGATGCGCTGATCAGGCCAGCTTGCGCGCCACACGATCGCCACCGGGCAGTCGTCCCCGTAATGCGGAGCAAGCACGGCAATCAGCTGGTCGAGCATGTGCACCGACAGGTGAATCGCCAGCACCGCGCCGGTCGCGGCGAATGAAGCAAGGCGCTCACCTTCCGGCATCGCGCTTGCCCGGCCGGCCATTCGCGTCAGCACGACCGACTGCGCAAGCCCCGGCAGCGTCAGTTCCGCGCCGAGCGCTGCGGCACCCGCGGAAAACGAGGGCACGCCGGGCGTGATTGTATAGGGAATATCAAGTGCGCGCAGCCGGCGCATCTGCTCGCCCATCGCCGACCAGATCGCGAGATCGCCGGAATGCAGCCGCGCGACGTCCTTGCCTTGGGCATGCGCAGAGGTGATCTCGGCCATGATGTCGTCCAGCGACAGCGGCGCTGTGTTGACGATGCGCGCGGCTTGCGGGCAATGCGCCAGCACGCCTTCCGGCACCAGCGAACCGGCATAGAGGCAGACCGGACAGGCGGCGATGAGATCGCGCCCGCGCAAGGTGAGGAGGTCGGCAGCACCGGGCCCTGCGCCAATGAAGTGGACGGTCATTGGCCGCCTCCCGATCCTTTGGTGACGCACCATTGCACGACCGGCCGCGCCGGCTCAAAGGCGCGGTAACGGCCGAGGGAACCTGCATGGGCAATCTCGATCCGCATCAATTCGCCGCCGCAACGCCGGTGCAGCTCTGAGACGAGCGCTTCGGTCTCGATCGTGACAGCATGGGCTGCCAGCCGCGCGCTTTCGGGAAGAAGCCCCCAAACGCGATCGAACAGCGCGGAATCAAGACCGCCGCCGACGAAGACTGCCTGCGGCGGCGGCAGGCTGGATAGCGCCGCGGGCGCAGTCCCCTCGATCACGGTGATCCGATGGCTCACGCCGAACGCGTCGGCGTTCTTGCGGATGTTCGCCGCGCGATCTTCTCTCGCTTCGACGGCGATGGCCGTTCCACCGTGCAGGGCCCACTCGATCGAGATCGAGCCCGCGCCGGCGCCGATATCCCATAAGCGCTCGCCTTGCCGTGGCGCGAGCACCGAGAGCGCGAGCGCGCGCATCGGCCGCTTGGTGATCTGGCCATCATGCACGAAGAGATCGTCCGCAAGACCGGCGCTCCGCGGCAGGCCGCCTGCGCCTCTGACTTCCAATGCCACGGCAACGAGCGCCGCGGCCGGATCGCCCGCGTAAGCGTCGGCGCAATATTGGATGATGGACTCGCGCGGGCCGCCCAGCGCCTTGAGCGTCCAAAGCTTCGATGAACCCCAACCCCGCGCGGTCAGCCATTCGGCCAGTTCGATCGCGGCCCGACCATCACGCACGAGGCAAAGGATCCTTTCGCCGTCGGCCAGATGAAGCAAGAGGCGCTCGAAGGGCGCGGTGTGCAGACCCAGGCAAATCGTGGCTTCGAGCGGCCATCCCAACCTTGACGCCGCCAGCGAGAACGTCGAGGGCGCCGGGTGGGCGATCCACTCGCCGTTCTCCAGCCGTTCGGCCAGCCGGCTGCCGACGCCATGCCAGAACGGATCGCCGGAGGCGAGCACGACCGTTGCGCGGCCACGGCAATCGAGTACCGCGCCGGCATCGAAGGGCACCGGCCACGGCCGGCCGCGCGCGCCGGCATCCGCAAGCGCCAGATGCCGTTCTCCGCCAAAAATCGTTTCGGCATCGGCAAGCGCCTTTCGGCTTGCTTCCGAGAGGCCGGAAAGGCCATCTTCGCCGATACCGATGATGGTCAGCCAGGGATTATCCATGCGCGTTCTCATCCTGGGTGGAACGAGCGAAGCCAATCGGCTGGCGGCCGAGGTTGCGGCCGCGGGGCTTGACGCCGCCTATTCCTATGCCGGCAGAACACAGGTGCCGGTCAATCAGCCGCTGCCGACCCGCATTGGCGGCTTCGGCGGTGCGGACGGGCTTGCAGATTTTATTCGGCGGGAAAGATTCACGCATGTGGTCGACGCGACCCATCCGTTTGCAACCGAAATCAGCCAAAACGCCCTGACGGCCTGCGTAGCGACGGCCACGCCCCTGGTCGCGCTCGAGCGCAAGCCGTGGATCAAGACGGCTGACGATCGCTGGATCGATGTGGATGACATCGCGGCCGCCGTAGCGGCGCTGCCCAAAACGCGAAGCAATATCTTTCTCGCGATCGGCAGGCAGCATGTTGCGCCGTTCGCAGCCATGCCGCAGCATGCCTACACGCTCCGCTTCATCGACGCTGCGGGAGGTCCGCTGCCGCTGCCGGATGCCGATCTCATCGTCTCGCGCGGGCCATTCACGCTGTCCGGCGAACTCGAGCTGATGCGTTCGCGTCGGATCGAATGGGTCGTGGCGCGCAACTCCGGCGGGGAGGGTGCGCGCGCCAAGATCGATGCCGCGCGCGCGTTGCGCCTGCCGGTGGTCATGATCAGGCCGCCGCAGTTCCCGGAGCGATTGCGGGCCGAGAGCGCAGCCGAGGTCATGCAATGGCTGTCTCATCCGGCCTGCCTCGGCGCGTAGATCCAGCGGCCGACGCGGCGTGTCGCCGAGTTGCAGACAATCACGAGCGTCCTCATATCGGCCATCTCGGGGCGCGCGTCGCGCAAGCTCACCGCTTCGATCTTCTCGTCAGGCGTGCTGATGGCGCGCGCGAAGATCGCAAGGCGTTCACTGGAGCCGGCTTCCCGCAGGATTTCGAGCGCGCGGGTAAAGCCGTCGGGGCGGCTCACTGACCGGGGATTGTAGATGGCGATGCCAAAATCGGCCTCCGCCGCAAGCCGCAGACGCTTCTCGATCGTGGCCCAGGGCTTCAGATTGTCGGAAAGATTGATCGCGCAGAAATCATGGCCCAGCGGCGCACCGATGCGCGCTGCAGCGCCCAGCATCGCGGTAATGCCGGGCAGCACGCGGATGGAAAGATCATGCCATTGCGGCGCTCCCTCCAGCGCCTCGAACACGGCGGACGCCATCGCAAACACGCCAGGGTCCCCAGAGGAAACCACGACCACGTCCCGTCCTTCCGCGGCCAGCCGCAGGGCCTCGGTCGCACGTTTGATTTCCTCGCGATTGTCGGAGGCGTGCAGCGTGAGGCCATCGCGGGGCGTGACGCGCGCGACGTAGGGCGCATAGCCGAGAACGTCCGTCGCCCGGCTAAGCGCGGCCGATACTTCCGGCGTGACCAGCGCCTCGCTGCCGGGTCCAAGGCCGGCGATGGTGAGTGTTCCGCTCATTCGGCCGCCTTCATGCGCCAAGCCTTGCCATAGACCAGCACGATCGCGAAGTAGGGACAGTCGGTCTCATCGACATCGACGAGTCGCGCCACCCGTTCGCCCGGCATGGTGCCGCGTTCGATCAGCCAGGCATCAGTGAGGCGTCCGGCGGATTGAAGCGCGCGGCGGATTTTGCCGAGGTTGCGGCCGGTCTTCATGATGACCAGCGCGTCGGAGTTGCGCATGCGTCGAACGAGTTCGTCTTCGCCGAGCGTGCCGGTCAGAACCGTCACCACATCATCGCCGAGCGCGATTGGCCGGCCGATTGCATTCCAGCATCCGACCATGCCCGGGATGCCGGCGATCACTTCGACCTCCGTGCGCCCCTGCAGGCGCAGATGCAGATGCATGAAGGAGCCATAGAAGTAGGGATCGCCCTCGCAGAGCACGACGACGTCATCGCGGAGCGCCAGCTCTGCAAGCCGCGCGGCCCAATCATCATGGAAGGCGTCAAGCAGGCGGGCGTATTCGGGACTGTCGAAGGCGACCTCGGTGGTGACCGGATATTCCATGGGATATTCGATCGCGCCTTCCGAGAGCATTCCCTCGACGATGCTCCGCGCCTGGCCGGGATGGCCCTTCTTGCGGAAGAACGCCACGTGGCGGGCGCCGCGCACCTCGCGCGCCGCACGCACGCTCATCAGGTCGGGATCGCCGGGTCCAAGGCCACAGCAAATGATCTTGCCCACTGCTATTCGCTCCTGGACGCCAGCGCATTGATTGCGGCCACCGTGATGGCCGAGCCGCCGAGCCTTCCCTGGACGCTAAGCGCCGGCGCGGGCGGGTCGGCCATCAGCGCCGCCTTTGACTCAGCAGCTCCGACGAATCCAACCGGACAGCCGATGATGGCCGCGGGCTTTGCGCAGCTTTCATCCTTCAGGAGATTGAGCAGATGAAACAGCGCGGTCGGCGCGTTGCCAATGGCAACGATGGCGCCTTCAAGATGCGGCCGCCACAACTGGACTGCGGCGGCGGAGCGGGTATTACGCATGTTTTGTGCAAGCTCAGGCACGGAAGGGTCAGCCAGTGTGCAGATCACAGCGTTGCCGGCCGGCAGGCGCGAACGCGTGATCCCTTCGGAGACCATGCGCGCATCGCAAAGGATCGGCGCGCCCTGCTGCAGAGCGGTGCGCGCTATGCTCGCCATACCCGGCGTGAAGCGGACGTGGGTTTCCAGCCCGACCATGCCGGCCGCGTGGATCATCCGCACCACCACCGGCTCTTCGTCGGGCGAAAAACGAGCGAGATCGGCTTCGGCACGGATGATGGCGAAGGATTTTCGGTAGATCGCCGCGCCGTCGGTTTCATAGCGGTGGAGCATCAGCACGCTCCCGACAGGACGGCAGGGTCTGCCAGGATGCCGGCGACGCTCAGCCCGCGTCGAACGGGCTTGTCGCGCGTCGCGCCGTCGCGGATGAGATCAAACCCCTCCGCAGTGGCCACCAGCGTCAGCGGTACGGAACCGGATTGAGCACAGCCTTTGGCGCAGCCGGAGACATGCAGCCGCGTGCCAGGCGCAAGATGCGGCGCCAGTACGGCCGCGAGCGCACGTGTATCGGCATGCGCCTGCGGGCAGCGTGGTGCGCCGCTGCAAGCAACGACGCGCAGCAACGGATCGTCCGCACACGTGATCAGGCCATCGCAGGCGGGCATCTCGTTCATTCCTTCAGCGAGCAGCATGCGCCATGGCGTCATGCGCAAGCCGCTCGCGTGTTCCGCCAGCCATTGCAAGGTGGAATGAGTCATTTGTCCAAAGGCTACACCGATGAGTGCGCCGAGAAGCGTAAGACCGGGCTGCGGCACGGATTGCCTTCTCGCCGGCAGCATATGGCCGCCAAGCGTCTCTGGCAGCTTCGCGCCGGCCGCAAGATGCGCGGCCATCCGGCCGCGGCCATGGTTGACGCCGCCTGACGTAACGAACCATCTTGCCAGATCGAGCGCGATCGTTATGACGTCGGCCCGCGTGACGGATCGCCCATATTCCGCCCCGTCGGCACGAACGATCAACTGGCCACCGACGTCACGCTCGATCCTGACATCGGCAGAGGCTGCTGACAGCCTGCGCTCGCTGCCGCAATCGACGGCAAAGCCAAATTTGGCAGGAAGGCCGACGGGACCATCCGCAAGCTCACACTCAAGCTCCCCCGCGACGGAGATGATCTCGTCACCCTTCGTCCAGAGTGGCGCGACCATAACGTTTCGCCGCGCCTCGACATCCGGGTCGGCATCAAGCAGGCGAAGCTGCGCGAGAGCGTCGATCAGCGGTGGATGACGGTCTTCGCTGACGCCTCTGATCTGAAGGTTGCCCCTGTTGGTCAGGTCGATCAACCCGTTGCCGTATCGTTCGGCTAGATCGGCAAGGCCGGCCGCTTGCTCCGCATCAATCCGGCCGCCATAGGGACGGACGCGGACGACAAACCCATCGCCCGATAGCATCGGATGCCAGGCGCCGGGACACCATCCCTTGATTGCAACGGCGCTCATGAGGCGTCTCCCAGAGCGGCCGCGATCGAGTTGCGTCGCGTTTTCCAGAGCGAAGCCTCGTGCAGGCGCGCAAAGCAGGTCTTCATCGCCGACAACGCCGCTGCATTCTCCCGCGCGATAAAGGCGCGCACACGATCATTGCCGAGGGTCGCATCGTAATAGAGATCGAACAGATGCGGCGGTACGGCGTCGGCAAGATGTGCGAATGCGGCCATATGCTCCAGCGTCGCGCCGATTTCAGCGGCACCACGAAAGCCATGGCGCATCATGCCCTCGATCCAGGCGGGATTGCTTACGCGGGAGCGCACCACTCGCGCGATCTCTTCGGTGAGCGCACGTGCACGCGGATGGTCTGGCCGGGTGGCGTCGAGATGATAGAGCGAGGGGGGAACTGCGCCGAGCCGGGTCGCTGCGGCCGCGACGCCCGCTTCATGGGCCGCATAATCGGATGCAAGCAACAGGTCTGTTTCCGGCAAGTCCTGCATGTGAACGAACGCATCCGCTGCCGCGAGCCTCGCTTCGATACCGCTTCGGTCGGGCCGCATCTCGCCATCGGGAGCGAAAGCCCAGGAGGATGCCGACAGCCATGCCTCGCCGGCCGCTGCGCGCGACTGTTGCGTGAACGTATCCAGTGCGTGCGCCATGCCGGCACCATAGTGCCCGGGGCGCGGCGCAAACACCCGCGCGGCCTTGAGCAAGTACGGATTTTCGTCGCCTTCGTCCTCGCGCGCGCCGAGCGCAGTGGTCGCCGCCTCGAACATCTGCGCCAGATTCGAAAACACGTCGCGAAACAGGCCGGACACCCGCAGCGTAACGTCGATACGCGGCCGCCCGAGTTCTGCCAATGCAATCATGTCGTAGCCGGTCACACGGCCCGACGCATGATCCCAGCGCGGCGCGAGGCCGGCGAGGTGCAGCGCCATCGCAAAGTCCTCGCCAACCGTGCGCATGGTCGAAGAGCCCCAGAGATCGACCATCAGGCTTTTCGGCCAGTCGCCGTGATCCTGCAAGTGACGGCGGAGCAGTTCCTCGGCAAGCTTGATGCCTTGCGCGTGGGCTGAAGGCGTCGGCACCGCACGCGGATCGACCGCGAACAGATTGCGTCCCGTGGGCAGCACGTCGCGTCGTCCCCGCCAGGGCGAACCGGCCGGTCCCGCGGCAATCCGCTTGCCAGCGAGAGCCGCGAGGATCGCATCACGCTCGGCTTCGCCGCAGTCCCCGCGACCGAAGACGTGAAGGCCCTCGCCGAACTGGCTTTCCTTGAGATCGCAGACAAAGCGATCGATCCGCGGAACGGCTTCGGCCGGCGCGGTCGACGGTCCAAGGCCGAGATCGTCTTCGACGCCGGCGCTGCGGGCCTCGTCGCGGATCGATGCGATCAGGCGATTGCGGCGCGCGGGATCAAGCCCATCGGCGGTGGAATATTCATCGAGCAATTGCTCGAGCCGGCGCAGATGCTCCGGCACCGCCGCCTGAATCTGCTGCGGCGGCAGATGGCCGATGGTGAGGGCGCCTAGGCGCCGCTTGGCCTGCGCGGCCTCGCCCGGGTCGTTGACGATGAAGAGATAGATGACGGGCATCTCTCCGATCAATGCTTCCGGCCAGCAGGATGACGACAGTGCCACGGCCTTGCCGGGCAGCCATTCCAGCGTTCCATGCGCGCCCATATGAATCAGCGCATCACATCCCTGCCGGCGGAGCCAAAGATAAAACGCGACATAAGCGTGGCGCGGCGTGCGGGAGAGATCGTGATAATCAGCATCGCGTGCGCTGACGTCCCCTCGCTCCGGCTGCACGGCGATGATGGCGCTGCCGCATTCGATTGCGGCAAAGTGAAATCTCCCGCCGCGGCAGCAAGCGTCGTCTTCCGGCGCACCACAGGTTCGGGTGAGATCGTCCTGCAAGGCTTGTGGAAGCCTCGCGAGTTCGACACGATAATCGTCGATGCTCCACGTCAATTCCCGGCGCAACAACGCGTTGCCCAGGTCGCCCATCGGCGCGACGTCGAACCCGGCTAGCTTGAGATCGGACAGCAGCGCTTCGACCGAAGCGAGCGCATCGAGCCCGACCGCATGGGCAATCTGGTGCGGTCGGCCGGGGTAATTCGAAAGCACGATGGCGGGACGCTTGTCGCCTGCCGGCTTCTTGGCAAGCCGGCACCAAGCGGCCGCCCGTGCGGCGGCGGCATTCACTCTTTCCTCGTCGGGCCGGTGCGCCAGATGCACAAATTGCAAATCGCCGTCGCGCATGCCCGGCGACTTGAAGCTCACCACGCCAGCAAACAGGCGGCCATCGATTTCGGGCAGCACCACGTGCATCGCGAGGTCGCCTGGCGCAAGACCGCGCAGCGATTCCGCCCAGTCTTCGCGCCGCGCCGTTGACAGCGCGACCTGGAAGACAGGACAGGATGCGGCATCGAACGGCGTCGCCCCATCATCTCCGCGCGCCGAGAAGGCAGTGGCGTTGACGATTACGGCCGGCGGTTTCGCAACAAAATGCGCTTTCAACCAATCCGCGACGCCCGCCGCCTTCAGCGAAGCGGCGAAGGCGCCGTAGGCATCGAAACCCTTTTGCCGCAGCGCATCGATCAGCGCATCGACTGGCGCCACGTCGGCCGCGGTCAGATAGGAGCGATAAAACGTCACCAGCGCGTGCGGCCGTTGAGCTCGGCTGGACGGCGCTGCGATGACGCCGTGGGCGGGATCGTAAAAGCCCATCGCCGGAATATCGGTTGCGCCGGTGACTGGTTTCGCCTTGAGACCAGCGGCCAGCGCAAGCTCAGCAATCGCAGCCTGTGCCGCGATCCCGCCGCCCTGATCGCATAAAGTCTTGAGCCGCCGGAGAGCCGAAATCGGAACTGTCGAGAGCTCGTCAAGCCGTGGATCATCGCGGCCGTCTGCCGGAAGCACGGCGAGCGCGATGTTGCGGTCTTTCGCCAGGCGATGCAGCGCCGAAAGCCCATATGGCCAATAAGGCTCGCCGCCGATCAGCCTCACCAGGATGCCGCGTGCACGCGGCAAAGTCCTTTCAATATAGGTGTCGACCGACAGTGGATGCCGCAGTTCTGCGAGATTGGCGAGCCGCAGCGATGGCAGAGCGGCGGCATCGCGCCGCCAGCCGGTTCCGAAGGCCGCAAGATCGCTGTCGGAAAACGAAAGCACCGCGAGATCGGCCGGGTCCTGGCCGAGGTCCTTTGGCACCGCGGTCTCTTCAAGCCCGCGGCTCTCGCGGAAGATGACATGCATCAGATGCCCAGTCCCGTCCTGATCGCCGCCTCGTCGATATCGCCCTGCTCGCCGATCAGCACAAGTTTCGATTGCCGCGGCCTGGCGCCCCACGGCGTGTCGTATTGATGCCGAACCCGCTCGCCGACGGCTTGCAACAGAAGCCGCATCGGCTTGCCTGTGACGGCGATATACCCCTTGGCGCGCAGCACATTCTGCTTTCGCGCGAGCTGCTGCACGGAGGCGACCAGCGCGTCGATGTCGTTCACTTCCGGCAGGTCGATCACGACCGAGGCAAAATCGTCGTGTTCGTGGTCTTCCTCGCCGTCGTGGTGCGAGGGGCGCGCGGCCAGATCATTTTCGGCGGCAGCCTCGAGGCCAAGGATGATTCGCGGGTCGACTGCGCCGTTCGTGATCGGCAGCATCGGCACGCGGCGTGGCATCTCGGCAGCGATCATCGCTTTCGCAGCCTCAAGCCTCGCGGCGCCGGCGAGGTCCGCCTTGGTCAAGAGCACGATATCGGCGCAGGCGATCTGGTCTTCGAATACTTCCGACAGCGGTGTCTCGTGGTCGAGATTTTTGTCCGCCGCGCGCTGTGCCTCAACGGCGGCAGGGTCGGGCGCGAAGCGGCCATCGGCAACTGCCTCCGCATCGGCCAGTGCCACCACGCCGTCGACGGTGATCTTCGACCGGATCTCGGGCCAGTCGAACGCCTTCAGAAGCGGTTTGGGCAGCGCCAGCCCTGACGTCTCGATCAGAATGTGATCGGGACGTACGCGCCGCGACAACAACTGCTCCATCGCCGGAATAAAGTCGTCGGCCACGGTGCAGCAGATGCAGCCATTGGCGAGTTCGACGATGTTTTCGGCCGGACAGTTGGCGTCGGCGCAGGACTTCAATATGTCGCCGTCGACGCCTTCGCTGCCGAATTCATTGACGAGAACGGCAAGCCTCTTGCCGTTAGGGTTCGCGAGGAGGTGCTGAATCAGCGTCGTCTTCCCGGAGCCGAGAAAGCCGGTCACGACAGTAACGGGAACCTTGGCGAGCGAATTCATTCGGCGGCCTCTGGAGCGATGGCGATCAATGGCGCGATGGGCGGAATGCGGGCGAGCGATTGCTTGCGGAAAATTTCCGGGCGACGGCGCCACGGCACGATGCCGTCGGGCGCGGCAGCGTAAGCCGCGGCGCCGGCAATCACATCTCGTGCATGGATCTCGGAAAGACGGCCATAAACATAGGACCAGCGGCCCGGCGCGCTAAGCGCGACCGAACAGCCCTGGCTGCAGGCCGACAGGCATTCGACCGGGACCACCTCCACGCCTTCGGGCGCGCCGACATCGATAATCGCCGCATGCAATCGCGCGCCGGGCGTGGTCTCGCCCTCATTGACGGTTTGGCCGGCGCGGCAGGTGATGCAGACGTGAAGCGTGACGCTCATCGCTCTCCTCAATCTCTCGGCGGAAGGCGATGAGGTGCGCGGACCAACGACGATCACGGTCCGCTCCCCGTCGCGGAACACCCCGTCCGCCGGTCTTGAAACTCGTGCGCTGGCAGGTCTCCCGGCTTGCGGAGCAGGGTTTTGTTTCCCTTCGATCCCCGCCTTCCCGACCCGTCGGGGTCAGTGGCTTTGGGCATCTCTCCGGTCACGGTCGCGGGGGCGGCTGCTTCTAGGGATTTAGCCCTATCGCATTCCCTCTTCGCCTGTCGTAGGACAGGAACCAACGCGGGCCCACCATTTGCCGATGGGCGGTACTTGTCAAGCCAAAGGAACGGATCGGATGACGTCGGACGAAGACGCGCGAGCGGGCGAAACAGCAGGATTGTCCGAGGCTTCGCTCGATGAACGCCATGCCGAAAAAATGGCGAAGAAGAAGGCCGCGCGCGACCGCATCATGGCGACCAAGAGCGGCGACAAGGGCCTCATCATCGTTCACACGGGCGCGGGCAAAGGAAAATCCTCCTCCGCCTTCGGCATGATCCTGCGCTGCGTCGCCCATGGATTTCCCTGCGCCGTCGTTCAGTTCATCAAGGGCGCGTGGGATACCGGCGAGCGGCGGCTTTTGACCGGTCATTTCGGCGATCTCTGCCAGTTCCACGCGATGGGCGAAGGCTTTACCTGGGAGACCCAGGACCGTGCCCGCGACATCGCTGCCGCGCAAGCCGGGTGGAAAAAAGCCAAGCAACTCATCGCCGATACTCATCTGCGGATGGTCGTGCTCGACGAGATCAACATCGCGCTTCGCTACGACTATCTCGACATCAACGAAGTCGTCGAATTCCTGAGAAATGAAAAACCTGACATGACGCATGTCGTGCTCACCGGTCGCAACGCCAAGCAGGAATTGATCGATGCCGCCGATCTCGTCACCGAGATGACGCCGGTCAAGCATCCGTTCCGCTCCGGCATCAAGGCGCAGCCCGGCGTGGAATTCTGAACAAGTGGATTTCGACCGATGGCCCGCGCATTGATGATCCAGGGAGCCGGCTCGAACGTGGGTAAGTCGCTCATTGTGGCCGGCCTACTTCGTTCCACCAGGCGTCGCGGCCTTCGCGTCGTTCCGTTCAAGCCACAGAACATGTCGAACAATGCGGCGGTGACGGTGGATGGCGGCGAGATCGGGCGCGCGCAGGCGTTGCAGGCGCAAGCCGCCGGGGTCGAACCGCATACCGACATGAACCCGGTGCTGCTGAAGCCCGAGACCGACATCGGCGCGCAGGTCATCGTGCAGGGAAAGCGCGTCGCGACGCTGCGAGCACGCGACTACGCCGCCATGAAGCCCTCCCTGATGGCGCCGGTGCTGGAAAGTTTTTCGCGGCTGAAGGAAAGCGCCGATCTCGTTTTGGTCGAAGGCGCCGGCAGTCCGGCGGAAGTCAATCTTCGCGCCGCCGACATCGCCAATATGGGCTTTGCGCGCAAGGCGGACGTACCTGTGGTGCTGGTCGGCGATATCGACCGCGGTGGCGTCATCGCGCAAATCGTTGGGACAAAGTCCGTGCTCGATCCGCGCGATGCCGGCGTGATCGGCGGCTTCATCGTCAACAAATTCCGCGGCGATGCTTCCTTGTTCGACGACGGCTACCGCCTGATCGAGCAGCGAACGGGCTGGCGGGGCTTTGGCGTTTTGCCTTACTTTGCGCGCGCGACGGAGCTTCCGGCCGAAGATGCACTGGGAATGGGCGAAGCGCGCAGAATCGGCAAATGCAAGATCGCCTTTCTCGCATTGTCGCGCATCGCCAATTTCGACGATCTCGATCCGCTCAAGCTCGAGGGCGAGGTCGATCTCGTGATGGTTCGTCCGGGGGAAGCCATCCCGGGCGATTGCGTCCTGGTCATCATTCCCGGCTCGAAATCGACGCGCGGCGATCTTGCCTTCCTGCGCGCGCAAGGCTGGGACATCGATCTTGTCGCGCATCATCGTCGCGGCGGTCACGTGCTGGGCCTTTGCGGCGGCTATCAGATGCTCGGAAAGAGTGTCGCCGATCCCGAAGGGATCGAAGGACCACCGGGTGAGACGCCCGGCCTCGGGCTGCTGGACGTTTCGACCGTGATGACGCCGCAAAAGACCCTGACGCGCGTCAGCGCTTGTCATGCCGGTACGGCGCAGGCGATCGACGCTTACGAGATTCACATCGGTCGCACCGAGGGACCGGATCGCGCGCGTCCTTTCGCCATTCTGGGCGGCGAAACCGAGGGGGCGGTCTCCGCGGACGGACACGTCCATGGCAGCTATCTGCATGGCGTGTTTGCGTCAGATGCGTTCCGAAAGGCCTTTCTCGCCCAACTCGGTATTCCCGCTGCCGATCAAACCTACTGCGCCAAGGTCGAGAGCGCGCTCGACGCGCTCGCCGATCACATCGATGCCCACCTGGATGTTGAAGCCATTCTTGCGTTCGCTCGCTGAGAGCAGTCAGCCGGTCAAGGCCGCGGACAATCGCGCCCATTCGGCTTCGTTGCCGGGCAATCCCAGCCGCAGCCATCCGTTGTGATCGGGAAAGACGCGCGACCAGACCTGCGCGCACGCAAGCCTCTGCTGCGCGCGGATTGCATTGCCGGTCTCGTAGAGCCGAAACAGCAGCGTTCCGCCGACGAGCGTCCAGCCGAGCTTGGTCACCTCGCGATCGAGCCGTTGACTGTCGCGCACGAGACGGGCCGATGTGGTCTTCGCCCATTCTCGGTCCGATAGCGCGCGTTCGCCGATGGCAATCGCCGGACCGGACACCGGCCACGGCCCGGCCATGGCGGAAAGTGCGGCGATGTCGGTCTCAGCCCCGGCGACAAAGCCCAGCCGCAATCCGGCAAGCCCGAAAAATTTGCCAAACGAGCGCAGGATCAAAAGCCCCTGTTTCCCCGCAGCTGGCGCAAGCGACAGTTCGGGAGCAGCATCGGCAAAGCTCTCGTCGACGACGAGCCGGCCGACGCGCGACAAAAGCGCCAACAGCCGGCTCGGCTCATAGCGCTTGCCGTCAGGATTGTTGGGGTTGGCAAGCACGGCGATGTCGGCGCCAGCGAGCGCTTCGAGATCAGAAACCTCTCGCACGTCCCAGCCGGAGGCCGAAAAGACAGCCGCATATTCATTATAGGTCGGACCAAGGATCCGTGACCTTCCAGGCGGGGCAAGATGTGGCAGCCATTGTATCGCGGCCTGCGCACCATTCGTCGCGAGAATTGCTGCCGTCGTGCCGTAGGCCTCTCGCGCGGCCCGGTGCAGCGCCTCGATTGCCGATCGCGACGGCAAGGCGCGCCAGACTGTTTCGGGCAGTTCACCGACCGGATATGGCTTGCGATTGATGCCGGTCGACAGGTCGATCCAGTCGCGCGCATCGCCGCCGAAGCGCTGCATCGCCAGATCGAGATTCCCGCCGTGCTCAGGCATCTTTCCGTCACACCGAGGCTAAAATGACAAGCGCTGTTGCGAGCAGCAGCATCGCGCGGCGGTAGATCTTCAAAGCTTGCAGGATATCTGGCGCATGCGGATCGCGTCCGCCGGCGTTCAGCCACGGCTCGTCTGCCACTTCCCCGTGGTAAGTCCGGGGTCCGCTCAATCGCACCCCGAGCGCGCTCGCCATGGCCGCTTCCGGCCAGCCTGCATTGATCGAGCGATGGCGCGGGCCGTCGCAGATCATGCGGGAGATGGCAATTCGCCGCTCCCTGGAAAGCAGCGCAAACAGCACGCCGGTCAGGCGTGCCGGAATGTAATTCGCCACGTCGTCGATCCGCGCCGCAGCCCAGCCGAAGGCCGCGTGACGTGGCGTGCGATGACCGATCATGGAATCGAGCGTGTTGATGGCCTTGTAGGCGACGATGCCCGGGAGGCCGAAGATGGCGCCCCAGAACAGCGGCGCAACCACGCCGTCCGAGGCGTTTTCCGCCAGGCTTTCGATCGCCGCCCGCGCGATGGCCGCTTCGTCGAGGATCAATGGATCGCGGCCGACGATCTGCGCGACATTGGCGCGGGCCGCCTTGATATCACCGGCCTGCAAGGGATCGGCGACCGCCATGACATGGTCATGCAGCGAGCGCAACGCCACCAGCGGCCACGCCAGGATTCCTGCAACGATGATGCTAGTCCATCCAGACCCCAGTTGCGCCTGAACCGCCCAGGCAACCACTGTCGGCAGCCCAATCGCACCAAGCGCCGCCATAGTGCCGATGGCGCGCCGCAACGCGGGTGGATCACCATCCCTGTTCCATGCTGCATCTGCGCCTTCGATCAGCCGGCCGAGCCAGGTGACGGGATGGCCGATGGCGCGGAACAGCCGCTCCGGCCAGTTCAGCACGGCGTCGATCGCCATCGCCACCACCATCGCTCCTGCAAATCCCAAGCTCATGTCTCCGGTACGGCACCCTTCTCATGCGCAAGAAGCCGCCCCTGCGCAAGCTCTTCACGCAGCGAATTCGCTTTGTCTTTGCCGGTAAATGATGATTACTGCGGCTAGTAGTCCGGTTCTAACGGGGCGGCGGCGGGATGCCGGTCATTCTGATCACGGGAGGCGCGCGATCTGGCAAAAGCCGGCGCGCAGAAGTGCGCGCACGCGCCTTTTCCGGCCGGTCCGTCTATATCGCCACCGCCGAGGCGCTCGACGACGAGATGGCCGAACGCATCGCCAGGCATCGCGCACGGCGCGGCAGCGAATGGATCGAACGCGAAGAACCGCTTGATGTGTCGCAAGCGCTGATTGAAACCGACGGCGTCGGCGCACGATTGGTCGATTGCCTGACGCTTTGGCTCTCCAATCTGCTTCACGCCGAACGCGACTGGCCGCAAACCATCACCGAGCTCGCTGACACTTTGAAACGTCAGCAGAGCCCGGTCGTGCTGGTGACGAACGAGGTCGGGCTCGGCATTGTGCCCGACAACGCGCTGGCGCGCGCCTATCGCGATGCGGCAGGTCACATGAACCAGACGATCGCAGGCGTCGCCGACGAGGTCGAGTTCGTCGTTGCCGGCCTGCCGATGAAGCTGAAATAGGGCCGATCCCGGATGCGCCAATCCGAGTTCATCGAGCGAATCGTTATCGACATCCGGATCGCTGTGTCGCTCTCGACGATTCTGCCGACCGCTCCGGAGAAGCCGCTCGACGATGGCCGGATCGCGGCGGCGAGTTGGGCTCTGCCGATGGCGGGTTTGGTCGTGAGCCTTATCGCCGCGATCGTCTACGAACTCGCCCGCCGGACTGGAATCCCCGCCAGCCCGGCCGCGCTGCTGGCGCTCGCGGCCACGATTATCGTCACCGGCGCGATCCATGAAGACGGGCTTGCCGACACGGCCGATGGACTCGGCGGCGGCAACGGCCGCGAACAGAAGCTTGATATCATGCGCGACAGCCGGATCGGCACCTACGGTGCCTGTGCTCTTGTGCTTTCGATGTTGCTGCGCTGGAGCGCGCTGGCGACGATTGCTGAGCCGGCATCGGTGGCCTCAGCGCTCCTGGCCGCGCATGTTGCAGCGCGCGCGCAATTGCCGGTGTTCATGTGGCTGATTCCGCCGGCGCGGTCGGACGGGCTTTCGGCCGCAGCCGGACAGGCGGCGGCGCAAAGCGCAGTGATCGCCGCGGGTCTCGGATTCCTCTGTCTCGCCTTCGCTCTGGGTTTCGGCAAGGCTGTCATGGGACTTTTACTGTTGGCGCTCATTGGGTCGGGATGGGCCTGGCTGGCGACGAAACAAGTCGGCGGGCAGACGGGCGATATTCTGGGCGCGCTGGAGCAGACCGGCGAGATCGCGATTCTGCTGATGGCAGTCGCGGCTTTTTAGGTATGGCCAGTGCTGCCGATAAGAAGTTCCTATCAACGTCGCGGCGATCACAGGCACTTTGAAATTCAAAGCATACCAGAGATCAATATTTGCATCAGCGGTCGCCGCTTATAGCTTTCGAACCTCGGTATCGGAGTTCCGGGATGGTCGCATTCGACGAGGCGTTTCGCCACAAGCTGCATGAGTTGTTCGTGTGGCGCCGTGACGTGCGGCGGTTCCGCCGCGACCCATTGCCTGAAGGCGCGATGGAACGGCTGATCGAGACCGTCTGCCTTTCACCTTCGGTCGGTTTGAGCCAGCCGTGGCGCTTTGTCATGGTCGAGAGCGCTTCGCGGCGCCGCGCCGTCATCGAGGATTTCAAGGCCTGCAATGCCGATGCGCTGCGATCCTATTCGGGCGAACGGGCTTCGCACTATGCAACCCTCAAGCTGGCCGGCCTTGAAGAAGCCCCGGCCCATCTCGCCGTGTTCGCTGACAAGGAAAGCCAGGCCGGCCATGGTCTTGGTCGCATGACGATGCCGGAGACAACAGAATATTCCGTCGTCGGCGCCATCTGTTCGATGTGGCTGGCAGCGCGCGCCGAGGGAATCGGGCTCGGATGGGTTTCGATCCTCAATCCGGCGCGGATCAATGACATCCTCGACGTGCCGAAAACGTGGAAGTTCATCGGATATCTCTGCCTTGGCTATCCCGAGACCGAGGATGACCGGCCGGCTCTGGAGCGCGCGAAATGGGAATGCCGGCGCTCGGCCGCCCAATTCACCTCGCGACGCTAAACCGAGCGATTGCGCATCCCGCGTGGTTTATCCGCTGCCTCAACCGGCGAAGAAGCCGAGCATCGCCTGAAGAGTTTCCTTCGGGGCCTCTTCCTGCACATAATGGCCGGCCGGGGCGGCAAACGTGCCGACGATATTGGTCGCGTATTTCGACCAGACTTCTTTTGCATTGTGGTTGCGGCCGACGCCGCCGGTGGCGCCCCATAACAGAAAGGTGGGACAGGTCACCCGCTTTCCGGCGTTGAAATCGACGGTATCCATTTCGAGATCGCAGGACACCGTGGCTCGATAATCCTCACACATCGCATAGACGGTTCGTGGATTCTTGATGCAGCGAATATATTCGTCGAGCGCCTCGGGTACGAAGAAGGCCGTGCCCTGATCGGTCTTCGACAACTTCCTGCGAAGAAAGAATTCCGCATCATTGCTGATCATCGTCTCCGGATAGGGCGTCGGCTGGATCATGAAGAACCAGTGCCAGGAGAACTTGCCCCAGCTGAACGTCACGTTGTTGAGCAGGTGGTGCTGTGGCAGCATGTCGACGAAACAGGCCTTGTCGATCTTCTCGGGATGATCGAGGCACATCCGGTGCAGCACCCGCGCGCCGCGATCGTGTCCGGCGGCCGAAAAGTTTGAAAAGCCGAGCTCTTGCATCACTTCGACCATGTCCTTGCCCATCTCGCGGAAGGAATAGGCAAAGTGATCGTTGCCGCCGTCCGGTTTGGAACTGTCACCATAACCGCGAAGATCGGGCGTCACCACTGTGAAGCGTTCGGCGAGATCGGGCGCCACGCGATTCCACGACAAGTGCGTGAAGGGATTGCCATGCATCAGGAGCAGCGGCGGTCCTTTTCCGCCGTGGCGCAGGACGATGTCGACCCCGTTCACATGCAGCGTTTCCTTCGTGAAGCCTTCCATCATCTTCGTTTCTCCCGATCTTGTTTTTGGCGGCAGCGTTCCCGCCATCTCCAGGATTGCTTAACCTTGATGATTAGCATTTTCGCAAGTGCTTCGTGCTATCCATCCACCAGCGCTGCGAGAGAAGCCCGCGCGTTATCTTTCCAGAACGGTTCGTTTGGACGGAATAACGGGGAGAGGCCATCGAGCGTGAAAATCATCACAACATTTTTGACGACCGCCGCGGCGGCGGGCCATGAATGCGGTCTTTCGGCCGGTCGCTTTCCGTCATTACGGCCGTGACCGGCTAGGTCCTCAACGCCGGATTTTGGCGATCCACAGCTCGCTTAAGTGAATTCTGGCACGCCGTTCTCGGTGGCGTGTCCGGAATACAGACCCTCGCTTGCCTCCCCCGCGAGCGCCCCCACTCGCCGGCAGGCGGGGGTCTGTCGTTCCAGAAGTGGCGACAAGGCTGCGTGCCCATGGTTAATGCCAACAAAACACCCTGCCGAAACTTGGGCGGAATGGCGAAACCGCGCTGCAAGTTCGCTTTTGTATGATGTTGGGAGAACGGTGGGGCCACACGCCTTCATTGATCGCCAACACCATAAGTGGGGAAACCATGCGCGGACTGATTCTGACTTCGTCCATTGTGCTGATGCTTTCGTTCGCCTCGACTTTTGCCGGCGCAGGTCCGCGGGTCATCGAGGTTGACCCGGCGGCCACAGAGGTGCCTCCTGGCTTTGAGACCTATCGCGGCTACATTTACGACCTGTCCGAAAATGTCGACCGCAAGGATAAAGGCGCGATTGTCGATCTTCTGAAAAAGCAGCTCGATGTCGTCGAGAGCGTCGGGCTCTCACCGAAGGTGCTGCAATTCTTCCACACCGTTCCGATCGTCGCGAGCGAGATGGGCTGCACCGAGCTTGGGGCCGCGATCGCCTGCTATGGTTCGATCGCGCCTGAAACGACGGCACGTAATCGCACCTTCACGGTTTGGGACTCCAAGACCATGAGCTGGAGCAACCCGAATTTTGTTGACCTCGCGGCGGATGCCGGCCCCGGCGTTATCAAGCTGCGTCCGAACATGCTGAAATATGCCGAGGATCCGGTCATTCTGCACGAGTTGCTGCACGCCTATCACGCCAAGCTGATGGCCGGAGGATTGGACAATCTCGGCATCAAGGCCATGTACGCCCAGGCCGTGAGCAAGAACGTCTTCCCAAAGGAAGAGTATGCGATGAAGAACGCACAGGAATTCTTCGCCGTGACCGCGAGCGTCTTCCTGGCCGACAAGGAATCCCTTCACGAGCCGCATACCCGCGCGCGGCTGAAGGAGAAGATGCCGAAATATTACAAGTTCCTCGTCGAACTGTTCGGCTTCGATCCCGAACCGTCGACGACGCCGGTGGCGGATGGCGCCAAGCCGGCTGAGTCCGCGATGGCCCCGGCGGACGGCACCTGACAGGTCGAAGCCGGCATCGGAAGTCCCGGCGCCGGCTTCGCTAACCTGCGCTCATCGTACGGCTCATTCGATCTTGATATCGGCGTATTTCACGACCTTTTCCCATTTGTCGGTTTCGGCCTTGATCATGTCGCCAAAATCCTTCGGCGTAGTGACCAGCGGTTCGCCGCCGAGCTCGACCAGGCGCTTTCGCACCTCGGGCTCCGCCAGGACTTCATTGATCTCGTGGTTGAGCTTGGCGATGATTTCGGGCGGCGTCTTGGCCGGCGCGCCCATGCCAAACAGCGCGCTCGCCTCATAGCCCGGAACGGTTTCGGCGACGGTCGGCACGTCGGGCAACTGCGACGACCGCTGGGCGGTGGTCACCGCCAGCGCGCGCAACTCGCCGCCACGGATATGTCCGATGATCGAGGGCATGTTGTCGAACATCACCTGCACGCGGTTGCTGATGAGATCGGTCGTCGCCGGCGCGGCGCCCTTGTAGGCGACGTGCAGCATCTTCGCGCCCGTCATCGCCATGAACATCTCGCCGGATAAATGCACCGAAGTGCCGTTGCCGGACGAGGCGAGGTTCACCTTGCCGGGATTGGCCTTCACATAGGCGATGAATTCGGCCACCGTCTTGGCGGGCACCTGCTTTGCCACCGTCATCACATTGGGCACGCGAATGAACGCGGCGACCGACGCGATGTCCTTGAGGAAATTGAAGCTTAGATTGGCGTACAGCGAAGTGTTGATGTAGTTGGCGGGGTTGACCAGGAGCACCGTGTAGCCGTCGGGATCGGCTCGCACGACGGCCTCCGTGCCGATATTGTTGCCGGCGCCGGGCTTGTTTTCGATCACGAACTGCTGGCCGAGCCGTTCCGACAAACGCTGCCCGATCAGGCGGGCGATGATGTCGGTGGAACCGCCGGCAGGATAGCCGACGATGAAGCGCACCGGCCGGGTCGGATAATCCAGCGCGGATGCCGGGACGATTGGTGCGGCGAGAGCCCACAGGCCGAATGCCAGAAGAGCTATCGCGATTCGGCGAAACATGGTGTCGTTCTCCTGGTGCGAGCCTGGTTTGTCGAGGCTCGATCGTGTTGAATTGAACATGGCGCGCGTTGTAACAAACAAAATCCACCGTGGCGACACTGACGTACCTTGCAGTGTTGCCGCGAATTCTTCAAAGGAACGTCAAACGAAAGCTCGCGGAGATTCGTATGTCGGTGAAAGTCGATGCGCTCGATCATCTCGTGATCAATGTCGCCGACGTGGCGCGCTCGGTCGACTGGTACCGCAAGGTGCTGGGCATGGAGGTCAGGGTGTTTGATCCCGGCCACGGCAAGCCGGTCAGGACGTCGCTGACTTTCGGTCAGCAGAAGATCAATGTACGTCCGCGCGGCGCCGACAAGACCGAATGGTTCACCGCCGATCATGACATGCCTGGCAGCGACGACCTGTGCTTTCTCACTGCGAGCGCGCCGGAGGAGGTGGTGGCGCACCTGAAGGCGTGCGGGGTTGCGATCGAGGAGGGCCCGGTGATCAAGCAAGGCGCCCGCGGCGCGTTACGATCGGTCTATTGCCGCGATCCCGACGGCAGTCTGATCGAGATTTCCTCTTACGAGAGCTGAGGTCCGCTCTCGGGCGGTCGCACCGGCGGTGCAAAACTTCGAACGGGGCGCGCCATGGCCTCGTCGGCATCGGCAATGATCCGGAAGGACACGCGGGTCGAGTTGTACCAGCTCAACAGCGCACTGACCGCGACCATCGCGGCGATCCCCGTCACGGCGACCAGCAGGCGGATCAAGGCATTGCCCGGCGCTTCAACCGCGGCGACCTGGCCGGCAAAGGCCAATGCCACGCCCAGGCAGAACACTTCCAGCGAATGCTGCCCGCTCACGACGAGCGGCCGCAGGACCAGCCAGTTCAGCGGCGGCCAGTCCCGGGGAATCAGCCGGTCGACGACGACCGCAAGCGCCAGGAAATGCACAAGGCGCAGCACGCCGAGATTGGTCTTGCCGAACGCGTAAAGGCTCCATTCGGGGAGGAGTTCACCAAGGTTCAGGCCATTCCAGGGGAGAAACAAGGCGAACGCCGATACCGCATAGACGGCCGACAGAATGAGCACCCAGCGTGAGCGCGCCAGCCGCCACACCCAGTCTGCCGCGCCGAGACCGCACCAGGCGCCCAAGACGAACAGTAATTGCCAGGCGAACGGATCGAAGTACCAGTATCCGGACGGAAAAGCCGGGAAGTTCAGTCCGAACCCATTGGCCGCGGCGTATAGGCTGATGGCCAATACCAGCGCCAGCGCCGGCGCTTTTCGCAGCAGCCACAGGACGGCCGGCGAGACCGCAAGGACCACGACATAGAGCGGCAGCACATTCATGTTCACCGGCATGAACTTCAGTTGCAGCAGCGCCAGAATGCTTTCGTCCGGCCGTTGATGGACCACAGCGATGTTCATCGCATCGTCGAGCGCGTGTGAGCCATGCGAGAGCCAGAACGCCTCGCCGATCACGATCACAAACAGGAATATCTGGGCGATGTAAGCTTCAACGGCGCGCCGCACGATCTGCGCAGCCCCGACCAGGAAGCCGCGCTGCTCCATCACGCGCCCATAGACATAGGCGTTGGCGTAGCCGGACACGAAGATAAAGACCTCAGCCGGATCGCTGAAGCCGTGATTCCATGGCGTTATCCGATTGAAGATCGTGCCGGGAATGTGGGCCAGGAAGATGAGCCAGAGCGCAAATCCCCGATATAGGTCGAGCCGGAAGTCACGCGGTATCTCGACGGGATTGAGCTTGAGTCCGGGCATGTCCATCCCGTTCCATCATCGCCCGCAAGTGTCTTTCGGCAGGCACGCCTTTGATCGGACAAAATATGCTGACGTGCCTTGATCAAAGTCAAGAATTCGAAGGAAAGCGCGGCAACTTGCCTTTGAATGCGGCTTGTGTTCGCGTCGCGCACGGCCAACTATTCTGGCACCTTCGCAGGAGTATCGCATGCGTGCGGTTTTGGGGTTCAGCTGGAAACTTGGCAAATGGGCCGGTGCCGCCGTAGTGGTGGCTTACATTGCCGTCTGCACGGTGATGTACGTGATGCAGCGCTCTCTGGTCTTTCCCAAGCTGGCCGGCCATGTCACTGCGGTTGAAGCGGGTTTCCCCGAGGCGCAGGAGGTTGCGCTGCACACATCCGATGGCGAGCGTCTGGTCGCCTGGTATGTGCCACCCAAGTCCGACAAGCCCCTCTTCATCTATTTCCACGGCAACGGCGATACTCTCAACTGGCGCGTCGGTCGCGACCGCAAGCTCGTGGCCGACGGCAGCGGGCTGCTCGCGGTGTCCTACAGAGGTTACGAGGGGTCGACCGGCAGTCCGTCCGAAGATGGCATGCATCTCGACGCTGCGGCGGCCTATGCCTTCGCCGCCGATCATCAGATCGGGCCTGACCGTATCGTGCTGTGGGGGCAGTCGCTTGGCACGGGCGTCGCGGTCTGGCTTGCGGTCGAGCGGAAGATCAAGGCGCTCGTGCTGGAGTCGCCTTACACTTCGGTCGCGGACGTCGCAGCCATGAATTACCCGCTGCTGCCGGTGCGGTGGTTGCTCAAGGATCAATTCCATTCGGATTGGCTGATCAGCAAGGTGACTGCGCCGGTGCTGGTGTTCCATGGGGCCAAGGACGAGACGGTGCCGATCTCGTTTGGGCAGCGTCTCTACAACCTTGTCAAGGCGCCCAAATGCTTCGTTCGATTTCCACTCGGCGGCCATGACGACCTTGACGACGTCAAGATCGTTGCCAGCATTCGCGGCTTCATTGCCAGGTCCTGGCGCGGCTCCGCCGAGCCGGCAGGCGACGGCTGCCAACGCGCCAGTCTTGCGAGCTGACCGCGTCCTCACGCCGGCATAGCGGCCAGGGGAACAGCGTCAAGCCCGACGCCGCGGTACAACCGATTGCCGTTGCTGCGCGATGCGTCGGTAGAGTTCATCGATCTGCTTTTCGAAGCGTGCTTCGATCACGCGCCGCTTGACCTTGAGCGTTGGCGTCAGACTTCCGTCTTCGATGGTCCACGGCGTGATGGTGGCCAGGATCGCGCGCACTTGCCAGAATTCCGGCAGGCTGCGGGTCTGTGCCGACAGACGCGAGAGGATCGCCTCCTGCGCGACGGGCCCGTCTAGATCTGCGGGGTCAACCGCGAGGTCGCGCGCAAGCCGCAGCCAGGCTTCGGGATCAAGCACCAGGATTGCAGTCACGCAAGGCCGCTGGTCACCGACGACACACAGCTGCTCGAACAACGGATCGTTCTGGATCGCCGCTTCGATGGCGTTCGGCGGGACATGCTCTCCGGTCGACAGAACGATGATCTCCTTGAGCCGGCCGGTGATGAAGACGCTGCCGTTTCGAATCTGGGCGATGTCGCCGGTCCTGAGCCAACCGTCCGCCGATAGCGTTTCGGCGGTCGCCTGTTCATTTTGCCAGTAGCCCTTCATGGTCGACGGCGACCGCACGATGAGTTCCGATTGCGCGCCGAGTTTGACTTCAAGCCCGTGGAGCGGTCGGCCGGCTGAACCGGGCAGGCTGCCCTCGATGGCTCGCGAGGCGACGACGGGCCCGGCTTCCGTCAGTCCGTAACCTTCAACGATCGGCAGGCCGAGTCCGACGAGGAATTGGGCAACCTTGGCCTGGAGGGCGGCCCCGCCGCTCATCGCGATGCGAACGCGTCCACCGAAGGCGGCGAGGACAGGCCGTGCCACGAACCTGTCGAGCAAAGGCCAGAGCATCATTCTCGCAAACAGACCAGGAGGCGTGCCCCGGCCGTGGCGGAATTCATTCAATTCCCAGCCAAGACGCGCGGCCAGCTCAACGAGCCGGCGCGTCACCTGGCTGGCGTCCGTCTCGCGGCGCACCGCCTCATAGATCCGCTCGTACAGCCTTGGAACCGCCACGAGCACGGTTGGGCGGATGGTTTTAAGATCCTCCCGCAGCCGCTCGACAGAGCGGGCGTAGACCACGCGCGAGCCCGCCATCATCGGCAGATAGTAGCCGAGTGTGCGCTCGAAGGCGTGGGCCAGCGGCAGAAGGGAAAGGTAGACGTCGCTCACGAGCGGGGGGATGAGCCTCGTGCTCGCCTCGCTGTTCCACAGGATCGCGGCGTGCGTAAGCATCACGCCTTTCGGGCGGCCCGTGGTGCCCGACGTGTAGATGATCGTGGCGATATCATGCGGCGCACAGCGCAACTCGCTGCGATCCGGCTCGCTTTGCGCGAGAGCGTCGCGAAGCGCGGAGAGCCGCGAACGGCCCCGCGGCAGAACGGTCACTCGGTCGAGCCCATCCCTCACCCAGACGTGCTTGAGGGCTCCATTGGCTTCGACGAGGGGTGCAATCGTGCTCCATCGCGCGGCGCTATCGATCAGGCAGAGCCGCGCGCCCGAGTCGGCAAGGATGAAGGCCGCGTTCTCGGGACTGTCATTGGCATAAAGCGGCACGGTGATCAGGCCGTTCGCCAAGGCCGCAAGGTCGAACGCCACCCAATCGGTGCCATTGGGCAGCAGGACCGCGGCACGATCACCTGGCCTCAGCCCGCAGCGCGCCAATGCACCCCGCAGGCAAGCCACCCGCTCCGCCATTTCTCGCCAGGTCTGTTCTTTCCAGCGGCCGTCGACATGCTCGCAATAAGCGACATCGTCACCGCTGCGACCAACACGCTTGGCGAACAATCCGGCAAGCGTCCCGGCCTCGTCGCGGGATATCACGTCGATCCGCTCTGGCGGCTCCGATCCCATCTTTCTAATTAGCGTGCGATCGCCACCGTCCTCGTTGATTCAAATCAACACGAGCGACCCTTTCAGCATGCCAGTTTCATCGGGGTCTTTACCGGAACGTGGAGGCAACCGGGTTGGAAAAGCTGAGCACCACCACGACGGGTCTCGTCATCGGCGCCATGATGGGCGGCATTCACCTGCTGTGGTCGTTGCTGGTCGCCGCGGGTTGGGGGCAGCCAGTCCTGAACTTCTTTTTCTGGATGTATTTCATCAAGCCGATCGATTTGACGGTGCCTTTCGAATCCGCGCGCGCCCTGACGCTGGTGTCGATATCCAGCATCATTGGATTTGTGCTCGGTTCGCTGGCGGCCCGCTTGTGGAACAGGATCCGTGCGCAAATGCTCGGCATCGATGTGCGGCCGGTCCACCGCGTCACCAAGGTGCTGTAGCAAGATTCGGCGGCCTATCCGCGCATCCCGCCGCCTGCGGTTGTCACGCCGGCGCAGGCTGCCGGAGAAGCTGGCGGCCGACCAGGATACTGATGACGACAATGTTGAGCAGGTTGGAGCCGATGCCGGCGGTGAACGCCGGCGTGTAGTAGCCGAAATGATCGTAGAGCAAGCCTGCGATCCAGCTGCCGGCGCCCATGCCGCCGCCGCTGAACAACAGCAATGTCGGAATTCTCCAGGACGCCTGCGACGGTGGGAACAGTTCGCGCACGGCCAGCACATAGGCCGGGATGATGCCGGAAAATCCGAGGCCAAAGGCAGCGGTGACCGTGAAAAGGCCGGCCTCGTTCTGGGTCAGCAGGAACGCCGTCATCGACGCGGCCTGCCAAGCCGACCCGATCAAAACGGTGGTCAGACCGCCGATCCGGTCTGAGATCGCGCCCCAGATCTGCCGGCTCAGAAAGGCGGTGCCCAGCAGCACCGACAGCATCAGCGCGCCCATCGACCGGCTGATGCCGAGATCGCTGCAAAAGGCGACCAGGTGCCCCTGCGGCATCGCCATCGGAATGCAGCACAGCACAGCGGCGCAGCAGATCATCGCAAATACCGCATTCGGCGGCCAGCCGAGGACGCGGGATTTTTCGGCGCCGGCTTCGGATGTCAGCGGATGAATTGTTTCCGGCGGCGCGCCGAAATAGATCACGGCGATCGGCGCGACGACCAGCATTTCGGCAAGCGCGTACCACAGCATCGTATGTCGCCAGCCGACACTGGCGATCGCGCGTTCGAAAATCGGCGGCCAGATCGTGCCGGCCAGATAAGTACCGCTCGAAATCAGCGCCAGCGCCGAGCCGCGTCGGCGATCGAACCAGCGGCTGACATAGATGTACAGGGGAGCGTTGATGCCGCCGATTCCGAACAGGCCGATGAACAGACCGTGGCCGATCCACAGCGGCCAGGGAGGTCCGAACGTCGAAATAGTGAGGCCAAGGGCGATCATCACCGAGCTGATCATCACCGTCGCGCGCGTGCCAGCGCGCTCGGCGATCTGGGACATCAGGATGCCGCCGATGCCGGAGCCGAGCCACGCCAGCGACGTGGCGAGCGCGGGAATCGAGCGCGACCCGCCGACCTCGCTTGCGATGTCCTTCAGCGCGACGGCGGTGATCCAGGCTGCGCCGAATGACATCGCGAGCGCAAACAGCGCGGCCGACGCGACGGCCCAGGAGGCTTTGCTTTCGATGGAAGGGGAAGGAGACAGCAACATCGGCAACGTGAAACCCGGCTTTTCGATCTGATTTTACAGATCGAAAGTGATTTCACCACCCACGTCAGCGAGGGGCAGCTCCTCGTGCTGCATTGCGCAAAGGTTGGCGGCGATCAATTGCCCGAAGCGCAGGCGACGGAGAAATCCTCACCCTCCTTCCGGTCGAGGCTTCAGCGCCGGCTTGCCTCAATATGCGCCGAACGTCACCGGCCGGAACGCATACAGCAGGTGCATGTCGAGCTTGCCTTCCATCTTCTCCATGGTCGCAAATGCCTTGGCGTGCGTGAAGGGCACCCGATAGGGACGCTGCTCGATCAATGCGGTGTAGATATCGACGATGGTCGTCAGCCGCACGATGTCGCTGATTTCCCCGGCGCGCAGTCCGTCGGGATAGCCGGTGCCGTCGAGCAATTCGTGATGATGCAGCACGACGTCCAGCATTTCCGGCGGATAGCCGCCCTGAATCGCCAGCGCATCGTAGCCAAGACGCGGATGCCGGCGCATCTCGTTCTTTTCTTCCTCGGTCAACAGGCCGGGCTTGTCGAGAATGGAGGTCGGGATGAACGCCTTGCCGACGTCGTGCAGCAGCGCGGCCCGCACCAGGCGCCGCTGGTCGTCCTCCCGCATGCCGAGGTGCTGCGCGAAGGCGACCGCAAAGCCGGTTACAAACAGGCAATGGCGAAAGCTGTCGGCGTGGTGGCAGCCGACGGTCGTCAGCCACTCCCGCAGCGAAGAGTGCTTGATGGCCTTGAGGATCTTGTTCTCGGCCTGCACGACGTCGCTGAATCGTAGGGGTTCGCCGGCCGGCAGCTTGTGGAAGATCTTGATCATCACTTCGTGGGCGGCCTCGACACCGCGGTTCAACGTCTTGCCGCGTTCGGTCGCGTCGAAACCTTGATTGTCCGGAAAGGCAGCGCGGACGCGTTGCAGGATGCCGGCCGCGTCCAGGGGACGCGAAATCGTGTCGGTGGCGCCAAGAGCCCAGGCCTGCATCGAGCCGTGATGAAGAGCGTCCGCCAGGACGAACAGGCGCGGCATCGCGCGGTAGGATTCGTGGCGCAGCTTGTTGCGCACGCGCTGCACGCTTTCGGCCGAACGCAGATTGATGTCGACCACGACGCCGGAGATCTGATCGGGGGTGTCGGGAAGATCCGATGTCGAAACGGTCTGCACCTCGCTGACCGATTGAAGGATGAGCTCCAACTCGCGGCTTTGTTCCTGGTTGTCGGACGCCAGCAGCAGGCGGCGCCGTGGAGTTTGAGCTGACATGGCCCCTCTTTCGATGGGTGCTGGTTGGCCAGTGGTCCAATTCCAAACATTCACATCCCGTCGCAGCGAACGCGTTTGCGGATGTTGGAATTCCAGGACCACCAGAAAGAATTTGAGCTTCTAGTGGAGTTTCGGATTTGACATTCGCTTTCGCGGCCGAGGGGTAGCGAATGTCAAATCCACTCCACCAGCCTTCAACCTTACCGAGAACACATTCCCTGCTCCTTAAGAGAAATCATGAACGGGCCCTTTCTCCTGAAGCTAGAATTTGAAGGGTGCGGAGGTCTGAGGGCGGCTGGCTGACAAAAAAGCCGCCGGAGGGATCGCCCCTCCGGCGGCCTGTTCTCTCGCGATTTGAAGGGCTTATGCCTTCATCGCAGCCTTGACGGCTTCCGCCGTGATCGGCAGCGAGCGTACCCGCGCGCCGGATGCGTTGAAGATCGCGTTTGCCAGCGCAGGCGCGATCACGGTTACCGCGGGCTCTCCGACCCCGGTCGCGTGCTCGCCATTGGCAATCACGTGCACTTCAACCTCGGGGGCCTGGCTCATCCGGAGCGGCGTGTAGCTATCGAAATTGGTCTGTTCGAGAGCGCCGTCCTTCAGCGTTGCCTTTTCGTACAGCGCAAGCGAAACACCCCACAACGAGGCGCCCTCGACCTGGGCACGAACGTTGTCGGGATGCACCTGCGTGCCGACGTCGGTGGCCACGGTCAGCTTCTTGACCTTGACCTCGCCGCTCGGCGCGACTGCAACATGGGCCACACAGGCGGTCCAGCTTGCGGTTTTTCTTTCCTGCGACGAGACGCAGGCCACGCCCATCCCTTCGCCTTTCGGCAACGCCTTGGTGCCGTAGCCGGCGAGGCCCATGGCTGCGATCAGCGTATTGCGCAGCCGCTGTGCGCCGCCATTGTTGTCGCCCTGCCCGTCGAGCATTTCGATCCGGAATTGCGCCGGATCCTTGCCCGCGGCATGAGCGAGTTCGTCAACCATGCTTTCGACCGCCCAGAAGGTCCACCCCGGCGCGACCGACCGCAACTGACCCGAGGGCGTGGCGGTCTGGGCCATGTCGTTGAGGATGGCGCGGACGTTGTGATTGGGCACGGTATAGAAGAAGTCCGCGCCGTTCACCGTGAACGCGTCAAGTGCGCCCTTCTTGTCGACCGAAGGCGAGAGGAAGGCCGGGATCCCCCAGCGCTTGGTCGGCCAGGCCGCGACCACGTCGTGGTTCATCGCCACGAGCTTGCCGTTGCCGTCGAGTCCCGCTTTGACCTTCTGGTAGGTCAGCGGCCGCGTGAAATCCATCTGCATGTCGTGTTCACGCGTGTAGATGATCTTGACCGGCTTGCCGACGGCTTTCGACGCCTGCACGGCCGGTACCAGCATGTCGCCCTCGAGACGCCGGCCGAAGCCGCCGCCGAGCCACTGCTGATGCATCACCACGAACTTCGGATCGACCCCGGCGGCCCCGGCCGCGATCGCGCCGGAACGCGTCGCAAACTGGTTGCCGGTGTAGACGTGCCAGATGTCGCCCTTCTGCTCCGCCACCGCGGTCATCGGCTCCATCGGTGCGTGGATGTTGATGCTGGTGGTGTACTCCGCCTCCAGCACCTTGGCCGCCGTACCCAAGGCGGCCGCGGTGTCGCCGTTCTTGACGAAGAAGAAGCCGGAATCATCAAGGCCCTGGAGCCGCTTGGCTTCGTCGACGATAGACTGGCTCGACAGCTTGGCATTGGGACCCCTGTCGTAGGTGACCTTGAGCGCTTGGGCTGCCTTGGTTGCGGCGGCATAGGTATTTGCCACCGCGACCACCCATCCGGTCGTCGTTGCGGTCTTGTCGTCGAGGGTGACCGCCTTGATGAAGCCGGGCACCTTTTTGGCTTCGCTGTCGTCGACCGATTTCACCGTGGCGCCATAGCGCGCCGGCGGCGTGACGACCTTGCCGTAGACCATGCCCGGCAGCATCACGTCGATGCCGTACTTGGCCGTGCCGTTCGTCTTGGAGGGAATGTCGAGCTGCGGGACCGAGACGCCGATCATGGTGTATTGGTCCGGCGTCTTGAGCTTGATCGCCTTGAGGTCGTCGGCGGTAAAGGTCTTGGTGGCCTTGCCGCTCTTGACCACTTCGGCGAAGGTCACCGACTTCTTCGACTTCGGATCGGTGATCTTGGAGTTTCTCACGACCAGATTGGCGGCCGGAACGCCCATCATGGCTGCGGCCGCTTCCGTCAGCGCGATTCGCCCCGCGGCACCCGCGCGGCTCATCGCATCGAAGTTCATCATGGTGCTCCAGCTGCCGCCGGTCACCTGCGCGCCAAGCACGGGATCGTTGTACTTCGGATCGTTGGAAGCAAGCTGGACCCGCATGTCCTTCCAGTTGGCGCCGAGTTCTTCGCAGACGATTTGCGCCATAGTGGAGGCGATGTGCTGGCCCATATCGGCCTTGCCGCTGATGACCGTGACGATGCCGTCAGGCGCAATCGAGTACCACACGCTGGGATCGAAGTTGGAGGCCGCGGCCAACGCCTGATCACTGCCGAGAAGGCCGGGAACGGCGGAATAGCCAAGCGCAAGGCCTGCAGCTGCCGAGCCGACGAGGAAGGAGCGGCGGCTCAGATCGGCCGGCTCGTTGTGGGTGATTTTGACGTGCGAATTCATGTGTGCCTCCGATCGGTTGCGTTGGAGGCAGTGCGCATTTCGGTTGCTGCGCGCATGATCGCCTTTTGAATGCGCGAGTAGGTCATGCAGCGGCAGAGATTGCCGTCCATGTGCGCAACGACTTCCTCCTTGGTCGGATTGGAATTCTTCGCAAGCAGCGAAGCCGCCTGCATGATCTGACCGGACTGGCAGTAGCCGCATTGAGGCACCTGCTCGGCAATCCATGCCTTCTGCAAGGGATGCTCGCCCTTCGCCGACAAACCTTCGATCGTGGTGATCTTCTTGCCCACGGCGTCGCCGACCGCGGTCTGGCAGGAGCGCACGGCTTCACCGTTGAGGTGAACGGTGCATGCTCCGCATAGTCCGGCACCGCATCCGAATTTCGTGCCGGTCATCTGCAATTGCTCGCGGATGACCCAGAGCAGCGGCGTATCGTGCGCCGCTTCGACGGACATATTCCGTCCATTGATGTTGAGATTAGGCATGGTTTCTTCCCCTGCCGGTGTATGA
>NZ_DAIDJE010000012.1 GCF_027451485.1 Bradyrhizobium sp.
GCAAGCGCATGCGGATCAAGTGACGCAGCTGCAAGCCGCGCATTATCGAAGTGCTCATCGCGACCGCGCTCGGACCGATGCGGTACTTCTGATCGCGCGGCAGATAGACGAGCTGGCCCATTCGCGTCAGCGTGTGCGTCAGGCGCGAGACCGTCGAACGCGGCAATCCGCAACGGCTGGAGATTTCGAGGTTACCAAGCCTCGCCTCGTGTCCCTCGAAGCAACGCAGGACGTCGAACGCCCGCGACACGACTTGAATGACGTCGCCCTCGCCGACTGTTTCATGCGCAAGCGCTCCTTGCCTGCTCAGCCGCTCCGAGCGTCGCCCCATGCCATCCTCCCATTTCCGCATAGCGGAACTAAATTCCGCTTTGTTGAACAAGCTAGCTCAGGCAATCTGATGCGACAACTAACACCTAAGTCGGCTGCATCTGTGAACGAACGCGCACGTCGTTCGCATAGCGAAACTTGGAATCTGGAATGCCAGAGATCGAGATTGTTACTGAAGTCGCAGGTCGCGTTTGTACGCTCGCCGTTCAGGCAGGCGCGCACGTGCGTGAGGGCGACGACGTCGTCATCATTGAAGCGATGAAGCTGGAAATACCCGCTGCGTCGCCCGCGGCCGGAATTATCAAATCAATCCTGGTCAAGGTCGATGATATCGTCAGCGAAGGACAGCTCGTTGCTGTTATTGAAGCCTGAACGAAATCCTCACACTACCTGTTCGACCGGCTGCATATCGATGTCGAACGTTTCGAGGAATTTCGATGTCATGATGTAGAAGCCGACCGAAAGCTGCAATTCGACCAGCGCGGCCGGCGTGAGTTTTGCGGCGATCGCATTGAACGTGGCATCGCTCGGCCGGCGGAGGCGGACGATCTCATCGGTGAACGCGAGCGCGGCCCGCTGGATTTCGTTGAAGCAGGTCGCGCTCTCCCAGTTCTCAAGTGCTGCGTTCTGCTCGTCGGTAACTCCGACGTTCTTGCCGATGCGCTTATGTGCCGCGATCTCGTATGGTGCTTCGCACAAGATCCCGGTTCGCGTGATCGCGAGCTCCCGCACGACCGGATCAAGCTCGCCGCGGTGGCGGATCGCGCCGCCGAGCCGGCAGTATTGTTCGAAATAACTCGGCGAATGCGCCATCATCCGAAAGATGTTGGCGCTGCGGTTCTTTGCCAGGATTTCCTTCGTACGTTCGTTCGATTTCGAAGTATCGCAGTATTCGATGCGGGCCATTGATCACCTTGGTCTTGTGTCCATCGGAGTCGAGCGTTCGGCCTGATGATACCACAATGGCGGCACGACACCGCCAACATGAACCGGAATTCGTTTCCAAAATTCCTTGGCTTTCGCATAAACCCGCTACAGGCGAGCCAAATTGCCGCCTTATTGCTAAACGACTTTTAGCCTTGTCGATGTTCGCTGAGTGGGGACTCAAATCAAAGCGAATACTCGTCGAGGGGTGTTCCGAGTAAATCCATCGGTCATCGGGCCTTCGCGGGCAACGATGAATCGCGTCCAAAATCCGGGTTCACCCAGGCCCGAGTCTAGGGAGAACGGCATGAAGGACGCCAGCAAACGGGCGGCCTCGGAGGTACTCGCGCAGATGATGGCGGTGACGGCCATGATCGTCATCGCCAGCGTCGTCTTCCACTGGCGGTGATCACCCACCGCCAGACGCGCGAGGTTGAGCGAATGCGACGAGGCAATCCGGGGCGGATGGTTCCGCGTAGCCTTGGGGGGTTGCCTCGTTGCGTTCGCGACTGCCGCAGCGGTTATCCCTGAAACACCACCGCGTCGACGACCACGCAGCCCTTGCCGGCGCTGTCGAGCAGCACCGGGTTCAGGTCCAGGCTGACGACCTTGGCGGTGGGATCGAGCATTAACGCGCCGATCCGCATTACGGCTTCGCACAGCGCATCGACATCCATCGGCGGCTCGCCGCGCACGCCGGCAAACAACGGCGCAACCCTGAGCCGCTGAAGCGCGGTCTTTACCTCTTCCCTCGAGAAGGACGGCAACAGCAATGCGGTATCTCGGAAGATCTCGACATATTTGCCGCCGTCACCGACCGCCACGACGGGACCGAAGACCGGATCGCGGTGCGCGCCGATCATGATCTCGCGGCGACCGCCCGCCATCGCCGCGACGATGACGCCGTCGAATCGCGAACCGTGCTTGCGAATGATGGCTTCCATCTGGGCCCAGACGTCGCCGGCCTCCTCGCGGCTCGTCACTCCGAGCTTGACCAGTCCGAGTTCGGATTTGTGGGCGATGTCGGCCGAGCATCCCTTGACCACGACCGGACCGCCGATGCTCTCGAAGGCCGCGACTGCTTCGGCCCGTGACCGGCACAGCCGATGGGCCACGACGGAAACGCCGCGCTCGGCCAGCAATGCAAGACTATCCGCTTCATTGAGCATGGTGGTGACAGCCGCCGGCTGCCAGGGCGATCGAATCTGCTGACCGTGCGCCAGGCGCGCCTTGGTGCGGGCCATCAGCTCGTGGTGTGCCAAGAATTGATGCAATGCCGTGACCGCCTCTGTCTCGGTCGGAAAGACGGATGAACCCTCAGCTGCGAATTGATCGGCGACGCTCTTTTGAGTCGCAGCGATCACCAGCGGCTTGCCGGTCTGCTTGGCAAAAGCTGCCGCATCGCGGGCGAAGGCCTCGACATCATAGCCGGGACCTGCCACGGGAACGCCGATCAGGAAGGCGTCCGCTGCAGGATCTTCAGCGATGACCGGGAGAATGTCGCCGAACAGCCGGCTGTTCGACAGCAGTGCCGCCGTCAGGTCGATCGGATTGGTGGTCGTTGCAAAGCTTGGCAGAATGCCCTTCAGCTTCTTGTCGGTCTCGGCGGAGAGCTTCGCCATCGGCATGCCGACGTTGGTAGCGGCGTCCGCGGTCATGACACAGACCGCCCCTGAGTTGCTGATCGCGACCAGTCGCCTGCCCTTCGGTTTCCAGCCTTTCAGGTATAGCTCAGTCGCTTCCACGAGGCCGCGCATGTCCGGCGCGCGCCAGATTCCATGCTGCTCAAAGAAGGCATCGACGACGCGATCTTCATTGGCGAGCGCGCCGGTATGCGACTGCGCCGCCTGCCGGCCGGCCTCGGATCGACCGGATTTCAAGGCAATGATCGGCAGGTCGCGTTTCAAGGCGACCTCGGCGAGCTCTTCCAGATATTTCGTTTCGGGAATGCTCTCGAGATAAAGCAGCAGCAGCTTGACTTCCGGGTCTTCGGCGACCGCGACTGCGAGCTCGCCGACCGTAATATCGGCGTCGTTGCCCGTTGCGTGCGTGTGGCGTACGCCGATGCCGCGCTGCCGCAGGAATCCAACCGGCACCGTGCTCAGCGCGCCGCTCTGGCTCAGCATGGCGACATGACCTTCGGCGCGATCCATGTCCATGAACATGGTGGAGAAACTTGCGATCGCGCCGGTGCCGAAATTGGCGAGCCCTTGCGAATTGGGCCCGACGATACGCATGCCGGCCTTGTGCGCGGCCTCGACCATCCGCCGCTCTTTGGCCTTCCCGGCGACCGCATCGACCTCGCCAAAGCCTGAGGCCATCACGACAGCAACCTTGACGCCGTGGGCCGCGCAATCTTCCACGGCGCCGATCGCGTTATCGCCCGCCACCGCCACGATTACCATTTCAGGGGCTTCCGGCAGATCGCCCAAGCTCTTGTAGCATTTGTGGCCCTGCACTTCGGCGCGCGACGGGTTGATCGGGAAGATCTTGCCCTTGAAGCCGAACTTGTCGAGATAGTGCACGGGCCGACCGCCGACCTTGTTGGGGTTTTCAGAGGCGCCGATGATGGCGACGGAGCGCGGATCGAGCGCGGCCTTGAGACGGGTCATGATGAATCCTTGAACGTGCGCTTGTTGATTTTCGAAAGGAGATAGCCGCCTCAATACGACTTCGGCAAGCCCAGCACCTTTTCGGCGATGAAGCTCAAGATGAGCTGCGGGCTAATCGGGGCGATCCGCGGGATCAGCGACTCCCGAAGATATCGCTCGACGTGAAATTCGCGCGCGTAGCCGAACCCGCCATGGGTCATCACAGCCTGCTCACAGGCGTGAAAGCCGGCCTCGCCCGCGAGATATTTCGCGGCATTGGCCGCCGGACCGCAGGGCGCTCCCTGATCGTATTGCCAGGCAGCCGACAGCGTCATCAGCCAGGCGGCCTCCAGCTCCATCCAGTTCTTCGCCAGCGGATGCTGGATCGCCTGGTTCTTGCCGATCGGTCGGTTGAATACATTGCGCTCTTTCGCGTAGGCAACCGCGCGCGACAGCGCTACGTGCCCGAGCCCGACGGCCTCTGCCGCAATCAAAATACGCTCGGGATTCATGCCATGCAGGATGTACTCAAATCCCCGTCCCTCTTCGCCAAGACGGTCGGCAAGTGGAATTTCAAAATTTTCGATGAAGAGTTCGTTGGAATCGACCGCCTTGCGGCCCATCTTCTCGATCTCCCGCACCGAGATGCGGCTGCGATCGAAATCGGTATAGAACAGACTGAGCCCATGGGTCGGATTTTTCACTTCCTCCAGCGGCGTGGTGCGGGCCAGCAGCAAAATCTTTTCGGCAACCTGGGCGGTCGATATCCAGACCTTCTGGCCGTTGACGATATACTTGTCGCCTGACCGGACGGCACGCGTTTTCAATTGCGTGGTGTTAAGCCCGGTGTTGGGTTCGGTGACGGCGAAGCATGATCGCTGTGTGCCGGCCGCGATCGGCGGCAACATCCGCTCGCATTGCTCTTTGGTGCCGAACACCACCACCGGATTGAGCCCGAACACGTTCATATGCACGGCGGAAGCACCCGACATGCCGGCGCCGGATTCCGAAATCGTCCGCATCATGATCGCGGCGTCCATGATGCCGAGGCCGGAACCGCCATATTCCTCAGGGATACAGATGCCGAGCCAGCCGGCATCGGCCAGCGCACGGTGAAAATCGGCCGGATAACCGCCTTCCTTGTCCTTCTTCAGCCAATAGGCGTCATC
>NZ_DAIDJE010000013.1 GCF_027451485.1 Bradyrhizobium sp.
CAAAAGGAGAAGCCGAGGAACTTCGATGCGGTGGCACGTCGCACCTTGCTCTTGGTTTCGTTGACACGGAGCTTCAGCTTTCCGAACAGCTTGCGCAGCGAGGTCATCACCCGCTCGCCCGAACGCTGCGTCCGAACATAAACGTTCAGATCGTCAGCGTAGCGGACGAAGGCGTGCCCGCGCCGCTCCAGCTCCTTGTCGACTTCATCCAACAGCACGTTGGCCAACAGCGGCGAGAGCGGGCCGCCTTGCGGCGTCCCCTCGTGCCGCTCGATCACCACCCCGTCCGCGAGCATGCCCGCATTGAGGTAGCGGCGGATCAGCCGCAGCACCCGACCGTCCGCGATCCGTTTGGCCAACCTTCCCATCAGGATGTCGTGGTTGACCCGGTCGAAGAACTTCTCCAGGTCGATGTCCACGACGAAGCCGCGGCCTTCCTGCACGTAGGCTTGCGCGCGACGCACCGCGTCGTGCGCACTCCGTCCGGGCCGGAAGCCGTAGCTTGCATCCGAGAAAGTTGGGTCGAACAGCGGTTGCAGGACCTGCAACAGGGCCTGCTGGATGAACCGGTCGAGCACGGTCGGAATGCCGAGCTCGCGCTCGCCTCCGCCGGGCTTCGGGATCACCACCCTCCTCACCGGCTGCGGCTGGTAGCCTCCCGCGAGCAGTTCCTCGCGCAGGCGCGGCCAGTGCACGCGCAGGTGATCGGGCAGTTCTTCGACCGTCATCCCGTCGATGCCGGGATTTCCCGCATTCTGCCGAACACGCTTCAGTGCGGCCTGAAGGTTCTGGCGTTCGCACGCCTTCTCCATCAGGTCGCTGCTTCCCAGGCGCTCGTTTCCACTCCCAACCGAGGGCGCTTCCACGTGCACATCCGGCCCCTGCGGCTTCATCGCATCGGTCGATCGTACACCCGGCTCTTCGTCCGGCTTCTGTGGCATAATTCCCCAGAGGTATGCGGGCGTCTCGCCCTTCCTATCGTTCAGCCCTTCGCGGCTCGCACCGCTACTACGGCCTCTGCTGACTTCTCGCTCCACAGGTCTTGCGACCCATGTCGCCCTTTCAGACGCAGGGCGAGATCTCCCCGGGTAAGAACATTGACCTTCGTTGCACGACCGCCGGATCTACGTCGCCTTGCCTTGGTCACAACGGCTTCGCGGTCTTTGGCCCGCTCGCCCTGTTCGGCTCCGCCTCATATCCGGTTCCTGTTCGTCGGCCCGCAGCTTCGTTCCACGCTTCCTTCACGCCGTCCTCGCGGCTCGACGCTCTGCGCTTCCCTTCGCTCGCTGTGACCAGCTCACCGGAGGACTTCCACCCCCAAGTCAATGCCCATGCCGGGCGCACCAAAAGAAAAGCGCGACGGGAAAATCCCATCGCGCTTCTCTATCGCCGTCATGTGAGCCGGCTATTCCGCTGCGAGCTTGACCTCGGGCGCGGCGGCGCGAACGTCGGCGTCCACCTTGGCTTCGAACTTGGCAAAGTTCTTCTGGAACATGCCGACCAGAGCGCGGGCGGTCTTGTCGAACTCGTCCTTGTCCTTCCAGGTGTTGACCGGGTTCAGGATCTCGCTCGGCACGCCCGGAAGGGCCGTCGGCACAGCAAAGCCGAAATACTTGTCCGTGCGGAATTCGACGTTGCGCAAACTGCCGTCGAGTGCGGCCGTGAGCAGCGCACGCGTCACCTTGATAGGCATGCGGCTGCCGACGCCATACTTGCCGCCGGTCCAACCGGTATTGACCAGCCAGCAATCGACGTTGTGGTCGGCGATCAGCTCCCGCAGCATGTTGCCGTAGACGGACGGATCGAGCGGCAGGAAGGGCGAGCCGAAGCAGGTCGAGAATTCCGGCTGAGGCTCATTGCCGAGCCCCCGTTCGGTGCCGGCCACCTTGGCGGTGTAGCCCGAGAGGAAGTGATACATCGCCTGCGCCGGCGACAACTTTGCAATCGGCGGCAGCACGCCGAAGGCATCGGCCGCCAGCATCACTACGTTCTTGGGATGCGGCGCACGGCCGGTGCGCGAGGCGTTCGGGATGAAGTCGAGCGGATAGGCAGAACGCGTGTTCTCGGTCTTGGAGCCGTCGTCGAAATCGACTTCGCGGGTGTCCTCGTCGAGCACGCAATTCTCGAGCACCGCGCCGAAACGCTTCGAGGCAGCGTAGATCTGCGGCTCCGCTTCCTTCGACAGCTTGATGCATTTGGCATAGCAGCCGCCTTCGAAGTTGAAGATGCCGTCCCCGCCCCAGCCATGCTCGTCGTCGCCGATCAGCGTACGGTTGGGATCGGCCGACAACGTTGTCTTGCCAGTGCCGGACAGGCCGAAGAAGATTGCGCTGTCGCCCTTCGGGCCGACGTTCGCCGAGCAGTGCATCGGCATCACGCCGCGCGCAGGCAGATAGTAGTTGAGCGTCGTGAACACGCTCTTCTTCATCTCGCCGGCATAATAAGACCCGCCGATCAGGACGATCTTGCGGGCGAAATCGATGGCGACAACATTCTCCGAGCGCACGCCATGGCGTTTCGGGTCGGCGCGGAAGCTCGGCATGTCGATGATGGTGAGCTCAGGCACGAAGGTGGAAAGCTCAATCGCCTGAGGACGAATCAGAAGCGTGCGGATAAACAACGAGTGCCAGGCGAGCTCGGTGAAAACACGGGTCTTGATCCGATAGGTCGGGTCGGCGCCGCCGTAGAGATCCTGCGCGAACAGCCGCTTGCCTTCGGCGTGCTTGAGAAAGTCCTGATAGAGCGTCTCGAACTGCTCTGAGGTGATCGACTGGTTGCCGGCCCACCACATGGTCTTGTCGGTGGTCGCATCGCGGACCGTGAACTTGTCCTTCGGGCTGCGCCCGGTGAACTCGCCGGTGTCGGCGCATAGGGCGCCATCGGCCGAAAGCACGGCCTCGCCCGCCGCCAGTGAATATTGGTAGAGCTGCGGCGCGCCGAGATTCCAGTGCACCTGCTTGAGATTTTTTAAGCCGAATTTATCGGCGCCGAAGGCACCGTTCCGCACGCCCGTCTCTTGCACGAAAAAATCCTCCTCGAATCCCGCGAATTTCGATCGCGCGCATGCCGTATACCGCGCGTCCATCACGGTTTAGGCCGTTGAGTATAGCCGCTGGGCCAAAGTCCCGCGAACGAAACTTTCCGGCGATCTCATATTGATGAACGCCCGGCTTGCCAAGCCGATCCCACCAATGTGGTTTATTGCAGAATGGGACAACCACCTGGTTGGATTCGCATGTTGCGACGCAAAGTCGCCAGGCTAGTGGTCCGATGCGGTTTCGCGTGTTCTCGCCTGTTCCGCCAAGCGAACCAGCATCTTGCGCAAGCCGCCGGGATCGGTGACCCGCTGGGGGAAATCAAGCCTCAGCGTCCTGTTGCCGGCCTGCAAGTCGATCCCTTCCGGATCGATGCCGCTGCAGCGCCAGTTCCCACCTGCCGCTCCCAAGAGGCGGGTGGCATAAAGGTCGAGCGCCTCCTGATGATCGGTGTTCATATGTTCAACGGCGCTCTGCTCGCTTTGCAGAAGTCCGGCCGCGTCCGCGATCTCCGTCATGAACTGCGCCGGCTTCAAGTCGAGAATCCGACCGAATCCGGCCACCAGATGGGTTCCGGCGGGGCGGATGCGAAAAAAGGAAAAATCCTGGAAATTGACGAAAGCTTCGGCGCTCGGATGGGCGCTGAGATAGCGCCGACGCAAAATTTCATCGCCCGGAGCGGCTTCTTCGGCTCGGCCCGATAACATGATCCGCGCCCCTTCCAACGGATCGCCCTCGACCCGCTCATCGAGCATCAAAGAGACTCTGGCGTCGGCCAGCAGATTTTTGGTGTGAACCGCGAGGCGGGAAATCAGCAGGATCGGCGAGCCGTCCGGGTGGCTCGCAACATTCACCAGCGAGCAATAGGGATCACCGCTGCCCACCATCAAGGTCGCGAGTGCACCCTGCCGGCTGCGGCGAAGCAGTGATTTGACCGCTTTGGAAGGGTTAAAATCCTCCGTCAACTGCATCGATTATTTCCTCGCATCCTATTGCAACTGAGACCTTTTTTCGGGTAAACGACGGCCATATGGGTCGAGGCGCCCAAGGTTGAGGAGGCGCTTTCATGGAACTCGGTCACACTTCAGCCCAGCTTGCATTGCTCGTAGACCACGTTCGAAGCCCAATTATGCGGCGCACCAGACGAATTGCCGCCGTTTCAGCAACGTGAGTGCGGTGGATTTGACAGTCTCTTCGGTATCGCAGCTTGTTCTTGAGGCGAATGTCAAATCCGAAACTGCACTTAAGAAACCAACATTTGCCAGTGTCCCTTAGGTCCTGACCTTCGTAAACGAACCCGCCGCGATATCAAACGAATGTCAGAACTCGAGCCATTGGTGATGGAATCTGAAAGCAGGCTCATGCCCACAATTGCTTTGGTCGACGACGACCGCAACATTCTCACATCCGTTTCAATTGCGCTTGAAGCCGAAGGCTATCGGATCATGACCTACACGGACGGTGCATCCGCGCTCGACGGTTTCAGAACCAGTCCGCCCGATCTTGCAATCCTCGACATCAAGATGCCGCGCATGGACGGCATGGAGACCTTGAGGCGGCTGCGGCAGAAATCCGATCTGCCGGTGATCTTCCTCACCTCCAAGGACGAGGAAATCGACGAGCTGTTCGGCCTCAAGATGGGCGCCGACGATTTCATCCGCAAGCCGTTCTCGCAGCGGCTGCTGGTCGAACGCGTCAAGGCAGTGCTGCGCCGCTCAGCCCCGAAGGATCCGACTGCCGTGCCGAAGGAAACCGATGCCAAGGCCCTCGATCGCGGCCTGTTGCGCATGGATCCGGAGCGCCACACCTGCACCTGGAAGAACGAGCCGGTCACGCTCACCGTGACGGAGTTTCTGATTCTTCAGGCACTCGCCACCCGCCCGGGCGTCGTGAAAAGCCGCAACGCACTGATGGATGCCGCCTATGACGATCAGGTCTACGTCGATGATCGCACCATCGACAGCCACATCAAGCGGCTGCGCAAGAAATTCAAGGTCGTGGACGACGAATTCGAGATGATCGAAACCCTCTATGGGGTGGGTTACCGTTTCAAGGAGACCTGAGGGAGGTTCGCCCCTCCTCCGCGGTTTTGTCGACTGACACCACCACCGTGCCGGTGGTAGCATAACTACCGTATACGCCATTCGAACTAACCGGCGGTTTTGGCCATTGCTTGATCGAACGCAGCCTGATGCAAGCCTGAGCGCCGACGACGTCACGACGCCCGTCGTGACGGACACCCTTGCCGCCGAAAACCAGGCTTCGCGGTCATGGCGCCCGCTGGACTGGCTGCGCCGGTTCGGTCAGTTCGTCTTCGCCTTAAGCTTCTCGAGCCTCACCCGGCGGATCGTCTCGCTAAATATCGCGGGGCTTCTGGCGCTGGTGGCGAGCATTCTCTATCTCTCGCAATTCCGCGCCGGTCTGATAGATGCCCGCGCGCAAAGCCTCCTTGTGCAGGCCGAGATCATCGCCGGCGCGATCGCGGCATCGGCGACCGTCGAGACCAATGCGATCACCATCGACCCCGAGAAGCTGGCGGAGATGAAGCCCGGCGACGTCTATCCTCCGCCGGAAGAATCCGTGCTCGATTTTCCGATCAATCCGGAGCGCGTGGCGCCGGTGCTGCGCCGGCTGATTTCGCCGACCAAGACCCGCGCTCGCATCTACGACCGGGATGGCGTCCTCATTCTTGACAGCCGCAGCCTCTATGGCCGTGGTGACGTGCTGCGCTTCGAGCTGCCGCCGCCTTCGGTGGAGAAACCCGGTCTAGCCGAACGCACGATGATCGCGATCCGGACCTGGCTCAATCGGGGTGACTTGCCGCTTTATACCGAACTCGGTCCTGAAAACGGCAACGGCTACCAAGAGGTCGCCCAATCGCTGAAGGGCGAGAAGAGCAGCATGGTGCGCGTCAACGACCGCGGCGAGGTCATCGTTTCGGTTGCCGTTCCCGTGCAGCGTTTCCGCGCGATCCACGGCTCGCTGATGCTCTCGACGCAAGGCGATGATATCGACCAGATGGTCACCGCCGAGCGGCTCGCCATCCTGAAGGTCGGCGGCGTCGCTTCCGCCGTCATGATCGTGCTGTCGCTGGCGCTTGCGAGCACCATCGCAGGCCCGGTGCGACGGCTCGCCGACAGCGCCGAACGGGTTCGCCGCCGCATTCGTACCCGCGTCGAGATCCCTGACTTCACCGGCCGCCGCGACGAGATCGGCCATCTTTCCGGTGCCCTGCGCGACATGACGAGCGCGCTGTATAACCGCATCGAGGCGATCGAGATGTTCGCTGCCGATGTCGCCCACGAATTGAAGAACCCGCTCACTTCGCTGCGATCGGCGGTGGAAACCCTGCCCCTCGCCCGCAACGAAAACAGCCGTTCGCGGCTACTCGCCGTGATCGAACATGACGTCAAACGGCTTGACCGGCTGATCTCGGATATTTCCGATGCGAGTCGGCTTGATGCCGAATTGCAGCGCCAGGACATGGCGCCGGTCGATCTCCGTCGCCTTCTGACGGCGCTGGCTTCGGTCGCCAATGAAACCCGGCGCGGCAACAATATCGCCGTCGAGCTGCGGTTCGAGGGACGCGGCCCGCTCGATACCTTCTCCGTGCCGGGCCACGATTCCCGGCTTGGACAGGTCGTGTCCAATCTTCTGTCGAACGCCCAATCGTTCTCGGAGGCCGGAGGTAAGGTGCGCATCACCTGCCGGCGGATACGATCGAACGTCGAAATCACCGTCGACGATGACGGGCCGGGCATCCGCGAGGACGCCCTCTCGCGGATCTTCGAGCGCTTCTACACCGATCGCCCGCATCAGGGTTTTGGCCAGAATTCCGGACTCGGCCTCTCGATCTCCAAGCAGATCGTGGAAGCCCATGGCGGGAAGATCTGGGCCGAGAATCGCCAAGGCCCCGCTGGTGCGGATGGCGAGGCAACCGTGGCCGGCGCCCGCTTTGTGGTCCGCCTTCCCGCTCTGGCATGACCGGCGACGCTGAGGCCAGCATCCATGCCTCCGCCGTTCTGGTGGGACATCACGCGGTGCTCATCCGCGGCCCCTCCGGTTCCGGCAAGTCGCGGCTGGCTTTCGACCTCATTCTGGCCGGGCGCGCTGGCCAGATCGCCCCGGCGCGCCTCGTCGGCGACGACCGCGTCCACCTCTTGGCCCAGGGCGGTGAGCTGGCGGTCCGCCCGGCGCCCGCGCTGGCCGGCCTGATCGAAATTCGCGGTCTTGGCATCCGCTGCTGCGATTTCGTCCCGGAAGCCCGCATCGGCTTGGTGGTTGACCTCGATGCAGCCGACGCCGAGCGGCTGCCCCCGCCAGACTCGCTGCAAACGCGATTATATGGTGTCTTGATACCGCGGATCCCGGTCAAGCAGGGATTTTCCGGGCTTCCGCTGGTTATTGCGGCCCTTACAATGACCGCGAATTCATCTTCGGCGGATTGCTCGAAGGAATTTGGTAACCATATCACCCCCACTATCGCGACCGAATAGACCCGCTCGCTCCGGCTCTCCCTTCCCTAATTTTCCGGGAGAATCGCAGCGATCCCCTCTTGCGCGGGGGCTCTGGATGGTCAAAGTGGCGCGTTCGTGCGGTGCACCAAAGGCACCCACGAGGAGTTTTCGATGATTGGTCTAGTGCTTGTGACCCATGGGCGCCTTGCCGACGAATTCAAGGCGGCGCTTGAACACGTCATGGGTCCGCAAAAACAAATCGAGGCCGTTACGATCGGGGCCGAGGACGATTCCGATCTGTGCCGCAGCGACATTATCGAGGCAGTCAATCGCGTCGACAGCGGGGACGGGGTCGCCATACTCACTGACATGTTCGGCGGCACGCCTTCGAATCTTGCCATTTCCTGCATGAGCCGGCCGAAGGTCGAGGTGCTCGCGGGCATCAACCTTCCCATGCTGGTCAAGCTTGCCAAGGTCCGTGAAGAGCGAACGCTTCCCGATGCCATTGCCATGGCCCAGGAAGCCGGACGCAAGTATGTGACCATTGCAAGCCGGGTGCTCGCCGGCAAATGAGTGACGACGGCGCGTCGCCCGACACTTCCTCCGGACCAGTCATTCCGGAAGGCGCCATTTCCCGCGAACTTCCCATCACCAACAAGCGTGGCCTTCATGCGCGGGCTTCCGCAAAATTCGTCCAGACGGTCGAACGCTTCAAAGCCGACGTCTGGGTGACCAAGGGCGGCGAGACGGTCGGCGGCACATCGATCATGGGCTTGATGATGCTCTCCGCGGGCCCGGGCACCTCAATCGTCGTCTCCGCCGCCGGACCCGAGGCGCAGACCGCGCTTGATGCGATCACCGAACTCGTCGCCGCCAAATTCAACGAAGAGAATACGTAAGCCGCGCCTACTTGGCCGGCGGCACGATATAGACCTTCCAGGTGACCGCGGGCCCCGGATGGCCCTTGAAAAAGCGCTGCGTGGTAACGGCGAGCTCCTCGGCATCCTTGCCGTTTTTCTTCATCCAGGCCTCGCACTGCGGCAGGCGGTTGTCCGTGGTGTCGCAGACGCCGATGAAGCCAAGCCGCTTCGCCTCCTCCAGCGAGGTCAGACCCGATGACCAGATTTCGCCCGGCGTCAGTGGCGCCGGATGGTCCGGGCTATAGAACGTCATGGGCTCGCCGACCTCGGTCGTGCCGGCGACGACGGCCCAGCGCGTGAAAAAGCGGTTGTGCCAAAGCTGCGTCAGCTCGCGCGCAAGCTGAGAACGCGCACTGAAGCTGAATGCGGCCTTGGGATCATCCGTGAATTCGTGGAGCGCGATAGAGGGCGAGGCGGCGAGCGTCACCAGCGTGAGGACGAGCCAGGCGGCCGCAATCCGGAACAAGGCAGCGCTCGGCACGCGCAACTCCGGAATCGCGACCAGCGCCAGCGGCACCAGAAAAAACAGCGAGATGCCCCAATCAGTCTTCATGTAGATCGAGAAGACCAGGCCGCCGAGCGGCGGGCCGATCGCGACGATGATCTGGATGAGCCAGATGTTGAGGGCCTGCGTTCCGTTCACCCCGGCATTGGCGCCGGGCGACCAGAGCCGCGCCAACGCGGCCTCGGGCCGGCGCAGACTTGTTCCGGCCAGAGCGAACGCAGCGATCAGCACCGGCAAGAGCAGCAGCCCGACATTATGGCCGATGTAACCGAGAACCAGCCTCGCGGTCTGTGCGCGGGTGAAGTGCCCGTAGACGTCGCCGGCATAGATCAGCGGCGCGAAATCCACGTCCTTGAGCCATATCAGATGCGGGATCATCGCCAGTGTCGCGACGCCCATTGCAACCCAAGGCGCCGGTGAGCGAAGAAATTTCATCCGCTCCGGGTGTATCAGCGCGGCGAGACCAATGGCGCCGATCATGGTCAGCACCCAGTATTTCGTCATCAGCGCAAGCGCCGCCGCAAGGCCAAGCCAGACGCCGGCAGCGGCGCTGCGTTTGTCAAAGGCGTGCAGATAGGCGAGCACCAGAAGCGGCAGCGTGACCAGCTGCAAGAGGTCGGGATTGTATTTGAAACCCTTGAAATTGAAGATCGGATAGATCGCGAGCATCACCACGACCAGGAATGCGCGGCGATAATCCACAACGCGCAGCGAGATCAGCCAGGTGATCACCATCCCGGTAGCGACCGTCGTCATCGCCAGCAGATAGGTTGCCCAATCGGTAACAGGAAAAGCCTTGAACCAGAGCCCGGCGACCCAGCCGGAGAGCGGCGGATGCTTGCCGTAGCCGAGCTGGAACTTCTGCCCCCACGCGAAGGCCTCGGCGACATCCATATGAATGTCCTGCGCTGCCTTGAGATTGATCAGGATCACGGTCCACAGCACCGCATGGATCATCGCAAAGGCGAAGACAAAGGCGGACGCGCTGGTACGGTCTGTTGCCGACGCTGCAACCCATGCCATGAGCCTTCTCAGGCTCGGCCGCCGCCTAGATCGGCGGCGCGGCAGGCTCGCGGATGAAGTGAGCGTCGGCGGCATGTCGTTTGGTACCTCGCTGGATCTCGGCGAAGCGTGTGGGTAGCGCGTTTTGCGCGGAAGTGGAATCAGCTTGGCGTGAAGATATGCCTTTAAAGCGCGCCATTTCGGTTGCCGCCAAAAACCGCGAATGCTATCCCGCGCTCCATGACGACCGCCCCCATTCCCAACATCCGCAACTTCTCCATTGTCGCCCATATCGACCATGGCAAATCGACGTTGGCCGATCGCCTGATCCAGATGACGGGCGGCCTGTCGGACCGCGAAATGGCGGGCAAGGAACAGGTGCTCGATTCCATGGATATCGAGCGCGAGCGCGGCATCACCATCAAAGCGCAGACCGTCCGGCTGAATTATCGCGCCAAGGACGGCAAGGATTACGTGTTCAACCTGCTGGACACGCCGGGCCATGTCGACTTCGCCTACGAAGTCTCGCGTTCGCTCGCGGCCTGCGAAGGCTCGCTGCTGGTGGTCGACGCGAGCCAGGGGGTCGAGGCGCAGACCCTCGCCAACGTCTACCAGGCGCTCGACAATAACCACGAGATCGTGCCGGTCTTGAACAAGGTCGACCTGCCCGCGGCCGAGCCCGACAAGGTGAAGCAGCAGATCGAGGATGTGATCGGCATCGATGCCTCCGACGCGGTCATGATCTCGGCCAAGACGGGCCAGGGCGTGCCAGACGTGCTGGAAGCGATCGTCACGCGCCTGCCACCGCCCAAGGGCGACCGCGACGCGACCTTGAAGGCGCTGCTCGTCGACAGCTGGTACGATGTCTATCTTGGCGTCGTCGTGCTGGTGCGGATCGTCGACGGCGTGATGAAGAAGGGCAGCCGCATCCGCATGATGGGCACTAATGCAGCCTACGACGTCGAACGCGTCGGCTTCTTCACGCCCAAGATGGAACAGGTCGAAGAGCTTGGCCCGGGCGAGATCGGCTTTATCACGGCCGCGATCAAGGAGGTTGCCGATACCCGCGTTGGCGACACCATCACCGATGACCGAAAGCCGGTCACGGAAATGCTGCCGGGCTTCAAGCCTGCCATTCCGGTGGTGTTCTGCGGCCTGTTTCCGGTCGACGCCAACGATTTCGAAACGCTCCGCGCAGCAATGGGCAAGCTTCGTCTGAACGACGCGAGCTTCTCCTACGAGATGGAGACGTCCGCTGCACTGGGATTCGGCTTCCGCTGCGGCTTCCTCGGGCTATTGCATCTGGAGATCATTCAGGAGCGGCTGTCGCGCGAGTTCGATCTCAATCTGATCGCGACCGCGCCGAGCGTGATCTACAAGATGAAGCTCACAGACGGCAGCGAGATCGAGATTCACAATCCCGTCGACATGCCGGACGTGGTGAAGATCGCCGAGATCGACGAACCCTGGATCGAGGCCACGATTCTCACCCCCGACGAATATCTCGGCAGCGTGCTCAAGCTATGCCAGGACCGCCGCGGCTCGCAAAAGGAGCTGACCTATGTCGGCTCGCGCGCGATGGTGAAGTACGATCTCCCGCTCAATGAGGTCGTGTTCGACTTCTACGACCGCCTGAAGTCGGTCTCGAAGGGCTACGCTTCGTTCGACTATCACCTCACCGACTACAAGCCGGCCGACCTCGTCAAGATGCAGATCCTGGTAAACGGCGAGCCGGTGGACGCGCTGTCGATGCTCGTGCATCGCACCCGCGCCGAAGGCCGGGGACGCGCGATGGTCGAAAAAATGAAGGAACTGATCCCGCCGCACATGTTCCAGATTCCGATCCAGGCGGCGATCGGCGGCAAGGTGATCGCGCGGGAGACGGTGCGCGCGTTGCGCAAGGACGTCACCGCCAAATGCTATGGCGGCGACATCACGCGCAAGCGCAAGCTCCTGGAGAAGCAGAAGGAAGGCAAGAAGAAGATGCGGCAGTTCGGCAAGGTCGACATTCCGCAGGAAGCCTTTATCGCGGCGCTGAAAGTCGATAGCTGACACTATAGCTCTACGGCGCCCGGCATTTCTCTCCTGACAATTCTGCGTTGGCGTGACTTGATCCCGGCCGCGAGTTGGATCAACATGACCACAATTGATCACTCGATAAAGAGCGGGGAAACGCCATGAACAAGCCCGAAGCCGTGGGTTCTGCCCCGGGCCTCGTCGACCGCGCCAGAGCGATCGCCCCGCTGATATCAGCGGAGGCAGACGAGATCGAGCGGACGCGGCGGCTGACGCCAAAGGTGGTCTCGGCGCTGGTCGACAACGGGTTGTATCGCTCGCTGCTGCCGAAAAGCTTCGGCGGCTTCGAATCGCCGCCCCTGGTTTTCATGGAAATGCTGGAAGAAATCGCCAAGGCGGATGCTTCCACGGCCTGGTGCCTCGGCCAATGCTCGGTGGTCGCCATGACGGCGGCCTATCTCGACGCCGATGTAGCGCGCCAGGTGTTCGGCAAGCCGACCGATATCATGGCCTGGGGCGCGATTGCCCACGACGTGCAGGCGGTGCCCGGCGGCTATACCATCAGCGCACGCTGGGATTTTGCCAGCGGCTCGCGTCAGGCCAACTGGCTTGGCGCCCATGTCCAGGTGCTTGAATCCGACGGCACGCGGCGGATCAAACCGAACGGCACGCCGGAAATCCGCACCATCGTGTTTCCGGCATCGAGCGCCACGATGCACGATGTCTGGAACGTGATCGGACTGTGCGGCACCGGCACGGATTCGTATTCGGTCGAGAACCTGTTCATTCCGGAGAACTTCGCAGCGCTACGCGACGATTTCACGGCGCTGCGCGAAAAAGGCCCGCTTTATGGGCTGACAACCTACACGATGTTCGGGCTGGGCTTCGGCGCGGTCTCGCTCGGCGTGGCGCGTGCGACACTCGATGCGGCCGTCGACCTCGCCCGCAAGAAACATTCCGTCGGCATCGCGGCGATGAGGGACAACAATTCGGTTCAAGGCCTGATCGGCCGCACCGAGGCGAAACTGCGCGCGGCGCGGGCTTACCACTATTCCACGGCGAGCGAGGCCTGGCAGGAATTGCTCGACACCGGCAGGCTTTCCGAGAAAGGCCGCGCCGCCATTCGCCTGTCTGCGACTTACACCATTCATCAGGCTGCCGAGGTCGTCGATACCGCCTATCACATGGCGGGCGCGACCGCGGTCTTTAAGTCGAATCCATTCGAGCGGCGCTTCCGTGACATGCATGCCATCGCGCAGCAGATCCAGGCCCGCGACAATCATTACGAGGATGTCGGCAAGATGATCCTGACCAACAGCGTGATCCCGCGCGGGCCAACCGTCTGAGAAGAAAGCCGACTAAAAGATCCCTTGCAGACCGGTGTGGGCCACGAATGCGCCGTCAAGCCGATGGAACTCGCGGTTAAGATGCGCTGAAGCCACCCGGCAATCAGTTATTAAGCACTTTCTGGGAACTTCGGGTTAACCATTCCGAGGCCCGAAATCCCATGTTCCAGCTCCGATCGATCGCGGCACGCCTGATACTCGCGATCTCCCTGACAGTCGCGGCGGCGTGCGCGATCCTCGGAACGTTCTCGGTGATCCAGGAGCGTGCGCTGACGCGACTTGCGCTCGATCAGCAGCTCAAGCTGCAATATGACAGCGTCATCGCCACCCTCGACTATGAAGGGCGTGCTGGACTTGCGGTCAGCGCCGTGATCGCCAACCTGCCGCCGGTCGTCGATGCCGTCGCCAAGGGTGACCGCGCTGCGCTCGGCTCGCTGTTGAAGGGGCCGTTCGAGGCGATCAAGGCGCAAGGCATCCCACTGATCAGCTTCCACACGCCGCCGGCGACCGCTTTCTATCGCGCGCACGCGCCCGACAAGTTCGGCGAGGACATCTCGGCCCGGCGTACCACTGTGGTCGAATCGAACAGGACCGGAAAGCCGATCGTCGGCGTCGAGGCGGGGCGTGACTCGCTCAGCATCTTTGCGATGACCCCGATCATGCGCGACGGAAAAAGCCTCGCCGTCGCCGACATCGGTGTCTCCTTCAACAAGCAATTCGTCGACAGCGTCAAACGACGTTTTGGCGTCGACCTCGCCGTGCATCGCTTCGACGGCAACGGCTTTACCAACATCGGCTCGACTTTCACCGAAAAATCGCTGGTCAGCCAGGAAGAGTTGAAGGGCGCATTCGACGGCGACACCTTGCACCGCAACGCCGTGCTCGATGGCCATCCGGTCGCGGTCTATCTCGGGCAGATCAAGAACTACGCCGGCAAGCCTGTGGCCGTGCTGGAACTGGTCAAGGACATCACCGCCTATGAGGCAGCCTCCAGCAGCTCGCAGCGGACGCTGATTGTCGGCACGCTCGCCATTCTGGCGGCCGCGGCCCTGGTCGCCTTCCTGCTCGGCCGCGGCATGTCGCGTCCCTTGACTGCGATCACGGCCGTCATGAACCGCCTTTCCAGCGGCGACACCGACGTGACGATTCCCGGGGGCGACCGCAAGGACGAACTCGGCACGATGGCGGGCGCCGTCGATGTGTTCCGCCGCAACATGATCGAGTCGCGGCTGTTGCGTGAAGAGCAGGAAGCCGCCAAGAGGCAGAGCGAACAGGAAAAGAGCGCACTCCAGCGGCGCATGGCCGACCGTTTCGAGGCGGATGTGAAGAGCGTTGTCGGAGCGGTCGCGCGCGCGACGGAGGATATGCAGCGCGTCGCCGCTGAAATCACCGCAAGTGTCAACGGTACCTCGGCGCAGGCAGCGGCAGCCGCCGCAGCATCCGAGGAAGCCTCATCCAGCATCAATACCGTCGCGGCAGCGACTGAAGAACTCGCCTCCTCGGTCGCGGAGATCAGCCGGCAGGTCACGCATTCCAGCGGCGTCGCGGACGCGGCCGTCGACAAGGCAGCCAAAACCAATCAGATGGTGAGCGAGTTGGCCGCAGCCGGCGAGAAAATCGGCGACGTGATTCGCCTGATCAGCGCAATTGCCGGGCAGACCAACCTCCTGGCATTGAACGCCACGATCGAGGCGGCGCGCGCCGGCGAAGCCGGAAAAGGCTTTGCCGTGGTCGCTTCCGAGGTCAAGGAACTCGCCAGCCAGACAGCGAAGGCGACCGATGAGATCGCCGGACAGGTCGCAGCAATCCAGGCATCGACCGGGGAATGCGTCACCGCCATCGGCGGCATCAGCTCGACCATCCGCGAGATCAGCTCGATTGCAACCACCATCGCTTCGGCCGTCGAAGAGCAGGGTGCCGCAACGCGCGAGATCGCACATAGTGTCCAGCAGGTGGCCGCCGGCACCAGCGAGGTCGCGGTCAACGTCGCCGGTGCAAGCCAGGCAGCGAACCAGTCGCGCGCGTTGGCCGACACCGTTCTCTCTGCTTCCAGCGAACTCAGCCAGCACGCCTCGGCGCTGTTCAAGAGCGTAGACACGTTCCTCGCAGGCCTGCGCGACGCTGCGTGATTTCTCCGATTGGTGAATTCCCCGCTGCTGGCGCCTCAGCTAGAGTACGGCCATGAATGGCCGGCTGCTTTTGATCGCAACGTTTTTACTCCTGCTGCTCGGTAGCGGAACTTCGACGGCGCTGGCGCAGGACAAAGGCAGCCTCGATCCAAAACCTCTGCCGCCGCTTGCCAATCCGAACGACCCGAAGCTCGCCGCCAAGGAGTTGTTCGGACGCAAGCTGTTGCCCGCCGCCATGCCCACGCAGGTCCTCGGCTTCTACTCCAAGGGCTGCATCGCCGGCGCGCACGCATTGCCGGTCAATGGTCCCACATGGCAGGTGATGCGGTTGTCGCGCAACCGCAATTGGGGCCACCCCAGCTTGATCGCTTTGCTGGAGCGCCTGTCGGCGAACGTGCACAGGGACGCCGGCTGGCCGGGCATCCTGGTCGGCGACATGTCGCAACCGCGCGGTGGGCCGATGTTGACCGGCCACGCCAGCCACCAGGTCGGTCTCGACGCCGACGTGTGGCTGACGCCAATGCCGAACCACCTTCTGTCGCGCAACGAGCGCGAGGAAATGTCGGCGGCAATGATGGTGCGTGCGGATCGGCTCGACATCGATCCGCAAAGCTGGACGCCGCAGCATCTCGCCGTCATTCGCGACGCTGCGCGGGAGCCGAGCGTCGAACGCATCTTTGTCAATGCCGCCATCAAGAAGGCGCTTTGCCGCGAGGCCAAGGGCGATCGCAGCTGGCTCGCCAAGGTGCGACCGTACTGGGGCCACGACTATCACTTTCACATCCGCATCCGATGTCCGGCCGGTAACAGCACCTGCAAGAGCCAGCCGAAGCCCACGGAGGGCGAGGCGTGCAGCGCGACCGACCTCGCCTACTGGTTCAAGGACGAGGTGCTGCATCCGAAACCGCCGCCGGAGCCAGTCAAGCCAAGGCCGGCGCTGACGCTGGCCCAACTGCCGCCCGGGTGCCGTGAGGTTCTGGCCGCACCCGCCGCCAAGCCATGACACTTCTCTGACTAACCTATCGCGCAGGGCTCGATTGGGCTAGGATGCGCTGCCGGTCGATGCCGTAAGCACGCCGGCCTCGCCGGGACGCCCGTCCCCATCTTCCGCATCGATCAGAAGACGTCACGCTCGCGTCAAAGTGAGCGCTAACGAGACGATCATGGGAGACCATCATGCGCCTCAGTGCACGCAACCAGATCAAAGGCACGGTTCTCGAAGTCCAGAAAGGGGCGACGACCTCCCACGTTCGGGTCGACATCGGCAATTCCCAGGTCATCACGTCATCGATCACCAATGAGGCTGTCGACGAACTGGGCATCAAGGCCCAGGCGCATGTGACGGTGGTCATCAAGGCTTCTGACGTCATGATCGCGGTGGATTGATGCGTAAATCCCTCCTCCTTACCCTGACCATGCTCATAGTCGCGCCGACATTTGCCGCGGAGGAGCCGAGCGGCTGCGACAAGTTCAAATGGAATATCGACCACGCCCGCGCGGTGCTGACTGCGCCGGATCGCATAAAACTCAACACAGGGAGTGAGCTTGCGGCCCTGCCGCCCGCCGGGGCGACGATGGCCCTGGCGACGCCCGCCGACGCCAAATTGCCGATGCCGCCAGAACGCGCGCCGAAGGAGGGCAGCTTTGCCGGCTTCGTCAGGATCGGCTCCCTGCCGAAGGCCGGCAGTTACACGATCAGCCTTTCGAGCGGCGCCTGGCTCGACGTGGTGCAGGACGGGCGTTTCCTCAAGCCTACGGCCTTCAGCGGCGCCACCGATTGCGAGGGCATCCGAAAGACCATGAAGTATGATCTTTCGGCAAGCCCGCTCCTGCTTCAGATCAGCGGCGCCCGGCAGAATTCGCTGTCGATCGCGATCCTGCCCTCGGATTGAGCGGCTCGCAGCCCGCGGCTGGCCACTTTGACCTGAACGATCGGCCTGTTATTGTTGGCAATGCGATGGTCCCGCTGACCGTAAGCCGGCGGGGCTCGCGAAACGGCGCTTTCGCTTGTCGCATGTCACCATGGACCAAGGCCTGAGTTCGCCCGGTAGCCCGCGATCAGGTACGGAGCGCCTATGCATCGCCTGTTCAGAGTATTGCTCGCCCTCGCGCTTGCGTGGGCACTGCCCCTTGCGTTTGCCTCCGCGGAGGAAAAGGGCCTGACCGTCTTTGCCGCGGCTTCGATGAAGAATGCGCTCGACGATGTCGATGCCGCCTATACCGCGAAGACCGACGTCAAGATCACGGCGAGCTATGCGGCAAGCTCCGTGCTCGCCAGGCAGATCGACCAGGGGGCCCCGGCCGACATTTTCCTGTCGGCCGACACCGACTGGATGGACTACGCAGCCAGGCAGAGGGTCATCAAGACGGATACGCGGACCAACCTGCTCGGCAACAGCATCGTCCTCATCGCGCCCAAGGACTCTTCCGTCGGCAAGGTCACGATCGCTCCGGGTTTTGATCTCGCCAAACTCGCCGGCCAGGGACGGATCGCGACCGGCGACGTGAATTCGGTCCCGGTCGGCAAATACGCCAAGGCCGCGCTGGAAAGCCTGGGCGCATGGCAGGCCGCCGCGCCGAAATTGGCGATGGCCGAGAGCGTACGCGCAGCGTTGACGCTGGTGGCACGCGGCGAGGCCGTGCTCGGCATCGTCTATTCGACCGACGCGAAGGTCGAGCCGGAGGTGAAGGTCGTCGGCACCTTCCCGGCCGATTCCCATCCGCCCATCGTCTATCCGGTCGCGGCAACGACATCCGCCGCGCCCGGCGCCGATAATTATCTTGCCTTCCTGCATTCGCAGGCTGCAAAGACAATTTTTGAGAAATATGGATTTACTTTCCTGGTCCGGCCCTCGTCCTGATTTGCATCCCACGCGTGTTCGATATCTCACCCATGGAATGGACGGCGATCCTGCTTTCGCTGCGGGTTGCGACCGTCGCGACGCTGGTGGCAACCCCGCTCGGCATCGCCGTCGCCTGGCTGTTGGCGCGCCGGGAGTTCTGGGGCAAGACGCTGCTCGACGCGGCCATTCATCTGCCGCTGGTGCTGCCGCCGGTCGTTACCGGCTATCTCCTGCTTCTCACCTTCGGCCGCCACGGCGCCGTTGGAGCGTGGCTCGCCGAGCACCTTGGTCTCGTCTTTGCCTTTCGCTGGACCGGCGCTGCGCTCGCCTGTGGAATCATGTCGTTCCCCCTATTGGTGCGGCCGATCCGCCTCTCGATCGAAGCCATCGACCGGCGCCTGGAGCAGGCCGCGGCGACCCTCGGCGCGGCACCCTGGCAGGTATTTCTAACCGTGACCCTGCCGCTCGCACTCTCCGGCGTGCTCGCCGGAATGGTGCTCGGATTTGCCAAGGCGCTCGGCGAATTCGGCGCGACGATTACCTTTGTTTCGAACATTCCCGGCGAAACCCAGACGATTTCTTCGGCGATCTACGCGCTGATCCAGACCCCGAACGGCGATCCGGCGGCGCTGCGGCTCGTCATGGTATCGAGCTTGATGGCCATGGCCGCACTCATTGCTTCCGAATGGTTTGCCCGTCGCGCACTTCTGCGCCTGCACGGAAACTGATCATGCTGCGTGTCGACGTCGCAAAGCAGCTCGGGGAGTTTGCAATCGAAGCCTCGTTTGCGAGCGAGGGACGCGTGACCGGATTGTTTGGCGCCTCGGGCGCAGGGAAGACGTCGCTGGTCAACATGATTGCGGGCCTGCTGCGGCCCGACCGCGGTACGATCTCGATCGATGGCGCGACGCTTGATGACACATCGACGAAATCGCATGTCCCGGTTCATCGCCGCCGCATCGGTTATGTCTTTCAGGATGCGCGGCTGTTCCCGCATCTCGACATACGCGACAATCTCGATTACGGCCGGCGCATGAACCGCCTCGCGGAAGATGACGCGCTCTGGCGGCGGGTCACCGAGCTTCTGGACATCGGCGATCTGCTGGGCCGCCGCCCCGGCAAACTCTCCGGCGGCGAGCGCCAGCGCGTCGCGCTCGGGCGGGCGCTGCTGTCGCAGCCGCGGTTGTTGCTGCTGGACGAGCCGCTCGGATCGCTCGACGAAGAACGCAAGGAAGAAATCCTGCCCTACCTCATTCGCCTGCGCGACGAGGCCGGCGTGCCCATGGTTTACGTCAGCCACGACCCTTCCGAGATGCGAAAGCTCGCCACCAGCATCGTCATGCTTCAGCGGGGCCGTGTGACCGCATTCGGCGGCGCCGAGATCTTGCCCCGCGAGCCTGCCAGGATCAGATAACCGACATCCAAAGAACGGACGGATCCGGCACTTTTGATCTGGATCAAACAGCGAGAGTTGCGAATCAAAAGCAGTCGCAGCGCGGCGCTACCAAAGCTTAAGCGTTCTTGCTGTTTCATGCAGCAACGCAAGCGTCTCTTAATGTCAGCCGCCTAAGCAGTACGAGAGGCCGATTGCGTAAGGCCGAGGTAACAGCATGTCGCAGACGCTCTTTCGCCGGATCGAACAGAGCCGCATCTATGATTGGACGATGCGACTGCCGATCTTCCTTTATTCCCTCTACGTGCTCGTACACGACGTCATCAGCTTTTCCGAGCAGGCCGCGCCGGATCCCGCGACATCGACGCACCTCGGTGCGAGTGCGATCGTCGCTGCGCTCGCGCGGGTCTCCCAATGGATGTTCATCGCGCTTCTCGGGCTGCTTCCACTCGCCCGTCATAGACCGGTTGCGAAATCGCGCGGCTTGGTGCCACGAATGACTGCGCTGGTCACGGTTTGCATCCCGCCATTTTGCGTGCTGCTCGAGCGTGCGCCGCCGAACCTTTGGTGCAACCTGCTGGCAGGGGCCGCCGGCATCTCCGCCAGCGTGCTGGGCGTGCTGACCCTGAGTTTTCTCGGCCGCTCATTCAGCGTAATGCCGGAGGCAAGACGGCTGGTCACCACCGGGCCTTATAGCATCGTGCGGCACCCGCTGTATCTGTTCGAACTGCTCGGGGTTGTTGGAATCCTGTTACAGGTACGCTCGCTTCCTGGCGCACTGCTGCTGGCACTCATTGTTGCGCTCCAAATCACGCGCGCCCGCTGGGAAGAAGACATCCTTGATCGCGCCTTTCCCGAATTCCTGGCCTATCGGCAGCGAGTGCCGTTCCTCCTCCCGCGCGACGCACACGGCCTCATCGCTTTGCTGCGTAACGATCCGGTGGTGCGCCGACGTTCGGCCGCGGTCATGATTTCCGCCTCCGGCTTGCTTGCGGTGGTCGTCATCGCCCTGCCGAGGCTTGTCGGCTGAGGACACGAGGCTCATGTTCGGTACGCTCCGCTTTCTCCTCGCCTATCTCGTCATTGTGAGCCATCTGGTCGGCACAGAATACGTCGTCCATCTCGGCTTCTACGCGGTTCGTGGATTCTTCGTCATCTCCGGGTTGATGATGACCGCGGCACTGAACGAAGCGTATCGTTTTGACGGGATGCGTTTTTGGACCAACCGTGCGCTGCGGCTCCTGCCGCCTTATTACTTCGTTTGCGCTTTGACGTTGATCGCGCTCGCGCTCGCACCCAGCCAAGCCGCTCAATACCAGAAGTTCTGGCATGGCCTGCCCGACGCGAGCGATCTTTTGATCAACCTGACGGTTCTGCCCCTGCAGCTGCCCTATGGACCGGTTCGTCTGGTACCGCCTTTCTGGTCAGTGGCGATTGAAGTCGAAATGTACCTGCTGCTTTACCTTGTGGTGTCGCGGCAAATGAGCTCGGCCGTGATCGCGCTGGTGGCGGGGCTATCCTTTCAGCTTTGCTGCGTCTACGCTGGCATAAACTGGCCGCTTATCTATTTTACCGCTCCCTCGGCCGTGCTTCCGTTTTCCGTTGGCGCGATATTGTATTTTCTTCGAGAGCGCAGCGGATGGGTTGCGTCACCGCTTGCTGCCGGATGCGCCTTCGCCGCATGGATTGCCAACATGCTGGCAGGCGGCGCCGTGTTCCCCGAAACCTATATCTTTGGCTCGGGATACCTTCTTGATACGGTCTTCTTCGCGGTCGTTGTCTCCGGCCTTTCGGGCGTCTCTAGCCGCCAATTTTGTACGCCTTTTGCGCGCATTGATCGGTTGTTGGGCGAATGGTCGTACTTCGCATTCCTGGTGCATTGGCTTGTCGGCTTCATGATAGCGGGTACCCTGCTCGGCGAATGGCGTGGGTGGCCCCTCCTCGCTGCGGTCACGCTGCCCGTGATGGCAGCCAGCGCCGC
>NZ_DAIDJE010000014.1 GCF_027451485.1 Bradyrhizobium sp.
GTCATCCAGTCGCTTCAACGCGGCAAGGATCTCGTCGAGACGGAGTCTGTGCGAGAGACCTGGAATCTCACGAAGGGTTGGCTGCGATTCGACCACGTACATATCCGATGCCCAGGACGAGAGGATCACGCGCTTCTCGTCCGTCGAAAGCTTGACATCGTTCACGACATCGTCGGGCGTGTCGTAGTGAGAAGCCGGACGGAAAAACGGCTCGACGTTGTTGGTGATACGTTCTGCCTGGGTCATGTCGTGTCTCCTTGTTTCTCCTTTCGCCGAGAGACGATTTGATATGAGACGGGAGAGTAGGACGGCGGTGTTAGACACCGTCGTCCCAAGTTTAATTGGCGTTGACCGGAATGCGTTTCACGTTGCGGCTCGACTGCTCCGATTTAGGAAGCGTGACGGTCAGAACGCCGTTCTTGAACTCCGCCTGAGCCTTGTCTTCCTGAACGCCCTCCAGCGGAATCTGTCGTTCAAACGATCCGTAGCAGCGTTCGCTGAAGAATCTGTAATCGTCGTTCCGTTCGGCCTTCTTCTCGCCTCGGATTGAGAGAACGCCATTGGCGATCTCAACCTGCACGTCTTTCTCACCAAGACCTGGAAGCTCGGCGGAGACCGTTACGGCCTTGTCGGTTTCGCTGAGCTCGAGCCGAGGCCAGCTGAACTGGCCTTCCATCAGCGGACTTCCTGCGCGCCCCAGCGGACCGAAGCCGCGAAAGACGTCGTCGAACAGCCGGTTCACCTCGCGGTGAAGCGCAAGAAACGGATCGAGCGGCTCTTGTCGGGTCGCGAGTTGTTGGCCTCTCGTCCAGGGAACCAGATCACGAATACCCATGACAATCCTCCTTGACACGAAGCTGATCAACGCGCGGACCTTGTCCGCGCGTTTCATCACCGAGCGTCAGACGGCTATGCCGCCTTCTTGGTGATTTGCTCGACGGGCGCGCCACCATTGATCTCGATGCGCCTCGGCTTCATGGCCTCGGGGATTTCGCGGACAAGCCCGACCCGGAGGAGGCCGTTGTCGAAACTCGCGCTCTTCACCTGAACATAATCGGCAAGATTGAACTGCCGCTTGAACGGCCGAGCCGAGATGCCCTGATAAAGGTATTCGTGCCGGTCCTTGTCGCTCTTGCGACCTTCCACGGTCAGCACGTTATGCTCTGCAGTCACCGCAATCTCATCCGGGCTGAAACCAGCGAGCGCCAGAGAGATTTGATAGCGGTCTTCGCCGAGCCGCTCGATGTTGTAGGGTGGGTAGTTATCCTCGACCCTCTGTTGGGTTTCGTCGAGGAGATTGAAAAGCCGATCGAATCCGATCGTCGACCGCCACAGCGGGGCAAAATCGTAATTCCTCATAGCCAAATCCTCCTAAGAGCAAGCTGGATACGAAGGGACGCAAGACACCAGTGCAAGACAGTTGTCCGGCGCCCGGCCTAAACCGTTGGGCCCAAATCTGGCGCCCAACACCGCCTCAAGCGGCAAAAATCCAAATACAAAAACGAACGCAAAGTTCAAGAGGGTCGTGCAAAAATTTTTCAAATCCCTGCATCGGTTAATTTTGAATTGAAGCGAGGTCAGGCCGTCTGGCTTGGCTTCAGCGGCCAGCCGCTCGAGGCCGCGCTGGTCTTCCGCTGACGGGTTCGGGCCGTGAAGCAGATTTGGCAATGCAAAATCAACGCCCCTCGCGATCGTGGCGAAGCTTGGGGCCAGCATGAGCCAACTCAGAGCAGCTCCGCTTTCGCGCAACTGAGCTTGGAACTGTGCCCGTCTTGATGTCTTGCTTCTCCCAGGTGATCTTCTCCGACAGTGAACGCCCGGCCGCAAGCCGGCCGGGCGTCTCTTTCATCAGAAGTCCATCGACGGCGCGGACGGCGCCTCCGCCTTCTTGGGTTTCTCGGCCACCAGCGCTTCCGTAGTAATCAGAAGAGATGCCACGGAGGCGGCATCCTGCAAAGCCGTGCGCACGACTTTCGCGGGGTCGATCACGCCGGCTTTCACCAGATCCTGGTATTCGCCGGTTGCGGCATTGAAGCCCCAATTGTAGGTGCTGTTCTCGAGCAGCTTGCCGACGATGAGCGAGCCGTCCTCGCCGGCGTTCTGGACAATCTGCCGTGCCGGCACCTGGATCGCTCTACGTACGATGTCGACACCGGCCTTCTGGTCCGCATTGACAGCTTTGATGCCATCAAGGGCTTTGAGCCCGCGGAGCAGCGCAACACCACCGCCGGCGAGGATATCTGAGTAGACACTTAACGGCGTCGAACCGGTGGGCGCTTCAGACATCTAGCGCTTTTTCCCGTACCCAAAGCCCCATGCGAGCATGTCCCTGTCGCTCACAAAGCAGAGCGCGATGAAGACGATCATTGGCTCGCCGACGCTCAGCAGAACCACGATCGCACGTGCGCCCCTGCTGAACGCCTACTGACAGGTCTATGCGGGCGACGTCACTGAAGCGCTTCAATGGACCAACTGGGCCCAGAGTGCGGCTCCGAAGCCGGCGAGCAATAGCGTTCCAGCCAGCGTCGATACCAGATCGAGGGACCACTTCGTACCGATCAGGTCTAGATGCCGGCTGTAAGCTTCGTCGCGATAAATCCGGATACGCATGGCAACCCTCCCGCAGAATGTAGATGCGGTCTAAGTGGCCGCGGGGATATTTGGTTCCTAGATTGGGTGCCCTGGGACGAAAGAGCGGTCCTGCGCCAGTCCATCCTACGGGAGGGAGAATTCGAACGTGTGAATCATTCTGCGCCTGAATCTGGCGGGCATTCATCCGAGGCGTGGATAGGACGTGCATCAACCGCGAGTTCGTCAAGGCGGCGAGCGGACGCCGGATGAATTGCCATAATTAAACGCATAGTCGAAGGATCGAGAAGGTAAGCGCTGCTTGTACCGAGCGCTTCAGTCTTGCTTCCGCTGCTTAAACCCGATGAGGCCGTTTTTCTGGTCGTAGAGTACACGGTATGAGAAGAACGGCTGAAGCGCGTTTGGTGTCCCGGTGTCCATCGGGACACGGGGGCACTCGTCTTGATCAAGCGTACCCGCGCCGAGGCAGCCGGGCATTTCGCCCTCGTGCAGCGACTGCCGGTCCCTGACAGAAGCCTGTATCGAAACCGGGAACATTTGAAACCCCTTCATGTCCAGCTGATTGGGATTGATAATCAGCTCGCCCGGTGCGGAGTCACTGGGTCGCGGCAGTACGATGATCCATCGCCGGTCGCCGATGAAGCTGAGCGGGTTGAGCGCGGGGGACGGCGCAGAAGGCGAGCGCATCGACAGCCCGAGGATGGCCGTGAACCCCTGGCGCGGGAGGCCGTCGCCGCCAAGCCGATAGTCAGCTGCGTCCAGCTGCGCAGCCGGACAATGAGGCTTGAGCACAGCGCAATGGACCGACTGCACGATCTGGATGACCACGGGCGACTCCGTAGTGGCGGCGCCGACTGCGACATCGGCTTTCGCCAGCATCCCCTCGAGCACAACTCCGCTGGCGAAATGGAAGCGCCTCACCAACGGCATCGGCTGATAATGGCTCGACGGGATGACGTTGACCATTACCCGCAGGCCGAACGAGCCGGTATCCAGCATCGCCTCAACCATACGACCGCCAACCCGCACAGGGACCGAATAGCGTTTGGTGCCGTCGGAAAGCCGAAGCTGTGAAATCGGCGCCACGATCCGCTCCGTCGTTCCAGCCGCGCGCGATGGCGACGCGACCGCAAGAGGAAGCGCCGCCAAGCCGATCGATAAAATCTGCCGGAACGACATAGATCCGACATGGGCGCCGTTGGCCGCAAATGCAATCCGGGCAGGCGTGACGCGATCCCGCACAGGCGCGGGTACGCCTGAAGGAACAATAAGGAACGGCTCCCACCCATTTCGGTTATCGGCTCAACCGCACATCGCGAATCGACCAAATGCGGCCCATAGGAGGTTGGCATGCCCAGTGAAATCGGCGATATCCCAGGGCTCGAGGCGGCGCGCGCAGCGTTGCCTTCCGCTTTCCTGCGGCACGACTTTGCCGCGCTCGCCGCGCTGTTCGCCGCTGACGCCGCTTTGATGCCGCCCCGTGCGCGCATCATCAGGGGTCACGACGCCATCTCGAAATTCTGGGCCGACATCGGCGAGCAGGTCAATGAAATCGCGCTGGAGCCCCTCGAAATCAGAGCGCTTGGCGGAGACGCCGTGCGCGAGATCGGCAGGATGAGGATGAGCATCGGCGGCCAACTGCCCCAGATCACATTGAACAAGTACTTGGCTCTCTGGCAGAGAGCAGAGGAAACCTGGCTCATCGGAAGTCTTATCTGGAACCGCGTCAGCCTCGGTCAAGGCAAGGGGCCGCTGAGGCGTCGTGGTGAAAGTGGTCAGGTCGGGAGACGTCAGGTTCCTCAGCTATATTCCAACTAATAAGCGAGCTTATAAAAGATTCAAAAAAATTTAACCTGAATTGCGAGCAACTCGCATCAGGCCGCTAGGTTGAGGCACACGTGCCAGCGTTGGGCTGTCAGCTGGTCGTAAACGCGGTTCAGTTGATGTCCAACTCTCGGCCCGAGCTACGCACGGTTTCTAATTTGAACGGCGGCCTGCTGGCTTTGACGCAGATCGCAGCTTTTCACGGCGTGCAGACGACTCCCGGCCACCTCGCGCACGAACTATCGCTCGGGAACCAACCGGTCGGCGCCGAAGATCTTGCGCGCGCCGCCAAGTTGATCGGGTTGAAAGCGCGCATCGTGCATAACCCGTCCGCAAAGCGCTTGCGGGGGATGCCGCCGCCGGCCTTGATCAAGTTACACGACGAACAGTGGGCGATTTTCGGCATTGAGACAACGCCGGGACGCTTCCGCGTCGTCTATCCGCGATCAGGACGAGAACAGCAGCTGCCACTGGCTGAAATCCTGGAACAACTCGATGGCGACGTCGTCCTCATCGGCAAGGACTTTCGGCTGTCGGCCGAGCAGCTCAGGTTCAATCTCGCGTGGTTCATTCCGTCCATTAAGCGCTACAATCGGCCGCTTATCCATGTTTTCGTGGCGTCGCTGTTCATCCAGCTGCTTGGCTTGGCGACGCCACTCTCCTTCCAGCTCGTCGTCGACAAGGTGCTGGTCCACAAAAGTTTCTCCACGCTTGTCGTCGTCATCAGCGCGCTCGTGCTTCTCGCGGCGTTTGAGGCCGTGCTGAAATATCTGCGCATCTACGTTCTCAACCATACCTCAAACCGTATAGACGTCGAGCTCGGGGCCAAGCTGTTTGCGCATTTGCTGCGGCTGCCGATCGCATATTTCGAGAGCCGCGCCGCGGGGGTCATCGTCACTCGGGCGCGGGAGATCGAAAACGTCCGGCAGTTTCTCACAGGGCGCGGCATCCCCTCGGTGATCGACCTGTGCTTCGTGTTCGTCTACGTCGCCGTTCTGTTCCTCTATTCAGTCGAGCTGACATGCGTGCTGCTGCTGATCTGGCCGCTGCACATTCTGATTGCGGCTCTGCTGCGCCCCGCGTTCCGGAAAAAGGTGAAGGACAAGTTTCGCCGCTGGGCCTCCAGCCAGGAATTGCTGGTCGAAAGCGTCGTCGGCATCCAGACATTGAAGGCCGCGGCGGTCGAGCCGATGTTCCAGCGCAAATGGGAGGAGCGGCTGTCCGCCTACGTCAAGGATGGGTTTGCGACGGTCATTCTCGGCGCACGCGCGCAGACCGCGACCGAGTTCCTCAGCCGTCTGACGACGGCGCTCATCCTGTTTTTCGGCGTGCAGGCGGTGATCGCGGGCACGCTCACGATCGGCGAGTTGATCGCCTTCGTCCTGATCTCGAACCAGGTCACGCAGCCGATCCTGCGCACTGCACAGCTCTGGCAGGATTTTCAGGAGGTTCAGGTCTCGGTCGAGCATCTGGGCGATATCCTGAACGCGCCGGTCGAGCGGACCGCGACGGCACTGGCCGATCCGGCGCCGGTGCGCGGCGAGCTCGATTTCCGCAACGTGACTTTTCGTTACCGGCCCGATCTGCCGGATGTGGTGAGCGATTTCTCGCTCTCCGTCGAGGCGGGCGAGATGGTCGGCATCGTCGGGCCGAGCGGCTCCGGCAAATCCACCCTCGGCAAGCTCGTGCAGCGGCTCTACGAGCCGACGTCGGGAGAAATCCTGCTCGACGGCGTCGATATCACCCAACTCGATCCGTCCTGGCTGCGCCGACAGCTCGGCGTCGTGCTGCAGGAGAATTTCCTCTTCAACCAGACGGTGCACGAAAATATCGCGTTGGCCCGCCCGGACATGAGCCGCACCGAGGTCATGACCGTCGCGCGCCTCACGGGCGCCGACGATTTCATCAGAAAGCTGCCACAAGGTTACGACACGCTCATCCAGGAACGCGGCGCCAATCTATCGGGAGGACAGCGCCAGCGCATAGCTATTGCCCGTGCGCTTGCCACCAACCCCCGCGTACTCATCCTGGATGAGGCGACCAGCTCGCTCGATTACGAGAGCGAGAGAATCATCCGCGCCAACATGCGCCAGATCGCCCGCGCGCGCACCGTCATCATCATCGCGCACCGCCTCGCCGCGGTCAGGGATTGCGACCGCATCGTCGGTATGAGCGACGGCGCGATCACCGAGGTGGGTACGCATGATGGGCTGCTGACGAGCCGCAATGGCATCTATGCGCGGCTTTGGGCCATACAGAACGAGCAGGCGAACACATGACCCGATCGCAAAAGGCAGCGGCCGCGGCGCCGCCCGAGAAGAAACCGGCAGGCGACGGCGCACAGCGACGGCCTGTGCGACCGCTTCTCCTCGTGCAGCAGACGCTCCGTCTCCCTGAGCGGACCGCTGAGGATCGCGAATTCCTGCCGGCGGCGCTCGCCATCGTCGAGGAGCCGACGTCCCCGATCCGTGTCGCGTTCCTGTACGCGCTGTGCGCGCTGCTGGTTACGGCGCTGCTCTGGTCGTACTTCGGACACCTCGATGTCTACGCCGTGGCATCGGGCAAGATCGAAGCCCCGGGCCGGACGAAAGTGATCCAGCCTCTGCAATCGGGAAAAGTGCTGACCATCAAGGCCAACGACGGCCAAAAGGTGCGCGCGGGCGAAGTGCTGATCGAACTCGACCCGACCGAAGCTCAGGCCTCCCGGACCGCCGCCGCCGCCGCCCTCGCCAACACGCGCGCCGAAATCGCGAGGTTGCGGGTGGAGATCGCCGTGGCCCGGGCCCAGAAGATCAATACGCGCCCGACGGTCACATGGCCTGCGGATATTCCCGAGGATGTGCGCCGGCGCGAGCAGGCGGTGCTCGAAACCGATCTCGCCAAGCTCGCAGCCAATCTTGACCAACTCGGCGCGCAGCGGAAGGAAAAAATCGCCGAACGCGACAAATACAAGGCCAATATCGGTGCGACCAAGAGCCTGATCGACTCTCTCTCTTCGCAATTGGGGATGACCGATAAGATGAAGACCGAAGGCTGGGCGAGCGAGTTCACTTACCTGCAGCGGCTCAACCCGGTATTGCAGGCCAAGGAGTCGGAGATCTCGCTGGAAGGTGAACTGGCCACCGCTGAGCAGGACATCCTCGTGATGGATGCGCAGATCGTGCAGACACTGCAGACTTTCCTGGCCACGCAAACCTCGCAGCTTGCCTCCGACGAGCGCAACATCGACCAGCTCGAGCAGAAGCTGGTGAAGGCGACGGCGCAGCTCGGCGAAATGACCCTGCGCGCACCGATCGACGGAACCGTGCAGGCGTCCGCGGTCACGACGATCGGTCAGGTGGTCACGACCGGACAGCAATTGATGGACGTGGTGCCCGATCGGGATCGCCTGCAGATCGAGGCATACGTTCTCAACGAAGACATCGGCTTTGTGAAGGCGGGTCAGCCCGTGAACATCAAGATCGATGCGTTTCCATACTCGCGCTACGGCTCGATTGACGGCACGGTCGTCCAGCTCGCCAACGACGCGATTCCCGGCAAGCAGGGTCAGCAACAACAGATGAACGGATCGCAACCGCCGTCGTCCGACGGCGCCATGTCGATCACGACCGCGGCGCAGTCGACCCAGGACTTGGTGTACCCGGTCATCATCAGCCCGGCGCAGACCTGGATGACTGTCGACGGCAAACAGATCCCTCTTGTTTCCGGAATGACTCTGACGGCGGAAATCAAGACGGAACGGCGACGCGTGATCAGCTACATCCTCTCGCCGCTGATCGACGTGCTGTCCACGGCGGGGCACGAACGCTGAGGAAATCCAGACTACCCCTAACCAACTAAAGGAGGTTCATATGTCTAGTTACTACGGCGGCTACTATGGCGGTGGCTATTACGGCGGCGGCTACGTTGGCGGCGGCTACTACGGCGGCGGCTACGTTGGCGGCGGTTACTATGGTGGCGGCTACTATGGTGGCGGCTACGTTGGCGGCGGCTACTACGCGCCGGTCTATTGCGTTATCACTCCCTTCGGTGAGTACTGCCCGCCCGGTGGCGGCTACTACGGTGGCGGCTACTACGGCGGTGGCTACTACGGTGGCGGCTATTACGGCGGTGGCTACTACTCGCCTGTGGCTTACACCGGCGGCGGCTACTACGGCGGCGGCTACTATGGTGGCGGCTACTACTCGCCTGTGGCTTATACTGGCGGCGGCTATGGCGGCGGCTACTACTCGGCTGTGGCTTACACGGGTGGCGGCTATGCCGGCTATAGCGGATACAGCGATCCGCCGTCCTCGACTTCCAGCTCAGGCCAAATGAATCACGCCGGAACGAGCGGTGTCTCCTCACCGGGCAGTTACGGCAGCGGCATGGGCGCGAACCAGGGCGGGTATTCCGGACTTGGCGGAAGCGTCGGCGGCTACGGGCACTCCGGCGCAGGTTACGGCGGGATGAGCGGGGTCGGCGGTTATTCCGCACCGGCGGTCTCCATGCCCACCAACAGCTTCGGATCGGGCTCAGACACCGGCGTGACCGGCGGCGGTAATCCGATGTCCGGCGCCGGGATCGGCCACCACATGTGAAGCAGGCTTCGCCGCGATGGCCCAGGCGCTCCCTCCGCGCGCGCCTGGGCGCAAACGGGAGATTGGCTGATTGACGCGATCTCTTCGGACGCGACCGTGACCGACGTCGGAGGATCGGGAGTTTTTCTGATGGAAAATGGGCTCCACTTTATTTCCGGTCTGCCTCGATCGGGCTCGACCTTGCTGGCGGCGATCCTGCGCCAGAACCCGCTCATTCACGCAGGCATGTCGAGCCCGCTCGCAGGCCTGTTTCGCGGTCTTATGCAAGGCATGGGCCCTCAGGGCGAACTGGCGGCCATGCTGAGCCCAGTGCAGCGCGAAAACGTGCTGCGCGGGCTTTTCGACAGCTACTACAAAGATATCCGATCCACGAAGGTCGTGGTCGATACCAATCGGCTCTGGTGCAGCAAAATGGCGGCGATCGCCAAGCTGTTTCCCGAGGCGCGCGTGATCGTTTGCGTGCGCGACCTCGCCTGGATCATGGATTCCTTCGAACGGATTCTGCGAAAGGAGCCGCTGCTGGTCTCGAAAATGTTCCGGCCGCGCGACGCGGCCACGGTCTACACGCGCGTGAGCGCACTGGCTTCCGGATCGGGGACCGTGGGCTTCGCCTGGAACGCCGTCCAGGAGGCATTTTGGGGCGAGCACGCTGATCGGCTGCTGGTGATCGATTACGAGGCGCTGACGCGCGAAACGGCGCGGACGATAAAATGCATCTACGACGCCCTCGGACTCCCCGCCTTCGATCATGATTTCGCAAACGTCAGCTACACGGATGGCGGCGCGGTCGATGCACAGCTCGGCGTTCCCGGCTTGCACACAGTGAACGGGAAGGTCGAATTCTCTGAACGTCAGACGATCTTGCCTCCCGATCTTTATCAGAGGTTTGCTGGTCGCACCTTCTGGCGACGACCTCGGGCCAATACGCGTAACGTTGCGGTTGTGCTGCCCTCGGAACAGCGCGCGCGCAGGTTGGCGCAGCAAGCAGGTGGAAACTTCGCGCCGGATCGCAGCGACCCGCCTGTTCCCGCGAGCGCCGATCTCTAGTGCATTTCGCGAAAACTGTGTGCGGCTTTCGGATGAGAATATCGCAAGATCAATAGCCCAATCGCACCGACGTCCAATGTCCCACGCGTCGAATACACAAGGAGAATTGGCAATGGGGAAGGAACATATCGGATCGCTGCAGCGGCTGCGCGACGACCTTGTCGATGAACGGCGTCAGCTCGTCGCGAGCGGCGTTCTCGATCCCGATTCCAGGAGGGAAATCGCCGCCGAATTCGTCGGCCTGCAGAATTTCATCGACTCCGTCGAGCGGGCGATCATGCATGAGGCCAGCCTTGCTCAGGGAGGACAATTGCCGCGCCCGACTAATCAATCAGACGGGACCAACGAAACGATCTCGCCCGCTTTCAGACAGAAGCTCTGCTAAAACGCAACGCATTGCGGCGGCCTGTATGATCATTTCACCACATTTGCGTCAACTTGAAGCAGAGGCGATCTATATCTTAAGAGAAACTGCCGCTGATTTTCAAAATCCCGTCATGCTCTATTCCATCGGCAAGGATTCGAGCGTGATGTTGCACCTGGCCTTGAAGGCCTTCCATCCGTCGAAGCCGCCTTTTCCCTTGCTCCACGTGGATACGAAGTGGAAATTCAGGGAAATGATCGCTTTCCGAGACGAGACCGCACGTCGGCTCGGCCTCGAACTCATCGTCCACGTCAATCAGGACGGCGTCGCGCGCGGGATTTCGCCCATCGCCAGCGGTTCGGCCGTGCATACCCAGGTCATGAAGACGGAAGCGCTTCGACAGGCGCTCGACAAGGGAAAGTTCGACGCGGCTATCGGCGGCGCGCGGCGCGACGAGGAGAAGAGCCGCGCGAAGGAACGGTTCTTCTCGCATCGCAACGCCGCACAGGCCTGGGATCCGCGCAACCAGCGCCCGGAACTGCGCCGCCTGTTCAACACCCGTATCGGGCCGGGCGAATCCATGCGCGTCTTCCCATTGTCCAATTGGACGGAAATCGACGTCTGGACCTACATCGCCGCCGAAAACATTCCGGTCGTGGACCTCTACTTCGCTAAGAGGCGACCCTTGGTGGAGCGCGACGGCGTCTTGATCATGGTGGACGACGACCGGCTGCCGCTCTACCCGGGCGAGCTTCCGGTCATGACCATGTCGCGGTTCCGGACGCTCGGGTGTTATCCGCTGACCGGAGCGATCGAATCCAACGCGCAGAATCCTGAGGACATTCTGGAGGAATTGCGTCTGTCGCGCCTTTCCGAGCGCCAGGGGCGGCTGATCGACGTCGATGAAACCAGCTCGATGGAAAGAAAAAAGCTGGAGGGCTATTTCTGATGAAACATTTCTTGCAATCTTTCCCGGCGCTCCCGGCCGCGAATTCGGCGCAGCTGCCGACTCTCAGGCTGCTCTCTTGCGGCTCCGTCGACGACGGAAAATCCACGTTGATTGGCCGCATTCTGCATGACTGTGGCGCGATCCCCGATGATCAGATCGCCGCACTCGCACGCGACTCGCGCAAGTTCGGCACGACAGGCGGCGATCTCGATTTCGCCCTGTTGATCGACGGCCTGGAGGCCGAACAGCAGCAAGGCGTCACCATCGATGTCGCCTATCGTTATTTCTCGACCAACCGGCGCTCCTTCATCATCGCCGACACGCCGGGTCATGAGCAATATACTCGAAATATGGCGACGGGAGCGGCCAATTGCGATCTGGCTATCCTGCTGGTCGACGCCCGCAAGGGCGTTCTCGAGCAAACCCTGCGCCATACGTCGATCAGTGCGATGCTTGGCATCCGCCACATCGTGCTTGCGATCAACAAGATGGATCTGGTCGACTATAGCGAGGCCGTATTCAACACCATCGTCGCCGACTTCGTCAGCCACGTCGAAGGCAGAGGCTTTCGCACCCTTGCCTCCATTCCGGTATCGGCGCGGTTCGGCGTCAATGTTGCCGTGCGCTCCACGTGCATGCCCTGGTGGCATGGACCGTGCCTGCTCGATTACCTCGAAACCATCGAGGTTGCCGACCACTCGGCCACGGCGCCGCTGCGTTTTCCGATCCAATGGGTTAATCGGCCGAACCTCGACTTCCGCGGTTTCAGCGGCACGGTCATGTCCGGGCGGGTGAAGGTTGGCGACGAAATCGTGGTCGCTGACAGCGGCCTCTCCGCACATGTGTCTCGCATCGTCACCATGGACGGCGACGTCGCGCGCGCCGAAGCCGATGACGCGGTGACTCTTGTCTTCGCCGAAGAGATCGACGCCGCGCGCGGCGACGTGCTCTGCCATGTCTCCGACCGTCCGGCGGTTGTCGACCAATTCGCCGCTCATCTGTTCTGGATCGGGGCGGAAAAGCTGCTGCCCGGGCGTTCCTATCTCATCAAGGTGAACGGCCGCACGGTCCCCGCCAGCGTCACCGAAATCAAGCACCGCGTCGATATTTCGAACCGTCGGGAATTGGCGGCAAAAACCTTGCGGATCAATGAGATCGGTTTTTGCAACATTGCCGCGTCACGGGCGATCTGCATCGATTCATTCGAGCATTTCCGCGATCTTGGCGCCTTTCTGATGATTGATCGTGCCACCAATGCCACGGTTGCGATCGGAACGATCGCCTTTCCGCTGCGCCGCGCCTCGAATGTCCATGTCCAGAGCATGAGCGTGACCAAGCAGGTCCGCGCCGGACTTAAAGATCAAAAGCCGGCGGTGCTTTGGTTCACCGGCTTGTCCGGCGCAGGCAAATCGACCGTCGCCAACCTTGTCGAGGTCAAGCTCGCCGCGCGGCGCGCCCACACAGTCACGCTCGACGGCGACAACCTGCGCCATGGCCTCAACCGCGATCTTGGCTTTACCGATATCGACCGCGTCGAGAACATCCGCCGCGTCGGCGAAGTCTCGAAACTGATGGTGGATGCCGGGCTCATTGTGTTGTCGTGCTTCATCTCGCCGTTTGAGGCGGAGCGCCGCATGGTCCGCGAGTTGCTCGCGCCCGGCGAATTTGTCGAAATCTTCGTCGACACGCCGCTCGATGTCTGCATCGCGCGCGACCGCAAGGGGCTTTACAAGCTGGCTTTGGCCGGAGAAATCAAAAACTTCACCGGCATCGACCAGAT
>NZ_DAIDJE010000015.1 GCF_027451485.1 Bradyrhizobium sp.
GTTGCCGATCGGCTGCGCGCGATGTTGCGGCCTGAGGATTTCGTGGCTCGGTTTGGCGGTGATGAATTCGTCGTATTCCAGCAGAACATCAGGTTGCCTGACGAGGCTGCCGCGCTGGCGCGCCGCATCGTCGATCACCTGAGCGAGCGCTACAAGATCGACAACCATCTGGTGGAAATCGGCGCCAGCATCGGCATCGCCATGACTTCCGGGGGCAGCGCCGATACGCTTCTGAAGAATGCGGACATGGCGCTTTACCGCGCCAAGGCGGACGGCCGTGGCACCTTCTGCTTCTTCCGAGATGAAATGGCGCAAGTCGTCGAGGCCCGGCGCATTCTCGAACTCGATCTGCGCAAGGCGCTGGCAAACGAGGAGTTTGAGCTGTTCTACCAGCCGCTGGTCAATCTGAAGAGCGGCAAGATATCGACCTGCGAAGCACTGTTGCGCTGGAACCATCCGCTTCGAGGTACGGTCTCTCCGGTCGACATCATTCCAGTTGCCGAAGACATGGGTCTGATTGTCGATCTCGGCCGCTGGATCCTGCGCAAGGCCTGCCAGGAATGTATGCAGTGGCCGGATGCCGTCAGCGTCGCGGTCAACTTCTCACCGCAGCAGTTTCATCAGCGTGATCTCCTGAGCGAGGTTCGCTATGCGCTCGACGTCTCGGGCTTGCCGGCGCACCGCCTCGAGATCGAGATCACGGAATCCTCCTTGCTGCGCAATACGCAGTTGATCAACGAGCTGCTCGCGCAACTGCGTGAGCTCGGCGTGCGCATTTCGCTGGATGATTTCGGCACCGGCTACTCGAGCCTTAGCTACCTGCACAACTTCCCGCTGCAAAAGGTGAAGATCGACCGTTCGTTCCTGGAAGGGATCGACAGCGACCGTCCGCTTCGGCTGTTGCGGGGCGTCGCACGCCTGAGCGCGGACCTTGGCATGTCGGTCGTGGTCGAAGGCATCGAGACCAACGAGCAGCTCGAACTCATCAATGCCGACGGTACGGTGAGCGAGGCCCAGGGTTATCTCTTCAGCCGGCCCGTTCCGGGGCCGCGGATTCTGCAACTGCTGAACGCCTCGCACGGCCGCTGGCCGGAAGATTTTCTTTCTTCCCGCTCGATTGCCTGAGGCCCGCGCGCCGCGTTCGATCTCTTCGTCGAGCTGACTATTCTCTCCGGAAAATTCCCCGCCGGACGGAATTTTGTTGCGTCGGGCGGTTAACCGTAACGTCTCGAATGCTTTGCAATTTCTTCAAGGAACTATTAATCTTTTCTTCTCGTAGAAGTTGTTTGCGGTTGAGGAATATCAGATGCAGCCAGGGGCCGAACCGCGCACGTTACCCGTTGAGCGCGGAGCGGCGCTATTGGATCGGGTCGAATACAGGCTCGCCGAGACACCTGAAGATAAGGATTTAGTCTACTCCCTGCGCTACAAAGCGTATCTGCATGCTGGACTGATTTTGCCGTCAGAGTCCGGACAGGTGTGTGATCGTTACGATGACGCGCCCAATTCGTGGATTTTCGGAATTTATCTTGACGGCGAGCTCTGCAGTTCTTTGCGCATTCACCTGCTGACGTCCGAGTGGCGGATGTCTTACTCGACCGAGTTGTATGGCGACATTCTCCATAGCCGGCTTGATCGCGGTGAAGTTTTTATCGACCCCGCACGTTTGGCTGCGGATCCGGAAAAAGCCCGGCTGTTTCCGGAACTTCCCTACGTGACGCTGCGATTGGCCTATCTGGCGTGCGATTATTTCAATGCTGATACCGGGCTCGCGATGGTGCGTCCCGATCACCAGCCGTTTTATCGGCGGGTCTTTCTACACGAGCCGATCGGCGAGCCTCGGGCATTTCCGGGCTGGCATACCATGAAGACATCCTTGATGGCGTCGGATTTCCGGAAGCTTCGCGAACGGGTCCTGGCGCGTTTTCCCATTATGCAGTCAACCCATTTCGAGCGGCAGATGCTCTTCCAGCGTCCTCGCGAGCAGCCGCCTTTGGCGCTCGACCTGCCGGAGTTTCTGCCGAGCCAGGTCTCTCTCTAATCAGCCGGTCGAGAGGTGTTGGGCGCACCCCTCCGCGCTAATCCACCTGATTGGCTGCCTTCCGGAGAGGCGAACGGCCTCTCGGCGCCGGCCGCCTTTGGCGGCCATGGCCATGGCCATGCCGGCAGATTACCGGCCAAATCACAGCCTATGCTCTTGAAAAGTCGGTATATTCCACCCATCGGCCTTGCCTTCACCCTCGTGCCACATTTACAACTCATTAACCATGCCGGTCGCTTTTCGCCGACGTGGGGCATTTGAACGGGTCCGGCAACAACCCATCAAGGTTGACGGAACGTTCGCTTAACCATCGACCTGTAGACCGGATAGAAGTTGAAAACGTGAGCGTGGAGGCTCCGGAATGAAACACCCTATGCGTATCCTCCAGGGTTTGAAGCTGGCCGCAGCCCTTGCGGTGGCGCTATCGATGGGCGCCTGCGCGAAAAATCCGCTGACCGACGGGGCAATGGCGAGCGCAGCGACGCCGGGCAGCCAGCAGGATTTCGTCGTCAATGTCGGCGACCGCGTCTTTTTTGACAGCGACCAGACAGACCTGTCTCCGCAGGCGATCGCGACCCTGGAAAAGCAGGCGCAGTGGTTGCAGGCCTATCCTCGCTACACCTTCACCATCGAGGGCCACGCCGACGAACGCGGCACCCGCGAATATAACATCGCGCTCGGCGCGCGCCGCGCCCAGTCGGTGCGAACCTTCCTCGCCTCGCGCGGCATCGACCCGTCGCGGATGCGCACCATCTCCTATGGCAAGGAGCGTCCCGTTGCGGTTTGCAATGACATATCCTGCTGGTCGCAGAATCGCCGCGCCGTCACGGTGCTGAACGCGAGCTCGTAAGGCGCGCACGATTGGCGAGATCATTTCGCCGGCGCCGCTCTTTTTGGAGCGGCGCCGGTAATGCTTTGGGCGGATGTCGCGTGATTTGTCTCAGTCACATTTTTGGCGTACTCCCTCCCTCAATCTGATCTGTCATCACCGCCTGTCAGGCCCAAATGTCATTCGGGATTTATAAAACCATCCGCGCTGCTGCGTTGGCCGCGGCGCTTGGATCGTGCGCCTTCGCGTGGCATGCGCCGGCGTTTGCGCAATCTGAGGACGCCGATCCGGAAGTCCGGATCGAGCAGCTGGAAAATCAGTTGCGGCAGCTCACCGGCCAGAACGAGGAACTGCAACATCGCAACCGTCAACTCGAGGAGCGCCTGAACGCGCTTCAGGGCGGAGCTCAGCTTCCGGGACAGTCCGGCGCAGCCCCGGCGGCCAATGCGGCTGCTTTGCCGCCAGTGGCCGGCTATCAACAGCCAGCGGCAGGAGGAGGGTATCAATCCCCGTCCAGTGGGTATCAGCCCCCGTCCGGTGGGTATCAACAGCCGCCGCCCGGCGGCTATCAGACGCAGGTTGCCGCTCCGGCACCTATCGTTCAGGAACCGGCAGGGCCGTCGCCGGGCGGACGGCGCGGAGATGCATTTGATCCGACCCAGAACCCGAATGCGCCCGGTGTCCCGCGCGCGCTCGGTGGCGGGCAAATGCCGATTTCTCCCGGGGTGCCGATCGGTGCGCCCGGCGGGCGAGGGGCCGGCGAACCGCTCGACCTCGCAAATACCGGCGGGGCTCGCGCCGGGACGCTGCCGCCTTCGCGCAATCTCAACGGCAGCGGCGCGCTGACCACCTTGCCACCCTCGGCGACGCCGAGGGACGAGTTCGATCTTGGCGTCGGCTATATCGAGCGCAAGGACTATGCGCTGGCGGCGGAAACAATGCGCAATTTCACACGAAAGTATCCGAGCGATCCGTTGGTCGCCGACGCCCAGTTCTGGCTGGGCGAGAGCTTTTTCCAACGCCAGAGCTATCGTGAGGCCGCCGAAGCCTTTCTGTCGGTAACGACCAAGTACGATCGCTCAGCGAAAGCGCCGGACGCCCTGCTGCGCTTGGGACAGTCCCTCGCGGCCTTGAAGGAGAAGGAAGCGGCCTGCGCCGCTTTCGGCGAGGTGAAGCGGAAATATCCGCACTCAGCCGCCAATATCAGGCAGGCCGTCGAACGTGAGCAGAAGCGGACGAAGTGCTAGACTTGAAAGGGCGGGCCAAGGTCCAGCCAGGACCTTCCCACCAGGGGAGTGGATTTTTGACATTCGCAGGTCGTCTCGCCGCGGATCCGTCGAGCGAATGAAAAATTCCAAGCGTCACCGCAGGCCTATATTTCTGATGATCCTTTATTTTAACATTCGCAAGGTGCGCTCCGAAAAAGGATGCGAATGTTTGGGGTAGGACCACCAGAGCTCCGATTACAAAGCCAGCACGATATCGCGGCGACCTCTGATGCGAAGGTCGGAATCAAAAGAGCTCTGGCAACCTGTTGATTTCCGAGTAGCGGCCTTGGATTCGAAGTTTGACCTTGCAGCGACACTGAGTAGGACCTTCAAATTCGCCGCACTAGCCGGTGGTGACATGTCTGACGACAATCGCTCGCCGATCTCGGCGCGCCAGGCCAATGCGCTTTTTGCGGACTGGAAGCACGCGCCGGGATTGGTTCTCGCTGTTTCGGGGGGGCCGGATTCCGTCGCACTGATGTGGCTAGTGGCGCGCTGGCGCACGTCGCTGGCGCGCGGCCCGCGCCTTCTGGCGGCGACGGTCGATCACGGCTTGCGGCCGGAGGCCGCGCGCGAGGCGCGCGAGGTCAAGCGTCTGGCGCGTGATCTCGGCATACCTCATCGCACGATGCGCTGGACCGGCGAGAAACCGGCGTCCGGGGTGCCGGCAGCGGCGCGGGCGGCACGCTATCGCCTGCTCGCGGGCCTCGCGCGCCAAACCGGCGCCAGCCATGTCCTTACCGCCCATACCCGTGATGATCAGGCGGAGACGCTGCTGATGCGGCTGTTGCGCGGCAGCGGCATCGGCGGGCTTGCCGCAATGGCACGCGAGAGCGAACGTGAAGGCGTGCTGATTGCCCGGCCGTTTCTCAACGTTGCCAAATCGCAGCTCATCGCGACGTTGCAAAAAGCCGGGATTGGTTATGCCGACGATCCCACCAACCGCGACGTTCGATTTACCCGCCCGCGCATCCGCGCGGTAATCGAGCAGCTGCGCGCCGAAGGCGGCGATGCACGCAATTTGGCGAGGCTGGCCTCGCGGCTGGCGAGGGCCAACGCGGCAATTGAAATTCTGGCCGATGGTGCCGCGCGCTATCTCGCACTGAAAGACCAGTTGATCGGGGCCCCGACGGCTGCAAGCGATGCCACGCGCAATGCAGACTTTGAGGCGGCCGCTTTTGCAGGACTTCCCGAGGAAATCCGGCTGCGTTTATTGCTGCGTGCCATCGATCGGGTCGGCCATGAGGGTCCGGCGGAACTCGGCAAGGCGGAGGCTTTGCTGGCCGCGCTGGACAGCGCCCTGCAAAAATCTGCGAAAAGCAAGTCCGCGCCGGCCGCCGCGCGTCAGCCGAAGCTGAAGCAGACGCTCGGAGGGGCGATTGTCAGCCTCGCCGGGGGCCGAATCGTCATCTCGGCGGCTCCGCCGCGGCGACGCCAGGGAGGTTGATGCGGGCCGGGTGGTTTTCCGGCCTTAACCACCCCTGAAATCACCCTATTTTCAGGACATGATTTGAACCGTAATAGTCCGGAATAGGCTAAATAGTCCGCCGTAGTTCCCTTGGCAGCGACGGGCCCCGCACCTAGATTAGCCGGCAGGCGCGCTGAGGGGATTCTCTCGCGCTTGCCCCAGGGGAAGAAGGCCGCGATCCGCGCGACCACGAAGGAAAATCAATGAACGCCAATCTGCGCAATTTCGCCCTCTGGGTCATTATTGTTCTGCTGCTATTGGCCTTGTTCACGCTTTTCCAGAATCCTGGTCAGCGCGCCGCCTCGCAGGACATCTCCTTTTCGCAGCTGTTGACCGAGGTCGACCAAGGCCATGTCCGTGACGTGGTGATCCAGGGACCGGAGATTCACGGCACCTTTACCAACGGCTCGAGCTTCCAGACCTATGCGCCGAACGATCCGACGCTGGTCTCGCGTTTGTACAACGGCAAGGTTTCCATAACGGCCAAGCCGCCCGGCGACAACGTGCCGTGGTTTGTTTCGCTGCTCGTCTCGTGGCTGCCCTTCATCGCGCTGATCGGCGTCTGGATCTTCCTGTCACGGCAGATGCAGGGCGGCGCCGGCAAGGCGATGGGCTTTGGCAAGTCCCGCGCCAAGATGCTGACCGAAGCGCATGGCCGCGTCACGTTCGAGGACGTCGCCGGCGTCGATGAAGCCAAGCAGGATTTGCAGGAGATCGTCGAATTCCTGCGCGATCCCGGCAAGTACCAGCGGCTCGGCGGGCGAATTCCGCGCGGCGTGTTGCTGGTCGGTCCTCCCGGCACCGGCAAGACGCTGATCGCGCGTGCCGTCGCCGGTGAAGCCAACGTACCTTTCTTCACGATTTCCGGCTCGGACTTTGTCGAGATGTTCGTCGGCGTCGGCGCCAGCCGCGTCCGCGACATGTTCGAGCAGGCGAAGAAGAATGCGCCCTGCATCATCTTCATCGACGAAATCGATGCGGTCGGCCGCCATCGCGGCGCCGGTCTCGGCGGCGGCAACGACGAGCGCGAGCAGACGCTGAACCAGTTGCTGGTCGAGATGGACGGCTTCGAGGCCAATGAGGGCGTGATCCTGATTGCAGCCACCAACCGTCCCGACGTGCTCGATCCGGCGCTGCTGCGGCCCGGCCGCTTCGACCGTCAGGTCGTGGTGCCCAATCCGGACGTCGTCGGCCGCGAGCAGATCCTCAAGGTTCACGTCCGCAAGGTGCCGCTCGCACCCGATATCAACCTCAAGACCATCGCCCGCGGCACGCCCGGTTTCTCCGGTGCCGACCTGATGAATCTCGTCAACGAGGCGGCGCTGACCGCGGCGCGTCGCAACAAGCGCATGGTGACGCAGGCCGAGTTCGAAGAGGCCAAGGACAAGGTCATGATGGGCGCCGAGCGCAAGTCGCTGGTCATGACCGAGGAAGAGAAACTATTGACCGCCTATCACGAAGGCGGCCACGCGATCGTCGGCCTCAACGTCACCGCCACCGATCCGATTCACAAGGCGACCATCATTCCGCGCGGCCGTGCGCTCGGCATGGTGATGCAGCTGCCGGAGCGCGACAAGCTGTCGATGTCGCTGGAGCAGATGACCTCGCGCCTTGCCATCATGATGGGCGGGCGCGTCGCGGAGGAACTGGTGTTCGGACGCGAAAAAGTGACATCCGGAGCGGCCTCGGACATCGAGCAGGCCACGCGGCTTGCGCGCATGATGGTCACCCGCTGGGGCCTCTCCGAAGAGCTCGGCACAGTGTCCTATGGCGAGAACCAGGACGAGGTATTCCTCGGAATGTCGGTCTCGCGTACGCAGAATGCTTCCGAGGCGACGGTGCAGAAGATCGACAGTGAGATCAAGCGCCTGGTCGAGGAAGGCTATCAGCACGCGACCAAGATTCTGACCGAGAAGCGCGCCGATCTGGAAGCGCTCGCCAAGGGCCTTCTGGAATACGAGACGCTCACCGGCGACGAGATTCAGGATCTGCTCAAGGGCAAGAAGCCGAACCGCGAGTCGGTGCTTGAACCAACGACGCCACGCGCCTCCGCGGTGCCGCCCGCCGGCAAGCCGCGTCCGCGGCCTGACCCCGATCCCGGGCTGGAGCCGCAGCCGCAGGCATAGCCGCTCGCAAGCCAGAACGATCACCGCAAAAGCCCGGCCTCGCGCCGGGCTTTTCTTTGCGCCAGGGCTGCCGATGGTGACGCTTCGGTCTGCACGGGCGCTGATGCGCGGGTACGCGAGGCCGGCGCCCTGGCGGGTGATCGCCTGAGTGAGGCTGGTCCGGTGCACAACCCGGGTCTCTTAAGATTTCGGCAAGGCAGCCGGCCTAATGCTTGTGGGTAACGCCTTCCCGCTGCGCCCGGACCCGCATGGCCACGTTGACTTCCGATATCACCATGCCGGCAGCGAAGAACGCGATCCCGCCCGCGCTCCTGATCGGCTGTCTTGTGCTGTGCGTCCTCAACGCGGCGATGCTGCAAAAGGCGTTCACCTCCCACTTGTGGATATTCGATGAAAACGGGCTCGGCATCCCGACCGATTTCATCAATGTGTGGTCCGCTGGCCGTCTCGTGCTCGACGGCCATCCGGCGCTCGCCTACGACTGGGACATCCAGAAACAGCTGCAGGTCGCAGTTCTCGGCCAGAGCTATCCGGGCAACTTTGCCTGGCACTATCCGCCGCCGTTTCTGTTCATCGCTGCGGCGCTTGCGCATTTTCCGTACGCGATTGCCTTTGCCGGCTGGGCCGCGACAAGCTTTCTGCCCTATCTCGCAGCGATGCGAGCGATCGTCGGGCGCTCCTGCGGCCTGCTGCTCGCGGCCGCTTTCCCGGTGGTGTTCACCAATACGCTGGTCGGGCAGAACGGATTTTTGACTGCATCGCTGATCGGCAGCACACTTGTGCTGATGCCGCGCTGGCCGGTCCTTTCCGGCATCTGCCTCGGACTTTTGAGCTACAAGCCGCAATATGGCTTGCTGTTTCCGCTGGTACTGATCGCAGCCTCGCAATGGCGTGTGTTTCTTACGGCCGGTGCGATCACTTTATTGATGGCAGGGCTGTCCTGGCTCGCATTCGGCACCGAAAGCTGGCAGGCCTTCGTGCACTGGATGCCGATGTTCAATCAGGCCTTCCTGGTCGAAGGGCGCGCGCCATGGGGCAAGCTGCAAAGCATCTTCGGGTTGACCCATTATTTCGGCGGTCCGGAATCACTAGCCTGGACCTTGCAGTCGATCATGAGCGCTGCGGTCGCTGTGCTGCTCACATTGCTGTGGCGCCGCCGCGACATCCGGTATGAGTTGAAAGCTGCGGCGCTCGCGGCGGGTGCGTTGCTTGTGACGCCTTACCTCTTTCTCTACGACGAAATGGTGCTGGCCATTGCGGTGGCGTTTCTCGTTCGCGTCGGATTGGAGGAAGGTTTTGAGCGGCACGAACTGCCGGCGCTCGGGTTGGTCGCCGCCCTATTCATAATCTTCCCGTTCCTCGGTGCGCCGACCGGCTTTGCGGCTTCACTCGTCGTCGCCGCGCTCATCGGCCATCGCCTGGGATTATCTTGGCGGCGGGAAGGGACGCAGCCTGTTGCGGCTGCGAGCGCTCCAGCGCGACAATTCTAAAGCGCTTGTCATTTTCTCTGAATTATTGTTCACTTCTTGAAGCGGCAGCTTCTGACCGCCAAGAACTGAATTCGCACCACGACGCCGTCAGGCTCGTCTGCGCAGGGAACGGGAAACGCAAGAGATGGTCTATCGGCGGACCCACCAGGTTGTGAAACGTCTGGCTGCGCGCCGCAGCGCCATTCTGGCGGCGGCGCGCAACGCGGCAGCCGAAGGGGGCATGGCGGCGGTACAAATCGCGCCCATCGCGGTCCGCGCCAATGTCGCCGCCGGGACGGTCTACCGCTATTTCCCGTCCAAGGCCGACCTGATTTCGGAACTGATTGCCGAGGTCTCACGCGATGAATTGTCAGCGATCCGGCGTGCGGCGGACTCTGCGCCCGGGCCGTCGTCGGCGTTGGCCGCTGCCGTGACCACCGTCGCCGTGCACACGTTGTCGCAGCGAAAACTGGCCTGGGGCATCCTGGCCGAGCCTGTCGACGTCGATGTGACGGCGTCGCGCCTGGCAAGTCGGCGCGCCGTGGTCGATGAAATCGCAAGTCGCATCGACGCGGCGGTCCGTGCCGGTCATTTGCCGGCGCAGGACACCAATCTGGCAGCGACCGCGCTGCTCGGCGCCTTGCATGAGGCACTGGTCGGGCCGCTTGCGGCGGAAAACATGGAGGATCCGGGAAAAATGCGCGATGCGGTACAGACCGTGACGTTGCTAGCCTTGCGCGCCGTCGGCGTGATGGATGCGCGCGCGCGCGGCCTTGTGGTGCAGGCGGCGCTTCCTGCGATGGCTAGGGCTGGGGCATAGGCGCCGGCGGCTATAGTGTTCCCATTCTGAACTCCGCATCACCCGGGGAGCCTCGTTTCGTGCTCCCGAACCGAAAAGACACTGGCTTCAGGCCGTCGCGCGAAAGAATGCTGCGTCATGGTTTGACATAGAGGCTCTCGTGCGAGCCAACATACTGTTCCTTCCAGCCTCGTTCGTCGACGAGAAAGTGCCGCAACACGTCATGCACTTTCGGCCAGAGCACCGCATCGATCTTGTATTTTTCGATCACCATATCCCAGGCGTTCTCGTCGATGTCCCATTTGACCAACTTGAAATAATCGCGCAGCAGAGAGTCCGGATATGCCGTCGCCGCCCGGCCGTCGATAAATATCGGCACGGTGCCATGCGTGCGGAAAATCAGCGGGCCGCCGACGTTCCAGTGATTGAGAAGTCGCGCTTGCGAAAGGTTCGCTTGCAGGTACTGCGCGTCTTGCTCGGAAAGCAGGTCATCCGAGAGTCCGAGTGCCGGCCGAACATGCATGAACGTCAACGGCAGCACGCACAGCCCGACAATACCGGCCGTCCAAAATGATTTTTGCAGCTCGCCAATATTCAGCTTTCCGGGCAACAGCCGGTCGACGTGACGTGCGAAGGCAACGGTCGAGAACAGAAAAAAGAACGCCATGTATCTGAACTGATGAAACCCCAGCACCAAGAACAGCCAGGTCAACAGCCGCGTTTCCAGCGGTACGGAACTGGAGCCCGCATAGCGGAGTTCGAGTGCCAAGAACACCAGGATATAGATGATGCCGGGGATGCAGCCGGGCAGCGTCATGTTCCGGGAATAGGGCTGCCACTCGGTGATCTTCCCCTGCACGAAGTGACCCAGTGTCGCCGTCACGCCGTCGTAGATATGAAGGCCGAGCGGATTGACGAGGACGGCCGCGAGGCAGGCCGCGCCCGTGAGACCATAGATCCTGAACTCCATCCAATTCCGTCGAAGCAGTGCGACGCCGCCAAAGAGCCCGATAATGAAAAAGCCGAGCACGAAGCCGCCGTGCAGATTGGCCCAAAGCATCATCATCGCGGGCAGCAGAAAGCGGCGCGTTTTCTTCAGACAATGCACGTAGAAAATCACGCTGAACACCATGGTCGCGGTGTTCGGCGACGCCGCCAGATAGATATTGGGAGGCGTTGCAAACGTTGGGTAAAGCAGGCAGGTGGCGAAGACGGCGATACAAGCCGCAAGCGCCGATGCACCGCTGCTCAGGCAGGCGGACGCCAGATAGGCGACGATCACCGCGCCGCATCCGACGGTGACCAGCGTGAGACCGCTAAAGCCGGCGTACTGAACGACGATGCTGGCAATCAGATCCCAGAGCCAGGAAAGATTGTACCACTCCCTGTCGCCGAGAGTGAACGCCCACGGATCCTGGAAGGGAATACTGCCACGCTGCCTGATCAGGTCGCCTGCGGCGAGGTGCCATCCCAGATCGTAGTGGCCAAGCAGGAGCGGTGCGTTCGAGAGGTAATAGATGCTCGTGAAGGTGATCAGGAAGATGTAAATGCCGGACGTATGAAAGGACGTCCCGCTCGTCTTTCTCTCTCGATCAAACCCAGCTCCGCTCCAGGTCTCCAGCGCGTACATCAGCGGTCCTCTGACGATCGAAGCAAGCTTCGCTATTGGCCCTGCATGCTCCTGGGATTGCATGGTGAAATGCAAATATCGGATGTTTTAGGATGATCGATCTAAGCTTGAGTAAAGGCCGGAGCGGGATTTCGAGCGCCGTCACCGAACATGCCTTCTGGTTAACAATTGCTAGCGCGGAACCCGCGCAGTCGGTTGTGCCGCTATGGCGCCTCGAACAATTTTGCCGCATTAAAGAGTGAGACTAAGGTCATGTTTCACCTCCAGCCTGTGGAGCTTTTACATGACGACTACATCGGGATCCGCCAAATGGCAGGGCGGCATCAAGGACGGCAAGGGCGCGATTTCGACCAGGAGTGGCGCTCTCAAAGACTATCCCTACGGCTTTGCCAGCCGCTTCGAGGGTCAACCGGGCTCTAACCCGGAGGAACTGATCGGCGCTGCGCACGCCGCCTGCTTCACCATGGCGCTGTCGCTGATCCTGGGCGAAGCCAAACTCACCGCCGAACAGATGGAAACCAGGGCGGACGTCACGATCGAAAAGGTCGGCGACGGCTTTGCCATCACCTCGGTGCATCTTTCGCTCCAGGCCAGGATTCCCGGCACCGATAACGCGAAATTCCAGGAGCTTGCCGAGAAGGCCAAGGCCGGCTGTCCCGTCTCGAAGCTTCTGAACACCAAAATTTCGCTCGAAGCCAAGCTCGTCTAGCGAGCTTCTGCCGTTTATTCACATGTCGGCGTCTTCGTCCGGACCGACGGAGGCGATGCGGACCATGTTGGTGGTGCCCGGTGAGCGCAGTGGCACGCCGGCCACGATGATGACGCGTTGTCCCGCGCGCGCAAAACCGTCGCGAAAGGCGATGCTGCCCGCGCGGCTTACCATGTCATCGAGATCATGGGCGTCCTCGGCGACCACGCAATGAACGCCCCATACGGCCGACAGCTTTCGTCCCGTGACGAGGTTCGGTGTGATCGCAACCACCGGCGGCTTCGGGCGTTCGCGTGCCACCCGCAGTGCCGTCGAGCCTGAACTGGTCCAGCAGATGATCGCGGAAAGATCGAGCGTCTCGGCGATTTGCCGTGCCGCATCGGCAATGGCGTCGCCCACCGTCGGCTCGGGTTCGGCGCGCTGCGCATTGACAACGCCGCGATAGGTGGGATCGCGTTCGACTTCCTCGCCGATCCGGTTCATGGTCGAGACAGCTTCGACCGGATATTTGCCGGCCGCCGATTCCGCCGACAGCATAATCGCGTCGGCGCCTTCGTAGACGGCGGTTGCGACGTCGGAGACTTCCGCGCGCGTCGGCACCGGCGACTGGATCATCGACTCCAGCATCTGGGTTGCGACCACCACCGGCTTTCCCGCGCGTCTCGCCAGCCGCGTCATCTGCTTTTGCAAGCTCGGCACGCGTTCCAGTGGCAGTTCGACGCCGAGATCGCCTCGCGCCACCATCAACGCATCGGAGGCCTCTACGATCTCGGCCAGCCGGTCGATCGCCTGTGGCTTTTCGATCTTGGCCATTACAGCGGCGCGGCCACGAATGAGTTTCTTGGCTTCGACGACGTCCTCGGCACGCTGCACGAAAGAGAGTGCGATCCAGTCGATCCCGGTCACCAGAGCTGCTTCGAGGTCGGCGCGGTCTTTCGGCGTCATGGCAGAGACCGGCAGGTCCGTGTCGGGCAGGCTGACGCCTTTGCGGTCCGACATCTTGCCGCCGATCACGACCCGCGTTACCGCTCGTTCGGGCGAGGTCTCCTCAGCGATCAGCCGTACCTTGCCGTCGTCAAGCAGCAGCGCGTGTCCGGGCTTAAGCGCGGCGAGAATTTCCGGGTGGGGCAGGTGGACGCGGGTGTTGTCGCCCGGCGCCTTGTCGGAATCCAGCGTAAAACTCTGCCCGTTGTTGAGCTGCATTGTGCCTTCGGCGAAGGAGCCGAGACGCAGTTTCGGACCTTGCAGATCGACCAGAATTCCGATCGGGCGGCCATAGCTGCTTTCGACGTTGCGAATGGTCTTGACCAGTTCCCGCATCTTGTCATGCGGGGTGTGGCTCATGTTGATGCGGAAAACATCGGCACCTGCCTCGAACAGCTTCCTGATGACGGCACCGTCGGAGGAGGCTGGGCCAAGCGTTGCAACGATCTTGATCCGGCGCAGCCGCCTCATGGTTTGGTCCCTGGCGCTGGGCGGGGCGGCAGACCCGTGCCAGGGGCTATTCCGCCCGGCGAACCGGAGATGCCCGGAATATTTCCGGCGCCGTTCGGACCGATCGTGCCGGGAATACCGGGCACGCGCTGCGCCGGCTGCTGCTCATTGGAATCGGTGAGCTGCACCGTCCACGCGCGCTGTTCGCCGGTATCGACCTCAAAGAAACCGGTGCGGTCGAAGCCCCGCGCCAGGCAATTATCCGCACCGCGGATCGTGAACTCCTTGTCGCGCGAGCACATGAAAGCATGTCCCGACCATTCGCCGCCGCGATCGTAGTCGATGGCATAGATATAATAGTAGCGCGCAATCAGCGTGCCGCGCAGCAGCGTCTCGCAACTTCGCGAAGATACATTCCACCAGCCTTCGGTAGTCCAGCCTTCCGCATCCTTGTAGCCGAGCGCGATGCCGACACGGCTTGACGTGTTGTTGCAGAGACGGAAGTCAGCCGCCGCCGGTCCATTCCACAGGCAGGCCGCAACAAAGAGCAGAGCCGGTATCAAGGCCGCGCCAAGGTGCCTGGCAGTTTGGGGCGGGGAAAGCGAATCTCTCGGGATCATTACGGCCAAGCTATATCAAGATATTGACGATTTCGCGTGGGACCCGCCGGCGGTCAAGCGCAAATTCGCGTGGGCTCTTGGCCGGGCAGGCTGTTCAAGGTCCTGAAAAACCTGGAGCAATCGTTGCGGTGCGATGTGGAAAATCATTTGGCGATTTCCTACCTGATGTTCGAGTACGATCCTCAATGGTGTTACAAGGGAATAAGGACGGAACCGGTCATGACGATCGACGACAAAACAAGAACCGAACTCGAGGCGGCCGCCTTTCGGCGGCTCGTGCAGCACTTGCGCTCGCGCACCGACGTTCAGAACATCGATCTGATGAATCTGGCGGGGTTCTGCCGCAACTGTCTGTCCAACTGGCTCAAGGAAGAGGCCGACGCCAAGGGCGTTGCGATGAGCAAGGACGAGAGCCGCGAGGCGGTCTACGGCATGCCGTACGAGACCTGGAAAGAAAGATTCCAGGGAACAGCAACGCCCGAGCAACTCGAGGCAATGGCTAAAGTCAACCCGCGACATTGACGGGTTGCCGATAAGTGCCCTCTGTGAGCGAATCCGGTGTCTTCCTGTGGGCGCGCTGTGGATGAACGAGTATGTCGCCTTGACGTAAGCAGCCTCATTCTTGAGGGTCATTTGGCGACATGCGCCTCGCGATCAACGTGCGGCGCTTTATTTTTCAGCCTCGACGCCAGTCCACTTCAGGAGTATCCCGATGGCCACCTCTGCCGCCGCCGTCAAAGATGATGAATCCCCCGCGACGCGGTTTGCCAAGGATCAACTCAAGGCCATCATCGAACGCATCGAGCGGCTGGAGGAGGAGAAGAAGACGATCTCCGACGACATCCGCGACGTCTATGCGGAAGCCAAGGGCAACGGCTTCGATGTCAAGGCCTTGCGCACCATCATTCGCATGCGCAAGCAGGACGCGAACGAGCGGGCCGAACAGGAAACGATCCTCGAAACCTATATGCAGGCACTGGGAATGCTGTAGGGCGTGTCGCCTCGCGGGCCGCAGATTGGACTTGCGAGGTGTCTTACGTCAGTGCAGCGATGCGGTCCGCATGAACGCCTGCGTGGTCAACGGCGCGATGGCCGGGCCGCTGAAGTGATCTGTGGTCAGGCCTGCTTGCGGATCGTCCGAGAAGCCCATCACGATCACAGCCTGCGGTTTGACGAACAGCTTGCTGAGCAGCGTCAGGTTGGGGTCGCCGAGCATCGTCACGGACATGGACGTGCGCGCGCTCGGCGCCAGCATCATCATCCGAGTCCAGGCGTCGTCGGTCTCGGGCGCCGTTCGTGTCGAGGTTGCCACGACGCTTCGCCCCTTTGCGACAGTGGTCGTGAGGTCGTTCTCAGCCACGATATAGCGGCTGGCCGGCGCAGTGTGCGCGCCCTGGGCAGGGGAGCTGTCAACAGGGGCGGACGCATCCGGCGCGTAAGCCATCGCGTCGTAGACGGCAGGCACGCTCGATGTGGATTGCGGCTCGGTCGAGGCCAGGGCGTGCCGGGCGTTGAGGGCCGCGACAAGCGCGGGCGTCGCCTGCCTCAATGCAGACTGCATGTCATCCCAGAAGCCGCGCGCGTTGATGATGTCAGCCGGGGTCTGCGTCCTGGCCTCTGCCGCGGGGATCACATTCAGCTTGGGCGGCTGTACAGCCTGCATGTCCGCCGCAGCGAGTTGCAACCTCGCGGCCACCGGCTTGGTGCGTGAGGTCCGTAGGGCATCGGCAGGCTTGGCGGCGGCGAGCTCGACGGCCGCAACCGCCTTGCCCGGAACAGCCGCAGCAGTGCCTTCATCGTCCTCTTCGTTCACCTTGCTGCCGAACAGGCGCGCCAGCAGGCCGGGCTTGCTCACCTTCGCCGCATCGTCGCCGCGATGCTCGATCTCGGCACGGGCAAGTTCATAGCCCTTCAGCGGCACGCCATCCGAGGGAATGTGGACCGTGCGTCCGTCAGGAAAAACGCGCACAAGCTGGTCGTGGGTCATGCGCGGCCAGTGCCGGATGTTTCCGGTATCGAGATGCACGAACGGCGATCCCGACGTCGGGTAGAAGCCGACGCCGCCGCGTTGCTCGCGCAGGCCGGCGTAACGGATCTGCTCAAGCGGCACGTCCGGGATGTAAAAATCCATCGCATGACCGAGCATGTGCTGGCTGAAGCGCGCCACGCCGGAATGGGCGGAGCGGTGGCGGAGCATGGCGTTGGTTTCGGGCGAGCGATAAGCGGAGATGATCTGGATCGGCTTCTTGCCGCCGACGTCGTGATAGACTTCCCAGATTATATCGAAGAGGCGGGGATCCATCGTAGTCTGTTCCTGGGTGCGCCAATCACGCAGGAAATGGTTGAGCTGCTTCAAGGCCTCTTCGTCAAAGCGGCCGTCGCGCTTGAAGGTGACCGTGAGGTCTTCGCCGGAATGGGTGTGATGGAAGGAGAGTGTGCGCGTATCGTTCAGGGCGGTGGCGTCGGGCACGGAGCCGATCCCGGCGAGCAGCAGCGGCAAGGCCAAACCAAGCCGCAATCCGGCCCTGGGCCAAGACAACGGACGAAGCTGGCGTGCAAAACCGGTCAGCACGTAATGAGCCACCCCTACAGACCGAGCGTTGACCCTTTCGCAACCCCATGTGGCGAAAGAGGGTAAATGCATCCTTAACGCGGGAGCGTTAAGCGAGACTTAACCAGAATCCCCAAAGCGGAAGAAAACTTAACCGAGCGAGTGTGGCGAAAACGAGCCCGCTGGTTGCCTCGGTGGACAACGGTCAACGTTGAAAAGGCCTCGTCCATCAGACGAGGCCTTTGTCTTGGCGAGGCAAATGGGGTGCAGCTCAGCGTTGGTAGTACCAGCCCTGTGGCTGCGGCGGGTAGAGCCGGCGGCGGCCAGGCGGTGGAGGCGGAGCCGCCGGGCCACCGAACAGCCGCTCGAAGAAAGACGGCCCCGACGACCAGGAATTGTCGCTGGCGAACCGCAGGTTGCCCACCGGCCTCACGTAGTTCGGCTGCGCATGGGCGATCACCGCCTCCAGGTCCTTGTTGCGGCCTCCCCGCAGCAGCGAAAGCATGGCGGCGTCGCGGCCATAGACGTCCTTGCGGAATTGCAGGTTGCCCTCGTCGTCCACGAATGCGGTCTGGTAGGTGATGTTGACCGGAATCGGCGTCGGGAATTTCAGGTCGACCTCGCTCGATCCGTACATGCTGCGGATCTTTTCCGGTGTGTAGTGGCTGTTCGGATCGGTGATGTTCAGCAGGATCGAGGCGTACTGATCCGGATTCTGAACCCGCATGCAGCCATGGCTGAAGGCGCGATCTTGCTTGGCGAACAGGTTCTTGTCCGGGGTGTCGTGCTGATAGACCAGGAACTTGTTCGGGAAGTTAAAGCGGATGCGGCCCAGCGCGTTTCGATCACCCGGCGGCTGCGAAATATGGATGCTGCCGTCTGGATTATGCTCGAGCTTCAGCCCCATGCGTTCCAGCACCGTCGGATCCTGCTGCAAGGCCGGCAGGTATTCGTTGTAGATGATTGACGGCGGCACGTTCCAGGTCGGATTGACGGTGATGTATTTCATCGTCTCCGTGAGAAGCGGCGTGGCGTGAATGCCGGGCTGGCCGGTGACCACCCGCGTGGTCCAGACCTGGGCGCCGTGTTGCATAACCTTCAGCGTATAGTCCGGAATATTGAGGATGACGTAGGCGTCGCCGATCGAAGGTGCGCCGAGATCGCGCGGCAGCCAACGCCAGCGCTCCATGTTGACGATGATGGTATCGATCTGCTTGTCGTGCTTCGGGCTATTGATAGCCCTGACGGTCCGCGCGTCGAGGATGCCGGTCGGCTTCAACTCGGCCATCGCCTGGAATTTGCGTACGGCTTCGGCGACCTTGGCGTCGTAGTGACGGTCGTCGGGATTTTCGCTGATGCCGAGCTTGGCGCGCAGCTGCGGCACGCGGTCATCTTCGACTTCGACTGCCGGCTGATGCTTGCGCTCCGGCGTGTACTTCAGCGCTGGGCCGTCGGCGATCTGAATCACGTGCCCGTCGCTTTCGCCGCGCAATTCTGCGAGCTTCTTTTTCAGCGCCTGATAGAGCTTCTGCGGCGGATTGTAGCTGTCGAGAGCGAGCGAAGCGTCCTTGGCCGAGGTGACGTTGGCGAGCACCTCGTTCGGATCGGTCGGATGTTCCGGATATTGAATGTCGCCTGACACTTGCGACCAGTGCATCCGTCCGCTCTGGGCCTGGCGCGCATAATCGAGCATGCTGGCGGTCAGCTTCAGGTCCGCTTCCGCCAGCGCGTCCGGCGTGGTCGCAGCGGCGAAATCCGGAACAGGGTAATCTGCCGGATTCAATCCATCGGAAGCGGCATCCTTCAGCCGCGCCACGACGCCCTTTGCGGTCTCGGTCAGCTTGCCGCTTTGCGTCCAGATCGGCGCGAAGTCGCGTGCGGTGTAGAATTTCTCGACCGCAGCCCGCTCCGACTTGCGTTCGAAGTGCACCGCCTTGGAAGCGACGAGCTCGCGCAGCTTGTCGGCAACCGGCTGATCGTCGGGCGCGACGTTGCTCGCCGCTTTGACGGGCTCCTTGGCGGGTTCGGGCGACGGAGCGTTAACGGCCGGCACTGCTGCAGGCGTTACGGTTGCGGTGCTGTTCTTGACCGCATCGCTGTTGCCATTGTCGCCCTTGGCTGCGTCACTGCTGGCTGGCTCGGTCTTGATTGCCTCTTCCTTCGCGGGCTCGCTCTTGGCGGCTTCGGAGGTGGGAGCGGTCGCGACATCAGCCGGTTTGGCGTCGGCTGTCGACGGGGCTGACGTCGTTCCGTCCGTCGCCTTTGCGGCCGGCGCCGATGCTGCTGGTGTCGATGCAGCTGTCTTGGCCGCGTCCGGCGAGGCGGTGTCCATCTTGAAGTCGGCCGCAGTCGGCGGCGGGACGTTGGCAGGTTCGGGGCGAGGGATTGCGGCATCGATCGCAAGCTCGGCAGCCGAGCTGCGCGGCGTGTCGCTTTGCGCGAATGCCGAACTCGCCGATACCGAGAGGAAGGTCGCCGCGACCGTCATCAGGACGCGGTCATATCCTCTGCGGTTCTTCCAACAGTCACGCATCATCACACCCCTTGGGTGAACTGCTCCTGGCTCGGAGCAGCTTTGGTTAGTTCGTCGAAGCTTGCGCGAAAGCGCCGGCCCATTCGGATTCTGAAGCTCATTTGGTTGAAATTGTGCCCCAGCGCCCCGGATTTGGCATGGCTGCCGCAATGATTCATGGGCCGACGATACATGGGCGCCCCTCATGCGGCCAGCGGCTGGAGACGCAACTCACGACAAACTGACCACAAGGCATCCATTTGCATCGCTTGCCCGAAGTTCTTGCCATGTGGGTCACCATTTGTCTGTCACTCGCGGGCAACGGTTCAAATGTTCCGGCCCGCTGGAATTTCGGCCGCCTTGTTTGCGTGTCGCGGCTGCTGCATCGCCATTAAGCCTCATCCCGCCTGATCTGTTCCGCGGTCCGCACCGGCCGACGCCTCTTCGTCGAGTTTGCGATAAAGCGTCGACCGTCCAATCTTCAGCCGGCGCGCTACCTCCGACATCTGCCCGCGGTAATGCGAAATCGCGAAGCGGATGATCTCGGTTTCCAATTCCTCCAGCGGCCGGACCTCGCCGCCGCCGGTCAGCATCGAAAGCATCCCCGCGGTTGATGCCGGCAGAGGTGCGATAGGTATTTCAATACCAGATATCACGTCTGGCGCGATTGCATGAGAAGCAGGCTCGACAATCAGCGGCTCGCCAAATGGTGTCGACACCGATGGCGAGGAGGAGGCTGCCATTTGCGGAAAGTCGGAAACGCTCAATTGGTCGCCTTCGCTCATCACGACGGCGCGATAAACGGCGTTCTCCAGTTGCCGGATGTTGCCGGGCCAGTCCAGCCGGGCCAGATGGGCCATCGCCTCGCCACTGACGCCGGTGATATGCCGGTTTTCCTCGGCGCAGAACCGCGCAAGGAAATGCCGCACCAGGTGCGGGATATCCTCGCGGCGCATCCTCAAGGGCGGAACGGTCACCGGCAGGACGTGAAGGCGATAGAACAGGTCTTCGCGGAAATGTCCGCCTTTGACCCGGTCGAGCAAATTGCGGTTGGTCGCGGAAATGATGCGCACGTCGACCTTCACGGGCTTGCGGGCGCCGACCGCCTCGACCGTGCCTTCCTGCAAGGCACGGAGCAGCTTGACCTGGGCTGCGAGCGGCAGCTCCGAGACTTCGTCGAGAAACAGCGTTCCGCCGGAGGCTTCGACGAATTTGCCGGAGTGGCGTTCGGTCGCGCCGGTGAAGGCGCCTCTTTCGTGTCCGAACAGAATCGACTCGACCAGATTATCGGGAATCGCGCCGCAATTGACGGCGACGAACGGCTTTGATTTGCGCTCCCCGCTGCCGTGAATGGCACGTGCGAATAGTTCCTTGCCTACACCGGATTCGCCCTCGATCAGCACCGGGATGGTTGAAGCGGCGGCCTTTTTCGCCGTCCGCATCACTCCCGCCATGGCCTCGCTGCGGGTGATGATGTCCGCAAAAGTCAGCCGGCCTTCGCGACTGTGACGGATGCGCTGCAGTTCGCCCTTAAGCGCGCTGGTGGTGAGGGCATTTTGCAGACTGACCTGGAGCCGCTCCATGCCCACCGGTTTGACGACAAAATCCTGTGCGCCGGCGCGCATCGCGGAGACGACGTTGTCGATGCCGCCATGGGCGGTCTGCACCACCACGGGAATGGAGAGGCCGACCTCGCGCATTTTGGCCAGGACGCCCATGCCGTCGAGGCCCGGCATCACGAGGTCGAGCACCATGGCGTCGATAGTTGGGGCGTCGGCGTCGGCCAGAAGCGCGATCGCGGCATCTCCGGAATCAACGGTGACCGCCTCATGACCGCATTTTTGCACCATATTCTCGACCAGTCGGCGTTGCACGGCATCGTCATCGGCGATCAAAATGGTGGCAGGCATGGTGTTCCTCACACGCAACAACTATCTGTCTCGAATCGGGGCACTCTCGCCGACGTGGATTAACGACCGCTTAAATCTTCTCTCCGGCGTTGGCCCTGCCGCCGCTTTGATCGAAAACGGGTTTCGAACAAGATGACCTCGCGCTCTTCCTCCGCCCTCCGCAAATCGACCTCCCCCCGCAAGACCAGTGCCAGGAAAGCCGCCGTATCCAGGGCGGACAGGCTGCCGGAATGGAATCTGGCCGATCTCTATTCCGGAATCGGTGCGCCGGAAGTGACGCGCGACCTCGACACGCTGGATCGTGAATGTGCCGCGTTCGAGAACGACTACAAAGGCAAGCTCGCCGGGCGTACAGCAGGCGAGGGCGGCGGACTCTGGCTTGCGGAAGCCGTGAAGCGCTATGAAGCGATCGACGATCTCGCCGGCCGGCTGAGTTCGTTCGCCGGCTTGGTGCATGCCGGCGATAGCGTCGATCCGGTGATTTCGAAATTCTACGGCGACGTTTCCGAGCGGTTGACCAACGCCTCGGTGCACCTGCTGTTCTTTACACTCGAGCTCAACCGCATCGACGATGCCGTGATCGAGACGGCCATGCGGACGGCGGAACTGGGGCACTACCGGCCGTGGATCGAAGATCAGCGCAAGGAGAAGCCCTATCAACTCGAAGATCGCATCGAGCAGCTGTTTCATGAAAAATCGCAGAGCGGTTACGCCGCCTGGAACAGGCTGTTCGATCAGACGATCTCGTCCTTGCGCTTCAAGGTGGCCGGCAAGGACCTTGCAATCGAGCCAACCCTCAGCCTGTTGCAGGACCGCGACGGTGCCAAGCGCAAGACCGCGGCGGAAGCGCTGGCCAAAACCTTCAAGGCCAATGAGAGGACCTTTGCGCTCATCACCAACACACTCGCCAAGGACAAGGAAATCTCCGATCGGTGGCGCGGTTTTGAGGATGTCGCGGATTCACGCCATCTGAACAACCGTGTCGAGCGCGAGGTGGTCGATGCGCTGGTCAGCGCGGTGCGCGCGGCCTACCCAAAACTCTCGCATCGCTATTATCGCCTCAAGGCCGGCTGGTTCAAAAAGAAGAAGCTGCCGCATTGGGATCGCAACGCACCGCTGCCCTTTGCGGCGACCGGTGCGATCGCCTGGGGCGACGCCAGGAACATGGTGCTGTCAGCCTATCGCGGCTTTTCGCCGGAAATGGCCGGAATCGCCGAGCGCTTTTTCACCGATCGCTGGATCGACGCGCCGGTGCGGCCGGGCAAGGCGCCCGGCGCCTTCTCGCATCCGACGACGCCCTCCGCACATCCTTACGTGTTGATGAACTATCAAGGGCGGCCGCGCGACGTGATGACGCTCGCCCACGAACTCGGCCACGGCGTGCATCAGGTGCTTGCGGCGAAGAACGGCGCGCTGATGGCGCCGACGCCGCTGACGCTCGCCGAGACGGCAAGCGTGTTCGGCGAAATGCTGACCTTCCGCCGGTTGCTCGGCGAGACCAAGAACGTCAAGCAGCGTCAGGCGCTGCTCGCCGGCAAGGTCGAGGACATGATCAACACGGTCGTTCGCCAGATCGCGTTCTACACCTTCGAGCGCGCAGTCCACACCGAGCGCAAGAACGGCGAACTCACCGCCAAGCGCATCGGCGAACTCTGGCTCGGCGTGCAGGGCGAGAGCCTGGGGCCGGCGATCGAGATCCGGGCCGGATACGAAAATTTCTGGATGTACATCCCGCACTTCATCCATTCGCCGTTCTATGTCTACGCCTACGCCTTTGGCGATTGCCTGGTGAATTCGCTCTATGGCGCCTACGAGAAGGCCCAGAGCGGCTTTGCCGAACGCTACCTGGCGATGTTGTCGGCGGGCGGCACCAAGCACTATTCGGAGTTGCTGAAGCCGTTCGGGCTCGACGCCAAGGATCCGAAGTTCTGGGGCGACGGCCTGTCAGTCATTTCCGGCATGATCGACGAGCTTGAGGCGATGGGGTAGGGACGCGTAGAACATCTGTTGAACGGATGGGGTCCCTTGTTATACGTTATGTATAACGGAGCTCTTCCCATGAGCAATGATCAGGAGGCCGGGGCCGGTATCCTCCGGGTCCGCAAAATCGGCAATTCCATCGGTGGATGCGGGACAATTGGCCTTCCGAATGACCCGATAGCCAGTGTGCCGTTGCGAGGCCTTCCGGATTGCGGTAATTGCACGCACAGCGCTTAGGATTCACTGGGGAGAAAGATGGCAAACCATAGCGAAGTGGCTTACACGACCGCTGACGGCAACGATTATGTGGCCCACGAACAGACCTATGAGGGCTTCATCAAGCTGGTGAAGTACGGTACCTCGGCCGTCATCGTCATCCTCATTTTGATGGCGATTTTCCTCATTTGATCGACTGACACTCGCGGCGCTCCCGCATCGTGAGAAAAGCCGGCCCTGCCAGTTGCAAGGCCGGTGAAGTATTTGCCAATCTGTCCGCACATTAACGCCTGCGTGTGTTCCGCGCCGCCGGAGGCCCCATGAAGATTGCCGTCGCCAAGGAAATCGATCCGTCCGAGCCGCGGGTCGCGGCTTCGCCCGACACGGTAAAAAAATTCAGGGCGCTGGGCGCCGAAATCGCCATCGAACCGGGCGCCGGGATCAAGTCGGGTTTGCTGGATTCGGATTTCACTGCGGCGGGCGCCACCGTCAGCGCCGATGCGGTCAAGGATGCCGACATCGTCATCAAGGTGAAACGGCCGGAGCCTTCGGAGCTTTCGAAGTACAAGCGTGGCGCATTGGTTGTTGCGATCATGGATCCCTACGGCAATGACGCCGCGTTGAAGAGCATGGCCGATGCCGGCGTCGCCGCGTTTGCAATGGAGTTGATGCCGCGCATCACGCGCGCGCAGGTGATGGACGTGTTGTCCTCGCAGGCGAACCTTGCCGGCTACCGCGCCGTCATCGAAGGCGCCGAGGCCTTCGGTCGCGCCTTCCCGATGATGATGACCGCGGCCGGCACCGTTCCGGCTGCGAAGGTATTCGTGATGGGGGTCGGTGTTGCAGGCCTTCAGGCGATCGCGACCGCGCGGCGGCTAGGGGCCGTCGTCACCGCGACCGACGTGCGCCCGGCCACCAAGGAGCAGGTGGAATCGCTCGGCGCCAAGTTTCTCGCCGTCGAGGATGAGGAATTCAAGAACGCGCAGACCGCGGGCGGCTACGCCAAGGAGATGTCGAAGGAGTATCAGGCCAAGCAGGCTGCGCTTACCGCCGAACACATCAAGAAGCAGGACGTGGTGATCACGACCGCCCTGATCCCCGGCCGTCCGGCGCCAAAGCTGGTTTCAGCCGAAATGGTCAAGTCGATGCGGCCAGGCTCGGTGCTTGTCGATCTTGCAGTGGAGCGCGGCGGCAATGTCGAGGGCGCGAAGGCCGGCCAGGTGGTCGACGTCGATGGAGTCAAGATCGTCGGCTACACCAATGTCGCCGGCCGCGTCGCGGCTTCAGCCTCTGGCCTTTATGCGCGCAACCTGTTCTCGTTCATCGAAACCATGATCGACAAGACCAACAAGGCGCTCGCCGTGAACTGGGACGACGAACTCGTCAAGGCCACCGCGCTAACCAAGGACGGCACCGTCATTCATCCGAACTTCCAGCCGAAATAAGGAGGAGAAGCCATGGAGCAACTCGCGCAGGCCGTCGATCCTTTCGTGTTCCGGCTGTCGATTTTCGTGCTCGCCGTCTTCGTCGGCTATTTCGTGGTGTGGTCGGTGACGCCGGCGCTGCATACGCCGCTGATGTCGGTGACCAACGCGATCTCTTCGGTGATCGTGGTGGGCGCGCTGCTCGCGGTCGGCGTCGGAATGATTTCGTCGGGCACAGCCTGGGCACGCGGCTTCGGCTTCGTCGCGCTGATCTTTGCCTGCGTGAACATCTTCGGGGGCTTCCTGGTCACGCAGCGCATGCTCGCGATGTACAAGAAGAAATCCAAATGAGCGGCAACCACCTCGGGATGCGATAAGGAAACGGGGGACCTGAGATGAGCGCCAATCTCTCTGCATTGTTGTATCTCGCGGCAGGCGTGCTGTTCATCCTGTCGCTGCGCGGGCTGTCGAGCCCTGCGACCTCGCGCCGGGGCAACCTGCTGGGCATGATCGGCATGGCGATCGCGGTCGGCACGACGCTCGCGAGCCATCCGCCGGCGGACGGCACCGCATGGCTGCTCGTGATCGTCGCGGTCGCAATCGGCGGCGGAATTGGGGCGGTGATCGCGCGCCGCGTGCCGATGACCTCGATGCCCGAACTCGTCGCGGCGTTTCACTCCCTGGTCGGCATGGCGGCGGTCCTGGTTGCTGCGGGCGCTTTCTATGCGCCCGAAGCATTCGGTATCGGCACACCCGGACACATCCATTCGCAAAGCCTGGTCGAGATGTCGCTCGGTGTCGCCATCGGCGCCCTGACCTTTACCGGCTCGGTGATCGCGTTCCTGAAGCTGTCGGCGCGCATGAGCGGCAAGCCGATCATCCTGCCGGCGCGTCATCTGATCAACATCGTGCTCGCGGTCGCGCTGGTGGTCAGCATCGTCAGCCTCGTCCTGACCGGAAGCGAAGTCTATTTCTGGCTGAATACGGCGCTGGCGCTCTCGCTGGGCGTGCTGATGATCATTCCGATCGGCGGAGCCGACATGCCGGTCGTGATCTCGATGCTGAACTCCTATTCCGGATGGGCGGCTGCCGGTATCGGCTTTACCCTCGGCAATTCGGCTCTGATCATCACCGGAGCGCTGGTCGGCTCCTCCGGTGCGATCCTGTCCTACATCATGTGCCACGCGATGAATCGTTCGTTCATCTCGGTGATCCTCGGCGGTTTCGGCGGCGAGACGGCGGCCGCCAGCGGCGGCGGCGAGCAGAAGCCGGCCAAGCTCGGCTCGGCGGACGATGCGGCCTTCATTATGAAGAACGCCTCGAAGGTGATCATCGTGCCCGGCTACGGCATGGCAGTGGCTCAGGCCCAGCATGCGCTACGCGAGATGGCTGACATCCTCAAGAAAGAGGGTGTCGAGGTGAAGTACGCCATTCACCCGGTCGCCGGCCGCATGCCCGGTCACATGAACGTGCTGCTCGCCGAAGCCAATGTGCCCTATGACGAGGTGTTCGAACTCGAGGACATCAATTCGGAATTCGCCCAGGCCGACGTCGCCTTCGTGATTGGCGCCAATGACGTCACCAACCCGGCCGCCGAGGAAGACAAGACATCGCCGATCTACGGCATGCCGGTGTTGCAGGTGTGGAAGGCGGGCACGGTGATGTTCATCAAGCGCTCGCTCGCGTCCGGCTATGCCGGCATCGACAATCCGCTGTTCTATCGCGACAACACCATGATGCTGCTCGGCGACGCCAAGAAGGTCACGGAAAACATCGTCAAGGCAATGTGAGGCCGAGGCAGGCCGTGACGCTCAACCAGAGCGGCATCGGTCCAATCGCAGGCAGCGGTGAGCGGCGGAGCTCAGCACCGGTCTTCTGCTGGTTTCGCTGTTCGCGATCGCGCTGCTCGCGAGGAAATTCTCATCGGTGATGCGGCCGTCGATTCTGATGCCGGAGGGGCTGGCCGCCGTCGTGGCCGCCCGCCGGAACGATGTGCAAAAAGAGCATTAACCCGGCGCCCGGCTCGTCTCTGGCCACGATCGGGCTGACGATTCCGGTCGTCGCGATCGCGGCCTCCGAACTCGACAAGCAACTCGTTGGGCTTCCGCCCAGGGACTGGTGCTACCCGGCGCTGACGCTGCTTCTGCGCCTGCTGACGCTGGGCAGCGGCCGCACCAACATCCTTTTCGGGTTGGTCCAGCTTGTGGTATTTGCAGTGTTCGTGTTCCCGGTGTTCGTTCCCTGAACGGGAGGAGAAAAGCCCAAGATGATGAGCGCCGCGTCTGATGTTCAGGTCGATACCCCGGAGGTGCGCGTGACCCGATGGCGGCTGGCTCCCGGAACGGCCACCGGACACCATATTCACGAGATGGACTATGTTATCGTTCCCGTCACCGCGGGCGAAATGACCATCGTGGCGCCGGGCGGGGAGCGCTCGAAGGCTCAGCTCGGGGTCGGCCAGTCATATTTTCGTAAAGCTGGTGTTGAACATAACGTGCTCAACGAAAGCGCTGCCGAGATCGTCTTTCTTGAAGTGGAGTTGAAGCCATAACGCCGCCGTTTACCGAATTGCCACCGATATGCCTCAAATCTTGGGCATCTGAACCCGCGCGGGAGCGGTTGGCATGCTGAAATTGGCCTCCAAATTTGCGATGGATATTTTGCCGTCGGTGATCGCTACGGTCGTCGGCGCCTACATCGTCAACCACTATATCAACAACAGGACGCCCGCCGCCCCTGCCGCCGCGGTGTCCACGGCCGAACCCAAGAAAGCTGTCTCGAAGGCCGATTCGAAGCCCGCCGAGAGATCGGCCGACATCGGCAATATCCGCGAGCCGGGCGTCCGCGCGAAGGGCATCTCGGAAAAATCCATTGTCGAGAAATCGGCGGCCGAGAAGGCTGCCGTCGAGAAGGCTGCCGGGAAGGCGGATCGCCCTGCCGAGACCGCCAGTATTCCTCCAGTTGCTCCCGCGGAGGTCCGTCGCCACCCGGCCTCGCCGCGCGAGAAGGCCGCTTCCAAGCCGGCCCCTGCCGCCGAACCGGTGGTTGCTGCCCCCGTTACTGCTCCGCCGGCTGAAGCCACGCCCGACGCCAATGATCTGGCGCGCGCGGCGATCGAACGCCTGCGCAGCAGCGATCCCGCTCCGCGCGTGCAGGAAACGGCCAGGCTGCCGGAGCCGCCCAAGCCTGTGGAATCGCCGCGAGTCCTAGCCGCGCCGTCCGCACCGGTGCCGGCGTCGGTACCGGTTGCGACCGCCCCGCCGCTCCAGCCGCTCCCGCCGCCAATCATGGTATCGGCTCCGCCGGCCGCCGATGCGAACCCGGCGGTGGTGCGAAATGATGATCCGAATCGGCCGACGCCCCCGGCCGATATTCCCGATCCGCATCCGCCCCTGGATTTGCGCGCTGATGCCGCGACGGACCAGCCGATCAAGCGGCCACTCGCGGACGTGTTCTCGGCCGCCAAATCGATGTTCAACTCCGTGTTGCCGAAGCCGCAGCCGTAAGCTCGGTCCAGCATGCCGGCCTGCGGCGCCGCATCGGCGCCGCTCACAAATCATTGCAGAACATTCGTGGCCCTGGCAGGCTTGCCGCCGACGCGAGCAATCTCGGATCGTGCGCTTCGCCATTGGGACGCTGGTTGATGGCGGCGTCTTAGCCGCGCTTGGTCTGGTAGCGCTTCGTCGAAGTTTGACTGCTGCTTGTTGCGCCTTGCCGTCGATCTGATCGCATGGGGTCGAGGTCGATTGCCTGTCAAAGTCGGCCAGCGTCCGGTACGAAATGCATCGGCCTGGTCGGAGCGGGCATAAAAAAACGCGGGCCGCATAGGCCCGCGTCGGGGATATTCTATTCGATCGAGAGGGGTCAGCGCGGTCCGCGCGGCGCGCCCGCACCGCCACGGCCCGGGCCACGCTCGCCGCCGGGACCGGCGCCAAACACCGGCTTAGGCTTCATCGGCAACAGGCCTTCACGCTGCAACTTCTTGCGGGCAAGCTTGCGCGCGCGGCGCACGGCCTCGGCCTTTTCGCGGGCCTTCTTCTCGGAGGGCTTTTCGTAATGACCGCGGAGCTTCATCTCGCGGAAAATACCCTCGCGCTGCATCTTCTTCTTCAGCGCCTTGAGGGCTTGGTCGACATTGTTATCGCGAACGAGAACCTGCACGCGGCATCCTCTTTCCATTGATCGGATTGGATTCTGGTAAGGTCAAAGGGCGGGCAAAGGGCCTGATCCTGACCTTTAAGCGCGCGGATGTAGCAGACAAAGTGAGTATTGTCCACCTTTGGACGGCAAAATAGACCGGCAGATTGGGCTAAATCCTGTCCGTTCCGTCCGGTTGGGCCGGCTTGGCGTGATGAACCTGGGTCACATGGCCCATCTTGCGGCCTTGTCTGGGGGCGCCTTTGCCGTAAATGTGAACGGTAGCGCCCTGCACCGTCAGCCAGTCCCCATAGCTGTTGATCTCGTCCCCGATCAGGTTGGTCATGGTGACCTCGCCGTGACGCAGCGGCTTGCCCAGAGGCCATCCGGCAATGGCGCGGATATGCTGCTCGAACTGCGAGATCGAGGCGCCGTCCAGCGTCCAGTGGCCGGAATTATGCACGCGCGGCGCAATTTCGTTGACGAGCACGTCCGGCTTGCCGTCGCGGTTGACCACGAACATCTCGACGGCCAGCACGCCGACATAGTCGAGCGCCACGGCGATACGCTGCGCGATGTCGCGGGCTTGCGCGGCGAGTTCGTCCGATATGGCGGCAGGTACGCGCGAAACCTTGAGGATGTGATCCCGGTGCTCGTTTTCGGTGACGTCAAAGCATTCGACGCTGCCGTCGGCCGAGCGGGCCGCGATCACCGAGATCTCGCGCTCGAACGGCACGAACGCCTCAAGGATCGCCGACTTGGTGCCAAGGTCCGTCAAGGCGCGTTCCGGTTCGTCATTTGAGCGGATGATCGCCTGCCCCTTGCCGTCATAGCCGAAGCGGCGGGTCTTCAACACCGCGGGCAGGCCGATCCTGGCGATCGCAGCGAGCAGGGTCTGCGGGGAGGAAACATCGGCATAATCGGCAGTCTTGATGCCGAGACGCGTGACAAAATCCTTCTCGATCAGCCGATCCTGCGTCGTCTCGAGAATCCTGCGATCGGGCAGCACCGGCCGCCTCGCAGCGAGGATCATCGCGGAAGCAGCCGGCACGTTTTCGAATTCATAGGTGATGACGTCGACATCGCCGGCGAACAGTTCGAGTGCCTCGACATCGGCGTATTCGGCGCAGGTGGCGTTGGCCACCACATCAAAGGCCGGCGAGTCCGGATCCGGCGAAAACACCTGGCAGCGCAGGCCAAGCCGCGCCGCCGCCATCGCCAGCATCCGGCCGAGTTGTCCGCCGCCGAGAATTCCAATGGTGTCGCCTGGTTTCAGCGTCACCCGAGATACGTCCGTCACGCGGATTCCTCCGGACTCTCGGCAACCGCGTCGGTCTGCTTCTTGCGCCAGGCGGAAAGCCGTTCGGCAAGCGCCTTGTCGTGCAGCGCCAGCACGCTCGCAGCCAGCAGCGCCGCGTTGATCGCCCCAGCCTTGCCGATCGCAAGCGTCCCGACGGGAACGCCGGCCGGCATCTGGACGATGGAATAAAGTGAATCGACCCCCGCCAGCGCCCGTGATTCGATCGGTACGCCGAACACCGGAAGTTCCGTCAACGAGGCGGCCATGCCCGGCAGATGCGCGGCCCCGCCGGCACCCGCGATGACGATCTTGAAGCCGGCGGCCTTGGCGCCTTTCGCGAAGGCATAGAGCCGCTCCGGCGTACGATGTGCGGAGACGATTAGCTTCTCGCAAGCCACCCCGAGCGCGCCGAGGGTTTCGGCGGCATGGCGCATGGTCTCCCAGTCCGACTGGCTTCCCATGATGATGGCGATTGGCGCGGGCATATCGTCAATTCTTCTGAAACGGAATCCAAAAAACGCAGGTCCGATTATAGGATCGGCCCTCTCTACGGCAAGGTTAGCAAGGGAGCGACTATGGACTATCCTGTCTTGGTACAAACAGGCAAGCTCTGTTGGCCCTGGACCAGCGGCTGGCGTTAACAGTTAACATATGAGCGGTTTGGTCGGTGGATTCGGACCTGGGTCTGCGCCCCTTGGGAAGACCGATGAAGAAGAAAACGAGGGTGATGGAATCGCGCTCGAAGCGCCGGAGGTCGGCTCCGGGCAACGGCAAGGCTCACCCGCGCCATGGTGCCGGTCTCGCCGGTGGTTCCGGCGCGAAGGCCGAGATCCGGCGGCTCAAAGCTCAATTGGCCAAGGCGCTCGCGCGCATCGAACAGCTGCAGGCGGCGGCCGAGACGGACTTCCTGCTCGAGATTCCGAACAGGCGTGGGTTCGAGCGCGAGCTCGGCCGCGCCATCTCGTATATCCAGCGCTATCATGCAAGCGGCGCGCTGATCGTGCTTGACGTTGATCGGCTCAAGCCGATCAACGATAATTTCGGCCACGCGGCGGGCGACGAGGTGCTCAAGGCGATCGTTGCGGTGCTGTCGCGGCAGATCCGTTCCTCGGACGTGATCGGGAGGCTCGGCGGCGACGAGTTTGCGCTGCTGCTGTGGAATCTCTCCGAGACCGATGCACGCGCGAAAGCCGCCGCGCTTGAGGAGGATATCGATCGCCTCAGTTTCGCCTTTGCGGGCGAGGCGGTCGCAACAGGCGTTTCAGCAGGCGTTGCTATTCTCACGGCCCATTCGGACGCCGCACGGGCGTTGGGAGACGCCGATCGTGCCATGTATCTGCGCAAGGCGCAGCGTCGCCACGAAGTCTTCGATCGTCCCCGTTCACCAGACAGCCGAGCAGCGCCATGACCAAGCCCAAGCCGTTCACGCTTCATGTTGCCGAGCAGGACATCGCCGATCTGAGGGCGCGTCTTGCCAGGACGCGCTTTCCGGATTCGGCGCCCCGCGGGAACGATCCTTGGGCCTTTGGCACAGATGTCGCTTACTTGCGCACACTCGTGGAGTACTGGCGCGAGCGCTTTGACTGGCGCGCGGAGGAAGCGGCATTAAACGCCTTTCCACAGTTTCAAGTTGCCGTCGACGGCATCGACCTGCATTACCTGCATGTCCCCGGCATCGGGGAAAACCCGATGCCGCTGCTGCTCTTGCATGGCTGGCCCGGCTCGGTGTTCGAATTCCTCGACATCATTCCTCGCCTTACGGACCCGGCGAGGTTCGGCGGCGATCCGCGCGATGCCTTTACCGTGATCGCGCCCTCGCTGCCGGGCTACGGACTTTCATTCAAGCCGGGCCAGAAGCGGTACGGTGTTCCTGAAATGGCCGATTGCGTCGCCGCGTTGATGCACGACGTGCTTGGTTTCCCGCGCTTTGCCGCGCAAGGCGGAGATTGGGGTGCCGCCGTGACCAGCCGGCTTGGCTACGCCCACGCTGACAAGATTATCGGCATTCACATCAATCTGATGATGGCCGCAGGCCGCGATCCCAAAGCTCTTCAGGATCCGAGCGAGGAAGAGAAACGCTATCTCGGCGAACTGGCGCACTGGATGGGTGAAGAAACCGGCTATCAGTGGATCCAAGGCACGCGGCCGCAGACGCTATCGTTTGCCCTGACGGATTCGCCGGCGGGACTGGCCGCCTGGATCGTCGAGAAGTTTCGCGCCTGGTCGGACTGCGGCGGCGAGGTCGAGCGCGCCATCAGCCGCGAGCGCATGCTCGCCGACATCTCGCTCTACTGGTTCACCGCCGCGATCGGATCGTCATTCTGGCCGTATTATGCGCGGCTTCACGGCTCCGTCATCCTGCCGCCGGGCGAGACCATTACGGTACCGACCGGCTACGCTCAATTTCCCCGCGAAATACTGAAACCCCCGCGCAGCGTGGCCGAGCGGGTATTCAAGAACATCCGGCGCTGGAGCGTCATGGAAAAGGGCGGTCATTTCGCCGCCCTCGAACAGCCGGATCTCCTGGCGAACGAAGTGCGCGCATTTTTCCGCGAGTTGCGTTGATCTCAGAGACAGTTCAGATCGTCCGGTACCTGTCCGAATGTCTTGAGCACGCGTGCATCGCCGAACTCGCCGACCATCGGATCGCCGCTGCGGCAGAATGCCACCGCGCCGATGCTGCCCGCTGCTCGCGACATCGCTTCGGCGCGTCGCAGCGCACTGCTCGAATGCTGACACTCCTCGGCGGCGCCTGCGACCAGCATGCCGCTCTCATCCTGCAAGAACGGCATCGCGACGTAGTAGGTCACGTTGGCCATACTGCTCTCCCATTCCTGATGATCAGGCCGCGTCGTCCCTTTGGCGCGACCGCCTGGCGGTTGCGCCGAGCTTCACGGCCTTCGTCCGCAGTTCGCTCAATTCGGTTTCCAGATATTCGTTGGCCAGGATCAATGCCTTGATCGTGCTGCGCGGGTCGCCGTTGCACATCGCGATCAGCCGGTCACAAGCCTGTTCGTAACTCGGGCTGAAGGGAAACGAAGCAGGTTCGGCCATGGCGCGTTCCTCGAAGCGGGATTGGGATGTATGAATGTTCCTATTTTGTTCTATTCGAGTCAAGCCTCGTTTTCGGTAGGACGCGTCTTTGGCTGCGCGGGCTTCCTCGAGCGCTTCAGGCGATGATGTCGGGCGTGATCTGGTCTTCAATGAAGGCGATACGGTCGCGCAACTGCAGCTTGCGTTTTTTCAGCCGTTGCAGCCGCAAAAGGTCGGGCGCCGGCGACTGATGCAGCGCATCGATCGCGGCGTCGAGATCGCGGTGTTCCTGCTGCAGCCTTGCGAGCTCGGACTGGAGTTCGCGCTCATCTTCGTCGGTCATGGTCTACTTAAATCGAAAACGCGGATGAGGTTTGCGAAAAGTTCCGGCAAGCCGAAGCAGGAATATCCTCCCTGGCTGGCCGCTCCGCAAGCAAGTTCGAGAGCCGCATCGGCGGGAAAACGCGCGTACTGGCGGGAGCCGCGTACCGCCTTGGGCTTCGTGCGGCTTTCCGGCGCGAATGGAACCGGCC
>NZ_DAIDJE010000016.1 GCF_027451485.1 Bradyrhizobium sp.
CCTGGCGGGGCAAACAAGGTAAGTTCCCCTCAAAGGGTCGTAAAAACAACGATTTCGCCGTTCTTGACTTGGCCTTGGTGCAGATTGTAAATGGCGCCGATTGCTGGCGGTTTCTCAAGCTTTTGCCGCAGCGACATCCAAACCAAGCGACTTGGGGCCATAGCTCAGCTGGGAGAGCGCGTCGTTCGCAATGACGAGGTCGGCGGTTCGATCCCGCCTGGCTCCACCACCCTTCGCACGTTACGCCTGCTTCCGCCAGGCAGCCATTTCGGAGCGAAGGCTGCCCGTTAATCCTTGGACGAAGGCGGCCCGATCCACATTGACCTGGCGTATGAACGCGCCTGCTACTCGGCCGCTTCCCCGATAACGGCTTGCGGCAGGCGGCTCAGCCAGTCTTGGAGAAAGTGTTTCAGCCAGGCCCGCTCGGCGACGTCGTAGCGGGCGCGCCCCGCAAAATGCTGCTGGCGCGGACAGGAACCTGGCATGCCGAGACGTTCGGCGCCGCGAACCGTCCAGCGGCACATCATCGCGTAGGTCACGTCGGGATGAAATTGCAGGCCAAAGGCGTTGCCGAAGCGAATGGCCTGGTTGGGAAAGTCGCCACCTTGCGCAAGCAACTCGCAAGCAGCTGGCAGTTCGAATCCTTCCCGATGCCAGTGATACACCTCGCCGGGCCAGCGTGCACAGAGCCTTAGTCCGGCCTGCGTGGGCCGGATCGGATAATAGCCCATTTCGACGCGGCCGCGTGAATGCGGCGCGACGCGGGCACCAAGATGCTTCGCGAGCATCTGCGCGCCGAGACAGATTCCGAGCAACGGCCGCTGCTCGAGCAGCGGCACCGCGATCCAGTCGATTTCCCGCCGAATATAGTCGTCCGAATCGTTGGCGCTCATGGGGCCGCCGAAAATGACCGCGCCAGCATGCGCCGATAGCGTTTCCGGCAATCGATCGCCGAAGCGCGGACGGCGAATGTCGAGTCGATAGCCGAGCGCACGCAGCGCGTTGCCGACGCGGCCCGGGGTCGAGTTTTCCTGGTGCAGGACGATCAGGACCGGAAGAAGCGAAGATGCTGCCGGCCGGCGCCCTGCCGCAGCCGATGCGGTATCGTGCACCAGACCGATTTTGGCGGAAGGCGACATCGGACTTTTCTCGCAAGCTTCCAATCCGGCGAGCATAACCAACATATCGTTAATTTCGGGTGAGTTGCGCGATCCTTAGCGCTGGCGCGTCTGCAAGCGGCCCACCGCCGCCAGGACGAATCCGCGCGGGAAAAGCCGCAGCATGAGCGGCACGAGCTTGATACCGATGCCGGGGAGCACCGCGCGCTTGTTGGCCATCAGCCCGCGGTAGGCTTGGGCGGCGACTTCGGCGGAGGACACGTTTAGCACCGCGGAATCGAGTCCTGGTTCGAAACCTGCCCGCGTCTGGAATTCCGACGGAACCGGGCCCGGACACAGCGCCGTGACGCGGACGCCCTTCGAACCCAATTCGCCGCGCAGGGCTTCGGTGAACGACAGCACATAGGCCTTGGAAGCGTAGTAGACCGCCATGCCCGGACCCGGCAGGAAACCGGCGATGGACGCAACGTTGAGGATTCCGCCCCGGTTTCGGATCAGCTGATCAGCAAAGCGCAAAGACAGATCGGTCAGCGCACGAATATTCACAGCGATAATCCCGAGCTGCTCCTTGCGGTCGAGCTCGACGGCACGTCCGAACAGACCGAAGCCGGCATTGTTGACGACGTATTCGCATTCCGCGCCTGCATTGGTCAGCGCGGCGGCGATCTTGTCGCCGGCGTCGGGGTGTTCGAGATCGCAGGCAATCGCGATCGGCGCGGGCAGGCGCTTGGCAGCGATTTCCGCGGCGAGCGCCTCGAGCCGGTCGGCGCGGCGCGCCACCATTGCAACACGATGGCCGTTGGAAGCAAAGACGCGCACCAGATCGGCGCCAATCCCCGCCGAGGCACCCGTAATCAGCGTCACCCGCTCAGTCACGATTTTCCTTGCCCACCAAAAATATCGTCCAATGCGGAACTTGGCTTAAGCGGGATACAGGCCGCCTGCAAGCATTTCGAACCTTTGGCGAACCTTGATCAGGCAGAAATGAAATGAAAGGTGGCGCAGAAATGTGCAGCAATGCTGCGGACTGTTTTCCACCCACATTAGATTTCAGTTAGATCGCTCGCTGCCGGAGACGGCCGCGGATTGTTTGGCGGCGACGCGGTGCTTGAGATCGATCCGGTCGCGCGAGGACACGCCGAGCAAATCGGCGGCGCGCCAAACCACGTTGTCCTCGAACTCGCTGACCTGACCATCGGCATATACCAGCTCCCACATCATCTCGACGATGCGCAAGCGCCCGGCATCGTCGACCGAGCGCATGATGACGCTGGTGAAATGATAGAGATCGACGGCTTCGCCCTCGACCAGCATTGCGGAGGCAATCAGCTTGTCGGCGGTGCCGCGGTCTAGCCCGAAACTGCTTTCGATCAGGCTGTGGAGCTTGCGCTTTTCTGCATCCGATGGTTCGCCATCGAGCGAAACGACATGGACGAGCAACGCGGTCGCGGCCAAACGGTAGCCGTGATCGTCGAAATCGCGTGGCTCATGCGAGGGAGAAATAACTTCGCTGATAAACTGGCGCAGTCCGTCGAGCATCAAACGTCTCTGGATAGGTCGTCTCAAGTCTATATGGCGCGAAACATGAACTCGCGCAATCGGCGCGCGTTCCCACTGCGGATTACCTTTCGGCAATGTTGCCTTCAATCGCTTACGGGATTTCGTAGACCAGGACCTTGTCGGCGATGCCGCGCAGCGCCGCCTGCTTCTGGATCGGCTTGATCGCCCGCTCCTGCAGGATCGCCGAAACCGCCGGCACCTCGACCACGCCGCCGGTGGCGTGGATCGACTTCGAGGTCGCAAGCCCCTGGACCCGCGCCGCGATATTGACGGTCTGGCCGAAATAGTCCTGCCGCTCGTTGAGCATGACCGCAAGACACGGCCCTTCGTGAATGCCGATCTTGACCACGAGATCTTCGGTGCCGCGTTGGGCGTTGAGAGCATCCATCGCCGCGCGCATGCGCAGACCGGCGGCAATCGCGTGCTCCGGCTTGAGGAAGGTTGCCATCACCGCGTCGCCGATGGTCTTCACCACTGCCCCCTTCTCCGAGGAGATGATCTCGAGCAGCGCCCGGAAGTGCGCGCGCACCAGATCGAAAGCGGCGAGATCGCCAACCCGTTCATAGAGCGCGGTCGAGCCCTTCAGGTCGGTGAAGAGGAAAGTGAGCGAGGTGATCTTCAAGCGCTGGTCGATATCGAGATGGTCGGCCTTGAACACGTCGCGGAAGGTCTGGTTGGACAGCATGCGCTTGGCGGTGAGAAACGGCCGGCGTTTGCCCAGCATAGCATGCAGCCCGTCGCCGGCGATGAAGACCGTCGGCAAGGTCCGCACGCCGGCCTGATTGTCGAGCGAAAGCCGCAAGGGGCCGGGACGCATCGTGATTGAGCCGGTCGGCGGATGCGACCTGTTGAAGACCAGCGACAACAGCTGGCACTCTTTGGTCGGCTCGCCCTGCACATCGATGAAATGCGCCGAATGCGTCACCGGTTCGAAGACGATGACGAATTGCGACGGCAACTGCAGCGACATCACGGCGCGCTCGCCGGCCGGCAGTTCCAGTGCATCGAGCGCTACTTCGTCGGCCAGCGCTGCGAAGGTCGAACGGTCGAGATCTATCCCCGAGCTCCAGAACACCTGCTGGTAATATTCCCAGAGCGGCAAGGTGTTGGGATCGTGGGCGGCGATGCGCCTGACCTTCGGGCTGACCGTGAAGGCGACCTCCACCTGTTCGTCGACCGAAGGCTCGTACCCGCAGGCGCATAACCCGCAATGATAATCTTCGCTGCGCAGCGATTTCAGCGTGTCATGCGCGTCGAGCACGCCGCTGCATCCGGGGCAAAGCACATTCCAGGTCAGATCGAACAGACCAAGCCGCGAGGCGTGCAGGAAGCCCGAGATTGCCTGCTCTTCATCGAGACCGTTCGCGCTGGAAAATTGCAGAACGTTGACGCGGTTGAGCGCGTGATCTTCGCCATTCTCGACGAGATGGGCGATGGCTTCAGTGACCGTGGGACCTGCGATCGTTTGTAGCGTTGCAAACTGGGCCTTCAACTCGCGCATGATATCGGCCCCACTAGCGCTCAGCGCGGCGAGATCTGGAACATCGGCGAGCGATCCGGCTGGGTCGTCACCACGCCAGTCGGCATGATCGGATCCTCGTCGAGGATCGTCACGCGGAACGCGGCGATGATCCGCGCCAGCGCCAGCGTCGCTTCCACCAGCGCGAAATGCGCGCCGATACAGACCCGCGGTCCCGCGCCAAACGGCAGATAGGCAAACCGGTCGGGCGGCGGCGCCGGCGGCAGGAAACGTTCCGGTACGAACGCATTCGGATCCCGCCACAGCTTTTCGTGACGGTGCAACAGCCATGGCGCGATCATGATCACGTCGTTCCTGGCGACCGGCATGCCTTTGATCACGTCGGGACCCAATGCGGAGCGCGCGATCAGAAAGGCGGGCGGATAAAGCCGCATGGTTTCATCGATCACGGCGCGGGTGAACTTCAACCGCGCGAGGTCAGCCTCGCCATTTCCCGAGAGCTGGCGGCCCTCATCTGCCACCTGTTCCTGTGCGACACCATCGAGCGCCAGCAAATACAGCGACCAGAACAGCGCCGTCGCGGTGGTCTCGTGGCCGGCGAGTATCATAGTGGCGACCTCGTCGCCGAGTTGCGCCTCGCTGAAGGCCTCGCCGGTTTCCGGATCGCGTGCGGCGTCCATCAGGTCGAACAGATCGCGGGCGGGCGCCCCGTCGGCCTTTCCGGCGGCGCGGCGCTCCGCCATCAGCATGCCGACGAAGTGGGTCCAGCGCTTGCGGAAGCGCGCCCGGGCAAAATCACGCGGGCTCGGCCAATCCCGCGGCAGCACCAGGTCGAGGAAGTGGGGCCGCGCCAGGGTGTTGCCGTATTCCATCACGAAATCGCGCAACGTCGCGCCATGGCGTTCCATTCCGAACGAAAACATCGTGCGCCCGGCAATCTCTAGCGTCATTCGCTGCATTGTCTCGCGCAAATCGACCGGCGCGTTGCTGATGCGGGCCAGACTGGCGACAGTTTCCTCGGTCACCGCGACCATGTGCGGAATGAGGGTTGCGACCGCGCGCGGCGTGAAGGCCGGCGCCAGCGTGCGCCGCTGGTGCTTCCAGGCCCGGCCTTCCGCGATCAGCAGGCCCTCGCCCAGCATCGGGCGCAGCACCCTAAGACCGGCTGGCGTGCGCGAATAGTTCTCGTAGTTGTCGACCAGCACATGGCGGATCGCATCCGGCGTGTTGAGGATGAAACTGGAGTTGAACAGGAAGCGGCCGCGAACGACGTCTTCCTCATAGGCGCGCTGCCCCCAGGTTCCGATGGCGCTTTCGCGCATCATTGCCAGCCGCTGGAGCGCCGACATGCTCTCGGGAGCCCGCGGCGGGCTCGGAGGAACCAAGCGCCGGCGGCTGGCCGGGAAGTCCCAGGTTTCGGCGATGCTCACGGATGTCGTCCTTCCACCGCGAATGAAGTAAGCCTCATCTCGCGTAGAGCAAGCATAGCAGCTTGGGGATTCCGGCGCCATGAAGGCACCGTCCGGGAGGGCCCGGAGATCAGCGGATTGTGACAGCCGAACGATCTTGGGTATTTTGTGCTCACGAATCGGGTGCGCACCGGACTTCGATGGGCAGTCCCGGGTCCAGGGAAATCAGCTGCCCGCAAGGGACATACGATGACGGAACTGCCGAAGCGCCCAATGTTCGCCACCGACGGTATCGCCGCGCCGCTGCGCCACATCGCGTTCCGCCGGATCTGGGCGGCGAGCCTGTTGTCCAATCTCGGCCTGCTGATTCAGGCGGTCGGCGCGGCGTGGGCAATGACCCAGATGACATCCTCTGCCGACAAGGTTGCGCTGGTGCAGACCGCGCTGATGCTGCCGGTGATGCTGATTGCAATGCCGGCCGGCGCCATCGCCGATATGTATGACCGCCGCATCGTCTCGCTGGTCTCGCTTTCCATCGCGTTGCTGGGTGCAACCGCCCTCACCGCGCTGGCATGGCTCGATCTCGTGACTCCCAACAGCCTCCTCGCCTTTTGCTTCGTTGTCGGCAGCGGCATGGCGCTGTTCGGTCCCGCGTGGCAATCTTCGGTGACCGAGCAGGTGCCGGCCGACATGCTACCTGCCGCAGTGGCCTTGAACGGCATCAGCTACAACATCGCCCGCAGTTTCGGGCCCGCGATCGGCGGTATCGTCGTCGCGACCGCCGGCGCCGTGGCGGCGTTCGGCGCCAACGCGGTGCTTTATCTTCCGCTGGTCGTGGCGCTGTTCGTCTGGCGGCGCGAGAGCGAGCCGTCGCGGCTGCCGCGCGAGCGCCTCAACCGGGCCATCGTCTCGGGCGTGCGCTACATCGCCAACTCGCCCTCGATCAAGGTCGTGCTCCTGCGCACGCTCGTCACGGGTCTGATCGGAGGCTCGATCTCGGCGCTGATGCCGCTCGTGGTACGCGACCTCCTGCATGGCGGCGCACAGACCTATGGCATCATGCTGGGTGCTTTCGGCATGGGCGCGGTGATCGGCGCGCTCAATATCGGCGAGGTGCGCAAACGCCTGAGCGGCGAGGCCGCGGTCCGCGCCTGCGCTCTGTCTATGGGCGGCGCCATTGCCGCAGTGGCGATGAGCCATGAACCGGTGCTGACCGCGGCGGCGCTGGTGGTGGCCGGCGCAGCCTGGATGCTGGCCGTCGCCCTGTTCAATATCGGCGTGCAGCTTTCGGCGCCGCGCTGGGTTGCAGGACGGTCGCTTGCGATTTTTCAGGCCTCGATTTCCGGCGGCATTGCGATCGGCAGCTGGGGCTGGGGACAACTCACGGATGGCGCCGGCGTCGAAACCGCGCTCCTGGTTTCCGCGGGCCTGATGCTGCTGTCGCCGCTGCTCGGCATCTGGCTGAAAATGCCGCGCGTCGGTGCGCGCAACGAGGATGCCGAAGTTCTGGCCGACCCCGAGGTGCAGCTGTCGCTGACCGGGCGCAGCGGGCCGCTGGTGGTCGAGATCGAATACCGCGTCGCGCAGGACAAGGCCCGCGCCTTCCACAACGTCATGCAGGAGGTCCAGCTCTCGCGTCAGCGCAACGGCGCCTATGGCTGGTCGATCGCGCGCGACATCGCCGACCCCGAGCTATGGACCGAACGTTACCATTGCCCGACCTGGCTCGATTATCTGCGCCAGCGCAACCGCGCCACGCAATCCGAGCGCGCCCTGCACCAGCGGGCGATGGATTTCCATCTCGGGCCCGACCCGGTGCGCGTCCGCCGCATGCTCGAGCGTCCCTTCGGCTCGGTGCGCTGGAAGGAAGACACGCCCGACCGCGCGGCCCGTGAAGTCCTGCCGGTGGCCTCCGCCGCGGCGGGCAGCAGCGTCAAGATTTAAACTACTGACCGTTCTCGGTCAGGACCTTGTCGCAGGCCCGGCTGAGCCGGGAACGGTGCTGCTTCAGGCACTCCAGCACGACAGAATCCCCGTCGTTCATGTGCGCGCGGCAGAAACGCGTCACGTCCCGCGCGCAGGCATCGTGCCCTTGCTGGGCGGAGACAGATGATATCGCCAGAACCTGCGCTGCTATCAGCGCCGACACAAACACGTACGCAATCCTGTCCATCCAAATGCGCCTTGATCGCTGCAATGCCGGCGATGAAAGTCTGCTCACGCGGCGATGTCAATGCGCGGATCAACGCATCCGTCGCGCGCGGTACATGCACCGCGCCCGTTTTTGCGCGAGCGCATCGATGACCGTGCAAAAGCCCGAGCGGTGTCCAGCATGGAGCCTCGACCAAGACCGGCCAAGGCTCCCTCGAATGCGAAGTTCGCGCCGGAGCCCGCTCCAACAGCTTGCGAACGCCGGGATCGGAGCCCTGAGAAATGGCGCGGCGTTGGCGGAGCGTTAACAAATCTTTCCGATAAAGGAAGGAGTAAGCGTGTTTGTATTAATGAAAGAGTAACCATGCGTAACGCGTTGGGCCTGATGCTGATGAGTGTGGTGGCGGCTGCCTTGCTCGCCATCGGCGGGTGGTTCTGGACGGCCCCGGCAAGGAGTGCAGCCAAGACCCAGGCGATCGCCGCGGCGCAGGTCGCGCCAACTCCGGCGCCCGCACCCGCGCCGGCGCCCGCCAAGTTCGCCGCCAGCCGCGATCCGGTCGATGTGACCGGCAGCATTCCGGACGCGCCGCCTGCTCCGGCTCCGCAGCCCAAAGAGGCCTGCGCCAATCCGGATGCGCTCGGCGTTTCCCGCGTCGTCGAGGTCGACACCAGCGGCGGGCCGGGCTTCGGCTTTCAGCATTTCAAGCAGTTCGATTTTCTGGCCGACAAGGAAGTGGTGCTGACGTTCGATGACGGTCCGTGGCCGGGCAACACGCCGGCGGTGCTGAAGGCGCTCGCAGATCAATGCACCAAAGCCGTGTTCTTCTCGATCGGCAAACACGCCAGCTATCATCCGGAAATCCTGCGGCAGGTGCTCGCGGCCGGCCACACCGTCGGCACACACACCTGGTCGCATGCCAACCTGAACTCGAAGAAGCTGACCGAGCAGGCCGTCAAGGACGAGATCGAAAAGGGCAACAGCGCCGTCAAGCTCGCGCTCGGCACCGCGCCCGCCCCGTTCTTCCGCTTCCCCGAGTTGCAGCACAACCCGGCTGCAATGACCTATCTCGGCACACGCAACATCGCGATGTTTTCCTGCGATCTCGACTCGTTCGATTTCAGGGCCAAGAACGCCGATCAGATCATTACGACGGTGATGACCAAGCTCCAGAAGCAGGGCAAGGGCATCATCCTGATGCACGACTTCCAGAAGCACACCGCCGAGGCGATGCCCGAATTGCTCCGCCGTCTGAAGGCGGGCGGCTACAAGGTCGTGTTCATGAAACCCAAGGCGCCGATGCAGACCTTGCCGGAATACGATGAGGAGATGATGAAGGAAATGAAGATGCCCGTCGCCACCGGCGCACGCCCGGTAAGCAGCGTGATCCAGACCGTATCCCAGTAAACCGTCAGGACTCATCCCGCCTGGTTCAATCAAGACCGGACAGGCTCCGGGACCGCCGCTCTGAAGTCCCCGCACCACAAGCGGCGAACTCGGTCGGGGCTTCAGATCGGAAAAGCGGTACCAGAATCAATCAGCTTTGCTGGTGCCCATGAACTAGGCGCTGTGGTCGCAGGACAGGTGAACCGCCTGAGAAGGGCTCGCGGCCATGAAGTCGAAAACCGCGGCCTCTGACGACCAGCTCAGATAGCAGACCAACGCGCCTGCAAGCGCGAGCAGCAGCACGATTTCCAGAATAATGATCCGGACGATGGCCGGCCAGGAGCCTTGCCAGGCATTCTGCAGGGAATCCTGATTGACCGGAACGTTATCGGTTGATCGCAACATGGACGCCTCCCGCAAGAGAACTCGCACTAATCCGGAAGCCGGTGCCCGCTTCTAGAAGGTTCGTGCTCTGTTGCGGCACCCGCCTCCACGACCTTCGGCGGTACTGGTCTAGAGGTCCCCGCAAAATTCCGGTGTGATTGGCTTCACAGATCGGGCGAATCTTTTGTCGCAGGCCAGGTTGCGCCCGGCTCGCCAGCCAGGCGCCGGGGCGAAGCAGATCAGATCACTTTGAAGTTTTAGGTGCCAGGAGGCACTCGGCCACGACCAGCTCGTGCGATGCGCTCGACGACATCTCGCGCCGCGAGACATCCACCGTGTCATAACCGTCTTTCGAGCAGGAGATCGTCACGCTGTCGCCTTTGACATCGGCGCCGAAACTCGGAATCAGCTTGTAAACGCCTTCGCCGTTGCTACGAACCATGATCCGCAGCTTGCCCAGCTCGGCCTGCACCAGGACGCCGGGAACGGGCGCCAGCGTTCCGACCTCCCTGGTCGAGCCGACGAAAGCGAGGGTCGCTTCTTCGTCTCGCTCGGAATCGAGCTCGCCGGAATGAGCCGGGCGGAATGAAAAGACCGCTGCGGCGAAAGCCGCAGCACCGATGGTCAGCGTGATGTTTCGCCGCGCGCTCGTCATATGAACTTCAAATTCACGGGCCGTCCTGGTCTCAGCGGAGAAAGAAATCGCGAAAGAGGTAGAAGACGCTGATCATCACCAGGAGAGGCACCGTCCACCCAAGCCAATACTGCGTCGGCCGGCTTTTCAACAGCGGCCAGGCTATCACGCTGACGGCCGATGCACCAAGCAGCGAGGTCACAAGCCAGCCATACCAATACATCGGCGGACCGTTTTTCGCGGGCTCGACCAGCCAACCCCATTGATGGATTTTCGGATGATAGGTGAACAGGGCCCAGTTCCGTTCAACCGAGATGATGTAGATCAGCGCAAACGCCGCGGAGAAAACCGGGACGAGCCTTTCGATATTGTTGTCCTTCATAGTCCGAACATGCCGCGAATGTTGTTGAGGATGTGGCCAACGAGGAAGCTGAACCAGACGATGAAGCAGAGCATCAGGGTGACGGCAACGCGCGCGGACTTGCTGGCGGGATCGGGGCGTCGCCACACCAGCCAATAGAGCGGCAACAGGCCAAGACCGATCGCGATGAGTTGCTCTTTTACCTCGAACGAGCCCACGGCCGGATGGAGCCGCGCATTTTCGAGATAGGTTCGGATAAAGACGCGATAGATCGGGTAGATGATGCTGCCAAGAACGGCGACCGCCAGAAACAAGACCATATTGGCATTCACATAGGCGCGGCTTGAAACCGAACGATACGCATTGACGAATCCTGTCTTGCGTTGTGCAGGCCAGATCACCGCAATCGCCTGATGGGTGATGCTGCCAAGCAGCGCAACGGCAAGGAGGCCGTGCAGGATCACCAGAAATGTCGCCATGCTTCCCCCGTTAGAGCAAAATGAGACCAGACAGATACGTCATACCGCGCATAGCCGTTCGAAGAACGGCGTCGCTTCCGCTCGCCTCGTCGCGCATCCACGCTTTAAATCCACGACAGAGAAAAGATGTGGATGGCCGGAGCAAGTCGGGCTGTGACGAGTTCGCGCGATTTTAGGCCCGATGATTTCGGCAGGGAATACCACGCGCTTGATTTCTTATTCTAAGTCGCACGCCTTCGCCTCTAGTTTCGCGCAAAAGACACCTCGCTTTAATGATATTCCGCATCGAAAGCGGAAAACGGCGCCGCAGCGTAGACGACCCGGCCCCCGACCACCGTCAGCAGCGATTTGATTTTCGCGATTTGAGAAACCGGTACGGTCAAATAGTCGTCATCCAGCACCGCGAGATCGGCGAGCATGCCCGGCACGAGTCGTCCCCTGCGATTTTCATCATGTGCAAACCACGCGCTGCCCTCAGTGTAGATGCGAAGCGCTTCCAGGCGGCTCGGGATTTCCGCTTTTTCCCGCGTTTCAATCCCGTCGACCGTCAGGCCATCGAGCATCCAGCGCAGCGACACGAACGGATTCTCGATCATGACGCGGTTGGCATCGGTGCCGCCGCCGATCACGATGCCAAGCTTGCCCGCGGAGACGATCGGCGGCGACCGCTGCATTCGCGCATCCTGCTCGGCGATATAGGAAGGCGCCGCGAAATAGAGTCCATCCTGCATCAGCCAGCCGACGCCCAGCGCCTTCATCCGCCGCAATGACGCGTCCGATGCATCGGGCAGATGCGCGATCGACCAGCGCAGCGGTGCGATCGGAACGTCGCGGTTCACGCGCTCGAGAACGTCAAGCAGATGGTGCACGGAACGATCATGGTTCCAGTGCTGGGTCAGCGTCAGGCCCCGTTCCGCAGCCCATCGCGCCACGAGATAAAACGCCTCTTTGTCGGCATCGGTGGGTGTGTCGTTGTTGTACATGCCCCAGGTGACGCACTCGCCGATGCCGTTGAAGCGCAGCCAGTCATCGCCTGCCCCCATCGGCAGGAATTGCGTGAAGGCCTGAAAATCCGCGAGTTCCTTGCCGGGCCGCGGCGCGAAGATGCTGTAGACCACGCGCAGCGGCAATTCGTGCCGGCGCCACAGCTGAAACAGCGCCGCGTAATCGTCCGGCGCCAGATTGTGGCCGCCGGGATCGATCACGCCGGTCAACCCGTAACTGGTCAGTTCGCGAAAGAATTGCCGCGTCCCCTCGATCGCCTCTTGCATCGACGGCTTGGGCAAGCGCGAATACAGCGCGACGATCGAGGGCCCCGGCCCTGTGATCCATCCGGTCGGTCTGTGCTCGAGATCCTGCTCGAACGTCGCGCCGTCGGGCAGGTCGCCCTCGGACCTGATGTTCAGCCGCTCGCGGCCTTGGGCGTTGATCAACACATAGCCGTAGAACAGCTGGATGTAGACGGGATGCCCGGAAGCCGCGCTCGCGATCTCCGCCTCGGTCGGCCGGCGGTCTTCCGCAAACTGGCGCGGTGTCCATCCGCCGGCGACGATCAGCCACGCATCGGGCTTTTC
>NZ_DAIDJE010000017.1 GCF_027451485.1 Bradyrhizobium sp.
TGTCGCATCGTCGATTTGGCGCCGCATCGGTCAGGTGCTGCAGCACACCCGCGAGCGACATTCCGCGCCTGCGACATGACTCAACGAGCGCGTCGAAGGCCTCAGCGGGATACTTGTCCTCAGGATAGACGAGCGCAGCGAGAACCGGCGCGCGTGATCGTGGCACTTCAGGGTTCTTGGCGTAAGGCACGGTAGACATCGCAGACCTCGATCGGACGAGCACATATCAGGTCGGAACAAGGGGGCCCATATAGGAAAAGCCCGCCTTTCCATGCAGAAAACCGTTTGAGAAAGCCGCATGCGGATAGATTCGCGACAGGCGGAGGTTGCCTCCGTTTGCATCCTCGCGGCCTTCTACGACGTCGCGGAACACCTCGACGACGCCGACCATATCGCAATCCTGGGGAGACAGCCGCAGTGAGCCGACGCCGGCCAGCTTCAGCGCGTCGATATCGCCCAGGAGATTTGCGACGCTGTGGGAAAGCGTCTGAACGCCATTGATCGTGAGAAACTCTTCGTTCGCCAACGTATTCAACACCAGACCATCCGGGTTCTTGTCGCAAATGAAGCGGCAATTGTCCTTGTGCAGCTTGTGGATGCGCGCATGATAGCAGCGCGCCGAGATCGCCAAGGGCACCCGGCCAAAAGCAAAAACCTCGACCATGGCGTGCGGAAGCGCAGCAGCGATCGCCGCAATGGATGACAGCGGCAATTCCGGAGGCAGGCACAGGCGCCTAGCGCCCCGCTCCGCATGAAACACACCCGTCGCCTCGTTGTAGACATTGATGAAGGGTCCGATCGCATGCGCCCGCCCGGCCAGCGATTTGAGGCAGGTGATGTCGTTGACCTCAACCAGGAAATCGGAGGTCTGCGCAAGTTCTTCTGTCTGGCGCCGCTCGCGTCGCTGCGAAACCAGGATGAGCGAGCCGAGCAATACCTGCTTGCCGGCGGCCTGCAGGCGTTCGAGGACTGCAGCGAGATGCGGGGCAAAGAACGGCGCCCGCTTGGAGCAGACGATTTCACCAATAACCACTGTATCGACCGACGATTCATCGGCAATACGAAAGTAAAAATCCCGCCACTGTTCGGGGGCCCAGTTGTAAAGAATCGGTCCAAGACTGAATTGCATCAGATGCTCTCCCGCCTCGCTGTTTGCTGCCTATCGCCACGTCTTGCGGTAGGCGCCAACGGTCGTCGCCTGCCCTTCGGTGAATGGCCTCAGACGCGCGACGTCGGCCTCACCGCCGATTTCGAGCACTTTGAGTGCATCGCGGAAATGGCGCACCACGCCCTCAACATAGGCTCGCCCGCGCTGCCGGCCTTCGATCTTCAGCGCGGTGACGCCGGCGTCGCGCAGTCCCGCCAGCAGGGTCGTTGCGTCGAGACTGACCGGATCCTCGAAGATGTAGCCTGCCCCGTATTCGGTGGAAAATCGGCCTTTGCAGAGCGTCGGATAACCCGCGGCTTCGCCCGCTTCGAAGCGATTGATCGTGAACCGGCCGAGACGAGAGGTGGTCCCCGCGGCTGTCTGCTCATAGGCGACATGGCTCGCGGGCGAACAAACCCCCTGCATGTTGGGTGACTTCCCGGTGGCGTAGGATGAGAGCGAGCAACGCCCCTCAGCCATGACGCACAAGCCGCCGAACACGAAGACCTCGGTCTCGCAATCAATTTCACGCGTGATCTCGGCGATTTCCGCTACGCTGAGGACCCGAGGCAAAACCACACGCCGTACGCCGAATGTCCCGACATAAAACGAAATGGCATCCGGGTTGGCAGCGGCCGCCTGCACCGAGACATGCAGGCGCTGGTCGGGGTGCCGGCGTGCGGCATAATCCATCAGTCCGATATCGGCCAGGATCAGCGCGTCTGCGCCTGCCTGGACCGCATCATCCACGGCACGCCGCCACAGATCGACCGCCGAAGCACGCGGAAAGGTGTTGATGGCAACCAGGATCTTGACGCCGCGGACATGCGCGAAAGCGATCGCTTCGCCAAGCTCGTCCCGGCTGAAATTCAGTCCCGGAAAATTCCGCGCGTTTGTTTCGTCGTTGAATCCGCAATAGACCGCATCAGCGCCGGCCTCAACGGCTGTCCTAAGCGCCGCCGGCGTCCCGGCGGGACAAATCAATTCGATCATTCACTCCCCCGAGGTGAGGAAATCGAACGCAGGGCGACGTCGCGCGCCTTTCCGAAAAGGCGTTCGACCAACTCTGCAAAGGGCCCGAACAGGCTGCCGATTTCGAAAGCCAGATCGAGACGCGCATCGTCGATCGCATTGCGCAGCGCAAGCAACGCTTCGACATCCCCCTCGATGGCGAGTTGGCGCGAAAACAACAGCGCATCGCCGTCGAGGCGACCCTCGAGCAGGGCAAGCAAATTGGCGAGCGATGACGAAATTCGCACGTCAAGTCCGTCCGGAAGCTCGCGCATCACGGTGAGACGGGGTCGCGGCGCCGCTGCTTCGACGATGAAGACGATTGGTAGATCGATCGGCGCAATGCCGAACCGCTTGCCCCTATGCTGCCCAAGCCGGTCCAGGAGATGCGGATGGTTCTTGCCGATATGGTCCAACACGCCGGCAAGAGCGAATTCCAGCGGCAACAACGGTAGTGGACGGATCAAATTTCCCAGAAAGGCCGGAATTAGCGGCAGCGACTCTGGAGACGAAGCGAAGAAAGGAAGCATTTCGATATTTGGACAGATTTGCGCAGATGCTTTTTGACCCAGAACAAAGAAGATCAAGATAGTTCCGGGCAGGTTTATTTCCTTTTGGAGATGTTCTCCTTGCGGCGTGATATTCCTCGCTTCTGCGGGCTCTCGGATTACCTGCACTTCATTGAAAGTCAGGGGCAATTGCGACGCATTCGCGAAAGGATCTCGGTGGTCCACGAGATCACGGAAATCCATCGCCGTGTCATTTGCGATTCCGGGCCGGTGCTCCTGTTCGAACGCCCGATCAAAGCCGACGGTGAACCGTCCGGCGTACCTGTCGTGACCAACCTGTTCGGCACGGTCGAGCGGATCGCCTGGGGACTTGGGACCACGCCGGACCGGCTGGAAGCGCTGGGCGAGCTGATGGCCGAGCTTCGAGCCCCTCGACCGCCGCATAGCGCCAAAGAGGCATGGCGCAAGCTGCCCTTGGCACGGGCTGCACTCGCCACAAGGCCGCGGACCCGGTCCGCAGCCGCTGTGCAAGAATGCATGGCGATCGGGGACGCCGTCGATCTCAGCATATTGCCGGCGCAAATCTGCTGGCCGGGCGAGCCCGCCCCGCTGGTCACCTGGCCGCTGGTGATCACCATCCCGCCCGAGCCGTCGGCGGCCGATCCGGAAAATGTCGGTGTCTACCGGATGCAGGTGCTCGGCCGCGACCGCGCCATCGTGCGCTGGCTCACGCATCGCGGCGGCGCCCGCCATCACCGGCAATGGAAGGCACTCGGCCGTGCCATGCCAGTCGCTGTCGTCATTGGCGCCGATCCTGCTACCATTCTCAGCGCCGTGATGCCGCTACCGGAGGGTGTCTCCGAGCTGCGCTTTGCGGGAATCCTCCGCGGCGAACGGCCGGAGCTTGTGAACTGCCGTACCGTACCGCTCTCGGTGCCCGCCAACGCGGAAATCGTCGTCGAGGGCTTTGTGTCAGCGACCGAAACCGCGCCGGAAGGTCCCTATGGCGATCACACCGGCTACTATAATGCGGTCGAAGAATTTCCGGTGCTGCGGGTGACGGCTATCACCATGCGGAGCAAACCGCTTTATCTCTCAACCTTCACCGGGCGCGCGCCCGATGAGCCATCCCGGATCGGCGAAGCGCTGAACCGCGTGTTCGTGCCGCTGGTGCGCCGGCAATTCCCCGAAGTGATCGACTGCTTTCTTCCGCCCGAGGCCAGTTCGTACCGGATCGCGATCATCGCGATCAGGAAAAGCTATCCCGGCCAGGCCCGACGCGTGATGCTCGGCCTATGGTCGATGCTGCCACAGTTCACCTATACAAAGCTTCTCATCGTCGTTGACGATGACGTCGACATTCGCGATTGGCGCTCGGTGATGTGGGCGGTTGCAACGAGAACCGACAGCTCCCG
>NZ_DAIDJE010000018.1 GCF_027451485.1 Bradyrhizobium sp.
GCCGGCGATTCCGCGCCGACAGTTCGGCGTGGTAGCTGCGACCCGTCCCGCCCGCCTCCGAGAACACCAGGATGCGCTTCAGGTCATCCATGAAGGCGGCGGTCTCGGCGAGGTTGGCGGAGGCCGCGCGGTTCTCGACGACGAGGCGGTCACCCTTGCGCACCACGCGGCGCGAGCGTCCGGTCACTTCGGCGACGAGGTCCGTGCCGAAGCGCTGGACGATCTGGTCGAGCGCGCCGGGCATCGGCGGCAGCGAAGCCAGCCGCTCGATCAGCTCGTTGCGTCGGGCGACCGCCTCGCGGCTTTCGACCGGCTGGCCGTCGCGGAAGACGGGCCTGGACGAGAAATTGCCCTCGCTGTCGGTGAATGGCTCGTAGAGCTGCACCGGGAAGGAATGGGCGAGGTAGTCGAGAACATATTCTCTGGCGTCCGTCGTTATGGGGTGATCCAGCCAGATTGGGCCCTTATTCCTGCGTTTTTTGGGTTTGTTGCTCGGCATAATATTCTCCTGGTTGATGGCTCTCTCTCGAACTCCGAGAGGCCGCACAGCAAGGGCCGGCCTCTATCTCTCCGGTGCGCGCCACGCCGCTGCAGCGAGCCGCCGCTCAGAAGAGCGGCAGCTCGCCTGCGCCGATCACGCGATGCTTCGGGCCTCCCCCAGCATGGCAAGCAAGGCGTCGGAGGGAGGCTTGAACTTGCCGGCCCGCAGCCCGGGCGGTGCATGTGCGCCAAGCACCGCGAGCTTCTCCTCCGGATCGGCGCGGAGATAGGTCTCAGTGCTTTGCATGCTGGCATGGCCCAGCCACAGCGCCACCTTCCGCACGTCGCCGGTTGCCGCGAGAGTGTGCATAGCGCAACTGTGCCGCAGAACATGCGGCGTCACGTGCTTGCTGATGATCGACGGCTCTTTGAGAGCCGCTTCAGCGACGTGTACGCCGAGGCGATGCGCAAACCCATCTCGACTCATCGGTTCACCGTCCCGATTGAGGAATAGATGCGATGTTTGCGCCGCCGGTCGAATTGCGAGCCAGGCCCTCAGCGCGGCCTTTGTCTCCCGCCACAATGGCAGCACCCGCTCGCGACGCCCCTTTCCCATGATCCGCACCAATGCCAGCGATCGGTCAGGAAAATCCTCCAAGCGCAATGCCAATAACTCCGCGACGCGTAGGCCGGCGGCGTAAGTCAGGTGCAGCATGGCCCGGTCCCGCACGCCTATGGCCGTGCGAGGATCGGGCGCGGCAAGCAAGGTGTGCATCTCCGGCTTGGTCAGATAGTCGATCAACTTCGCATCAGTCCGCTTGGTAGCGACGCCGCGCACTCGAAGCGATTGTTCAAGACATTCGGGAGCCTGAAACTCCAGATAGCGAAAGAACGAACGGATCGCCGCAAGACGGGTGTTCCGCGTTCGCGCGCTGTTGCCGCGGCGTTCCTCAATGTCGTCGAGAAACGCCAGCACGAGATTTGGGCTGATGTCCTCCACCGTGAGATCGCTCGGCCGACGCTTTAGTCGCTCTGCCGCGAACCGGACAAGCAGCATGAACGTATCTGCGTATCCGGATATGGTGTTCGGGCTTGAGCCGCGCTCGCGCGGCAAATGCTCGCGTAAGAACCTAGTCAGATGTGGAGCAAGAACGGTCATACTGCTTCTCCTTGAAATAACAGCTCAGCCGCCGCGGCGATGTCGTGCATCAACACGGGCGTGGCTTGCAGATACCAATATGTGGCCTGAACATCGGCGTGGCCGAGATACGCGCTGAGGGCGGCGGTGTGGTGGCCGACGGCCTCCCGCTCGTGTTTGCAGGACTCCAGCGAGCGCACGGCGAAGGTGTGCCGAAGATCGTGCAGTCGAGCACCTCGCGTTCCTTTTGGACCTCGAATACCCAGTTGTCGGGCGAGCCTGACGAAGATCACGTGCACTCTTGTTGCGGTCGGTGCGCGCCCAGTCGTGACAACGAAGAGATCGTCGCTATCGCTGTCCCAATTGTCCCGCATGGCAAGATAGTCATTCAACGCACGGCGCGTACTGGCGTGGAGAGGCACGAGTCGGCTATTGTCGAACTTGCCGGTTCTCAGAATGAGGCCGTCTTCTGTCAGATCTCCGCGTTTAAGCGCCAATGCTTCGGAGATGCGTATGCCGGTCGCAGCCAATAGACCGAATATGTAATGATAGGTGTATGGGCTGATCGTCCCCTGCGGCGAAACCTCCAGCGCCGCCCGCATGATTGCGCTCACCTGATCCGGCCGCATTATGTGCGGCGCCGGACGTGGCCGTCTGCCTCGACCAAAAATGCCCGCTGGGGGCGCCTCATGTCGGGCGTCCTCCGCGTTCAGGAAAACGGAAAACCGGCGAACCGTGTCGAACCAGGTTCTTGCGCTGTTGGGCGTTGGGGCGGTCGCGCACCAGCTCCGAATACGAACTGCTGTGATGTGCCGCTCGCCCAATGCTTCGGCGTGGGCCGCAAACCGTTCGAGAATGCGCTCCTGCGCATTATACGAAAGACCGATCTGCCGATGCAGGGCCACATAGCGATCAACGTCATGGCTCAGCATGACGCGCCCTCCGGCCATGGTTGGACCACGCGTTGAAGCATCGCCGTATCGACCTTGGCGTAGATGGTTGTCGTGCTTCTATGGCTGTGCCGGAGTACGGTCCCGACGGCGTCGAGACTCGCGCCTGAGCGCAGCATGTTGGTAGCGAGCGAGTGGCGAAACACATGCGAGCCGGTCGGCACGTCATCGATGCCGGCGCGTGCCAGCACGCGCGAGACAATGCCGGCGATCTCGGCTGACGAGGAAAACGGCCGAAATGGAGCTTGGACACGCAGAAACACGCGATCTCCCGAGGCGGGCGGTCGGGCCTGGCGTAAGTAGGCCAGCAGCGCCTCTCCCGCATCCTGCGGCAATGGCAACATGCTCCGACGTCGCCCCTTGCCTTTGACGTGAATCCGCCCATGTGCCCAATCCACGTCGGGTAGGCGTAAGGCCCAGACGTCGCCAGCGCGCAGGCCCAGTCGCGCCAAGAGAAGTATGATGGCTTTATCGCGAACCCCTACAGACGTTGTCGTGTCACAAGACGCGACTATCCTCTCGATCGTCGCCTGTGTGGCGTGGCGGGGAAGCTTCTTGCTGCGACGGCGCGCCGGGGGAACGACGTGGGCAAGTTCCGGACGGCATTCGCCGCGTGCGGATAGAAAACGCAAATAGGCGCGCAGCACTGTCACGGTAAGCCGTACCGAAGAGCGCGATCGAGACTGCGGCTGTTTGAGCACGATGTCGCGCAACATCGCTGCATCGTAAGCTGCTAGATCAGGCGGCAGCTTCCAAAGCCACCGCGTTACTTCATGGACATAGCGGCGGATTGTCTCCGCCGTGGCCCCGCGCTGCCGCTCAAGCCATGAGCGGAATGCCGCGATCCGGTGATCCTCGGGAGGCTTTGAGACGACGGCCGGTTGAAGCACGCCGCGAGCGCGGAGGAATCCGACGAAGCGGCGAGCGCCCCTGCGGCGATGCTTCTGTCCTGTTGGCTCTGCCAACTTCGCGCGCTTGCGCGTGATTGGACACCGGCAGCAATGCTGGACGAATTGTTCGATAACCCGATCGTCAATATCGCGCCCAGGCTGACGTGAAAAGCGCAGCCAGCACGAAAAATGTTCGGCTTCCGAGTAGTGCCCGCGCCAACTGACCAGGCTGTATCCCTCGGTACTCAAGTCCTTGGCGTAGTCACCGAGGTGCGCGTCGGTGCATCCCGTGCCACCTGCGACTGGTATATCACCTGCATCTTCAAGAAACCGCACGAGCCGGCGAATGCAATTGAGATAGACGCTCGTGGAGACTTGCGCTCTGTATCGTGGGCATCGGCACCGATGTCGCCGGAATCGCTGAACGATGGACTCGTCCACACTGTTCAGAGCGATCGCTCGCCTGTCGAGCCAGAATAGAAAGTGGCGGGCAGCGCCCTTGTAAAGCCCGCCGTCGCCGGTGAGCCCATTCGCGGCAAGATGATCAAGGAATCGAACGGCGGGCGTGTAGTCCGGCGAGCGGCAATAACGGGAGGGGGAGAGGGACGCGGTCAAGTGATAGCTCCTTCGTGTTGAGAGAAACGCGAGAGGGAGCTTAGCCAACCAGGAGAAATATTATGCCGAGCAACAAACCCAAAAAACGCAGGAATAAGGGCCCAATCTGGCTGGATCACCCCATAACGACGGACGCCAGAGAATATGTCTAATGCCGAATTCGACATTAGACATACTCGCGCGGCGTGATGTCGACGCGGACATCGTTCCATTCGTCGGTCGGGATCTCGGCGAGCCGGCGCTCCATCAGCGCCTCGCCGGTCGAAACGATCTGGATGACGGCGGCATGGCCGTCGGCCAGGTCCTGCTCGATCGAACGGATCAGCGTCGGTGTTTTCATACTGGTAAGCAGGTGGCCGAAGAAACGCTGCTTCGCGCTTTCGAAGGCCGAACGGGCCGCCGACTTCGCCTGCCGGTTCAACGTGCCGGTCTCGCCGGTGATGTTCGCCGCCTGCATCGCGGCGTCGAGATGGTTGTGGATGATGGCGAAGGCGCCGGCATAAGCGTCGTAGATGCGCTGCTGCTCGGCGGTGAGCCGGTGTTCGATCAGCTCGTATTCGACGCCGTCATAGGAAAGCGAGCGAGCGGTGTAGAGACCGAGCGACCGCAGATCGCGGGCCAGCACCTCCATCGCCGCGACACCGCCATCCTCGATCGCCTCGACGAACTCCGCGCGGGTGGCGAAGGGGAAGTCCTCGCCGCTCCAGAGGCCGAGCCGCTGGGCGTAGGCGAGATTGTGGACGGTCGTCGCGCCAGTGGCCGACACATAGACCACACGCGCGTCCGGCAGGACGTGCTGCAAGCGCAAACCGGCACGGCCCTGCTGCGAGGCCGCAACATCGCCGCGTTCGCCCTTGCCGCCACCGGCATTTTGCATGGCGTGGCTCTCGTCGAAAATGATCACTCCGTCGAAGTCGGAGCCCAACCATTCGACGATCTGCCGGACGCGGGAAAGCTTCTCGCCGCGGTCGTCGGACCGCAGCGTAGCGTAGGTTAAAAATAGGACGCCCTCGGCCAAGCGGATCGGCTTGCCCTGCGCGAACCGCGAGAGCGGCGTGATGAGCAGGCGCTCCATACCGAGGGCTGACCAGTCGCGCTGGGCGTCCTCGAGCAGCTTGTCGGATTTGGAAATCCAGACCGCCTTGCGCCGTCCCTTCAGCCAGTTGTCCAGGATGATGCCGGCTGACTGGCGGCCCTTGCCGGCGCCGGTGCCGTCGCCGAGCATGAAGCCCCGGCGGAAGCGGACGGCGTTCGGCGCATCGTCGCGCGCGGCGGTGACGAGATCGAAGGTCTCATCCACCGTCCAGGCGCCAGCAAGATAGTCGTCATGCGCCTCGCCGGCATAGACCACCGTCTCGAGCTGGGCGTCGGACAGGAGGGCGTCGCTGACGAGATTAATCGGCAGGCGCGGCCGATAGCTCGGCTTCGGCGGCGCGACCGAGGACATCGCGGCCGATTGAACGAGCTTGGTGGGATGAGTTTGGGCGCCCGGAATCCTGATCGATTGAAGACGGTATTCCTCATAGATCGCATCGCTGAGACGCGCGTCCTCGGGCGGCGTCCAGTCGATCGT
>NZ_DAIDJE010000019.1 GCF_027451485.1 Bradyrhizobium sp.
CACACCGACGACGGATGCAGACATTCGGCAACTTGTCGTCCGTTTTGGTTCGTCCGGATACATTGTTCGTTATGCGGCGTTGCTGCCGGATATCCTGATCACACGGATATGGCATGGCCGGGAAGCACGTCTCTGAACGACGGCTTGCTGATTTGCCGGTCTGTCCAGCCTTGCGGCGAAAAATATTTCGCTTAACCCGTCGGGCAAATCAGCGATACCAGCTCGCCCCGTCTCACCCGATGAGAGGGGCAGCTCGCGATCGTCACGAACGTGGAGTGAGATGCGGTGGACGCGGACTGCGCCAACAGACGAACGGCGTGGGCTCGCGGACTGCGAAGTCGTGTGGTCCTGACGCCCCGACGCTGGCGTCAACGTAACGACAATGCTGACGCATTGCGCTGCGGATGGTGGCAAGAAAGCCCGGTTCACCAGGGAGATCACGAAGGAAGCCGTTAAAACCATCGCGCAGGGAATGCCGGATCGTTCCGGTGGACCTGTGGTGACTAACGCGTGTGCGCTCTCACTTTGCGCACGCGGCTGCGGGTGCGCCGACGCACCGGCATTCCCTGCGCCCTCTCGATCCAGGGCGACATGTTTCGTGCATCACCCGGGCGCAACTCGCGCCGCGGCAATGCGGAAGTGTGCCGGAAATGAAGAGGCGTCTGAAAAGCTTCCGTCATTCCGGGATGTGCCGTCGCGACAAAATAGCGAAGCTATTTTGCGCGGAAGGCGCAGACCCGGAATCCATCGGGCCGCGGGAATGCCATGAGAAATGGATTCCGGGCTCGGCCCGGAGCCTGTCATCGGGCGCGCATTCGCGCGACCCGTTGGGGCCGCCCCGGAATGACGAAAAGCAGCTGTTTGACATGTGAATCGGAAAACATGACGCTCCGCAAGATCAGGCGGTTGCGGGAGGCTCGGTTTCGCCATCGCGTCGCGGACAGTCGCGCCGGCAAAGGCGGCCGCGCGGTGATGGACATCGCCAAGCGTCGCGACGAAACGTCACGATGCGCCGGAGCAGCAACTCGCCGGCGTCGGGATCGCGCCGCCCAATATCGCCTCTCACCGGTTCGGGAATGTCGAAACCGTCAGAATGCAGACGCGCTCGAACTTGGTCCCGCCGTCGATCGACACCGTCTGCTTGACCGGCGAGGTGCCGTACATGTCGAATCCCTCGTGGCGGGCAAACCGCTTGAGCTCGAAGCCCGAGATGCTGAAGCTCTTTCCGGCAAAGGTGCCGGCGCTGAACGTGCCCTTGATTTCGCCTGCGCGGAAGGTGGCGCCCTTGTCGCTATCCTTGTTGTCGTGATCCTTGTCGTCGATGGCGACGCTGAACGTATCGTCATAGGCGTGCGCGGCGGGCGCATGCATCCGCGGCCCGACGCCGAAGGAGGCGGTATCGACCGCCTGGCCGGTCTCGGTCGCCTTGCCGTGGTCGTCGACACTGCCGCTGGTCGCCAGCGAGGTGGTCCAGGCGACGCCGCTATAGCTGGGCTCCAGCTTGTTGTTGAAGCCCTCGGGCGAGACCAGGCATGTTCCGGAGGCGCTGTAGGTGAACGCCGAAGCGGCGGGCTTTGTGTCGGAAGCCTTCGCGTCGGGAGTTTCGGCCAGCGCAGGGAGTGCGAACCCCGCAAGCAGGCAGCAGACGAAGATGGTTCTCATCCCGCACCTCGCTTTCTTGCCGCGGCTGAGACGAGGCGATTCATAGTCTCAAACGGCGCGAAAGCCAATTCGCCGTTCGTCAGGCCGACACGGGCTCATTGCTTCCCGATCGCGTCCTTGACGGTCCCTCCGACAAAGGCGGCGGCGCGGGAAAAGGCCTCGTCGGTGTCGCCGCGAAACGTCACGGTGCGCTTGAGCAGAACCTTGTTGTCCTGAAGGTCGAGCAATTCGATATCGGCCCACTGGATCAGCGTGCTCATCTTGTGAATGCCGCCATAGACGACGAAGCGCGCACCGGAGTGGCGGCCCGCGGCAATGAAATCGTCCGGGTGCATGTTGATCGGCGTACAGGGCGGCTCGGCGCAGGCGAGCGGCATGACGCGAAAGTCGCCCTGCTTGCCGAGATCGGCGCGCACCAGTTCGACAAAATGCGCCACGCGCGCCTTGTGCGCGGCGCTCTGGTCCTTCACCTCGCCCGAGGTATCGACATAGTCGAAATCGGCGACCGCGACCGTGGGCGGAGCCGCCGACAGCGCCGGCCCGGGAAACGACAGCGTTGCCGCGACGGCCAGTGCTGCGCATGCGATCGCCGCTCGATCCGACCAGCTCATGATTGGCTCCTCCTGCTGCGCCGTGTGCCGCCCGAGAGCCGCGATGATAGCAGAAATGCCACGCCTGCGCGCCATCCCCAGCAATCACGCGCTTGCGACTGGCGCGCGCCACGCTTTTGCCGCAGGAGAGGCCGGTCGGCGCCATCGACGGTTGCGGCCAGGAGCGGCCACCCGGGGCGCCGGGGGATCAATCATGGGGAGATACTTTATCATGCGTCGCGTTACTGCCGTTTGTGCTGCTGCCGCCATCGTCGCCTCGAGCGCGGCCATCGCCCGCCCGATGACACAGCAGTCCGGCTATTACGTCATCCGCTGGGACGACACCGGCGTTTGCCAGATCTGGAACACCAACCTGACCCAGAAGCCGTGGCAATTGTTCTCGCAGTACAAGGTCGTCAGCAAGACGGTGCCGACCTTTGCGGCCGCAGCCACCATCCAGGAAGATATGCGGATGAGCCGTCACTGCACGCTGTAAGTGCTGCGGCATCCGCAGACGAGGGCCGGGCGCTTCGCCCGGCCTTCTGGTTTTGACGCCCTTCATGAAATAATATCGGCCTCACGCAGGGAGGGCGCATCATGGACGGCGAATTTCGGCTGCAGGATTATCTGGCGCGGATCGGGTATCGCGGCCCGGTCGCTGCCGATCTCGCCACGCTGAAAGCGCTTCAGCTTGCACATCTCGACGCGCTTCCCTTCGAGACGATCGATCCGTGGCTCGGACGCCCGGTCAGGCTCGATGCCGCCGCCCTGCAGGCCAAGCTCGTCGACGGGCGCCGCGGCGGCTATTGCTACGAGCATAATTTCCTGTTGCGGGCGGCACTGGCCGCAATCGGTTTTCAGGTCACCGGCCTTGGCGGTCGCGTGCGCTGGATGTCGCCGCCGGAAAGTCCGCTGGGGGCGAAGACGCATATGCTGCTGAAGGTCGATCTCCCCGACGGCTCTTATCTCGCCGACGCCGGCTTTGGCGCCTGCCTGCTCGATGCGCCGCTGCAGCTCAAAACAGATATCGAGCAGACCACGGCAATGGGAACGTACCGGCTCACGGAACGGGACGGACTGCTTTGGCTGGATGCGAAACGGCAGGGCGGCTGGCGCACGATGTACGTCTTCGACCTGCAACCGCAGCTGCAGGCCGATTACGAACTCGGCAACTGGTTTGCGTCGACCAACCCGACCATCCCGCTCACCACCCACCTGATCATGGAACGGCTGTCAGGCGAGCGGCGCTACCGGCTGGTCGATCGCACGTTCTCCACCGAGGCGCGCGATGGTGAAGTCCTCGCCGAGCGCGCGCTTGAAAGCCCGCGCGACTTGAGCGACGTACTGCGTGACACATTCAAGGTCACGCCGCCGGTGCCGGCTGAGGAGATTTTCGCCAGGATCGGCGGATGAGGCCCTGCGCATCTCCTGATCCCTCCCCCGCGGAACGCGTAGGAGGGGTCAGAGAAGCTCTCACCTGAGGCTGATCGCAAGCCCGCTGAGGTCCGCATTCGCCATCAGGCCGACCTGGCTGCCTGCGAGTTCGAGCACGACGCCCCGCGCGTTGGTCAGCACGATGCCGCGCACCCCGGCGCCGACCACAATTCCCGCGCCGCCGGCTGCATAGGGCCCGACGATATCCGACGGCCGCCAGATATTGTGGACGCGGCCGCGCAGCACGGCGCGCGATCCGCCGAATACGAACCCGTAATCGATGCCGCCGATCGAGAGCCAGTAGCGGCGGCCGTGGAAGTCCAGCACGCCGCTGCCGCCGTTGCCGCCGATGATCCATCCGCCCTTGTAGATCGTCAGCTGCACATAGCCGTCATCGGCACGGGCAGCGGCCGAAAGGCTGAGCAGGGCAGCCACCGCCAGAACGGCGGCGCGAAGGACGGATGACAATCTCATAAGCTTTCCCCCCGGGAGTTTGCGTTTTCAAAAGAATCGAATCTATAGGCGGCCGGACTTTAGCCGATCGAAGAAGCCGAGAAAAAGGCATTGGCCCCTGCCGGATGGGCCCCTATCGTGGCAATTTGGCACCTGCAGGCCATAGGAGAACATAGAATGCACAATTTCACCCCCTTGAGCGGATTGCTGGGCGGCGCGCTCATCGGGCTTGCTTCTGCCTTGTTGATGCTGTCGGCGGGGCGTCTTGCCGGCGTTTCCGGAATTCTCGGCGGGCTGTTGACCGCAAGCCGTGACCGCGCCTGGCGGCTTGCCTTCATCGCAGGGCTCATGGCCGCCGCACTGATCGGGCCGCTGTTCGGCACACCGGGAGCGGCGCGCCTCGCCTCGCCGGATCTCGCGCTCTATGCCGCGGCCGGTCTGCTGGTCGGGTTCGGCAGCCGGATGGGCAACGGCTGCACCTCGGGCCATGGCGTCTGCGGCTTTGCGCGGCTTTCGGCGCGCTCGATCACGGCGACGCTGGTTTTCATGGGTGCGGCGATCGTCACGGTCGCGCTGCTGCGCCACCGCTTCTGACGACAATCGGGGAGTTCCTTCGTGCCACTCATCTTCGCGAGCTTTGGCTGTGGTCTCATCTTTGGACTGGGACTTTTGATTTCCGGGATGAGCGAACCGGAAAAGGTGCTCGGCTTCCTCGACCTGTTCGGCGCCTGGGACGCCACGCTGGCATTCGTGATGGCGGGCGCGGTTGCCGTCGGCTGTGCCGGCTTTGCGCTGGCGCGGCGGCGACATGCGCCCCTGCTCACCCCCGCGTTTGCCTGGCCCTCGCGCCGCGATATCGATGCTCAGCTACTGATCGGCTCGGTGCTGTTCGGGATCGGCTGGGGTCTTACCGGAATTTGTCCGGGACCGGCGCTCCTGAATCTCGAAGGCCTGACCGCGCCGATCATCGTGTTTGTCGCAGCGATGGCCGTCGGCATGTCCGGCTTTGAGCTGTGGCAGCGGCGCGGTGCTGCATCGGAAACGACGACGAGCGGGGCGTTGGCCATGCCATCGGACGGCTAGGCCTTCGTCATTCCATCGATGCGCTTCGGAATGACAGCGAAGAACGGAAAGGCTGCTTACTTCTCTACCGCTTCCAAGCGGTTGTATTCGGCCTTGACCAGCTCGTGGAAGACGTCCTTGTCGAGCACGCCGGATTTGCGGAATGGCGCGGCCGCAAGCGCATTGACGACCGCATCGTGAATCTCAAGGCCGCCTTCCGAATGTTTGACCATGCCCCACTTGATCAGCTTCCTGTCGCTGACGACTTCCGCAAATCGCCTGAGCCGAAGGCTCAGGCTCAGGAATTCCTTCGCGTCAGGAAATTCGCGTTTCACCGCCTGCATGCCGCGCAGGCTCGCCGGCTCCTGATCTTCCGCCGATTCATCCCCCTCTGCATCCGGCGCGCCCGCGACCAGTGCCGACTGATAGATGCCGAGCGCCTGATGCAGCCGCTCAGGCTGCACGGCCTCCACCTTTTCTTCAGTCGCAGCACTCATCTCATCCTCCGAAGTCCGCCTGTGCGGCGGCGGAAGCCGCTTTTGCTCCAACGGAAGCTGCTTTGCAACCCGCTCAATTCGGCCTTTTCGCCCGATTGATTACGCCGTCACGCCCCTCGCCAGCCCGCCCGCGGGTCGCCGCATCGGAAACCGCTCAAGGCCCAAGCCCTGCCTTGATCGCCCCCTAACCTGGTCGAAGGATGGAACGATGCGCATTTGGGCGCGTTGATACGGGTTGCCCATTCTGGGGCGGGAGGCTCGCTTTGCTGCACCGGTTCTGCGTATCTGACATCACCTTCCTTGGCGAACAGGATGGCGCGCACGAGCGACGGCTGAAGGAAGCGATCACCGTGCTGCTCGATCTCAACGCCGGCGTGGCGCGGGCGTACCTCGCGCGGGTGCGTTACGAAGGCACCGTCAGCAGCGTGCTGCTCGGCCTTCTGACTCGGGACAAGAGGGAGAACGGCACGCTCGCCCTTCAGATGGACCGCGCTTTCGGGGCGCTGTTCAATACCAACGCGCATCTCGACGTGATTTTTCTCGACGACGACGGCGAGGCCAGGATCCGTCAGAGCTGCCGGCCATTCTACAGCTACAGCGCCCGCTATCATTAGCGCCGAACGCGGCAATCAGTGCCGGGGCGATATTCGCCGCTCCTGCAGCAGCGCGTCGTGCGCAGCCGCCAACTCCCGAAAGGCTTCCGCGCTGCCGCCGGCGTCCGGGTGCGCCCGCTTGGCAAGCAGCTTGTAGGCGCGATGGATTTCGCGTTCGGAGAGATTGCGGCCGAACGGCAGCCCCAGAAGCTCGCGGCAGCGCTCTTCCGCCGTCAAGGCCTTGGGCAGCGCTGTTCGCCTGCCGAAATGCGGCGCGGTGAGCGCCGCCAGCACCTCACGAATGACGCCAAGCCGCCGGCGGGCCGCAACGCAGGTCGCGTGATCGGCGCCGACCTGCGCCGCGCATCGCAAAATCGGGAGAGCCTGAGCAGCCGCCTGACGCAGCGCCTCCTCATCGCCTGCCGATGCGATCTGCTGCACAAGCCGCACTGCTTCGCAATAGTCGGGCGCATGCGCCGACCACAGGCGATCGAGTTCAAGCTTCCATTCGACAGGTCGTTGATTCATGACCAAACACCACAAGCCATAAAACACCATGCCGGGTAACGCTTTTCCGTTCCTGTTGCCGCCAATTTGAATCGATTCCTCGAGAAAGCGCTGTAGCCGCAGTAGCAGAATTGTTAAGCTTTCCGGAAAAATTCAATCGTGGAGAGAACAATGCCCGGCCTTCTCGAGAACCATATCGCCGCCGTCACGGGCGCAGCCTCAGGAATCGGCCGTGCGATCGCGGCCGGCTATGCCCGCGAAGGCGCGCAGGTGGTCCTGCTCGACATCGACGAACAGGCAGCGGAGCAGGCCGCGGAAGAAATCCGCCGCTCCGGCGGACGTGCTTCCAGTTACCGCCTCGACGTCGTCAGGCGCGAGGACTGCGTGAAAGTCGCAACGCTCGTCCGTGAGCAGGTCGGACAGGTTTCGATCCTGGTCAACAATGCCGGCATCAACCGCCGGAACGGCTTTGCCGGCGACGCTTCCGCCGTGATCAAGGATTGGGAAGACATCATCTCGATCAATCTCAACGGCGTCTTCAATGTGACGCATGCTTTTCTCGAGCCCTTGCGCGCCGGCAAGGGCCGCATCGTCAACATCGCCTCCATCCAGTCGTTCGTACACGTACGCACGCCGAACTCACCGGCCTACACCACCTCAAAGCACGGCGTGCTCGGCTTCACCCGGGCGCTCGCTGCCGAACTCGGCAAATATGGCGTCCGCGTCAACGCGATCGGCCCAGGCCTGATCGAAACACCACTGAATGCCGCCGTGCGTGCCAACGATCCGGAGCTGGTCAAAATTTTCATCGACCATACGCCGCTCGGACGCGCCGGCAAGCCGGAAGACATCGTGGGGCCGGCGATCTTTCTCGCCTCCGACCTGTCGTCCTACGTTACGGGGTCGATCGTGATGGCCGACGGCGGCTACCGGGCGATTTGAGCAAAGCCTTCAAGGGTGCCTGCGCCTCAGCAGCCAGGATACTTCCGGCTCCCTTTCATCGTCCAACCTCGGCGTTAGCTTCGCTTGCTGCTCATGCGACGAAGACCGCCGCAGGAACCGCAAGAAGAAGGGCAAAAGGGACAGCAAGCAAGAAGGGCAGGAACTAACAGATCACGGGTGCGGCGCGGCGTTGCGAACCCTGCCAAAATGCCACGCCAGATAAAGCGCGATGACCAGGCCTCCGAGCAGCGCCGCCGCGCAGAGCGGCCAGGGTGGTGGCAGCTGCGGCAGGAAGATGTAGAGCAGCGCGAAACCGATCGCCAGATTGCAAAATCCCCAGAGCACGTTGATCACCGCCGAGGATTCCCCGACGCCGGGCGGCGAAGCGAACGGCGTCTGAAAACGGTTGCCGCACATGCCCTGCACGAGGTGGGGAATGGCATTCGTCAGGAACAACCCGGCAAAAAACCATCCAACATAGACATACCACACCATTCGCGATCCTTTCCTCAACCGAAGCGCTGCCGTGAGCGCTCCTTTGCCTTCTCGGCCTCCAGCACGCGATCGCGCGCCGGCGCATGGGTATGCAGAGAGGTGAGCAGCCGATGCGCGGCGGAAGATACCTCCTCGACCGCGCGGTTGAAGGCCGCCTCATTGGCTTGCGAGGGCTTGTTGAAGCCGGACAACTTGCGCACGAACTGCAAGGCCGAAGCGTGGATTTCCTCGTCGCTCGCCGGAGGCTCGAAATTGAACAGCGTCTTGATGTTTCGGCACATTTGGATCTCCATCAAACACGGTTAGAATAATGCGGGCATTCATCTTCGGTAAGCCGGCAAAAACCGAAAAGGCACGTTTCCGATGCGCCGTTTTCTCTCCATCTCCCCGCTCCCGGCGATCCTGGCGGCGGCAATTTCAGCGCTGTCGGGAGCTGACGCCATCGCGGCGGACTATCCGTCGCCGTCCCAAGGCGAATTCATCGCCCACAATTTCAAGTTTCACGGCGGCGAGGTGATGCCGGAGCTGAAACTGCATTATACGACGGTGGGCGAGCCGACGGGCCAACCAATACTGGTGCTGCACGGCTCCGGCGGCTCGGCGGCCAGTATGCTGACGCCGGCGTTTGCCGGAGAGCTGTTCGGCGCCGGCGAGCCGCTCGACGCCTCGAAATATTACATCATCATCCCCGACGGCATCGGCCATGGCAAATCGTCCAAACCATCCGACGGGATGAAGGCCGCCTTTTCCAAATATGACTATGATGACATGGTCGAAGCGCAGCACAGGCTTGTGACGGAAGGCCTTAAGATCAACCACCTGCGGCTTGTAATCGGCAATTCCATGGGCGGCATGCAGACCTGGCTATGGGCAGAAAAATACCCCGACATGATCGACTTGGCGGTTCCGATGGCCTCGCAACCCACTGCGATGGCGGCCCGCAACTGGATCCTGCGGCGGATGATGATCGAGACCATTCGAAACGATCCCGACTACAATAACGGCAACTACACGCGCCAGCCGCGCATGATGAAATATGCCATCGCAGCTTTCGGTTTCGCAACCTCCGGCGGTACGCTCGCTTATCAGAGCCGGGCGCCGACAGCCGAGAAGGCCGATCAGATGGTCGATCAGCGGTTGGCGACGCCGCTCACATCGGACGCCAACGACTTCATCTATCAGTGGGAAGCTTCGCACGACTACGATGCGTCGAGCGGGCTTTCGCGGATCATGGCCAGATTGCTGGCGATCAATTCCGCCGATGACGAGCGCAACCCGCCCGAAACCGGCGTCATGACTGATGCACTGAAGCAGGTCAGGCATGGCAAGCTTTATCTGATCCCCGCGAGCAATGAGACGCGCGGGCATGGCACGACAGCGAACGCAAAATTCTACAAGCAGCAGCTCGAGGAGCTGCTGCGTTAGATACTTTCAGCTTTGCAGAGCTGCCCGTGCCGCGCGAGGGGAGCTAACCCGATGTCATCGACCCGCTTTCGACAAATTGCACTGAAGCTCACCGGCGCTATCGAAGGCGCGCACGGAGGTCACCCGGACTTTCGGGTCAACGGGCGGATTTTCGCGACTATTGGCTATCCCGACGAGCATTGGGGCATGGTGGTGCTCACTCGCGACCAGCAGACGATCCTGGTGGAAGCAGAACCGGATGTCTTCCGGCCCGTCGCAGGTGCATGGGGCAAGCGCGGCAGCACGAGCGTCAATCTCGCCGCCGCCGACCCGACCACGCTGAGGAGCGCACTCACAATGGCATGGGCCAATCGCCTGGCCAAAGGCGGCGTCAAGCAAGCCGCATCGAATGAGACTGCTCTGAAGCGGCCATCCGCGCTGCCGGGGAAGAAGACCAACGCCAAGAAGGTCAACGCGGGAACGACCGGCAGCAAAGCTCGCAGGGCGAGAGCTCAGGCACCGCGCTGATTTCGCAGCGCATCATTTTAGCCTGGCCATCAGCGCTTATTATTTGAGCGTGCATCGCAAGAACGTCTCGGGCCTAATCGTCTTCAGGTTTGATTCCCCGATCAGCATCTGGAGGATCGAATGCGAAAGCTCGCGCCCGTCGCCTGGGTCGCCGCCTGTTGTGCCCTCAGCGGCGCGGCGCTCGCCTTCGATGACGGACAATATGAAAGCGTTTCTCCCGATATCCGAGCCTGGTTCAAGGGCGTGGTCGCACCCAACGGCGTGCCTTGCTGCGACATCGCCGACGGCCATCGCACCGAATATAATTTTCACGACGGCGCCTATTGGGTGCCGATCGAAGGCCAATGGATGCAGGTTCCACCGCATGCTGTCATCCGCGAGCGCGGCAACCCGCTCGGCGAGGCGGTGGTGTGGTATGTTCGTCACCGCGGCAGCATCATCATCAGCTGTTTCGTGCCCGCGGACGCGGTGTAGCGTGATATTTGCGAGCGAGATCGCTGTGCGAAATCTGACAGGATGGCAGGCCGCCGGTGCGGCGAATTTGAAGTTCGGTATTGCTGCAAGTCCGTGGTAGCAACTAACAATTCAATAGCCGCACCAGAGACACTAATTAGCTGGAGCTCCTTTGAGTCCAAAGTTCGTATCGGGGATCGCCGCAATTGCTTGCGAGCCTCGGAATCGAAACTCTAGTCTCCTGCGAAGCTGCCGGAGCCCGTGCCATGACCGACGCCACCTCAGAAGACCTCGCCACCATCTACGCCAAACCGACTGCGCGCGTGCTCGCGAAGGCGCGGCCGGCGATCGACATTCACGCCCGGAAATTCATTGAAATGTCGCCGTTCTGCGTGCTCGCCACGTCAGGCACCGACGGCAGCGTCGACGCCTCGCCACGCGGCGGTTATTCCGGCTTTGTTCATGTCGACGGACCCAACCGACTGTTGATGCCCGATCGTCCCGGCAACAACCGCATCGACAGTTTCAAGAACATCGTCGAGGGCACGGGTCTCTTGCAGCTGATCTTCTTCGTGCCCGGCCTTGATGAGACGCTACGCGTTGGCGGGAGCGGCGCGGTCACCACGGATCCAGCCCTGCTAGCGGCGATGGAAGAGTTCGGGAAATTGCCGCGCGCGGTGCTGCGCATCGAGGTCAAAGAGACCTATTTCCACTGCGGCAAGGCGCTGATGCGATCGAAACTGTGGTCGAAGGAGACGCAGGTCGAGCGCGCGAGGTTTCCGTCGATCAGCCAGGTGATCCACGATCAGACCAGTCTGGGCGAGCCCGAAAGCCAGGCCGAGGTCGAGGCGCGCTACAAGACGCAGTTGTGACTCCAGCCGAGGACCTCATCGAGACGCCACGCAAAAAGAACGTGGACGCCTAGCCATAAGGGTCTCGCGCCCAGCCGAGGACCCATGCGCAGGAGGGACGAGTGAGGTGCGCTAGGGCCCCTCGCCCTCGAGGCCGCCGACATGCTTCTGGGTGTAGAGTTCGAGGCCAATCCGGCCGATCAGGTCAATCTGGGTTTCGAGGAAATCGATGTGATGCTCCTCGTCCTTCATCAGCTTCTCGAACAGATCGCGCGAGACATAGTCCTTGACGCTGTGGCAGTGGGTTGCCGCTTCCTGATAGAGCAGCCGTGCGCTGATCTCGGCGGCGAGATCGCATTCGATGACTTCCTTGACGTTCTGGCCGATCCGCAAGGGATCGAGTACCTGCATGTTGGGAAAGCCATCGAGGAAGATGATACGATCGACCAGGCGGTCGGCATGTTCCATCTCCTCGATGGACTCCTTGCGCCAGGTCTTGGCCATCTCGAGCAGGCCCCAATTGTTCAGCAGCCGGTAATGCAGCCAGTACTGGTTGATGGCCGTGAGCTCGTGGCGCAACCCCTTGTTGAGATAGTCGATGACCTTGGCGTCGCCTTGCATGGTGCCTCTCTTGGGGGACAACCCCTCTCAGGTGAGCTTGTGATGCTGTAGCTTATCATCCGCCGAAGTTTAAGCGGTTTGGCGGCTCGGCAACGGGCAATTGTCGCGGCAAGCGGCCGAAACCCGAGGGCAGTTCCGGAGTTCAGGCGACGGTTTCGCGCGGAGGGACGGTTTCGTTATGCTGATGCTGTGCTGAGCTGCTGTGTGGACAGCCGGCGCAGCACGCCTTGGCGCAGGCGCCGAGCGCATCTTCGATGATGGTCTTGATGGTGCGCGCGCAGCGGCCGCACTCCGCGCTGCAACCAAGGCAGCCATAGAGCTGCTTGGCGTTGCGGGGAAGGTCTAGCGCGCTCTCGACGGCACTGCGGACGTCGTGGTCGCTCAGCACGTTACAGGAGCAGACGATCATTAAAGCGGCAGGCCCATTGTGATGCAGAGCTTTCGATATTGAGGGAGAGACCCGAATGCAAAGAGAAAAGCGGAGTTTTGAAGCAATTCCAAACTGATAGAAGATGCACTCTGGAATGGATCTAAAATGGCGCTTTGCGGCAGATCAAATGGCGCCGTCGAAAACCGATCGCCCTCGCCTTCGTGTCGGCCTCGCCGCTGGATTCATTGAAGCCGACCTGATCGCCGGAATGGCCGTAACGGTCGAACCAGCGATGGTCATTCCGAGGGTCCCGGCGCCGTGCTCCGATGCAAGATCGCCTTGTGCGACGCACAATTGCGTCCAGATTCGGCTGGATTTAGCCGGCATTATGACGCCGCCGTTCATTGATCATTCAAGGGAAATGTGGAACCTATTCACGAACGGACCGCTTGGATAGCGTGTTCAATCAGAAAGGTGATGTCATGAGGAAAACACTGGTGGCAGTGGCCACTGTCGCCACCTTGGCCTTCTCGGCCGCGGGCCCGGCCCACGCCCAGCGCGCCTTGGGCGCTGCGATTGCCGGCGGCCTGATCGGCGGCGCTATTGTTGGCGGCGCGGTTGCCGCGAGCCCCTATTATTATGGCCCCGGTCCTTATTATGGCCCCGGCCCGTATTACGGACCGGGCTATGCCGCCGCTGATCCCTATGGCTGCTATTGGCAGCGTCAGCGCTTCTGGGATGGCTACGCCTGGCGCTTCCGGCGCGTGCAGGTTTGCGACTAAAAAAGCGGTCCAGCTCGAGTTTCACTCAGCTGAGTTCGTTCATGTGCATTAAATCAGGCGAGATGGACCCGCATCTCGCCTGTTTTCCGTAATGCCACGGGAAAATTGGCCCGAAAAAACCGCTTTTCGAGCCAAGGTCCTCGTGACGTTAACCTGGAATTGACCATCGTGAGCTTTTTGGCCAGTAGGTGAATTCCAAGCTCAGCGTGCGAATCGAACTGATCCCCTGGCGCTCGCAAGCGCCGCATCTCCAGGAGAGTTGAACACATGAACAAGACATTTGCTGCGCTCCTTGCGCTGGCAATGGTAGCCGGCATGGCCGCCACGACCCCGGCCAGCGCCCAGCGCGCGCTCGGCGCGGCGATCGCCGGCGGCATTATCGGTGGTGCGATCGTCGGCGGCGCGGTAGCCGCAAGCCAGGCTCCTCCGCCGCCGGTTTACGTCGCGCCCGGCCCGGGTCCGTGCCGCTGGGTGCGTGAGCGCTTCTGGGATGGCTATGAGTGGCGCTTCCGGCGGGTTCAGTACTGCGACTGATCGCGGGCTTGTTGACTTAAGAAGAACCCGGCCTTGCAGCCGGGTTTTTTGTTGCTGCGATCCAATTTAGTGCGCCTGCTCGATCGAGTGCAGCAAGGCTTCGCTCGGCCAGCAATCCACCTTGAGCCCGGCCTTCTTCTGATAGGCGCCGAGCGCAGCACGCGTCTTCATGCCGGCCTTACCATCGACCTTGTCGGCGTAGAGACCGATACGCATCAGCCCGCGCTGCATGGCTTCGACATCCCTGGTGCGCAACTGCTTCGCGGCCGACCATGGCGTCGCAAACGGAAGCGGGCTGACCATGCGATCGGCTAAATGGCCGACGAACAGCACATAGAGATCGGAGAAATTATATTCCTTGATCACGAAGTAGTTCTTCGTGGCGAGGAACGACGGTCCGTAAATTCCCTCGGGCTGCAACAGCGAGGCCTGTTGCGCCTGCTCGGCTGCGCTCAAGCGCCGCCCGCGCACCGGCACAAAGCCTTCGCGCAGCCATTCACCAAGCGGCTTGGTCACCTCCGGCACGCCTGACGTGCAGTCGACATTCGCCGGCGGCGTGACTTCATAAGCCCAGCGTACGCCTTTCTGCCAGCCCTTGTTGACGAGCTGCTCCGCGGCCGAAGCCAGTGCGTCCGGCACCGAATGCCAGATGTCCCTGCGGCCGTCGCCATCGAAATCGACCGCATGCTGGTAAAACTCGGATGGCAGGAACTGCGTGAGCCCGGTCGCTCCTGCCCACGAAACCCGCAGTTCCTTGCGCGTCACCTCGCCGTCGTTGATCAGCTTCAGCGCCAGCACGAACTCGTTGCGGTACTGATCCTTGCGCCGACCGACATAGGCCTGCGTCGCCAGCACGCGTACCCCGTCATAAGGCAGCGTATAGCGCCCGTAATCAGTCTCGCGACCCCAGATCGCGAGCACGATCGGGGCAGGCACGCCGAACCGCTTTTCGATGCCATCGAGGGCGGCGCGATACTTCGCCATCAGCTTTTGGCCTTCGGCTGCCAGCCGCGCGATCGAGGCTTCGTTGATGTAGTCGGCCGGCACCTGCACGAACTCGGCCTGCGACGGCGCGCCGGTCGCGGGACGTCCGGGCAGGATCAGGTCGGGCAGCTTGTAGTCGGGCTCGAGGTTTGCGGTCTCGCGCTCGAACGTCGCGCGCGAGACGCCTGCGGCCTTCGCCTCGGGCCAGAGCGAGGCGATGAATTGCGTGAAGGCGGCATCAGACGCGGCGCGGGCCGGGGAAAAGCCTATCCATAGAATAGCGACAATCACCATTGCCTGCGACAAACGCAAGGCGTTTGCGCAAGGACACGCAAGCGACGAGGCAATCCAGGCCGATTTGACGGCAAGCCGACCGGATTGCTTCGCAAGCGCTCGCAATGACAAGGATTACCTCGTCAGCTTCTTGTACTTCAGCCGATGAGGTATGACGGAATCCTGCCCCAGGCGGCGCATCTTGTCCTTTTCATAGTCCTGGAAGTTGCCTTCGAACCATTCGACATGGCTGTCGCCCTCGAAGGCCAGCATGTGCGTGGCGATGCGGTCGAGGAACCAGCGGTCGTGGCTGATGATCACGGCACAACCCGCAAAATCCTCCAGCGCCTCTTCGAGCGCGCGTAGCGTATCGACGTCGAGGTCATTGGTCGGTTCGTCGAGCAGCAGCACGTTGGCACCGGACTTCAGCATCTTGGCGAGATGCACGCGGTTCCGTTCACCGCCCGACAACGCGCCGACCTTCTTCTGCTGGTCCGCGCCCTTGAAGTTGAACGACGAGCAATAGCCGCGCGAATTGACCTCGCGCTTGCCCAGCAGGATCAGTTCGTTGCCGCCGGAAATTTCCTCCCACACCGTCTTCTTGCCGTCGAGATCGTCGCGCGACTGATCGACATAGCCGAGATGCACGCTTTCCCCGATCGTGATCGTGCCGGAATCCGGCTTTTCCTGGCCGGTGATCATGCGAAACAGGGTGGTCTTGCCGGCGCCGTTCGGGCCGATCACCCCGACGATGCCGCCCGGCGGCAGCTTGAAGGTAAGATTGTCGATCAGGACGCGGTCGCCATAGGCCTTGGTGAGCCCCTCGAAATCGATCACGTTCTGACCAAGCCGCTCGGCGACCGGGATCGTGATCTGCGCGGTCTGCGTCTGCTTCTCGCTCGCCTTCTTCAGCAGGTCCTCGTAGCTCTGGTAACGCGCCTTCGACTTGGCCTGGCGCGCCTTGGGAGACGCAGCGATCCATTCCTGCTCGCGGGCAAGCGTGCGCTGATGTGCCGCCTCCTCGCGGCTCTCCTGTTCGAGCCGCTTCTGTTTCTGCACCAGCCAGGAGGAATAATTGCCTTCATAGGGAATGCCGCGGCCGCGGTCGAGTTCAAGGATCCAGCCCGTGACGTTGTCGAGGAAGTAGCGGTCATGGGTGACGATCAGGATCGCACCGGGATAATTGCGCAGATGGCCTTCGAGCCACGACACGGATTCCGCGTCGAGATGGTTGGTCGGTTCGTCCAGCAGCAACAGGTCCGGCTGGTCGAGCAGAAGCCGGCACAGCGCGACGCGGCGGCGCTCGCCGCCGGAGAGTTTGGTCACATCGGCATCGTCAGGCGGACAGCGCAGCGCGTCCATCGCCTGGTCGACCTTGCTGTCGAGATCCCAGAGACCGGCGGCCTCGATCTCGTCCTGCAGCCTGGTCATTTCATCGGCGGTCTCGTCCGAGTAATTGACCGCGAGTTCGTTGTAGCGGTCGAGGATCGCCTTCTGCTTGGCGACGCCCATCATGACGTTTTCGCGGACGGTCTTCGAGGCATCGAGCTGCGGCTCCTGCTCGAGGTAGCCGACGCGGGCGCCCTCAGCGACCCAGGCCTCGCCGGTATATTCCTTGTCGAGCCCGGCCATGATCTTGAGCAGGGTCGATTTGCCCGAGCCGTTGACACCGAGCACGCCGATCTTGGCGTCCGGGTAGAACGACAGGTGGATGTTATCCAATACCTTGCGGTTGGGCGGATAGGTCTTGGACAGACCCTGCATGAAATAGACGAACTGGCGCGCCATCGACGTCCCTGGAATGAAGAGATTTTTAAGGATGAAAGCTTGCGGGTGATGTAGCCGCGCGGGGCCTAAAGGGCAACCGCACCTGCCTCCCCGAATCGGAAGTTCGCCGCGTTTTCCCTCCGTTCACCAGGGACGAATACGGGATCGACACCATGTGGGCAGCAGATCACGACAATTGAAACCTTCTTTTAATAAGTTGCGCCCGAAACTCCCGTCAGCACCCCAAAAAGTGCTTCGCGTGCCAGAAGGTGCCGAAAAAGACAGGATTCGTCATGGCGGTCACCGATTCGGCTTCCCTCTCCTCCCCGGCAGACCGCTGCAACGGACCTCGCCTTGTCTTCGCCGGAATCCGTGCCTTCTTCATCGCGTTCTTCGCCAGGGCGTTCGACCCCTACCGCCCGGAACTGCACTATATGCGCGGGCCCGGTCCGGCCTGCCGCGCCAAACAGGCGGCGCGCCTTCGGCACACCAGCTGATTTTTTCTGTTCTTCGTCGTTCCGGACGACACCCATCCCCCGCAAATTTTGATGGCGAGCCGCTTGCCTGAGAAGGCGCGGCGCGTAACCATGCGTCCCCTACCCAGAGGGCGGCGTCGACGGAGCGCCGTTCGTAATCGACAGAAACGGATGCTCCCATGACGCGGCTGCGCTGTGCAATTCTCGACGACTATCTCAATCTCTCGCTGGCGGTCGCGGACTGGTCCAGGGTCGAGGATCGCGTCGATGTCACCGTCTTCCGGGAGCCGTTCGCCTCGCCGGATGCCACGGCCAGCGCGCTGAAGGATTTCGAGATCATCTGCGCCATGCGCGAGCGGACGCCGTTTCCACGCACCATGTTCGAACGCCTGCCCAAGTTGAAGCTCTTGATCACCTCCGGTATGCGCAACAACTCGATCGATCTGGCGGCCGCCAAGGACCGCGGGGTTACCGTGTGCGGCACGCATTGGCCGCGCGACCCCACGGCGCCGCTCACCATGGGCCTGATCCTGGAACTGACGCGCAATATCGGGCGCGAGAGCGCCCGCATGCACGCCGGCGAATTCTGGCAGAAGCACGTCGGCATCGAGATCGAGGGCAAAACGCTCGGCGTGGTCGGCCTGGGCAAACTCGGCGCCAAGGTTGCGGGTCTGGCGAAGGCGTTCGGCATGAACGTGATCGCCTGGAGTCCAAACCTGACGGTGGAGCGCTGCAAGGAGGTCGGCGTCACCTACGCCACCAGGGAAGACCTGTTCTCGACCGCCGACATCATCACCATTCACGTGGTGCTGAGCGACCGTTCGCGCGGCCTGGTCGGCGCCGCCGACCTCGCGCGCATGAAGCCGACCGGCTTTATCGTCAACACCGCCCGCGGACCGATCATCGACGAGATGGCGCTCTTGGAAACGCTGATGGCGCGAAAGATTGCCGGTGCCGCGGTCGACGTGTTTTCGGTCGAACCGCTGCCCGTCGACCATCCCTTCCGCAAGCTCGACAACCTCGTGCTGACGCCACACCTCGGCTACGCGACGCAGGAAACCTTCGTCGCTCACTATAACCAGATGGTCGAAGGCATCGACGGGTGGTTCAAGGGCGAGCCGGTGCGACGGCTAACGTAGTCGTTATTGCCCGGGAGCAATGACGGGCTTCGGGCTTGGCGATATCGTTACTCATCCAGAATCCACCGAAACGCCCGCCGCAGTTCGGCTCGGCCGTTGGCATCGTACCAGCGGCCGTGCGCAAGGATAATCCGTTCCGGATTCCAGTCGATCATCCGCAGGATTGCGGCTTTCAGTTCGCGCCTGTGCTTTACGAAGCTCCAGCGCATGTCGCGCGGCATGCCGCCGTCGGGGTCGCGAACACCGCCGAGGCGCGTCCAGAACCGCATCGCACGTGTTTCAAGCTTGCCGGTCTCGAAATTCTCGATCAAATCGGTCAGCACCAGGGTGCGGGAAGGCCGGTGAAAGAGTTCGACTTCGGTCATGAAGCCGCCTGAGACCGGAAGGGTTGCGATCCGGTCGTCCCAGGGATAGCCGCGGTCCCGCTCAAGCGGCTGCCACGCGAAATCGAGACGGGCTCCGGCTTGCCGTTGTACCTTCGGCGCCAGATAGATCGCGGCATCCGGATATGCGGCGTGCCATTCTCCTATCCACCAGTAATGCAGCCGATTGGGGCCAACAATCCATCTCGGAGTGCCGATCTTTCCAATCGCCGCCGCGAGTGTCGGTACAAGGGGCGTCGGGGAGTGAACAAGCAGAGCGTCGCCCGCAAGCCGCAAGATGGTCGCCCGCGTTGAAAACGGAAACTTGATACAGCCCCAACCAAACCGGATCGATGGGCCGTCGATGATCCAGACATCTTCGGCAACTGCCTTCAGTGTGTTGAGCGGCGGATAAGTCGATTTATCTTCAGCGTGCATCGCCGAGGCCTCGATATCACCTCAACGTTCAAGACCGCGAGGCGTTTGCGGACGATGTAAAAAACGCCGGATGATCGGTCCACGCCAAATCTCCCGGAATCAAATATGGCGCACCGATATGGGGTGGACGGTCAGGCGGTCTTGGATACGAACTTCTGAACCGCGAGCTGGATCGTCTGATGACCGGACTGAAAGGTCACCTTGCCGTTCTTCCCGTCGGTGTTCGAGAACTGGATTTTGCCGAGCAGCACCGCATTCCCGACGATGTCGCCGACGCCCGTCCCGCTCGTACCATCGATGTTGTATTTGACCTGCGCGTCGCGACCGTTGATCGATGTGACCTGAAAGGAGACGCTATGCCCGGCGGTCGCACCGGTCCAACTGCCCTGCAGCGGATTGGCATTGGCCGCGGGATCTGCGGACTTGGTAAGGATCGCAGTCTGCGTTCCCGTAGAAGCAAGCTGTCCCTGCGGCTGATACGAGAATTCAAACGCCGCCTGCTGCCCGTTGCGTGTAGCGATTGTGACGTTGCCGAAGGTGATGGAGTCCTTATCGACGGTGGCCGTGCCCCGTTCGGTACGTCCGTTATGCGTATATAGGACCTGCGCCGAAGCGCCGTGGATGCTGAGGACCTTGAATTCGACCGGCTGGTGATTTTGCTTGATCGTGCCTTTCCAGTCGCCGAGCAAATTGCTCTGGTGCCAGACCCTCTCATTGGCCGGCGAAATCTGGTTGCCAGCCGGGATTGTCGCAGAAATTGCGCTCACCGCTTATTTCCTCTCGCCTGACCGGGACCGCACCACCGTGAAGCGGTCAGGCATGGTCACCGGCAGCAGCAGACTGAAATGACGCGCCATTGTTATGAAGAAATCGTAAACGGTGCGTTACGGCCCGCGGGCGCCGCCTGGCAGCTCACGACGTAAAAAAGCGCGCCGTTTTGTGGCGCGCTTTTCGTAAGTCTCCCGACCGCTTCGGCTTTAGCGCACCGTCACTGCAGGCGGCAACGGCGGCACGCTCGCCGGCGCGGTGGTGCCTGGGACGCTCGACGGCGGCATCCCCTGTCCGGCGGTCGATCCGGGAACGGGCGCCGCGGAGGCCGTCGTGGTGGTGGAAGCCGGGGGCTTGCCGGGCCACACGACCACGCGGGTGCCGACCTTGACGCGATCGAACAGGTCCGACACGTCCTCGTTCAGCATGCCAATGCAGCCCGAGGAGACGAATTTTCCGATCGTGGACGGCTGATTGGTGCCGTGGATACGATAGACCGTACTGCCGAGATACATCGCGCGCGCGCCGAGCGGATTTCCGGGGCCACCGGCCATGAAGCGCGGCAGGTATGGCTGGCGGTCGATCATTTCCGGCGGCGGATGCCAGTCCGGCCATTCCGCCTTGCGCGTGATCTTCTGCACGCCGGCCCAGGTGAAACCGTCGCGGCCGACGCGGACGCCATACCGGATCGCGCGGCCATTGCCGAGCACGTAATAGAGATAGGTGTGGGGCGTATCGACGATGATCGTTCCCGCCGGTTCCTTGGTAGCGAACGCCACCTCCTGCCGGCGCAGGTTCGGCGGCAGGCTGACCGGGCCGGACTCCGGTTGCTCCTCCGGCGGCAGCAACATGACTGATTTGCCATCGGGCCCTTGCGGCGGCTGCACGGCGCCGGTGACATTGGCCGATCCGACCGCACCGGGCGGCCGAGCCTGCTCATCGGCGGGCGGCGAACCATAAGGCTGCGGCATCGCGCCAGCAGGCCGATCGGCATAGATCACCGGCGGCGGATCGGTGCGGCCATAACGCGGGTCATCAGGCGACATCACCGGGCCGGAATAGCCGCCGGGCGGCGGCATCGGACGGCCATAGCGCGGATCATCGGGCGACATTACCGGGCCGGAATAGCCGCCGGGGGGCGGCATGGGACGGCCATATCGCGGATCATCCGGCGACATCACCGGGCCCCGCTCCGAATAAAGCGGCCGGCTGGCCGGACCCGGGGGCGGCAACGCGGTCGAACCCGGCCCGTTTGGTCCCTCATCGTCCCCCAGCGTATCGAAATCGGCCGGCCGTGGGGCGCGGGGGTCACTCGGATAGGCCGGATACGGCTCCGGTGCGGGTGCGTAGACCGCCCCCGACGGCGGATAGGTCTGCGCCAACGCAAGGGAGGTTCCCACGGCCTCTGCCGCCAGAACAGCAGAAGCCGCGGCGCAAATCGTCAGAATGCGATTGGTCATCATTCCTCTTGTATAGCCCCAAGGCGACACCGGATCGTTAACGGCAGATGACCGAAGATCGCGGCGCATTCAAGACAAAATACCGTTCCAACACTGCATAAGGCCAATTGTGATACCCCGAATACCCGTTTTTTCCCGGATTGAGCCCGGCCAGCGACGTTCCCGTTGCGGCATCGGATCGACCAGAGCGGCTGCAACCTGCGGCAGCGAAGTAACAAGGACTTTCAGATTTCAACTTGCGAACGAGATTTAACGAGCGGTGCGAATCCGTTGCGCTATGCTTCTGGCAGCATGATTCGCTGCCCTGCCGTGGTGGATTTGACATTCGTGAACGAACCCGCTGCGAAGCTGAGCGAATGTCAGAACCGGGAACACTGGCGCGCGGCAAATCTGCCTCACCAGCGGCCTTGATTTTTGAACGCCCACATCCCGGCGGGCGTCGGAAGATCAAACCGTTGGCACCGTCCGACTTCAGTGGCCACCGCGTTCCTGTCCGCTCGTTTTTGCAAGTTTTCCGCGCGCCATGCTTCCCGGTTTTCGCTTTCTGTTCGCAGCGATCATGCTGTCGATGTCGCTCCTCGTTTTCGGACTCGGCGCCGCAGCGCTGCTGCGCGCCGCCCATGAATCATTTGCCAGCAATTCATCCTGGCGCGCGGCGCCGGAAACCGCTTTCGCCCAGCCGCCCGAGACAATGCTTCCGATGCTGGCGACCTTGAGCGTCGAGCCGGCGGCGGAAAGGCCGACCGCCTCGGCCGCGATCGCGGCTCCGGCAGAGCCAGCGAGGCCTCCAGCGCCCGCGATCACGACCGCGCAACCGGAGCCGGTGCCGGCAGTCAGCGAACCGGCGAAGACCGATCGGGTGGCCGCGGCCGAGCCCACGCACCTGCCAATTGAGCTCACAAAGCCCGATCATGTGCCGGCCGAGGCGCCGGTCACCTTGCCGGCGGCGCAAAACCCGCCGGCGGCCGATGTAACCGCGCCCGCTTCTGTGGACGCGGAGCCGACCGCCCCGGCCACCGAGACAAAGACCGCGACGGTCGGGGCATCAGATGGCGCCTCCACCTCCAGCGGACCGGCCACGGTCCAGCCGCAGCCCGCCCCCGCGCCGATGCCAAATCCATCATCTGTCACGTCCGCCGCATCAGCAAGCGATGCAGCATCAGCTCCGCCCGCGGTTTCGCCCACCACGGCAGTGTCAGCTGAGCCCGCGACGTCAACCGTCGTGGCAACGTCAGCGGCGCCGATGACCTCACCCGAGACCAGCGAGGCTGAAAAGAGGATCGCGACCCTCGGCGGCCCGCCCGTCGATATCGCCCCGGACACGACGGCCAAGACAAACGCGACGGCGAAACACGAGCAGGCCAAGGAAGATCAGAGCGCGATCAAGAAACGCGAGCAGGCGCGGCTACGCCGGCGCAGGCTCGCCGCGCGTGCGCATCTCCTGGCCCAACAGCAATTCCAGGCCAACCCGTTCGCGCAGCAGCCCTTTGCGCAGCCGCAGCAGAGCCTCACAACGGCTGCGCCGCGGCAGTAATTCGATTACGCTGGCCCCGTCGCGATCGCCGGGCCGTCAGCCTTGCCCCATTCCGACCACGAACCGTCATAGAGCGCGGCGTTTTCGACGCCGAGCCGATAAAGCGCAAGCGTCAGCACCGCCGCCGATACGCCGGAGCCGCAGCTTGTGACGATGGGCTTTGCCGTGTCCACGCCGGCGACCGCAAAGGCTTTGCGCAACTCATCGAGCGGCTTCATCGTGCCGGTCGCGGCATCGAACAGGTTGTTGTAGGGCAGGTTGAGCGCCCCCGGAATGTGGCCGGATCGAATGCCCGGCCGCGGCTCCGCTGCGCGGCCCTCGAAGCGATCCGCCGCACGCGCATCGACCACCTGTTCGGCGCGGCTTTTGACATTGGCGATCATCTGCTCGATCGAACGGACGCGCCTTTCGTCATAGCTCGCGTGGAACGTAGCGGCCCTGGCCTTCACCTCACCGCTCTCGACAGGGCGCCCTTCGGCGCGCCACTTCTTCAAGCCGCCGTTGAGAATGCGAACGTCCCGGTGACCATAGGACAAGAACATCCACCAAACGCGCGGTGCCGCGACCCAGCTGCCAGAATCATAGATCACCACCGTATCGCCGTTTGAGATGCCGAGGCCACCTATGTCCCGGCCAAACTGTTCGGCGCTCGGAAACATGTGCGGCAGCGGATTGGAATGGTCCGACACTGCATCGACGTCGAAATAGACCGCGCCCGGAATGTGTGAGGCGAGGTAATCGTCCTTCGGCAGAGGAAGGATGCCCGGCAATTTGAAGGTCGCGTCGAGGAGTCTGACGTTGGCATCGCTCAGGTGCTCAGCCAACCATTCGGTGGAGACGAGCGGGTCGTTGGGAATCATGGATCAAAACTCTCCGGTTTCTTCAGGCCGTATTTTTTCAGGCCGTAATTGATCGGCGATCCATCTTCTCGATGATGGAAAGGCGCGTCAGGCCCGCGTGTGGCAGGCTATCAACCCTTCGGCTTCTTCGGTTCCCATTTCTCGATCGGGCCGCCGGCCTCGCGCCAGGCGGCATAGCCGCCGGCAATATGCGCCACCGGTTTGAGCCCCATGTCCTGGGCGGCTTTGGCCGCCAGCGCCGAGCGCAGGCCGCCCGCGCAGTAGAAGATGAATTTCTTGTCCTGCTGAAAGATCGGCTTGGCGTAAGGGCTTGCAGGGTCGATCCAGAATTCCAGCATGCCTCGGGTGCAGGAGAACGAGCCCGGGACCCGGCCGTCGCGCTCGAGCTCACGGGGATCGCGGATATCCACGATGACCACGTCTTCGCTTTGTGCCGCCTTGATTGCGTCTGCGGCGCTCAATGTTTCGATTGCCGCATTGGCTTCGTCGACCAGGGCCTTGATCCCGCGATGAATGGTCTGGGGCATCGATCGTTACCTCACGTTTTGTGGCCCGGTTCCAGGAGCCACTGCAGCGCTTTTCCCTGCGACGCGAAGCGTCTCCGGTACCGATGCGCGAGAGAGCCTGGATACCCGCATAGCCCTTCAACAGCCCCCTCCTCGGCGCTGGCGCTCACGCGCTGCGCTGCATCCGGGGCACGAACTCCCGTCTAGCGAACCAATTCCTTCATCGCATTCTCGAGACCCTCGATCGTGATCGGGAACATGCGGTCTGCAAAGATGCGACGAATGATGGTGGTCGATTCCGAATAGTCCCAGTGCCGCTGTGCCACCGGATTGAGCCAGACCGCGTGCGGATAGGTACGCGTGATGCGATCAAGCCAGACCGAGCCGGCCTCTTCGTTGACGTGCTCGACCGAGCCGCCCGGCACCATGATCTCGTAAGGCGACATCGAGGCATCACCGACAAACACCACCTTGTAATCGTGCGGATATTTGTGCAGCACGTCCCAGGTCGGGGTGCGGTCGGTGAAACGGCGGCGGTTCTCCTTCCACACGCCTTCATAGAGGCAGTTGTGGAAGTAGAAATATTCCATGTGCTTGAATTCGCTTTTCGCCGCCGAGAACAGTTCTTCGACCTGCTCGACATGGGAATCCATCGAGCCGCCGATGTCGAAGAATACCAGCACCTTCACTGCATTGCGCCGTTCGGGCCGCATATGCAGGTCGAGATAGCCGTGATTGGCGGTTTCCTTGATGGTGGTATCGAGATCGAGTTCGTCCGGCGCACCGGTGCGGGCAAATTTGCGCAGACGCCTGAGCGCGACCTTGATGTTACGAATGCCGAGTTCGACGTTGCCGTCGAGGTCTTTGAACTCGCGGCGATCCCACACTTTCACCGCACGGAAATTCCGGTTCTTCTCCTGGCCGATGCGGATGCCCTCTGGGTTATAGCCGTGCGCGCCGAACGGCGAGGTGCCGGCCGTGCCGATCCACTTATTGCCGCCCTGGTGGCGACCCTTTTGCTCTTCAAGGCGCTTGCGCAAGGTCTCCATGAGCTTGTCCCAGCCCATCGCCTCGATCTGCTTCTTCTCTTCCTCGGTTAAGTATTTCTCGGCGAGCTTCTTCAGCCATTCCTCCGGGATGTCCGCCTTCTGCATCGCGTCGAGGAGGCTTTCCAGCCCCTTGAATACCGTGCCGAACACGCGGTCGAACTTGTCAAGGTTGCGCTCGTCCTTCACCAGCGCGGCACGAGAAAGATAATAGAAATTCTCCACCGACTGCTCGGCAAGATCGGCGTCGATCGCCTCCATCAGCGTCAGGTATTCACGCAAGGTCACCGGGACCTGCGCCTCGCGCAGAGATGTGAAGAACTGAAGAAACATGCCCTTCAGATTGCCCGTCGGGTTGCGGTCGTCAAGAGCCCGCGATGCTTATCTGGGTAGCATCGCGGGCCGGCATCGGTCTGGACCTGCAGGCTTTTTCAATTACACTGTGGCAAGCGACCGCCCCCAGGCGGTCTTTTCCTGTTACAGAGGCTTCTTCGTCTCGAGAACCAAGGCACGTCATTTTCCATGAAATTTACCGGCACCAAGGACTACGTCGCCACCGAAGACCTCAAGGTCGCAGTCAATGCCTCGATTGTGCTCGAGCGGCCGCTGCTGATCAAGGGCGAGCCTGGTACCGGCAAGACGGTGCTGGCTGAAGAAGTGGCCAAAGCCCTGAAGGCTCCGCTGCTGACCTGGCACATTAAATCCACCACCAAGGCGCAGCAGGGTCTCTATGAATACGACGCCGTGTCGCGGCTGCGCGACAGCCAGCTTGGCGATGCGCGCGTGTCCGACATCAAGAACTACATCAAGCGCGGCAAGCTCTGGGAGGCCTTTTCCTCCGAACAGCGCCCGGTGCTCCTGATCGACGAGATCGACAAGGCCGACATCGAATTCCCCAACGACCTGTTGCTCGAACTCGACCGCATGGAATTCCATGTCTACGAGACCGGCGAGACCATCAAGGCGAAACTGCGCCCGATCGTGATGATCACCTCGAACAACGAGAAGGAATTGCCGGACGCGTTCCTGCGCCGCTGCTTCTTCCACTACATCAAGTTTCCCGATGCCGACACCATGGGCCGGATCGTCGACGTGCATTTCCCGGACATCAAGAAGCGGCTTGTCGAAGAAGCCTTGCGCATCTTCTTCGAGGTACGCGAAGTGCCGGGCCTCAAGAAAAAGCCGTCGACCTCGGAACTGCTCGACTGGCTGAAGCTGCTGCTCAACGAAGACATCACGCCGGAAATGTTGAGGGAGCGCGACCCGCGCAAGCTGATCCCGCCGCTGCATGGCGCGCTGCTCAAGAACGAGCAGGACGTGCACCTGTTCGAACGGCTGGCATTCCTGAGCCGAAGAGAAGTCTAGAGCACCACAGCCTCCGGCGGCGTCTTGCCGCGGATCATGTCGCTCGCCTTGTCGGCGATCATCTGGGTCGACGCGTTGAGGTTGGCCGAAATCATCCGCGGCATGATCGAGGCATCGATCACCCGCAGACCGTCCAGGCCATGCACGCGCAACTGGTCGTCCACCACGGCCCACGGCGCATTTGCCGGCCCCATCCGGCAGGTGCAACCGGGATGGAACGTGGTGGTGCCGCGCTTGGTGGCGGCCTGCAAAAACTCCTCGTCGGTCTGCACCTCGGGTCCTGGAAAATCCTCGTAGTCGTAATAAGGTTTGAGCGGGTCCGATTTCAAAAGCTTGCGCGCCAGCTTCATGCCGGCGACCACGACGCGGCGATCGAGTTCGGCGGTGAGATAATTGGTCTGGATGATCGGCGCTGCGAACGGATCGGACGAGCGGATGCGGACATAACCGCGGCTCTCGGGGCGCTGCTGCCAGGAAGTGACCGTCATGCCGGGCAAATCCTCGAGCGCGCCCTGCACGCCTTCCTTGTAACTCGCCGGCGTGAAGGTCAGTTGCAGGTCGGAGCTCTCGGTGGTCTCGCCGGAATGCCAGAAGCAGTAGACCATGGTCGGCGACAGCGACAGCAGCCCGCGCCGCGTCGTCGCCCACTTGATGACTTCTCCCACCAGGCTAAGGCCGCGCCGGCGCTCGTTGATGGTCTTGATGTTCTTGACCCGCGCCACCGAGCGCGGCGCGTAGTGGTCCTGCAATCCTTCGCCGACCCCAGCCAGCGCATGACGCACCTCGATGCCATGCGATTTCAGCAGTTCGGGTGAGCCGACGCCGGACAATTGCAGGAGCTGCGGCGAGTTGTAGGCGCCGCCGGAGAGAATGACCTCCCTGGCCGCGCGCACCTCATGTAACGTGCCGTTCTGGCCGCCGCGCCGGTAACGCACGCCAACCGCGCGCCTGCCCTCGAAGACGATTTCGGTGGCATGCGCATGAGTGCGCACATCGATGTTGCCGCGTTTGAGCGCCGGATGCAGGAAGGCGGTGGCTGCACTGACGCGAAGGCCATTCTTGATGGTGCGCTGCGCGTAGGACACGCCTTCCTGGATCGCGCCGTTGTAGTCGGGATTGCGCGGAATGCCGAGCGAGATCGCGCCTTCCATGAAGGCCTCGCAGAGCGGATCCTTCCAGTCCATCGTGGTGACGGTGAGATTGCCATCGCGTCCGCGATAGGTGTCGTCGCCGGGGCCAATGCGGGTTTCCAGGCGCTTGAAATACGGCAGCACGTCCGAATAGCCCCAGCCGCGATTGCCGAGTTGCGCCCAGGTGTTGAAGTCCTGGCGCTGGCCGCGGTTGTAGATGTGACCGTTGATCGAGGATGATCCGCCGAGCGTCTTGCCACGCGGCGCATAGATGCTGCGGCCACCGGTCCAGGGACCGACTTCCTGCTGATAGGCCCAGTTGACGCTGCGCATGTGGAAGGTTTTGATGAACCCCGCCGGCAGATGGATGTACGGATGCCAGTCGCGCGGCCCTGCTTCGAGCACACAGATTTTTGTGGCCGAATCCTCGCTCAGGCGATTGGCCAGCACGCAACCGGCCGAACCCGCGCCGATGATCACATAATCGAACGTATCCATTTTTCTGTTACGCCAAATGCGTCCCTGGATTCCGGTCTTCATCTCTCCTTGGGAAAGACAGAGCCCACCGCCCGGTTGGCAAAGTTCGTCTCGTTCCCATGATGCTTACCGCAGCCTTTCGTTCAATTGATAACCCAGATGCGCCTTCGCCGTTGGCCATTCCGAGGCGATGATGCTGAACACCACGGTGTCGCGCAGCGTTCCGTTCGGCGCGAGCTGGTGGTTGCGCAGGATGCCGTCCTGCTTGGCGCCCAATCGCTCGATGCCGCGCCGGCTCTGATGATTGAAGAAATGCGTACGGAATTCGACCGCGATGCAATCCAGCTTTTCGAATGCATGGGTCAACAGCAACAACTTGCACTGGGTGTTGAGCGCCGTGCGTTGCACGCGTTTGGCATACCAGGTCGAGCCGATCTCGACACGCCGGTTCGCGGCATCGATGTTCATATAGGTCGACATGCCGGCGATCCGGCCATCGGCATCGAACACCGTGAACGGCAGCATCGAGCCTTTCGCCTGCAGGCCGATGCGCCGGTCGATCTCCTTTGCCATGTCGTCCGGCTTTGGAATCGAGGTATACCAGATCTTCCACAGATCGCCGTCCTTCACGGCGTCGGTGAGGCCGGCAAGATGGGCATGCGATAGCGGCTCGAGCCGCGCATGCGGGCCACTCAAAGTTACCGGTTCGGGCCAAGGCATCTTATCTCCTTACAACTTCATCATTCAGGCGCGATGCGAAGCATCGAACTGTGGTACGCCCTTGCGCACCTTGAGAATCTCGAAACTCCGGACCTGGTCCTTCGGACCATCCCGCATGACGTAAGAGTCGTCATCGATTCAGGAAATTCAGCGGCAGGCCGGGCCGCGGCCAATCCATCGCCACGAGCTCACCCTTGCCGGACAAGGTAATGTAGGCGGTTTTCAGCTCCGGGCCGCCAAAGGCGATATTGGTCGTCACACGGTCGCCGGTCGGCACCTGCTCGACCAGCGTACCATCCGGAGCGATCACCGAGATGCAGCCGGAGATCAGGGTTGCAACGCAGATATTGCCGTTGGCCTCGACCGCCAGCGAATCGAACATCTGATAACCGCCGAGCCCTGCGATCGGTTTTCCGCGCTCGCCACGATAGATCACGTCGCGCGGCTTCACCACGCCTGGCTCCGGAATTTCATAGGCCCACAGCCGCGCCGTGGGCGTCTCGGCGATGTAGAGCGTCCTTTCGTCCGGCGACAGACCGATGCCATTGGCGGGCAACACGCCGTGTACGCCCTCGACGATCTCTTTCATGCCGGGCTTGAGATAATAGAACGCGCCGACATCCATCTCGCGCGCGCGCCGCTTGCCGAGATCGGAAAACCAGAGCCCGCCGTGCCGGTCGAAGACCAGATCATTCGGCCCGCGCAGATCATGTTCGCCGCATTTCGTCACGACAGTCTCGACCCTGCCGCTCTGCAAATCTATGCGCTGGATCGAGCCGCCGAGATAATCGTCCGGCTGCGCCCCCGGCATCACGGTGTTGCGCGTCGGGATCCAGGAGAAACCGCCGTTGTTGCAGATGTAGATCTTGCCGTCCGGACCGAGCGCTGCACCGTTTGGTCCGCCGGGAATTTGCGCGATCACTTCCTTGCGCCCGTCGGGATAGACCCGCGTCAGCCGCCGGCCGCGGATTTCGACCAGGACAACCGAGCCGTCGGGCATTGCCACCGGACCTTCCGGAAATTCGAGATCCGTAGCGAGCACGCGAAGTTCAGCCATCAATTCCCTCCCCAACGCTTCTTTCGAACAACGTTAGGGCAAAGCAGCAGCAGCATGCAAGCAGCTGCAACTCATCGGCAACGCAAAGCAGGACTGCCGGCAGGCGTGGCGGTCTGGTTCTGCACGGGCACCCAGATCTCGAAACCGCCATTGCCGGTGAGGGGATCGAAATTTTCGTCGTAGCGCTCGAAATTCGGCGCGTCGGCAACCTTCAGGCCCGAGGCCGGCAGCCAGTGGTTCCAGATCGTGTTGACGGTGCGGCGAATGGTCGAGATGTGTTCGCGATCGGTGAACACGGCAAAGCGCTGTTCGGGAATCCGCACACGAAAGAACGGTCGCGGCAGTCCGGAGAAGTCGGAGACTTCGACGCCGGCGACATAGTCGAAATTGCCGGCATCGTCGCCGTTGCAGCAGACGCCATAGGCGATCTTGCCGACACGACGGGGAATATCGTCTTCCACCTGGTGAAAGCGCTGCCACTGGCCGGGAATGCCGGCGCCGTTTTCGTGATTGTAACGCTCGCCGATCCCGGCAATCAGCAAGGGCTTTGAGGTTTCGAAGCGCGGAGGTTCGAGGTTTTTGATGAATGAAGAGTCCATCTGGATCGGCTCCTGAAGCTTGAGATCACCGACGCAAGAGAGGCTGCGAACGGTCTCGGGTGTGAGCCCGAAATGGTCGCGGAACGCGCGGGTAAACGCTTCGTGGGAGCCGTAATCCGCCTCCAGCGCCAGCGTGAGGATATCCGGCGCACCGGCCGCAAGCGCCCGCGCCGCCTCGCTGAGACGGCGCGCGCGCACATACCGCATCACCGAAAAGCCTGTCGCTGCGGCAAACGCCCGGACCATATGAAACCGCGACACCCCGGCTACGCCAGAAATGTCGTCGAGCGAGAGTTCACCGGCCAAATGACTTTCGATGAACCAGAGCGCTTTTTGGGCGGGATTCATGAGATCAGGTTCTCGGAGATCATTCACTCGGGGGAGTTTGGTCGGGCGACTGCCCCATGCAAGCTGTGCCATCATGCGCAGGCGTCGCACGCCGCATTTGATCGCCATTGCGCTTCGGCCCGCGCGCGAAGGACCTATTTATCGCCCTGCTTCGCCGCGTCCTTTCCAGTTCCATCCTTGGCGGCCGCGTCTTTGGCAGCGGTCGCGCCGTCGGCGGTCTTGCCCTGTGCGACTTTCAGGTCATCGACAGCCTTCTGAAGCGTCGCGACGTTCGCTTTCAGCGCCTCGACTGCCCGGTTTGTGGCGTTCAGTTTCTGCTGATGGTCCAAAGTCAATTTGGCGACGGTCTTCTGAAGGAACTCGACATTGCTTTGCAGGCAACTGGTGCGACGCTCCATCGTCTTTTCGACGGTGCAGACTTCGATACCGGGAACATCCTGCGCGCGGGCGGGGCGCACGCCGGGTGCGAGCAGCGCCGCGAGGCAAGAGCAAAGGCAAAGTCCGCCAACCAAACGGCCGATCATCAAACCCTCGTTTCTGTTGATGTCTTGCGGTAAACTTCTTGCGAGCGAGCCTTCCGGCTGTGGATGCTACCACACTGCCACCCCAATCGGGCGTTGACCTTGATCGCCATTGCGCGGGCCCTCGCCCGCCAAAATTCAACTTGAAGCGGGATTAGACATGGCAACGCGCGAAAAACGGTTGGCCCAATTCGATGGTGAGGGAGCGCCGCCGCCGGATCTGCCGGTCCAGGTGTTGTGTGAGGATCAGAGCGGCACCTATGAGCTGCCGTTCGCCTGCCGCTTTGTTGACGGGGCGTGGCACAATCATGAGTCCGGCGGCACGCTGGAGGCCAATGTGGTCGCATGGCGTCGGCGCCGAAACTGAATCGCCGCGCAAGGTCATGAGCTGTCTCAAAATGCGACGCGAACGTGCCTTGCCGTTAAGAAACGGAACGCGCGCGGAACGAACCGCGCCCGAATCGGCCGAATCGCCGTGTACGCCGATGTTCACGGCTAGATGTCGTGACGAGCCACGCGGCGGACACTAGATAACGACCGCCGCATTTTCACAGGGTGATAGACTTGCTTCTCAAAGGTTAACCGCGCCGTTTCCGCCTTTGCACGCGCTCGCCACCCCGCTAATAGAGATCGGCAAAACAAGGCCGTCCCCGGGGAGGATTTTTCATGCGCTTTCCAGCCATCCATTTTCGCTATCTGACTCTGGGCGTCGCCGCCGCGCTTTGGTTGACCGCCTCGACGCAAGCGGCCGAAATCCATGTCATGATCTCGGGCGGATTCTCGGCGGCCTATAACGCGCTGGTGCCGGCGTTCGAGAAAGCCACGGGCAACAAGGTGATCACGGCCTATGGCCCGTCGATGGGCACCACGGTCAACGCGATCCCGGTGCGGCTCGGGCGCGGCGAACCCGCCGACGTTCTGATTTTGGTGGGCTATGCACTCGACGACCTGATCAAGCAGGGCAAGGCGATCGCGGGCAGCAAGGTCGATCTCGTCAACTCCAAGATCGGCGTCGCGGTAAAGGCCGGCGCGCCGAAGCCTGACATCTCGACGGCGGACGCCGTCAAGCACGCGCTGCTCGCGGCCAAATCCGTCGCCTATTCCGACAGCGCCAGTGGCGTCTATGTCTCGACCGTGATGTTCGACAAGCTCGGTATCGCCGCCGAGATGAAGGACAAGGCGAAGAAAATCCCTGCTACGCCCGTTGCGGAGATCGTGGCGAAGGGCGAAGCCGAACTCGGTCTTCAGCAGATCAGCGAGCTGAAGCCGGTTCACGGCGTCGACATCGTCGGTCCGCTGCCGGATAGCTTGCAGAAGATCACCGTGTTTTCCGCCGGTATCGCCACCGGCGCGAAGGAGCCGGAAGCCGGCAAGGCGCTGATCAAGTTCCTTGCTTCGCCTGCGGCTAGGGAGACGATCATCAACAGCGGTCTCGAGCCGATCGAGGGCGGGAAGTAGTTGCGTCCGCACGAAAGGTGAAACACCTCTCCCCTTGCCCTTGCGGGCCCCGAAAAGGGGGAGAGGTGAAGGAAACGACTACTTCGTCGGCAACGGCGTGTCCTTCAGACCGTTATCGTCGAACGCCTTGCGCAACAGGCCGTTGGTCTTGGCGTCCGTCAGGAACTTGCTGGCATATTGCAGCGACAGCGGATGATTGAGCGGCACCGCGACCGCGGTGATCGTCTGCTTGAAGGTTTCATCCAGCACGCGCGTACCGGGAATTTTTTTAGCCAGCGCGTTGAGCTGATCGCGCGACAGCGCGAAGGCATCGATCTTGCCGTCTTTCAGCAGATTGAAGATTTCATCGAAGGTCTGATAGCCCGTGACCTTGGCGTTCTTCAGATGCGCCACCGCGCCGCGCATGGTGGTGGTATTGTTGACGGCCGCGACGTTGACGCCCGGCTGATCGAGACTGGCGTAATCCTTGATCGTCGAACCCGCCTTGACGATGTAGGTGGCCTCTGCGACTTCATAGATAGGGCCGAACGATATCTTCTTGGCGCGCTCGGCATCTTCCGGCAGGAAGCTGACGTCCCAGGCGCCCTTGGCGGCCGCATCCGTGATCTGTCCCGAATTCGGAAACGGGACATATTCGACGGGCAGACCGAGTTGATCGGCCATCGCCTTGCCGAGCTCGACGGGCACGCCGGCGTAACCGTTCTCCGTTTTCCTGGACCAATAGGCGCCGCCCGCGGCGCTGATCCCGATCGCCACCCGTAACTTGCCGGTCGGCGCGATCTCATTCTTCAGGGCGTCGGCATTGGCCGTCCCGGTCATCATGAACGCAACTCCCAGAATAAGACCGCCAATCCGCGGCTGGAAAATTTGGCGCATGTCCGGCTCCCGTTGGCCCTTCGTGAAGCATTGGACCTTTGAAGCCCATTATGGCCGATCGGCGGAAAGCGCAACACCGCGCCTGCCATAAAAACTCAGCTTCTATCCGCCTTGGGCGGCGGGCCGCCCTGAGAGGATCGGTCCAAACGCCTCACGGTTGACACGCCAGGCACGCCGATATTCGAGGATGCGCGCAGTCTCGTTGGCGACGTGCTCGCCAAACATCTGCGATAGTAAATGCAGCGTGGTGTCGATGCAGAGCGTGACGCCGCCGCCAGTCACCACTTTGTCTGGCCGCTCGACCAGCATCGCCTCGCGCACGTCGATCTCGGGATATCTCTCGCGCATGATGGCAACAGGCGACGTCTCCGGCGGCACGACTTCGATTTTTGTCGTGGCAGGTTCGCCATCGAGCACGCCGCTGACGGCGAGGATCATGCCTCCGGTGCAGACAGACGCGATACGGGATGAGGCGTGCACGCGGCGAACATAGTCGAGCGTTGCGGGCGCTTTCGCCTGCGCTGCCCAGCCGGGGCCGCCGGTGAAGATGACGACGTCGCAACCGGGCGCGTCATCAATGTCGTAGTCGGCAGTTACCTTCAGTCCGTTGGCGAGCGCAACAGGACCGCGAGAAGGCGCTATTGTGCAAATCGAGATTTCCGGCACGATCCGCTGCGCCATCGACAGCACGCCGTAGGTCGCAAGATCGATCGGTTCGACACCGTCATAAATGAAGATGCCGAACCGCATAGCGCGATCAATCCCTCAGCGCCGCGCCGCGGGTCTCATGCGCCGCCAGCGCCGCCGCAAGCGTGATCAGGGCCAGCACGATCATCATGATCGAGACACCGCTGGTTCCGCCGAAATAGCCGACCATCACGGTCGCGAGGATCGGTGCGAAACCGCCGCCGATCGCGGCCGACGCCTGGAAGCCGAAGGAGGCGCCGCTATAGCGAATGCGCGCGCCGAACAGTTCCGGGAAGTAGCAGGACTCCGGCCCGAACATCATGCCATGACCGAAATTCATCGCAATCGTCACGGCGGTGAAGATCAATACCGCGCTCTTGCTGTCGACCATCCAGAACAGCGGAAACGCAAAGGCAATCGAGAACAGCGCACCCATAATATAAAGCGGGCGCCGGCCGATCTTGTCGGACAGCCATCCGAACAGCGGCAGGGTGATGAGTTCGAACAGCGCGGCGTAAAGCACGGCATCCAACAACATCGCCTTCGGCACGCCGAGCTTGCCCGTGGCATAGCCGACGATGAAGACGGAGAGCATGTAGACCCAGGACACTTCGGAAAGTTTCAGGCCTACTGCGATCAAAAATGTCCTGGTGTTTCTGCCGACGACTTCGGCCACCGGATTGCCGGACAGGCCATCGCGCCGCTTCAAACCTTCAAACACCGGCGTTTCCGGCACGCGCGAACGCACGAAAGTGCCGATGCCCAGCAGGAGGATGCTGGCCAGGAACGGAATCCGCCAGCCATAGCTGGCGAAATCCGCATCCGGCAGCTTGGCCACAAGTGAGAACACCAGTGTCGCCAGCACGAGACCGATCGGAAAGCCGATCTGCACGAAGCTGGTATAGAAGCCGCGCTTGTCGGCGGGCGCGTGCTCCAGCACCATCAGCGAGGCGCCGCCCCATTCCCCACCGAGGCCTATGCCCTGGACGATCCGCAGGATCATCAGGAGGATCGGCGCGAATACCCCGATGGTTTGGTAGGTCGGCAACAACCCGATGCAGAAGGTGCTCAAGCCCATGATGAAGAGGGTCAGCACCAGCATGGATTTGCGGCCCAGCCGGTCGCCGAAATGGCCGAACAGGGCCCCGCCGAGCGGTCTCGCCAGAAAGCCGACCGCGTAGGTGCCAAGCGCGGCAAGCGTGCTGGCCAACGGATCGAAAGTCGGGAAAAAGGCCCTGTTGAACACGAGCGTCGCAGCGGTCGCGTAGATCAGAAAATCGTACCATTCGATAATCGTACCGAAGCAGCTCGCGAACACGATCGAGTTCATTTTCGAGTGCTCGCCGCCGGCCATCGGCGCTGTGGTTGCAATGGTCATCGGCCCTCCGCTCGTCTGCGAATGCCCTGTCCAAATGCGACACAACAGGGCGTCGGCCGATATGAATGCAAGCAGCATGCCGGACCGAAGTCCCAGTTCAGGACAACCCGGCGCCTATACTGCCATCGGCGGCGCCTTTTGGCGGGTCGGAGCCGAATTCAGCGCGGCCAGAGGGCCGGGGTGCGGATTTCCACGGGCAGGATCAGGGCAGCGGCAATGGTCAGCAGGCAGAGACCGGCCGCGCCGCCGAGCTGGCACCGGCCGATCCCGCTGGCATGAAAGCGAGGTCGTGGCGGAAAAGATCGGGACTTCGGCGCGCACGTTGTCGCGGCTGTTCACCTCCGAAACACAGTTGAGATTCAAGAGCTGGTGCCAGCGGGCTGCGGATTGCGGCGGCCGTCGAGCGGCTGTCAACCGAGAACAACGTCTCAATCAAACAGGTCGCAGCGAGCTCGGATACGCCAGCCTTCCTGCATTTTCGCATGCCTTCCGGCAGGTTACCGGCCGAACGTCGCGCGATCTTTTGACGGCCGTCCGTCGTAACCGCCATGACAAATTGTTGTGCTTGATTGGGGCGCACTTCGCTTTAAATCGATGTAACATTCACCCGCAGTCAAAATGGATTCGACCAATCAGCAATGGCCAACGCGTTTTTCAGCGATTTGCTAGCAACTATCTCGGAACGCGGGCGCACCCTGCTCAATCGCGGCAAGCCGGACGACGGCAAGGAAGACGCCGACGGTCTGATCGGGCTCTGCGAGGCGGTCTTATCCGGCCGTGGCGAGGCCTCCGGCACCGCGATGGCCAGTGAAGTTCTCGACCGCTACCACGATCTCGATGCCGAGCAGAGGCTTGCCTTCTTCCATGCGCTGGCGCGCGATTTCGGTCCAGACCGGGACAAGGTCAACAAGGCCATCGAAGCCTGGATGGCTGAGCCTCGCGACGGCAATGGCGGCGCCCTCCACTTTGCCTCCGAGCCAAGGCGGCAGGAATTGATCCGGCGGCTGAACCGGGCGCCCGGCGGCACCGCCAATCTGGTCGCCATGCGCGCCGACTTGCTCACTTTGATGGGCAACAACAAGCAGGGCGAAGACAGGGACCTTGCCGCGCTCGACCGCGACGTCGTGCACCTGCTCGCGTCCTGGTTCAACAGGGGATTTCTCGTGCTGCGCAGAATAGACTGGTCGACGCCGGCCAACATTCTGGAAAAGATCATTCGCTATGAAGCCGTGCACGAAATCGGCGGCTGGAACGATCTGCGCCGCCGCATCGATCCGGTCGACCGGCGCTGCTACGCTTTCTTCCATCCCGCACTGGTCGACGAACCATTGATTTTCGTCGAGGTGGCACTGACAGAAGAAATTCCGCACGCGATTGCTCCGCTGCTCGCGGAAGACCGCGAGGCCGTTCCGGTCGAACGCGCGCGCACCGCCGTGTTCTACTCGATCTCCAACACACAGCGCGGCCTGGGCGGCATTTCGTTCGGCAATTTCCTCATCAAGCAGGTGGTCGAGGAGCTGCGGCGCGAATTGCCGAAGCTCGAAAACTTCGTGACGCTGTCGCCGGTGCCGGGATTTATGAAATGGCTGAAAACGACGGCCTACCTTCCCGTCACCGAGGACGAGCGTTCCCTTCTCAAACATCTCGATGAGCCCGATTGGTGGCGGAATCCCGAGCTGGAAGGCCAGCTGCGTCCGATCGTCGAGACCCTGGCGGCCTACTATTTCCTGAAAGCGCGCACGCCCAAGGGGCGCCTGATCGATTCGGTCGCGCGCTTCCATCTCGGCAACGGCGCGCGGCTGGAGCGGATCAACTGGCTCGGCGACGTCTCGTCAAAGGGCATGCGTGAATCCGCCGGTATCATGGTCAACTATCTCTACCGTCTCGACGACATCGAGAAGAACCACGAAGCCTATGCCAACGACGGCACGGTGGTTGCGTCCAGCACGGTGAAGAAAATGCTCAAGGGCGAAGGCCGCCGCCTGCTTGACATCGTCGCGCTGCCCAAGCAGGCATAAAGCCTATACGTCAGCCCAGAGCCGGATCAGGTTGTGATAGAGCCCGGTGAGCCGCACCGTCTCGGGATCGTCGCGCCCGAGCCGTTCCACCAGTGCCTGGATCGTATTGTCCAGGTCGAAAACCAGCGTTCGCGCATGGGTATCGCGGATCATGCTTTGCAGCCAGAAGAACGAGGCGACGCGCGCACCTCGCGTCACGGGCGTGACCATGTGCAAGCTCGAGGCCGGATAGAGCACAAGGTCGCCCGCTGGGAGCTTGATTTCGTGTGAGCCGTAGAGGTCTTCGACCACCAGCTCGCCGCCGTCATATTCGCCGGGCTCGGACAGGAACAGCGTCACCGACAGATCCGTGCGGATGCGCGCCCCCGTCAAGCGGTCGCCGCGAACCGCGTTGTCGACATGTATGCCGAAATGATGGGCTCCGGCCGCCCGGTAGCGATTGAACAGCGGCGGAAAGATCTGTCGCGGAATCGCCGCCGAGATGAAGCGCGGATTCGACGTCAGCGCGGAAACGATGCGGTTTCCGAGCCTGCGCGCGATCTCGCTGTCCGGCGGCAACTGCTCGTTGCTCTTCACCATCGCCGACTGTGCGCCGGCGGTCGAGCGTCCGTCTTCCCACACGCTCGCATCCATCAGGCGGCGGAAATCCGCGACCTCGTCCTTGCGCAGCACGCTGGGAACACAGATCAGCATCGCCGCTCAGAACCTTGCCGAAAGCATCACTTGCGCCGTGCGTCCCGGCGCTTCCAGCACGAACGGCGTCGCGCTTTGATAAAGCGCCGTGTAATAGAGCGTGTCGAAGATATTGTTGACGAACAGCTTCAGCGTCCAATGCTTGTCGATCCTGGCTTCCGCGAACGCGTCAAAGCGCCAGAAACTCGGCAGTGAAGTGCCCTGATTGGCCGCGAGCATTGTGCCGCCGTAGATCTTGGAGCGATAGACCGCCTGCCCGCCAACTTCCCACATGTCGTCTATCTGATATTTACTGAGCAGGCTGAAGGATTGATGGGCGACGTTGGCAAGCGGCAGTCCGACGTTCGTGCTGTACAATGTGGTGTTGGCCGGGGGAACCAGCGACCTGGTCACCTCCGATTTCATCAGGACCAGACCGCCAAAGACACTCCATTTGTCAGTGATCTTGCCGGACGCTTCGAGATCTATGCCGTGGATTTCATAGGCCGCGCCTGCGCTGATGCAAGGCACCGACCCCGCGGTGGCGTTGTAAGGGCAGGCCGGGGTTTGGTTCGCGGCCGAGGTAACATTGACCGATTCTCGCGCATTGGTGACCTGGGTCTCGAACAATGCGCCGCTCAGGAGCAAGTGACGCCTAAACAGTTCCCATTTATTGCCGAGTTCGATTGCCGAATTCTTCATCGGGCCGAACACCTGGTTCGAGTTGCCGTTGACGACGGGCGCCAACCCTCCATAGTTTGCGCTTGTGCCGTCAAATTCTGAACCTACCGGATCCGATGACGTCGCATAGGAGGCATAGAAGCTGGTGATCGGCAAAGGTTTCAGTGTGAGGCCCACATTGAAGTTCGGCATCACAGATTCGGCGGCCTGCGATCCCCAGGTCGAGGTTCCGTTCACCGTACCGAAGCCGGCGGTTTTGATCTTGTAATCGTCCACGCGAACGCCGCCGTTTAGGATCAGGAGGTCGCGATAGTTGGTGGTATCGATCAGGTAGGCACTGGTGGTGTCGATCGAGATATCCGTGGGCTTTCCCGTGAGCGACCGGCTGCCCGGAAACGCTACAAACGTATCTTGCGGATTGAGAATGCTGACGCCGCTCGCCGAGCCGGAACTGCTGAAAGACCCGATGCTGGCGGTTCCCTCCGAACTCAAACCCGTATAGCTATCAATACTCGACCTCTCCCGGGATATTTCGATCCCTCCGACCGCGGTGTGATGCCAACCGCCGGTATCGAACTTGTAGGTGGCCTCGGACTGGTTATCGATGACATCGGTCGGTTGGTACCGGCTGACCGGATTGGCGGTCAGCGTACCCGCCGTGGCACCCACGACACTCGGCCGCTCCGGAATCGTCCCGATGTAGTTCAAGAGCGAATGCGACGCTCTCGCCTTGTCGCTCAGGGTCAGGTCAGGAGTGATTTGGACTTCGGTATTGACCGTGCCGATATCCTGCTGGACCGAGAAGAAATCGCGGTTGACGAAGCCATAGAAATTGCTGCTGTTGGCGCCATAACTCGGCCACGGGCCGCCGACCGTACTCCTAAACACCTGGCTGCTGCTTCCGTTCTCCCCAGGACGATAATACGGCACACCGAAATCCGGCAGTCCATGGATGTCGGTGTGCACGTAATCGGTGGTGACCTTGACCGCATCGGACGGAGTCCATTTCATCGCGACGAAACCACCACCGCGATCGTCTGTGGTATAATTCCGGCCAGCAACATCGGCGTCCTGAAACAGCCCACCGGCGCGAATCGCAAATGTCGGGCTGACCACTTGGTTGACATCGAGGACGACGCGCTTGGTGTCGTCCGTCCCGAACGTCGTATCCATATTGTAAAAGCTCTGATCGGTGTTGGCCTGCTTGGTGACGATATTGATCGCACCTCCGGTCGTGCCGCGACCGGCAAATGACGAGCCGGGTCCGCGCAGGATCTCGATCTGCTCCGTGAAGAAATTCTCGCGAACACTGACGCCGGAATCGCGCACGCCGTCGATGAAGACGTCATTACGGGTGTCGAAACCGCGAATAAAAAACCGGTCGCCGAAGGCGTTACCGCCCTCGCCGGTACCAAGCGTCACGCCGGCGGCGTTCAGAACCGCCTGCTTTAGCGAAGTGGCGTTCTCGTCCGCCAGCACCTCCCTGGAAATCGCGGTGACTGTCTTGGGCGTGTTCAGCAAGGGCTCCGGAAATTTGCCCGAAGCCTGCAAATGATCGACCTTGTAGGGCGCAGCCGGGTCGGCATAGCGGTCCCGATCCGCGGCCAGAGCAGGCGCCGCGGGTGCCGCGGGCTTGGCCTGTTGACGCCTCGCCGCACGGCGGAGCGCGTTACGTGCCTTGATCTGATCCGGCGACGGCGCGCTGGCTGCCGGCTTCGGACGCGCCACCGGAGCATCGACCGAAACTGGCGGCAAATCCGTCTGCTGCGCTTCGGCGCTCGAGAATGACGCAACGGCCACAAGGCCCGCCACCGCTGAGACCTTGCCGCCGGAGTAGCCGTTCGACCTCTCGTCGACAGAATTGATCGCTGCATTCGTTCGCAGCGAGCGCGGTGCCCTCACCGGATTCATCTCATCGTCCCATCATCAATCGTGTTGCTCACGCGGTCCGTCTGCGTGAGCGGATGACGGTTGCTACCGAGTGAAGAATTTGCGGTCAACACGACGGCGATTTGAACTTCCCTAGATCAAACCAATTCTAATGTTGAATTCGAATCGATCTAAGAGTCGTTCTAAGCGCGCGCACCGACAAAACACCTGCGGTGGTTCGGCGCGACTTCAATCGCTGCTCGGCGGCTTCATCAGCGAGAAGAGTTCGTCGATGGTCGACTTTGCGACCTGGCGTGCGCGTTCGGAATCTTTCGTCCCCGCAATATTGATTCCGTTCACAACGGCCCGGATCTCGTCGCGAAAATCCGTCAGAAACCGCAGGGGATCTTTCGAATCATTGGCGACACGCGCAATCAGGCCGGCAAGCAGAAGCTGGCATGCGATCATGCGTCCATTCAGTTCTTCCATTGCGCGCCGACCTCGACCATTGCACGTGTGTTTGCGTGCAGTGGCTCCGCCTTAGAACATGGCGAGGCGGATACGCTATCGAGGAATGCTTACTCTTCGAGGGATTCTAAAGGCGAGCACCGCGCCCGCGCTGCAAAACACGGGAGGGTGCACGGGCGGCTTTGAATCGCAGTCGTCCTTGAGAACGAGGCCTTGCATGACTCTGCCGAAGGCCACTCGGGGCGCCGCCTTGTAGTCGCTTGCTTGGGTCCGGCATAAGCCCCCAAGCCGCGCCCCTTACACGGACGCCGGACGCCAGGCCCCGCCGAGGGCAACAGGTTGCTACTTTTTGTCCCGGAAGTACGGTTCGACCGGGCCGTGCACCTTGATGGTCAGCGGATTGCCATGGCGGTCCTTTGCGTTGCCGGCGGTGACTCGTATCCAGCCTTCGCTGACGCAATATTCCTCGACGTTGTTTTTCTCGACGCCCTTGAAGCGAATGCCGACATCGCGCGACAGGACCGCCTCATTGTAATAGGGACTCTTGGGATCGACGGAGAGCCGGTCCGGCAATTGATCGGATTGGGTTTCGTTCTTCTCGTTCACAGCAATGCCTCGATGTCCCTGGTAAGCTGCTCCGGCGTCGTAGTCGGCGCATAGCGCCCGACCACCTTGCCTGAACGGTCGACCAGGAATTTGGTGAAATTCCACTTGATCGCCGAGCCGAGCAATCCGGATTTTTCGCGTCGGAGATATTGATACAGCGGATGGGCGCTGCTTCCGTTGACTTCGATCTTGTCGAACATCGGAAAGCTCACCGCATAGTTCGTCGCGCAGAACTCTTCAATCTCCACCGCAGTCCCCGGCTCCTGGCGTCCGAACTGGTTGCAGGGAAAGCCGAGCACGGAAAAGCCGCGCTCCGCATATTTCTGCTGCAGGGCTTCGAGTCCCTTGTATTGCGGCGTGAAACCGCAGGCACTAGCGGTATTGACGACCAGGAGCACCTTGCCTTCGAACTGCTTGAGCGGCGTTTCTTCGCCTGCAAGCGACTTGGCGCTGAAATCGTAGATCGAACCCATGCTCAACCCCGATAGGGATCGACGGGCATCGGTGGTACCCCGCCGGCCTCGATCGCCTCGCCCGCGAGGAGGCAGAGATCCTCGCGGTAGCGACCGGCCACGACATGCACGCCAACCGGCACGCGGCCAACCAGGTCCGTCGTGACTGTCAGGCCCGGCAGGCCCATGAAGGGGATAGCGATCTGCGGCAACTGAGCATGCCAGACCCGCGCAAAGGAGACGTCATCCTTGGTGTCGAGTTCGTCAGCGAACGGCAACTCGCCCGACACCGGCATCACCAGCACCGGGTATTTTTCCAGGAACAGCGACCAGTCGCGCACCAGCGTCGCGCGCCGCGTCAGGATCTTTGACAGCGTCAGATGATCGAACGGATAGACCTTCGACCGGTTGCCGCGCAGGCAGGCGAGCGCGCCGGGATCTCCCTCGCGCTCGGCGGCGGCAAGCTGCGCTTCATAATTGTCGCCGAGCCAGAGCTTGGTTTGATGTTCGGCCGCTTCCTTCAGCGGAGGCAGCGACGTGACCTCTTCCACCATCCACCCGGCGCGCTCCAGGCGTTTGGCGGCATCGACGACCGCGGCTTTCACTTCAGCGACCGGATCGAGCCCGTCCGGATTCACGCACACGGCGGCGCGCTTCGGCATTGGCGGGCCTTCAAGCGGCGCCGGCACCCACCAGGGGTCGCGCGCATCAGGCGCCGACATCGCGGCGAGTGAGAGCCGCAAGTCGCCGATGGTCCGAGCCAGCGGTCCTGAAACGGCGGCGATCTGCGGGCCGATGGCCCGCTCGGGCAGCGCGGCATTGAAAGCGGCAATGCGGCCCGTCGTCGTGCGCAGCCCATGGACGCCATTGGCATAGGCAGGGTAACGGATCGAGCCAGCAATGTCGGTGCCGTGGGCAATGTGACCGATGCCGGCCGCGACCGCTGCCCCCGCGCCACCGGACGAGCCGCCCGGCGTGATGGAAGGGTCGCGCGGATTCCTGGTGTTGCCATGGACCAGGTTGGTGGTGAACCAGCGGTAGCAGAACGCGGGGCAATTGGTTCGCCCAAGCATGACGGCGCCCGCCTTGCGGAGATTGTCCACGACGGGACTGTTGTCGCGCGCGATGAGATCGCGCTGCATCTTGAGGCCGTTGGTGTTGGCGTAGCCGGCCTGGTCGATATTGGCCTTGATGGTCACGGGCACGCCGGCGAGCGGCCCCGGGTCTTCGCCGCGCGCGATCGCGGCATCGACCTCGGCTGCCTGCGACATCACTTCGTCGGGGCGATGATCGATCACCGCATTGATTGCGGGGTTGACGGCGTCAAGCCGCTCGAGCGCCGCCGTGGCGGCTTCCCTTGCCGAAACCTTCCTCGACTTGATCAGACCGGCCAACTCTTCGGCCGGCAGGCGCCAAATATCGTTCATGTTAAGCCCCTTCTTGCCAGATGTTGTAGCGGCAGCAGGACTGCCGCACCAGCCGCATGAGCTCAGCGGTAATGCGAGATGTAATAGGCGAGGGCCGCGATCTGCTCCTTAGAGACCGACCCCATCACGTCCGCCATGGTGCCGTCATAGCCATGACGGGTGTTGTCCTTGTATTCATTGAGCGTCTTGTTCAAATAGTCCTCGCGCTGATTGGCAAGTCGCGGCACGTTCTCCTTGCCGGAGAAATCCGCGTTGTGGCACGAGTTGCAATGGTTGGCTTGCGCCAGCGCCAGTCCCTTCTGCATTCGCGCGGGATCGCCGACATCAGTCGGTGGCTGCGGCTTCGGCAGCCTGGAGACGAAATCGGCGAATTTTTGCAGATCATCATCGGTGAATGATTTCGTCATGTCGTTCATCGGCTCGAAGGTGCGCAGTTTTTCGCGAAACATGAACAGCTGGATCAGCGCATAGGGCGACTGTTGGGCGCCCAACGAAGGAGTGTACGCCGTCTCCGATTGGCCGTGCTCGCCGTGACAACCGAAGCAGGCGGCCGCGCGCTGCTCAATGGTTTCGGCCGCTTGTACCGAAGAAGCCAGCGATCCCACCGCCACCGCGGCCATTATCTTTGTTATTGCCCGCATCAATCTTGCCTTCAGAGCCACCTTTAAAAACGAAAATCGGGGGCGAACCGTTCGGCCGCCCCCGATTGCAATGCTCGCGCTTATTGCGCGGCGACCTTCGACTTGCCGTAGCTCAGACGATAGACCGCACCGTTCCAGTCATCGGAGATCAGCATCGAGCCGTCCTTCAGCTGCATCACGTCGACCGGCCGGCCGACATACTTGTTATCCTGAAGGAAGCCAGTGACGATCGGCTCGATGTTCTTGACCGTGCCGTCTTTATTGAGGTGCACCACGACGACATCGCCGCCGAACTTGTGGGTCCGGTTCCAGGAGCCGTGGCGCGCCACGATGATCTGGTCCTTGAAGCTCGCCGGGAACATCTTGCCGGTATAGAAGCGCATGCCGAGTGAGGCCGCGTGCGGCCCCATCAGAGCCACGGGAGGGGTGAATTCGCTGCACGAGTGACCCCAGCCGAACTCCGGATCCGGAATGTTGCCCTGATAGCAATAGGGTGCGCCGAAGTCTTCGCCGACCTTGGTGACACGGTTGAGTTCATCATTCGGTACGTCTTCGGACAGCCAGTCGCGGCCGTTGTCCGTGAAGTAGAGCTGCTTGGTCTGCGGGTTCCAGTCGAAACCGACCGAGTTGCGAACGCCGAGCGCAACGACTTCCGCGCCGGAGCCGTCCAGGTTGATGCGGCGGATCTGGCCATGGTCCTTGTCATGCAGCACGTTGTTGCCGGGCTGGCCGACCGGAATGTAGAGCTTGTTGTCCGGCCCGATCGCAATGAACTTCCAGCCGTGGGCTTCGTCTTTCGGCAGGTTGTCGTAAATCACCGTGGGCTTTGGCGGATTGTCGAGGTGGTCCTCGATATTATCGATCTTGGATATTTTCGAGAGTTCGGCGATGTAGAGCGTGCCGTTCTTGAAGGCTACGCCGTTCGGCCGGTACAGGCCGGAAGCGATCACCTTGACCTCGCGTTTGCCGTCCTTGTTGATAATGGCATAGACCTTGTCGACCGTGCGGCTGCCGACGAAGACCGTGCCCTTGTCGCCGAGCGCGAGGGAGCGCGCATTCGGCATTCCGGCGGCGTAAACCTCAAGGTGGAAGCCGGCCGGCACCTTCAGCTTGTCCATGGGCAGCTTGTCCGGTGCGGCGGCGATCGGCGGGGCCGCAACGGGCGCCAGCTTTTGTGCCGCCTCATTGTCAGGACGGCCGATCAGCGGCGAACCCGGCGGAAGCGCCGGGGCGGCGGCAGGCGCCGCGGCCGGGGGGCTGGCCGTCTGCGCGGCCGCGCCATAACTCAGTACGCCGATAAAGGCGCCCGCAAGCAACAGGCTGCGCGACGCCGATGAACTGATCCTCATATAATCTTCTCCCTTTGTGGAAGTCTTCGATCCGTGCGCGCGGCAAACCCGTGGCCGGCGACGGCGGACTTCATGCCACAGTGTGGAATATTTCCAAGCAGGGATGCAATCGGAAACATCTTTCGAGCGGTCGCGGTGGAAGCGCCACGTGGAGAGGCGGACACGGGTGCGACACTTTTTTGTATTTTTTTTGTATTTGCTCGGCTCCGGCGTGATCCGGGCTATCGCGGTCCATCAATGCCTGGTGACGGGTATCTCGCCGTCATCTGCATCAATTTCGTCGTCGAGGACGGCCTCGGCGAACGGGAATTCCAGCACGATCTCACCCTCGTCGTCAGTGACCTCGAGAACCGCACGCATCAGGTTCTCCACGCCCTCGATCCGCAGAAGCTCGTGGATCATGGCGCGCGCGACTTCCCAGGCACGGTCGGGGTTACGCAGTTCTTCGCCCTCAGGGTCGGCGATCACTTCGTCGCCGATTCGCGTATTGAAGAAGTATCGCGGCATGATCGAACCCGTTACCGGCGGGGGTGCCCGCCGTCTTTCACAGTTGCTTTATCCGCAAACGGCCGGAGCGGACCGACCGATCCCCGACGCAGATTCCGGTAGATGAACCCGTTGATGCGTCATTGGTTTGACGCGCCGTCGCTTATAAGGTCCGAAAATATTGTGCGATGCAATATCTGGAGCGCGAATCGCGTCCAGCCAAGATTCCGCTGGCGAACTTTTCGATCTGTATTAACTTGTAGCGAGGGCGGATTTCGTCCGGTTTCACCCGAGGAGAGCCAAAATGGCCTGGAAAGCACCGAAGATCGTCGAAGTGCCGGTTGGCATGGAAATCAATATGTATGCCTGCGCCGCCCGCAAGTAAGCGGCACCGCGTAAGCTTTAGTCTGACCAAGGTGGATCGCTGGGTGTGATGCGTCCCTCGGGATGTTTGTCACCCCAACGTCCACCTTCGTTGTTTTCAAGATAATCTCTCTCCAGATATTCCGATTCAGAGTTTCCGGGAGACGGATCATGTTGCATGTCGTCGTCCTGGGCGCCGCGGCGGGCGGTGGCGTTCCGCAATGGAATTGCGGTTGTCGGGTGTGTCAGGCTGCACGGACGAGCCATCCGGAACTCCAAAGCACGCAGGCCTCTCTCGCGGTCAGCGCCGACAGCCGCCACTGGTTTTTGATCAACGCCTCCCCGGACCTGCGCCAGCAGCTGATCAGGGCACCCCAGCTTCACCCTGCAGCTGGCAAGCTTCGTCACTCCCCGATATCAGGCGTGATCCTGACCAATGGCGAGATCGATGCGATTACCGGCCTGCTGTCGATGCGCGAAGGCTGGCCATTTACGATCTATGCCCACCCCAAGGTGCTCGCGACCTTGAATGCAAACAGCGTGTTCAATGTACTGAGCGAAAAGAACGTCAAGCGGCGACCAATCGCGATCGATGAATCGTTCGAACCGGCGCTCCCTGACGGATCGCCTTCAGGCATCGAAATCGTCCCCTTTGAGGTTACCGGCAAAAGTGCGTGGTATCTTGAAGGCGAGCGGCAAAGCGACCGCGCCGGCGACACGCTCGGCCTTCGCATCCGCGAAAAGGCCACGGACAAGTTCTTTTACTTTCTGGCCGCTTGCGCCGAGATCACCGAGGACCTCAAATCGAGGCTCAAGGGAGCGCCGCTTGTGTTCTTCGATGGCACCGTATGGCGGGACGACGAGATGATCCTCGCCGGCCTTTCGACCAAGACCGGACAAAGCATGGGACATATCTCGATGTCGGGCGAACGAGGCGTGATCGCAGCCCTTGAAAGTCTTGGCATCGAGCGAAAGATATTCTTGCATATCAACAACTCGAACCCGGTGTGGCTGCACGATTCCGCAGAACGCAAGGCCGCTGAGCGAGCCGGATGGCAGATCCCCGCGGACGGAACGGAGATTGCCCTGTGACTGGGGCCGCCCAATTGAAGTTCCTGCACGACACGCGGCGGGTTCGATCCAGGAACTTCAAATAGGAATGCGGCATAAGACGCGATAGGTTTGCTGGTGCCCACGGACTTTCCGAAGTTCGTGAAAGTGGGCGCTGAGGTGTATACGAGCTTCGGAAGGTGGGCACTAGAGATGAAGCTGGAAGGCATGACGGCGCTTTCGCTCGGCGGCAGGACCGTGCTGAATAATGCCGAGGAACTCGAAGCGGCGCTCCGCTACATCGGCGAGACGCGCTACCACAGCCTGCACCCCTTCCACCGGCTCCTGCACGGCGGCAAGCTCAACAAGGGCCAGGTGCAGGCATGGGCGCTTAACCGCTACTATTATCAGAGCACCATCCCGATCAAGGATGCGGTCGTGATCTCGCGCTTCCGCGACCGCAACACGCGCCTGGAATGGCGGCACCGGATCGAAGACCATGACGGCGATACCGGCAAGGAGGGCGGCATCGAGCGCTGGCTGAAACTGACCGAAGGCCTGGGGCTGGACACGGCCTACGTCGAATCCACGGAAGGGATTCTTCCGGCGACACGTTTTGCGGTCGAGGCTTATGTGCATTTTGTGCGCGACAAAAGCCCACTGGAGGCCATCGCCTCCTCACTGACGGAACTGTTCGCACCGAACCTGCACGAAGAGCGCATCTCCGGCATGCTGGCGCACTACGATTTCGTCAATCCCGACATCATGAGCTACTTCAGCCGCCGGCTGACCCAGGCGCCACGCGACGCCGGCTTTGCGCTTGACTACGTCAAGGCCCATGCCAATACGCCGGAACAACGCGAGGCGGTCTGCAACGCGCTGATCTTCAAGACCAACGTGCTATGGGTCCAGCTCGATGCGCTGTATCATGCCTATGTTGAGGGTCATATTCCCCCCGGCGCCTTTGTACCGAAGGGTGGCAACTAGAGAGAAGTAATGCCAGCAGGCCGCAACATCACCGTCAGCGAGGCGAGTCGGCCGAAATTGCCGCGCCACACCAAATTGAAATTCGATGCGACGCGGCAGGTCTGGGTCATCCTCGCCCCCGAGCGCGTACTGGCACCCGACGAGATTGCGGTGGAAGTGCTGCATCTGTGCGATGGCATTCGCAGCGTCGCAGAGATGGCCGATCAGCTCGCTGCCAAATATGCCGCACCGCGTGATGCGATCTCAAGCGACGTGATCGCCATGCTTCAAGATCTTGCCGACAAGGGCTTTCTCACCGAAGCACGGGAGAAGACGCCATGAGTCCAACGCTGACCGACGCCGGCCAGGCGGTCGCCCATCCCGCTGACGGGCTGGCGACGCTGGAATCCCGCCGTTCAACGGCGGAGACGTACGGCATCCCGCTGGCCGTGCTCGCCGAAGTCACGCATCGCTGCCCGCTGCAATGTCCATATTGCTCGAACCCGGTCGAACTCGACCGCGCCGGCAGTGAATTGACGACCGGGGAATGGAAGAAGGTCTTGTCCGAACTCGCCGAGATAGGCGTGTTGCAGATTCACTTCTCCGGCGGCGAACCGACCGCGCGCAAGGACCTGGTCGAACTGGTCCAGCATGCAAGCGACGTCGGCCTTTATTCCAACCTGATCACCTCAGCGGTTTTACTGACGCGCGAAAAACTCGCAGCGCTGGCGGATGCCGGACTTTGTCATGTGCAGATCAGTTTTCAGGGTAACGAACCGGTGGTGGCCGATCGCGTCGCCGGCTTCAAGGGGCACGCGAAGAAGCTCGAAGTCGCCCGCTGGACGCGCGAACTCGAACTGCCGCTGACGGTGAACGCAGTGATGCACCGGCAGAACCTGCATCAATTGCCCGACATCATCCAGATGGCGGTCGATCTCGACGCCGACCGGCTCGAAGTCGCCAACGTGCAATATTATGGCTGGGCGCTGAAGAACCGCGCGGCCTTGATGCCGACGCTGGAGCAGCTCGAGGAAACGACCCGCATCGTCGAGGACGCGCAGGCGCGGCTGAAGGGCGTCCTCGCCATCGACTACGTCGTGCCGGATTACTACGCGCTGCGGCCGAAGAAGTGCATGGGCGGCTGGGGGCGGCAGTTCTTCAACATTTCGCCGAGCGGCAAGATCCTGCCGTGCCACGCGGCCGAGAGCATCACCGGTCTCGAGTTCGAATCCGTGCGCTCCAACCATTCCATCGCCTGGATCTGGCAAAACTCCGAAGCCTTCAACCGCTATCGGGGCACCAGCTGGATGAGTGAGCCCTGCAGGAGCTGCGAATTCCGCGAAATCGACTTCGGCGGCTGCCGCTGCCAGGCGTTCGCGCTGACGGGGGATGCCGGCAACACCGATCCGGCCTGCACGTTGTCGCCGCACCACGATCGGATTTTCAAGGTCGCGGCTGAGGAAGCCGCCGGCAACCACAGCCGCTTCATCTATCGAAATTTTGCGGGCGGCACGCCGGAGACGGAAAGTGGCACCTGATGCCGGCCAATCGATCGTCCAACGCGCTGATCCCTTCGCGCCGCTGACCGCGGAACTGCTGCCGGTCGGCGACGGCCATAGCATCCATGTCGAGAGCGTCGGCCGCAAAGACGGCATTCCCGCCGTCTATCTGCATGGCGGACCCGGCAGCGGCTGTCAGCCCGATCACCGCAGGCTGTTTGACCCCGAGCGCTTCCACGCGGTACTTTTCGACCAGCGCGGTTCAGGACGCAGCCGCCCAAAGGGCCTCCGCGAGCACAACACGCTGCAACACCTGATCGCGGATATGGAACTGATCAGAGAGAAGTTCTGCTTGGAGCGCTGGATGGTGGTCGGGGGTTCCTGGGGCGCCACGCTGGCACTGGCTTACGCGCAAGCCCATCCGAACCGCGTCTCAGGCATTGTGCTGCGAGCGACATTTCTCGGTACGCGCGAGGAACTCGACGCCGCCTTCCTGAAGACGCTGCCGCGCTTTTACCCCGGACTGAGCGAGGACTTCATCGGGGCACTGCCGGAGGACGAGCGCGGGCGGCCCCTGACGGCATATTGGCGGCGCATTCTCGATCCGGATGCTGCCGTGCATGGGCCCTTCGCCCGTGCCTGGCATGATACCGAGCGGATCCTGTCGGAAGTTTCGCCGTCGCGCACGCGGCTCGATCTCGCGTCGCTGGGATCGACCGGCCCTCTGCCCGCAACGCCATTCATGGAAGCCCACTATTTTGCCAACGATTGCTTCATGCGTCCCAACCAGCTTCTGGACGAGACAGCCAAGCTCAAGGGCATTCCTGCGATCATCGTGCAGGGCCGCTATGATCTGTTGTGCCCGCCGGCGACGTCGCATGCGCTCGCGGCGAAATGGCCCGATGCTCAGCTTCGCATCGTCGAGGGCGCCGGCCACACGCTGTATGATCCCGGCATACGCGATGCGGTGATGCGCGGAATTGCGGATGTGGCGTCGAGGATTGAGATGTGATCGGCATCCGCGTGACGCGTGGGCTTCGACCCGCGCATAAATCGTTCCAAAAAGAACTTTTTCGAAGCGGACGGGTTGCCGCGTCAAGCCGGGCAACGACAGCCGACTTTAAGCGTTGAGAACTCTGAAGGAGGCTCGACTATGCCGATCGCCGGTAAGGGCATGCTGCTGACGTCAATGGACGTCGATCCCGAGCACGAGGCCGACTTCAACCGCTGGTATGACCGCCAACATCTGGAAGAGCGTGTCGCGATCGAAGGCTTCATCGAGGCGCGGCGCTACGTTGCCGAAGACGGCGCGCCAAAATATCTTTGCCTGTACTCGACGGAAAAGATCGACGTCCTCGACAGTCCTGCCTACAGAGCCCGCCTCGCCAGTCCGACCGAGTGGTCGAAGACGACGATGGCGCGCTTCAAGAACATGATTCGCAGCGTCGCGCGCATCACCATAAGCCACGGCAAGGGCCGCGGCGCATTCCTCGGCATTGTCCGTATTCGTCCCCCAAACGGCGGGCACGACACCTTGCGCAAGGCGCTACGCACCGCGCTCGATCCGCAATCGGCCGACGGCATCATTTCGATGCACGTGATCGAGAGCGATCCGGGACTGTCCGGGCCGACGACGGAAATTCCCGCGGCGGCAGGCGCGGGCGCAGGCGACTGGTTTGTCCTGATCGATGCAACCGAAGACACGCCGGCCGAGAC